>NC_016633.1:1878000-2504000 GCF_000236685.1 Sphaerochaeta pleomorpha str. Grapes | reverse complement strand
TTGCGGATCTTTTCTCGTACAGGTTGGCGACACCTTCCACTTTGCAGCCTTAGTGGGTTTGATGACCATAGGTTTTATCTTGCTTGAGAAATTTGAGCCGGCTGCCCATGAATTGTCAGCAAAGCTTTCAAAGATATGGATCTTTGCAGAAATCACGCTCTTTGTCATTATCGGATATTCTGTTGATATCACCACGGTGTCTCAGGCGGGGTTGAAAAGTGCCGCTGTCATTTTATTGGGATTGGTTTTCAGGTCCCTTGGGGTACTGCTCGCTACAAGCTTTTCCACCTTGAATTGGAAACAACGGCTCTTCTGCATGATAGCCTATATCCCCAAAGCAACGGTACAGGCAGCCCTTGGAGGGGTTGCCCTCAGCTATGGTCTAGCAGAGGGACAACAAATTCTGGCAATTGCAGTGGTCTCCATCCTAATGACAGCCCCTTTGGGTCTTTTTGGCATACGTTTTTTCGGACCTAGATTGCTCAAGGAAGGAAGTCCCAGAGCCAAGGAAGAGAAACTACCGGTCTCTAGATTGACAGAATCTGGAACTACCGTACAATAACTGTAAGGGTCCAGAAGAAAATATACATTCTATTGCTTTAGACAGCAAAGAATAAGCAAGTGTAACAAAGTGATATTCCGGTTTTTTTCGAACACCGGGCACAAAGGAATTTCATGAACAACCAAACAGACTTTCTTTCTGCAATCGAAACCCGTAAATCGAGACGCTCCTACACGACAGAACCGATCGCTCCCGCAAAAATTGCATATCTTCAGAAAAAAATCCAGAAATTCAACATGGAAGGTGGTTTGTCGTTGGCCTGGCTCGAGAATGGAGGCAAGGCCTTTACTGCTTTGAAAAGCTACGGTATGTTTAAAAATGTCGAATCGATAATTATATTGAAAGGCTCACGCTCAACTTCTGATTTGTTCGAGCGTATCGGGTATTATGGGGAGCTTTTGGTACTGGAAGCAACTGCCTTGGAATTGGGGTCCTGCTGGATTGCAGGAACCTACGATAAGAAAAGCGACCTTTTCCCCCTTGAAAACGATGAAGAGCTAGTTTCTATACTTTCCATAGGCAATGTTCCGCCAGAACAGACCCTGAAGGAAAAATTCGTGTACCGTACCATAAGAAGAAAATCCATTCCCCTGGAAAAGCTATATACAGCCGAGAGTGAGGTGCCTCAATGGTTCATTTCAGGGATGAAGGCTGTACAGAAAGCCCCCTCGGCAATAAATAGCCAGCGTGTCCGTTTCCATTACTCCGAGACCGGGGTAACAGCCTCGGTTCCAGGAACTAGGACTACTGATCCTATCGATCTGGGGATTGCCAAATTGCACTTTGCGCTGGCAGCAGAAGGAAACTTTTCTTTTGGGAATGAGGCCGTATTTATTAAATAGCAGAAAAAGCGAATGAATACAGGGAGAAACAAGAATCTGCGGCGAAGATAATTATTCATAAGAAAGTTCTTTTTGTCCGCTTCCCGAAGAAGTATTGCGTTAAGACTTCTTCTTTAGCAACAAATTACCAGATTAGCCCCCTATCGATTGCATACATCTAGAAATTCCCTAAACGATAGTATCCTATACTATAGGTAAGGTAATTTCATGTACCCGGGAAAAAATTGATTCTGTTTCAACACCAACTTTCACTGGTCGTTATGCATTTGCTTCTCAAGGCTAGGTTTGGGTGTCTCATGATTTTCCAATGACTGTAAACGGGAAAGCAATATGTTAAGATACCTTTCATAGACACCACGCGGTACAGTTTCCTGTTCTTTACAGATTTTGGCAGCAAACCCAACTACTTCGCCCATCATACCGCAGGTTCTCATCACCCTTGCAGCACCCAAGGCATCGTGGGTAACCGAAATATTTCGCCCTGCCATGAAAAGGTTCTCAATATTCCTGGAATACAGGCATCGGTAGGGAATGAAAAAGGGGATTTTATACCGATCCCGATAATCTTTTGTCAGGAACCCATCGCCTTCATGGAATGCTGCATAAAACCTACGATCTGGATAATGGACATCAAAATTCCAGGTAGACGGAACACAGCCATCATCATAGCCCCTCTGGGCAATGACTTCTGCTTTCGTAAGGATAACATCGCCGAGCAATCGCCTCGATTCCCGTTTGCCCCCGATATAGGCAGAAAAACCCAACCTGTAACCACCATAATCCCGGTCATGGTTTCTCAAACAATCCCAAGCCCCATACATCGCCCTAAAATTCATGTCCCTGGCATATTCTGCATATGCTATAGGGTCATGTTCGCATCCGCTCTCCCAGAACCAACAGCCGAGAGACATTTCCCGAGTATTGTCATAGACATCTTTGACATCAGATCGACCAGGGAAATCCACCTTGGAAAGGTCGACTGCCCAGGGACAGGGAGGAAAGGCTTCTTCGCTCTGTGTTTTCTCAACATACCAGATATTGGTCATGCCCATATGGCCGTTGGTGCTCACCTCAAAGTCGGCTCCGCTCCCAGCCCCAAGATTTCCGTCGCCTGTACAATCGCAGAAAAGCTTAGATTCCAAGACAAATACACTATCTATTGTATAATCCCAAAGGACAATCGACTTGATACAATGTTCTTTGACCAGGCTGTCCATCAGAATCGTAGCGGAGAAGAGGGAAAGGTTTTCCTCCCGTTCCAAAATTGCCCGTTTTTTTTCATCTTCATATAGCTCCGGTTGGTTTTCATCCCCATAATGGCCAATTCGTTCCTGTTCGAACTCACCAACTATATTACCCACCCCGAAAAATGGTTCCAGATTGGTCAGACCTCCGAGCCAGACCCTAACCTCGGAGCTATTGTTCCCCCCATACACCTTCCGGTCCTGTACAAGGGCAGTCTTCAAGCCTTGGCGGGCAGAGGAAAGTGCGGCACACATACCCGCGATACCGCCACCGACAACAACCATATCATAGTTCGCAATGACAGATTCCTGTTTGAGTCCCATCATATCTTGATAGAATGCAAACAATTCCTTTGGTTCCCTAGGAGGAACGAATTCAGAATCAGTTGAGAAGAACAGGAAGCCACACCGACCTTCAAATCCTGTAAGGTCATGCAGGGATATCTCGACAGTATTATGGTTAATCGCGATGCTTCCCCCGTCTTCCCAGTCCCAAAGCCCCTCATGTGTCCCGAATTCCCTTGGGACTACCCTATTGCCAATCCCGACACAAAAAGTTCCGGGATGATGTTCCTTTTTCCAAGGGGATACCCAATTCGATGTATAGACCTTCAAGTAGAATGTCCCGTTTTGGGGAAAATGCACAATTGTACGGGCATCCTCAACAGGTTTTCCCAGACCATGTGCCAACAGATAGGGACACCCCATGATCTGAACAAACTGTGTATCGAGAACCCAGCCCCCATATTCTTCAAAACTTCCAACGGGAACAAGCACAGAATTGTTTTTCATATCAACCTTTTACAGCCCCTGCTGTCAGACCGGCGATAAAATATCGCTGAAGAAACACGAACATAACCGCAACGGGAATCGAGGCTACAACCGAAGCTGCCATCATACCTATCCAATCGTTCCCTCCTTCACCTGTGAAGGTAAAAATCATTCCACTGGCCAATGTACGGTTTGCGGTGGAGGAAATTAGGGTGAGCGCATAGAGCAAGTCATTCCAAGCCCAGACAAAACTATAAATGGCAATAGTCATCATACCTGGGATTGCTAATGGAATGATTATCTGAAACATTGTCCTCCACTCTGAGGACCCATCTACCCGGGCAGCCTCCAAAAGCGAGGCAGGCACTTGGTCGAAATAGGCTTTCAGCGTCCAGGTTCCAACAGGGAGAGTCAATGCTACATAGGCTAAGATGATCGCAGGGAGTTTATCCAACATTCCGATTTTCTGCATCATTGGATATAGGCTGAGCAATAACAATCCCTGGGGAAAAGCCTGGCTTATCATAATCAAGGCCATGACTGATTTTCGCCCCTTGTACCTAAACTTGGAGAAGCTATACCCTGCAAAAACAGACACTACGGTAGAACAGAACGAGGAAGCTACGGCAACCACGATGCCGTTTCTCAGATACCGCAGAAAAGTAGTATCAGATAAAACCCTGAGGATATTGCCAGTATCAAAGTATCTGAAAAAAGAAAAGGTAAACATTTCGCTCTCTGGTTTAAGTGATGTCGATATCATCCACAATTGAGGGAAAAAGGCAAAAAATCCAATCATCACAAGAAAGACCCAGAAAAATATTTTAAAACCAACTGTTTTCTGAAACATCCTAGTCCTCCTTGATGCGTTTAAGATAAAAACCGCTGAATATACTCAAAGCCACAGCCCAGACAACCCCGAGAGATGCCGCACGCCCTAGGCTGTACTCCTTGAACGCTTTCTTGTACACCTCGGTTGCAAACGTTGAGGTTGCCCGTTCCGGGCCGCCACCTGTCATGACATTGATCAAATCAAAGTGCTGCAGATTGCCGATAGTTCCCAAAATAAGAATGAGGGTCAGTACCGGTTTAATCGCAGGGATGATTACGTGTACGAACATCTGGAGATTATTGGCACCATCTATCCGGGAAGCTTCACATTGTTCTTTTGAAACCCCCTGCAAGCCTCCCATAATAAAGGCCATGTACCAGGGAAACATCTGCCAGGTCCTAGCCAGCACAACGGCAAGCATGGAGGTTTGCTTCCCCCCTAGCCAGATTACATTTTTTTCAATTATGCCAAGCTTTGCCAACAAGGCATTCAATATTCCATAATCCCCATTGAATATCCAGCTCCATAAGAAACCGATGGCAATTCCGGGGATAATCCAGTTGACTAATGCAAAACCGCGAAGAAACTCAGAGCCTTTGAATTTCTGGTTCATCAGCAAAGCCCAGACCAGACCAATGCAAAAAGGAGCAAGGGTCGAGAAGAAGACAAACGTGACAGTAGTCAGAATCAACTGCAGGGTATTTGGATCGGAAAATAGTTTCCGATAATTTTCAAGTCCAATGAACTTATAGTTCGGGTAGATGAGGTTCCTATTGGTAAAACTAATGAGGATCGAATTTACGAAGGGATAGAAAATCATAAGCAGAAAGATAGCCAAAGCAGGGAGAATTAACACCCATCCCATTAATGCTTGGTCTCTTGACGATCGGTTCATGGTATTTCCTTTATTCTGAAAGGGGCCCTGCCTTCTCGTAGAAGGCAGGACTTCCTACATATTATAGACTGGTAATTCTGGAACACATAGCATCGGCAGCCTGTTTCGGAGTCTTTGTCCCGGAAAGCATTGATTGCAGTTCCTCCAATATTACTCCATTAGCCGCTGCATACTGGGGACCTGCAGTCTCTGCCAGTCTTCCACCTGCAAGGACAGGTGTCCAGGCATTTGACCAGTAGTCTGAAGTAACCGCAGTATTGGAAAGGACTGCTTTTCTGGAAGGAAGCATCCCATTCTCCTTAAAATACTTGAGTGCAACTTCTTCGCTTATCAGGTGTTCAATGAAAGCCTTGGCCTCAGCCTTTTTTGGACTGCGGTCGATAATGACCAGCAAATGGCCCCACCCACTGGCCTGTGGCTTGTCCCCTTTGTTCAGGACCGGATGGACCTTTGGAAAGGCATAGGTTGAGATATCACCAAAAGCATCATTGGTAATGGCACCTTTGCTCATCAAGGCATCATCATAGAACGCTACACGGCCTTCCTTAAAAAGAGTCCTGGCATCGCCGCGGGAAACGGCTTTCTGAATATACCCTTTTTCCATCAGATTCTCGAACCAAGTGAGTGCAGAAACTGCTTTTTCACTATTTAGGGTACAATTTCCATCACTGTCATAAACATTGGCACCAAAGGTCCAAAGCCAGACCATCAAATCAGGGGCAGCAGTTCCAGAATCCTTTGTCATTGCGGCATAAGGAATAATATCATTCGACAAATCGGCATCTTTGTTTGCAGGATGGTTTTCCTTTACCATGGCACAAGCTTTCTCGAAATCAGCAATCGTAACAATTTCGAAATCAACCCCGGAATCTGAAAGAATCTTGGGATTGGAAATCAACGCCATAGGTGCAACAGTCCAAGGTACTCCGTACTGGGTTCCTTTGTAATTTCCGACAGAAATCGAACCTTCTGAGAAATTGTCCGTAAAATATGAAGATCCGAACACCTTGGTAAGGTCGGCAAGCACGCCGGCTTCAGCCAAAGCGGGAAGCATCCTGATATCTATCTGGGCAACATCATAGGGTTCATTTCCCTGTGCACGAATAGCAAGCTGAGACTCTGTCTCGCCCCAAGGCCAGTTAATTTGTTCGATTTTATTTTCTGGTGCACTTTTCTGATTGAAAGAATCTATCATCCAGGTAAAAATCTCTGAAGATGCTTTTTCCGAACCTGACCAGTTGGAAAAAACCATTCCGTCCTGCTCAACTGTTTTCTCTGAAGAACCAGCTGCAAAGGCCGAAGAAACCACCATTGCCAAAATTGACAACACGACAACAAACTTTTTCATTGTCCTACTCCTTTTTAATGAACTCGTATTTCATAGACACCAGTGTTTTTAGCACCGAAAGTCCTCAAGAACCGAACGAAAACACATTGGGTAATCACTGGATCAAATGACACTTTAATATGACGCTGAAAATTATCATGCACTTGGCCAAGCAGTACATTGCATTCACCAATCACAGCAAAGATTTCAAAATCCCTGACTAGAGAGGGACTAACCCCATTGCGGAGATGAATATTATGATGTGCATCAACATCCATAACCCTGCTGCTTACCATTTCCTGGCTTAGCGAACAATCGAAAAAGAATTCCACTGCAGATACGGTTTGCATTGAGGTGAGAATCAGTTTGACACTTGGTTTTTCCTCTTGGTCGGACAGCCAGATATTTGCTCCCCCATAGGGTCTGGTATATCCATTGGAAAGGTTTAAAGCTCCATAGGTCTCAAACGAAGCAATCTCTAGCAAAGGGAATTGATATGTTGCCAGCTGGGTATAGCCACAGAGTACCCCAGGCAACTCCTGGTCACAGGTAACAACCGAAACACCCAAGGTTCTGCGGATAACCAACAACAGATATCCTTCACCGTCACTAAAGGGTTTCAGAGAAACCTTGTTCCTACCAGAATTGAGGGATAGCTGCCCGATTGTTATTCTCCCTGGTTGGCAATTCCTGCTCGGAAGCATTGAGAAGCTGATTTCGACAGAAAGTTTTGCACTCTCACTGGCTTCGACGAAAATTGAAGATTCCTTCGCCAGGGTAACGGGAATTGCCAGAAAAAAATCATCGGCAAGTTCCAATTTATTCTTTTCTTTTCCCTGACAAGAGGAAACAACACTGCTAGGTATGCATTCTGCAATATTGCCGATTGGCTTTGAGGTATATCCTGGCAACAACAGATCATTGGCATCCAGGATAGCCTGTACCTCACCATACACCGAGGAATTCCTCAGATTACAGGTTTTCAGCTTTCGGGAAACAAGTACGGAAGCTGCCGTCCCAGCAGATTGCCCTGACAAGGCGCAGGTATCCATGATGCGAGTACTCGAAAAAGCTGTATGGGAAGCTCCGATGATTCGGCCGCAGAGCATGAGATTATCAAAAGAGGAAGCGTACAATACACGCAAAGGTATGCCATACAAAGGAACCGGTATCTGGGTGCAGAAATCTGACTTGCTGTAGATACCCTCGGAGGGATGGAAATCCATATACCACCCACCATAGAAAGCAACATCTTCAAATTTTGTCCCTGCAAGGATATCGTTACCCGTAAGCACATAATCGGTAACAAACCTTCTTGATTCCCGTTTCCCCGGCAGGTTACCCATCCAAATTAAATCAAGATTTTCTGCCTCATACTTCCCAGAATTCTTTATATAGTTGTAGATTCCATAGGAAAGCCTTTTCAACTCAAGGGAAATTGTAGCGATATCCTGGATTGTATCGAGCTGGCCTCCGAACTCGACCCACCAAAAATCACAACCGTTTGATTTCTCAGATATGATACGTCCACCATTATTGAGAAGCTGTTCGATTTTTGAAAGAGAATAAGCAAACGACGGTGCGACAAAGGGAACTGGGTGATCTCTTTTAAGGATGTTCATCAGTATCGTACAGCCTTGGGTTGTTGGATCAAATTTTTCGGGGGCCTTACCCTCATTATAGGTTTCCTTGCTTTCTTTTCCAACAACGAAAGGCATGCCGGCCGAGGCAGCTATAAAACCATCCCCAGTAGCATCAATAAAAAAATCTGACGTGAAACAAAATGCTCGTTCCGAGTTTATTTCGAGGGCATGTACCGACGCAACATGACCTTCCTTGCTTTCTACCTGGAAAACAAAAGAGTTGAGGAACAGTGAAATATTTTTTTCAGTAAGTACTGCGTCCAGAAGAATATCATCCCAAAGGATAGGGTTTCCCTCGGGGTTTCTATATTGGTTGGTAAGCTTAAGTTCCCCCAGTATGCCCATTTCCTCGGCAAAAAGGTTTCCTCCCCCGGTGGCCCCTCTGGTCCATACCCGTATCTCGCTAGAGCTGTTTCCACCTAAAACCGAACGGGAATGGACCAGTGAGACTGTACATCCCTTCCGGGCGGCCGCTATTGCGGCACAAACCCCTGATAGTCCACCCCCGACTATGGTTATATCTGCAACGATATGTTTCTCGTAATCCGTTTCTTTTTTCATTATGTGGAAACTGTACGGTAGGAATCAGCAGAAAACAATGGAAAATTTTGCAGACTATTTTAAAATAAATGCTCATAATTCAATTGCACAAGAAGATTGCGAAAAAAAATATAATTGTAGATATGTTCAGTTTTTCATTGCAATCAGCTAACCAGTCTATTGGAAGTACATAACCATTCTGCCTCTTTACCAGTAGATCTTGTTTGACAATCAAAGAAAGCCATGGTAGGCTCCCAAATAAAGAGGAGGCTGAATAATTGACTACCCTGCAAAGCCTGCAATGTTATCTCACAGAATTGTCTAATAGATACAGTGCAACAATTTGCATAAAAGACTTTACAGGATTCTTTCGTCAAAACAAAGAAGTCTTCAACGCACTCAGTCTCTTTTCCAATCACAATGCCCCCTACTGCGTCTACGTAAAAAGCAATAGACAATGCCAGAGGGACTGCCTAGATATGATACCAAAAATGCTTGCAAAATGTACTGAGACCCGGCAGACTTTCTCGGGATTCTGCCATGCAGGAATGTTTGAATATATCGTTCCGATTATTGATAAAGACAATGTCCTCGGTGCAATTACCTTTGGTTGCTATGCATCAGAATCCACACCCGGGAATAAAAATTTCCATGCGATTTGTAAAAAATATAATGAATTGGATTTTGAGAAACTTGCCGTTTTATACAAAAACGAACCGCAGATCCCATTAGATATTGAGATGGAACCTATTTTGCTTTCCCTTGAATTCATTGCCTGTTACCTCGCAAACCTTGGCAATCAATATACCGTAACCGAAAATACTGCAAAATTGATTTCCCAACCCAAAAGCAAGATTGAAGACCAATTCCTCCAGAATGCCTTGGCGTATATCAAGATGCACCTTACCGAAAAAATTCGAATTGAGGATATTGCCCAGTATTGTAATTTCAGCACTTCCTACGTCTCTAGGAATTTCAACAAGGCAGTGGGAATGAATATCAGCACTTATATAAACAAATTGAGAATCGAGGTATCAAAAACGTATTTGCTTACCTCGGACAAGACCATTGCCGAGATTTCAGAAATTGTAGGTTTTGAGGATTTATCCTATTATAGCAGGGTATTTTCCTCCCTGCTCGGGATACCTCCAGCTGAATTTCGACGACGATTCTCCTAAAGGAAACAGCATGTCAAGTTACAGAAAAATAACCTCCTACATCGAACACCTCAAGACAACCTATTCACTTGATGTTACTATCAAGGACTATTCAGGGTTCATCTATACTGATGAAAATCTCGAGAGAGTTCTCCGGCCCTATCTCGCCCACTCCAGTCCATACTGCATGTTCATTAAAGAAACCCGTGAAGGCTATCAGCGTTGCCTAGCCCAAAACAAACCGCTCTATGAACGATGTAAGGCCAGAAAACCCTTTGTGGGATATTGCCCCGCAGGGATATGTGAACTGGTCATTCCGATTGCAAACAAAGCCCAGGTTTTCGGATCCATCAACGTCTCCCATTTTGCGCTTGGGGGCAACAAAGGGATTGAGAAACGGGAAAGTTGGTTGCAAGGGGCCCCAGAACAGAGAAAACTCACGGCGAAGTTCTTATATGAGCAATTTGTCAGGCCAGCGACAATCGAAGTGCCCGAGGTGCAGTATTCACTTGAATTACTTGCAGAATATATTGCCGAGATAGTAAAAAATGCAAAAAACCCGGTAAAAGACCTAAAAGCCGGTATTGAGGAAGAGGCCAAAATCAGGACCTTCATTGCAGAAAATGCAAACGAAAAGATTTTGGTTGAACAAGTGCTTACCTCCTGCAATATTTCAAAAACAAGCCTGTATAATCTAATTGAAGCAACCAATGCAAAGAATTTCAGGGAGTATGTAAACGTAATCAGGATAGAGCAGAGTGAAAAGTTACTCTTGGAAACTGGGCAGCACCCCAAAGAGGTGGCGCTTAAACTGGGGTTCAAGGATTACAATCATTTTTGCAGATTGTTTAAGGATCAGGTGAAAATCACCCCCACTGATTATCAGAAATATTACAAGGATGAAAAGCACCAGGCAACCAACTAGGAAAATCGGTTACTCTCGACCATTTCAACTTTCAAAAAGTGAAGTCCGCTCCTTTTTTTGCAACGAGGACATTCTTGTGGCAGTAAAGTACAATTTGACACACTTTAAAAAATATTCCTTTTCTCCCTGGGTTTCACTGAGGTACCCATCCAAGACTTTGCAGGTAGCCCTTCTGCAAAGTTAGGTCTTCACTCGAATGGAAAATATTAGTCCCATATGTGCTGTCAATGCTTACAAATGAAAAGAAAAGGATCTTTTTCCTCTGTTGCAAAAAACTTTCAATGTGCCGTCATTCGGAAAAGAAAACCCAAGTTCATTCTACATAATCTGGGCCAATGATTGCCAAGTAATATTGTATGGGGATTGGCAAATTCAATAATTCCAATTCGCTCGAAGACCAGATTGCCAACGGCAATATCGGGATGATAATCAATACATTCAGCGAAAAATAAAAAGAGCTATCCAAAAAGCCAATACAAGGCTGTTTGATAGCTCTTTTCTCACAATTACCTATAATAATATATATCAAAAGTCATTTATGGGGTATCGCAGTGCTTTTTCTCACCTTCAACATCGTCGGAAGGAAAATCTTCAGGGGGACTGGATAATCACCGGTAATTCTCTGGCGAAGGAGGTCTACGGCAGTCATAGCCAGCAGTTGCATGGGAATCTGGACACTGGTCAGGGGTGGGTCAAGGAATTTTACCGATGGCAAATCATTGAACCCAACCAGGCTCATATCTGAAGGAACGGAAAGTCCCGATTCCTGCAGGAGGGACAATACTCCGGTTGCCATCGTATCATTGGCAACAACTAGAGCAGTTGGTCTTTCCTTCTCATCCAGAATCCTTTTTGTAAGGATTCTACCCTGTTCATAGGAAAGCCGATCACCTTCAAAAATGAGGGAGGGGGAAAAGAGGTTGTTCTCCTTCATGAAAGCATAGTAGGCTTTCTTTCTCAGGTCAAAGCCTTCCCCTCCGTTATCATCGATTACATGTCCACAGACAAAACCTATCTTTGTGTGGCCCAGCTCAAAAAGATGTTTCATGGCCAACGTGATCCCCTGTTCGGTATTGATCAGCAAGGAATCATACAGAGATGGGTCAGGAGAGGAATCCAAGAATACAATGTAGGGAGAGAACGAGGTCAGCTGGGTTACCTGGGACGGGGAGAACCTGCCAATTGCAATCAGACCGTCTACCTGGGCATTTACTGCCGAAGTATAGGTTCCATCAATGTTTACAATCTTGAAGGTATCGATATCCTCCTGGGCAAGTTTCTTTTCTACCATTTTCTCCAGGTACAGGTAGTAGGGGTCTTCGATCAAAGCAGATTCCGAATACCACTCGACAATGGCAATAGTCAGACGCTTTTCCTTGACTGAATTCCTCTTCCTTTCTTTGATCGTGACATATTCCAGTTCCTCGGCAGCAGCCAAGACCTTTATTTTGGTTTCATTGCTTACGCTCAATGAAGAATCATGATTAAGAATTCGGGAGACCGCGGAGGGAGAAACCCCAGAAAGTTTGGAGATATCTTTTATTGTTGCCATTTCTCAAACCTAACTTTTACCAATTTTTACCTACCAGTATAGTGAAATGAAATAGTGAATGCAAGAAAACCCATAACAAACAGTCTATTTCTCTTTCTTTACCCATAGTTTACTATATTTAGTAATGTATTTGTAAATAACATGTAGTAAATTTTAGTAAATTAGTCATTGACAGATACCCTTTTCGGCTTTACGCTATAATTACTTTCATGTGGAAACTATTTACACATGTTATTCACTATGAGCAAAAAAGGAGCTTTCTATGAAAAAAAAGGCACTGTCTCTGCTTCTGGTCCTTGTTATGGCGACCTGTCTGTTTGCCGGTGGGGCAACTGAAACAGCAACCAGCGATGAAACCCCAATTACCATCTGGGCTTGGGACCCAAATTTCAACATTTCCATTATGCAGGAAGCAATCAGCCGCTATCAGGCTACACATCCGGATGCAAAATTCCAGATTGTCGAAATTGCCAAGGCAGACCTTGAGCAGAAACTGCATACCACACTTGCAGCAAAAACAAAAACAGGTCTTCCTGACATTGTCCTTATTGAAGATTACAATGCACAGAAATACCTTACCTCCTACCCCGGGCAGTTCGCAGACCTGACCAAAAGCTTCGATTATTCCAAGTTCATCAAGTCCAAGACAGATATTGGTGTTGTCGGCGGCAAGAATTATAGTGTCCCCTTTGACTCTGGTGTAACCGGCTTTTTCTATAGAACCGACCTTTTATCCAAAGCAGGATACAGTGCAGCCGACCTGACTAACATCACCTGGAGCCGTTTCTGTGAAATCGCAGCCGACTACCACAAGAAAACCGGCAGGTATCTCTTTGCAAACGGAAAGAGTGACGGAGGCCTGATGAGAGTCATGCTCCAGAGTGCCGGCCAGTGGTACTTCGACAAAGACGGAAAGCCGAACCTTGTCAACAATGCAGCTATCCGTGAGGCTGTACAGCTTTACAAGAGATTCATTGACGAAGACCTTGCCTATCCTACCAATGGATGGAATGACTGGGTTGGCGCCCTGTACACCAGTGACGCTGCTTCCATTTCCTCCGGCGTATGGATCGTCGGTTCGATCAAAGCAGGAAAAGACCAAAGTGGGCTTTGGGCAGTTGCTCCCATTCCCCGTCTCTCCGGTACTTCCTCGGTCAATGCCTCGAACCTCGGCGGTTCTTCCTGGTATATTCTCCAGAACGGACCTAAAAGAGCTGCAGCCATTGCCTTCATGAATGAAATCTACGGCGCTGACAAGGAATTCTACCAGACCATCCTCCTCAACAACGGAGCCATCGGGTCCTATACCCCTGCTTTCGAAGGCGATGCTTTCGCCAAAAAGGATGCCTTCTTCGGCAACTACCCCATTTATGCAGACCTCAGCAAATGGGCAGAGATGATCCCGATGGTAAACATTGGCCAGTATACCTACGAAGCCGATGCAGCTATCATGGCCAATATGGAAGCCTACTATGCTGGAAAAGCAACCCTTGACCAGACCTTGCAGGCAGCGGAGGCCCAGCTGAAGAATTCCATTCAGTAATTTCTACACAACAGACAACGGCAGGGGTCAAATACCTCTGCCGTTGTTTTAATCGGAGGTCATCATGGCTACGGAACGAAGACTCAACAAAATCGGGTGGTTTTTCATCCTCCCTGTGGGACTGCTGCTAGCAGTTTTTCTCGTATATCCTATTTTCTATTCTTTCTATCTTTCCTTTACGTCAACTAAGGGTATCGTCTCCAATTTTGTTGGGTTCAAAAATTATACCAGGCTCTTTGGTGACCCCATGTTCTACCTTGCTTTGAAAAACACCTTCAAGATTCTTCTCTTGCAGGTGCCTATCATGCTCTGCCTTGCACTGGTTTTTGCCTCGTTGTTGAATAACAGGAAACTCAAGTTCAAAGGTTTTTTCAGAACAGCCCTGTTTCTCCCCTCGGTAACCTCCCTTATTGCCTATACCATCCTGTTCAAGATGCTCTTTGCCTATGATGGGCTGGTAAACCATCTGCTCATGTTTCTCAACCTAGTCCAAAAACCCCTCGATTGGCTGGGTACCCCTTCCCTTGCCCTGTTTGTACTCATTGTCGCCATGATCTGGCGATGGACCGGCTACAATATGATTTTCTATCTCTCAGCCATGCAGAATATATCCGGGGACTTGTATGAGGCAGCTTCGATCGACGGGGCATCCCCTACCATGAGTTTCTTTACGATTACCTTACCGCTTCTCAAACCGATGATATTGTTCACCACCGTAATGTCCACGATTGGAACCTTGCAATTGTTTGATGAACCGATGAATCTTGCACAAGGAGGCGTTACCGCTTCGACGGTCGGACCAAACAACTGTTTTCTAACCTTGAGTGTCTATATCTATAATATATGCTTTAAATACACCCCGAACTTTGGATATGCGGCTACTGTTTCCTATGCAATCCTTATCATCATTGCTATCCTAACCTACATTCAGTTCAGGGTAAGTTCCGACACCAATACCACTCTCTTGCGCAAAGTGAGAACAAGGAATGCAATTTTGTCACAGGGGGAGAACAAATGAAAAAAACAAAGAAAACTTCGTTTACCATGATTTTTGTGTATATCTTTCTAACCATTTCTGCAATATTCTCGATTTCTCCCTTCCTGTGGATTATTATCGGCAGCACCAATGATGCACATGCAATCGTTACCGGCAAGCTGACCTTCGGCAATCAGCTGGCAACCAATTTCAAAAACCTTTTCGGTTCTGTAAATATGGGAATAGCCCTTGGGAACTCTGCCAGGATTGCCTTCTTTACCGTATTGCTCACGTTGACGACAACTTCCATGGCTGCCTATGGGTTTCAGATGTACAAGACAAGACACAAGGAGAATACCTATTCGTTCTTCCTTCTGACTATGATGGTTCCCTTTGCCTCGCTTATGATTCCACTCTTCCAGATTATCGTACTGCTGAGGATGCTCAATTCTCTGAGTGCAATCATTTTGGTAACCTCAGCTTCCGTATTCATGATTTTCTTCTTCCGTCAGAGCTTCATGAACTACCCGACCGAAATACTACAGGCTGCAAGGGTCGATGGGGCGAATGAATTCAGGATCTTTGTGACCATTTTCATACCTTCGATGAAGTCAACCTATGCAGCGGCAGCCATCTATTCGTTTATGAACAGCTGGAATGCCTACATTTGGCCTTTGATCGTCCTGCAGACAAATGATAAGCGAACAGCAACCCTGCTTATCTCTTCTCTCTCTTCGGCCTACAACCCTGACTACGGGGTTATCATGACAGGTATCGCAGTGGCTACCCTTCCGGTAATTATCGTATTCTTTGCCTTCCAGAAACAATTCGTCCAGGGGATGGTCGGATCAGTAAAACAGTGAGGATTCTTCGATGTTCAACCTTTCCTATCTCAGCGACCCAGAAGTGTTTCAAATCAACAGGGTACCCGCCCATGCCGATTTTGTAAGTGAAGCTTGCAAATCAATATCTTTGGACGGGACCTGGCATTTCCTTTCCTTTTTCCGTCCGGAAGAGGCAGATACCACATTCCTCGACCCTGCAAAACTCGATACGATGGGAACCATTGAAGTTCCCGGACATCTTCAGCTTCAGGGGCATGGATTGCTTCAATACACGAATACCATGTACTCCTGGGACGGAAAAGAGAATATTGTCCCTCCGCAGATTCCCACTCACCAGAATCTCACCGGTTGTTATGCGAGAACAATACAGATTTCCCGTTCCCAGCTTGAAAAGGAAATCAGGATACGTTTCGAGGGGTCCGAAAGCAATGTAATTCTGTATGTCAACGGTATATTTGTCGGCTATAGCGAAGATAGTTTCACTCCAAGCGAATTCTGCATCACCAACCAACTCAAAGAGGGAGATAATCTGATTTCGGTCATGGTTACCCGCTTTTGCAGCGGTAGCTGGCTGGAAGACCAGGATTTCTGGCGACTGTCTGGTATTTTCAGGAGTGTACACCTCCTCATTCTGGAAAAAACCCATATCGAGGATGTTTTCCTCAAACCGATTTTGAACCAGGATTTCTCCCTGGGGGCTTTGCTTGCAAAAGTACAGGTTGCAGAGGCCACAGCCGATCAAACGGTTTCCCTTTTTGTAGGGGACAAATTGCTTGCAGAATGCAAAGCAGGAGACTCCCTTTCCTGTACCTTGGAGAATCCTTTGCTGTGGAGTGCAGAGAATCCCTTTCTCTACCATGCCACGATTGTCCTGAAGGATGAAAAAACCATTCTGGACAAAACCACTATCCCGTTCGGATTTAGGGATATCCATATTGAGGGGACTACTATACTTCTCAATGGAAAAAGGCTGTTGATCCACGGGGTAAACCGCCATGAGTTCCATTGCAAAAAAGGGAGGGCGATTTCCAAAGAAGATATTTATGCGGACCTGGTGGAAATGAAACGAAACAATATCAATGCGGTAAGGACCTCCCATTATCCGAACCAGAGTTGCTTCTATGATTTCTGTGATGTATTGGGGCTATATGTTGTCGATGAGACAAATTTGGAAACCCACGGTACCTGGATGGTATTCGGCCGGGTTGTTCCGGATGAACATACCATTCCCAATTGCAAGGAAGAATGGAAAGAGGCTGTATTGGACAGGGCTTCCTCCATGGCCATGCGGGACAAGAACCACCCCTCCATCATTTTCTGGTCCTGCGGCAATGAAAGCTATGGAGGGTCAGTCCTCGATAGCGAATCCGATTACTTCAGGTCACTTAACGACAACCGCTTGATTCACTATGAAGGAATTTTCCATGACCGCAGGTATCCAAGGACGAGTGATGTGGAAAGCCGTATGTATGCTAAGATTCCCGAAATACAGGAATATTCCAAACATGCAACCAAACCGTTCATCCTGTGTGAATACAGCCATTCCATGGGTAATTCAACGGGGAACCTGGAAGAATATGTTGCGCTCGAACAAAGCCACCCAGTCTACCATGGCGGTTTCATCTGGGACTTCGTCGACCAGGCTTTCCAACTCGATGATAAAAACCCTGACAACCTTAGCGGAGGATTCGGATTCGATATGCCGACCGATGGATATTTCTGTACCAACGGGTTGCTGACCGGAGACAGGAAAACAACTGCAAAGATGAAGGAAGTAAAGTATGCCTACTCCCCTTTCCCGATGGCAGGGGAAGGAAACAAGCTTACCATAACCAACAGGAACCTTTTTATCGATGCCTCGTCTTTCCTGATTGCCTGGACATTACTCAAAGAAGGCGTTGCGGTTTCAAGCGGTTCCTTCAAAACCGATCTGGGAGCCGGTGAAACAAAAACCTTTACGCTTTTCGATCCCCTCCCAGATACTACTGAGACTTATTCCGTAACAGGTGAAATCAGATTGGATGTTGCAACCAAATGGGCTGAGAAAGGATTTGTTATTGCAAAGCATTCCTTCCTCGCAAATACAGTAGGTGAAGTCTCCTTACCTCAAGAAATCGAACCTTTCATAAAGGGAAGCTGCAATATTGGCTATCGTTGTGAAAAGGGTGTATTCCTGTATTCCCTCTTCCTTGGCCAATGGGAAGCAATGCTCACCAATCAGGGTAACCTGCTTTCCCGTCCGGTCAAGCTTGAAACCTGGAGAGCACCAACCAACAATGACAAGGGAAACGGAAACACATTGCTATGGGCACCTTACAAACTGGCCAGCCTGTACCAGAGGTGTACAAAGTATCATCTTGCTGAAAACGTATTGTCTACGGTTATCGCCACCCCATCCTTCGAGGCGGAATGCAGGTATACCTGCCATGGCAATACCACAACACTTACCGTACTTGCCCCAAGCTTCCCCACCTCATTGCCCTGCTTTGGGATAAGCTTTGCCATAGACAAGCGCTATCACAATGTAAAATGGTTCGGAAATACTGTAATCGATACGTATCAGGACCGCCTGTGCGGCAATCTGCTGGGAATTGCACAGGAGGATGCTTCCTCCTTCTATACAAATCATAATGACCCACAGGAATGCGGAAACCTTACCGATTTGAGATATCTGGAATTGACCGATGACCAGGGACACGGAATGAGAATACGGGGAGAAAAACCCTTCGAGGGTTCCGTTCTTCCCTATAGCTGCCATGAATTGGAAAATGCAACAAAGAAGAGTGAGCTGCCCACCAATGACTGTTTCTATGTCAGGATCCTTGACGGCCAGACAGGCGTCGGGGGTGATGACTCCTGGGGAGCCCCGGTGCATGACAAGTATCTCTACAAAGGGCCTGAAGGTCCTTGGAGAATTTCGTTTGAGATACTCTGAACATCTGATTGCCCAGGCAACATCTTATTTTTCGAACGATGTTGCCTATCTTTGGGTTTTCCCAGAAAGTGGTTCCTGCACAAACAGGATACGTGCCGAACTAGGGCTTGAGCGTTTTTCAATTTGTCTGGTATCCTACTTTTTTCTTAGAATTGGCCAAATATCCACTATAGGCGCTCCGTTCAATTGACAATATAACACCTATTGAACCATATTCATTCGTATGATTATACGTGAAAGATTGAACTCCATTTACAAAAGCGATTCCAGGCGAAATAAATTTCTCTTGGTCATTCTTTTCTCAGGACTTGCCTATGGCTTCTATCGGGGCGTTCAAGACAACTATCTTGCCCAGATAATCCAGATTTCCAAATTCGAACGGGGAATCGTAGAATTCTTCAGGGAACTCCCAGGATTGTTCCTTGTTTTCATACTCGCTGCCATGTATCGTTTTTCTGAGTCAAAGGTATTTAAGATCGGCACGGCAATCATGCTCCTGGGAACCTTGGGATTACTCTTGATCGGTACATCCAAAGCCGTTGTCATTCTGTTCATGGTCATTTTCAGCACCGGCGAACATATTACCATGCCCATCAAGAGTTCCATGTCGCTCGATATGGCAAAGCAAGGAAAGGGAGGGGCTTCGCTCGGCCTCATGTCCAGTATCAGCAATGGTGGGAATATTATCGGTTTTTTGGTAGTAACGGTAATTTTTGCTGTCCTTGGCAAGATGGGAATCCCAGACGACTCAATCGTTGGCTTCAAGACAGTATTTTTTATTGCTACGTTATTGCTCGTCTGCTCAGCCATCATAGCCCTTGCCATCAAAGACCAGGGAAAACCGGTAAAGCGGAGTAAGATTTATTTCAGCAAAAAATTCTCCAAATACTATATGTTGGAAATCTTCTATGGGGCAAGAAAACAAATATTCCTTACATTCGCTCCCTATGTACTCATTCTTTTCTATGGTGCCGATACATCTCTCGTTGCCCTCTTGCTTGCAATCTGTGCAGGGTTTGGGATGCTTTTGGCCCCGGTCATCGGAAAACTGATCGACCGTCTCGGGTATAAGTTCATCATGGTAACCGATACGCTTTTACTCATGGTAGTCTGTTTCTTCTATGGGTATGCCCACAGATTATTCAGTCCAGACGTTGCCTTTATCGTTGTCTGTGTTAACTTTGTCCTCGATTCCATCATCTCGATGGCAAGTATGGCTTCCAAAGTCTATGTCCAGGATATCGCAGCAACCCAGGAAGAAATGACGGCAACCATCACCACGGGAATCTCGGTAAACCACCTAATCAGTGTCATGGTCGCTTTGCTGGGAGGCTATATCTGGCAGCAAGTAGGAATCGAGATGCTTTTTACCCTTTCGGGAATTCTGGGACTGATAAATACGCTGTTTGCCCTCACCATCAAAACCCCTATGAGAGAAGTAGTTGTAAAGGAAGCCGAGGCGAGAGCCTGACACCCTCTTGCAGATTTCCCCGTTGAATGAGAAACTATACAGTACCATGAATAATTCGGTAATGTACGAGGAATTGCTTCCCCATGAATTTGCTGAAAGGCTAAAAGAACATCCCATAGGATACCTTCCCCTTGGGACTCTGGAATGGCATGGGCCACACAATGCCCTGGGAGCTGATCTCATACAGGCTAAGGGCCTCTTCCAAATTGCTGCCAGGGAATGCGGGGGAATCGTATTCCCCCCGCTCTTCATAGGTCCCGACAGCATAACCGGTGACGGTACAGCCTATCCTTTGATGGGAATGGATAAAGCAAAGGAAACCCAACCCAACCGACAGCTGAGCGGAAGTTGTTACTATGTCTCGAAGGGACTGTTTATCTTGGTTGTGGAATCGATACTGAAAATGGCAAAGCGTGCCGGTTTCCGTTGTATCGTTGCAGATGGCCATGGACCTTCACGCAAGGTTTGGAGTGAGATGGCTGATACCTGGGAGAAACAATTTGATTTGCTTCTCGTTTCCCCCTTACGTGATTTCGAAGCTGGAACCTGGCTAACCCAGGCAGACCATGCAGGAAAGAACGAAACCTCCCTTATGCTTGCCCTTCGCCCCGACCTGGTAGACCTTGACCGCTTGCCACAGGAAAAAACCGAATGGCCGCTCGGGGTAAGGGGGGAAGATCCCCGAGATAGTAGTCCGGGCTTTGGGCAGGAATTATTGGCCAAAACGCTCGAATCATTGGAAACCAGACTCGGAGCACTAGGTCTGCTTTAATTACAGGCAAGGATAGAATATTCATGAACAACCCATTTCCAGCCAAGCAAGCCGAAAAATTCTGCAAGGCCCTGCAAGACAACCTTGACACCTTTGGTTGCCTTGACTTCGAAAGCGAAAGACTTATATCTACACAATACCTCTTCGGCCCTGCAAGAGGCCAAATGTTTGGGGTTCTTGTCTGTCAGGACAACCAGGGGAACGAGGTCATTCTCAAGGCGTTTTCAGGTCAATATGATGGCAAGTGGGTTATCCCCGGATGGGTTCCACCTGTCTGCGAGGTTTCTCAGTTCACAGCCATTGTCTCAAAATATGATAGCCAGATTCATGCATTATCCCAAAAACTATTAGCTGAAACAGGAAAAGAGGCTTTTTCCCTGCAAGAAAAGCGTAAGGGTCTTTCCCAAGCCTGCCTTCAAGAAATCTATGATTCCTACAGATTCTGTTGCATAGACAAGAGTATCCTTACCCTTGAAGAAGTATTCGGGGAAAAACTGCCTCCGACAGGTACAGGGGATTGCTGTGCCCCCAAACTCCTGCATTATGCTTTTTCGCATCATCTCCAACCTGTAAGTATGGCTGAGTTCTATTATGGAAAGGCCAATCGTTCGCTTACCAAGGAGCACAAACAGTTCTACGGACCTTGCGACGACAAATGCAAACCCTTGTTAAAACATATGCTGGGACTCGATATTGTCTACTGCGATGAAAATCTTCTTGTCGTGAATAAAAAAGAAGGCATGCTTTCTGTCCCTGGCCGGGGAGAAGATATGCAGGATTGCGTGGAGACCCGAATAAAAAGGCTTTTTCCTGACTGCATCAACCAACCGGCAGTCCATCGCCTCGACATGGACACCTCTGGGTTACTCGTACTTTGCCTGGAAGCGAGGGCCCACAGGAATCTTTCTATCCAATTCATGGATGGGAAGGTCGAAAAGCAGTACATTGCCCTGCTTGAAGGACTCATACGTTCACAATCGGGACTAATCGAGCTACCTTTCCGCCTTGATACAGAAAACAGACCCCGCCAGATCTATGACGAAAACCGAGGAAAATGGGGAATAACCCAATGGGAAAAACTGGGCGTTGAGTATTTTCAGGAAAAACGCTTGGCAACCAGAATCCTCTTTTCACCTAAGACAGGAAGGACCCACCAGCTAAGGGTCCACAGTGCCCATGAGAAGGGACTGGCTCATCCCATTATCGGAGATCGTCTCTATGGGAAACGGGAACAGGGACAGCGCATGCTGCTCCATGCATATAGGATTTCCTTTATCCACCCGGTCACCCAAGAACCAATGTCTTTCGAAAGCTTGCCTGAGTTCTGAAAAGATTTCCTGTAATACACTTACCACAATCCAGGAAGCTGCATCGCAGAATGATTCCTTCTTGCGCCAGTATAGGCATTGCAGGGGTTGCCGTGGTCTCTGCCCTTGTATCGGAATCAGATGTTTTTTCTGCAGCCAAAGATCTTAGGGCCCTATTCCAGCGTAACAGGAAAATCTTCTGATAGCTTAAAAAAGAGCTAAAACAACCGATTCTCCCAATTTATACACTGGTAATACAGCAGTCCATATCCACTTAGAAGTTGCCCAATTTTTTTAATGTTTTTAATTAAGTAATTATATGCTATGCTATTGGTGTTTTATATGGGGAGATTAGTATCAGTGCCAATTAAAAAGCCAGAACCTACCCAACGTTCTTTTCAAATGGTGATTATCGGATTGGTAATTATTGTTTTTTCGATTTGCATACTATTTGACTCTTTTCTCCAGACAGAACCATTGCAAAATGAAAAAAATATTGCAATTGATTCAGGCTGGACAATTTCTGTCGATGGAACCATAGTTGCCGAAAACATTACCTTGCCATACTCGATCAAGGAGGATGTAAAAGGGAAAACCTCCCTGGCAACACGTACGCTGCCTTTGGAATATCCCAACAACAACACCTGCTTTGCAATCGAGACAGGAATGTGTTCCCTTGAATTACTGGTAGAGGGCCAAAGTCTCTATCGTTTCGATGCCACTGGATCTCCCTGGAAAGTACCTGTTTACGGGGGGGGCTTTTCCCATTTCGTTCGTTTACCCAACTGGACAAGGGGAAAAGAAATTACCCTTAAGATGGAATTTTCTTCCAACAATTCGTTTGCAGGAAATATACGGATTCCAGAACTGGGAAGCAAAGCATCTGTCCTCCTGGAACAACAAAAGGAATGGCCTTCACTTGTTTTCGGGTATTCCTTTATCCTGTTAGGGCTAATCTGTTTCCTGGTTTCCCTCGGTCTTAAAAAAGGCAAGGAACGGGACAACCTTTTCTATTTCGGATGGATTGAAATTGCCCTGGGTTCCTGGGTGTTTACCCAAAGTTGTAGTAAACTGTTCATTATAAGAAACCCTGCAGTTCCTATGAATCTCAGTATGGCCGCACTATATCTGCTCCCCTTTTTCTTATCGAAATTCGTATGCATCTCCTATTTTGTAGGACCTTGGGAAAAGAAGCTGTGCAACGTATCCATTATTTTCCCCATTGGGTATGTAGTGGGTGGAATCCTCCAGATATTGGGACTGGTACAGTATACAGATATGCTTCTCTATGCCGGGTTGGCTTTAGGACTTTATCTTTTAGCCTTTTTTATGGTTTCCTTTATCGATTATTGCAAAGGCAACAAAGCATTGGGCTCATTTCTGGTTGCTATACTTATCTTGATTATCTCTGTTGGCGCCGAGGAATTATTGCTGTTTCTGGGAATCATTTTGCGCAATGCAGTGATACTCCATTTTGGCATGACCCTCAGTGGAGTCATTCTCTTCTGGCATAGCGCTCGCATAATCAAAGAAGGGAGCCTCAGTAAATTCAAAGAGCAAATGCTCCTTGAAATGGCCTATACCGATTCCCTTACCGGTCTGAACAATCGTAGTGCATATGAAAAACGAATACAGACCATCATGGATACTAAAACAAATGCAGAGGTAATTGGTGTATTATTAATGGATATCAACAACCTCAAGGAAATCAATGACACCCTCGGACATTTGGAAGGTGATAGAATTCTCAAGGACTTCTCCCATAAAATAGAAAAATTAGCCCCGAGCAGATCAGAAATCTATAGAATCGGGGGCGATGAATTCGTATGTCTCATTACCAAAACAACTGAAGACCATTTGCAAAAACTTGCAAATGAGATAGAGAATACAAAGTTTGCAAATGGCTCCAGTGTAGCTGTCGGCTATTCGATTTTCATTCCAAAGAAGAAGGAAAAATTCTCAAACATCATCCACAAGGCAGATTCTTCGATGTATATCTGTAAAAACAGAATGAAACAAGCCAGTGCAATTGCCATTGTGCAAAGATAATTTGCTACAAGGATGTACCTCTTTTTCCCATCCCTTACTGTTATATAAATAAGAACATCAGGTATCTACTGGATTTATACCAAAGACGCGAGTACATTTATATCAGAACCAGAAGGGAGGACCATGTGAACAAAGAACAGTTGAGTCGTATGCAGACCGGCAAGGGATTTATCGCAGCATTGGACCAGAGCGGAGGAAGTACACCAAAAGCCTTGCTCCAGTACGGCATTCCCGAGGATTCCTATGCAAATGATGAACAAATGTTTACCCTCGTGCATAAGATGCGGACAAGAATCATCACAAGCCCTGCATTTTCCTCCAAATACATCTTAGGGGCGATACTCTTCGAGAATACGATGGATCGTACCATCGATGGTCTTTTCACTGCAGATTATCTCTGGGACAAAAAAGGAATCGTCCCTTTCTTGAAGATCGACAAGGGATTGGCCGAGTTGAAAGACGGGGTGCAATTGATGAATCCGATTCCAAAACTGGACAGGCTTTTAGATAAAGCAGTTGAAAAACATATTTTCGGAACCAAAATGCGCTCCATGATCAAAGAAGCCAATGAAAAGGGAATAAAAGCAATCGTCGACCAACAATTCACCCTTGCAAAACAGATTGCCGAAAAAGGCCTTGTCCCCATTATTGAGCCGGAAGTAGATATAACCAGCAAAGACAAAGAAGCCTCAGAGAAAATACTGAAAGCGGAAATAATCAGGCACCTTTCGACACTTCCCCTAGATACCTTGATCATGTGCAAACTTTCCATACCCACCGTTGAAGGATTCTACTCGGATTTAATGAAAGACCCACATGTCATTCGGGTGGTTGCATTATCGGGAGGCTATAGCCAGGCAGAAGCAAACAGACTATTGGCAAAAAACCAAGGCCTTATTGCAAGCTTCTCCCGTGCCTTGGCCCAAGGCTTGACTTCGTTGCAATCAGAGAAAGACTTCAATGAAATACTCCAGGCCTCTGTGCAATCAATCTATGAGGCTTCCATCACCTAGCAAGAGTATCGGGCTATGTATCAAAACGATGCGTAGCCTGATCTTATTATCGCTTAAAACTATAGCAAACTGGCATCTTTTATGACTATCCCCAACAACCTTGCAAGATCGGCAGCCTGGTAGGTGTTTACGATGACACCCTTTAATTCTGTGGCATGTTGCGAGACATGGATAGCAGAGAATTCACAATTGGAAAAGTCCAGACCTTTCAGTGCAGCATAAGAAAAGTCCGACCCAGTGAAATTTGATGCTTCAAGAGCAAGGTTCTTGCATTGGCAAGCATTGAAAAAAGACTCGGTGAAGTCACAGGAATCCATCGAACACTGTTCGAGTCTGGCAGAGGAGAAATTTGAAAGCCGTAAATTACATCCACAAAGGGAAACCTGCAGAAACCTGCAATCGGTGAAATTGGCACCTACTCCCTTTGAATCAATCCATTCACAACGACGGAACAGGCTGTCTGAGAAATTCCTGTTTGAGAAATCACAGGTATCGAACCGTACATCGATAAAGGAAGCATTTTCAAACTGGGTTTGCTCAAACGTGCAGTTTTGGAATACTACCTGGGAAAAAGAAAGTCCCGATAAATCGGCATCACTGAAACAAGCCTGATAAAAATGTTTGAAAGAAACGGTAAGGTCACCTTCTCGGCTCTCTTGTAAGCACGTCCCAACAGTATCACAGACTTCCAGGGAAGTCATTTCTATCGAGGTTTCTTGCCTCTGTTTCATCTAAAAGCACCTTTGTCTTTCTCAGGCATTGAAATAGAATGCTAGGTGTAGGAAATCTTTGATAAAATCCCGACATTAGAGAAACCCTTCCAGCCATCCTCTACATCTATATCAAAAAGATTCTTTACCTGGCAATTGCTAGAATCACAATCCAAAACCGGTATTTCCATAAGAAGATTCTCCCAACTTCACTCTAGAAAGAGCGAATGGGTCGTACGAGAAACAATTCGGTTTTCCCTATCCTTCCTTGCACCCCTGCATAGAACCCCTGGGCCCAAGCCTTCTTTTGATCATATTGGGTAGAGGTCCAATACCCATAGCCTAGAGCCATGAATTCCCCAAGTTGATTGGTGGAATATTGCAGGTACAATAGCTGTAGTTCCTCTTTTGAAGGAAGAAACCAATCCGAATAGCCATTGAAAACCAAGTTTGCACAATAACCGGCTGCGGTAGGAGGTTCCTGGCTGTTCGCTTGCATAGCCGCTATATGCTCTGTATTGGACTTTCCTGAGCCAATGTTCGAATTGGTGGGGGTATCTAGCGGTACTACCCCCCAGGGGAGCATTACCTGCACGGAAAAAGGAGAAACTTCCAGATAGCGCCATCCATCTGTCTTCTCTCCTTTATCATAAAACACCAATCCACCGGAAGGTCCAGGTTGCCCGACAAGATACTCAGCAGACTGTGAAAAGACGACACCGCTGCAAAGAAAGACCAGAACCATGAGAAGAATACTATATTTTCCAGTTCTGGAATCAATCAATTGCCTTCCTCCTATTTCTCATCGTCATATGAGGTATGGATGACATCAGTATAAATCATATATCCACCACGTTCCCGTTCTTTGACTGCAAAGGTTGCAATCTCAGCACGCTTGATCAAGGTGTTTATATCATCACCATGTTCAGGGAACAAGGAAATTCCGATACTTGCCGAAATCGAAATCTCATTGTCAAGCACAGAAAAAGGCATGGAAAATACTTGGTTTATCTTTTTGGCAATTGCCAGCACATCTCTTCTGTTTCGTATGCCGCTGAGCAAGGCAATGAATTTATCACTACCAAGACGTGAAACCAAATCACTCTTTCTCAGTTGGATTTTTGTTCGGCTTGCCACAATCTGAAGAATCCGGTCACCGGTTTTATATCCATAGGTCTCGTTGATTACGGAAAAATGATCCAGATCCAAAACCAAGAACGCTACCAAGTCTTCGTTGTACCGAGCTTGGGAGATGGTAAGTTTTGCCTGGTCCTGGAAGAAGTTCCTGTTGGGCAAACCAGTCAAAATATCCTGGGTTGCTAGAAATGAGAGCTTATCATCAAGCTTTTTCTGGAAGGTGATGTCTTCTACGGAACCATCGTAATACTTCTGCTTCCCGCTGGAATCAAGCACAGCACGTACCGTATCCCTAACCCAGATTACCTGTCCATCATATCGTTCGATTTCATAAATCAAACCATGGATAATATTATCTCTCTTGATAATATCCAGCCAGGTATGTTTTTCATCCGGATCGTTGAACATAGAGAAATAATTATCGGAAAGAAGGACATCAGGGTTCAAAGCCCTGAACATGGCCACAAAGGTTTTATTCAGATCTATGAAATTCCCTTCAAGGTCAATACGATACAAACCGGTGGGAACGCTATCAAAAAGGGCAACCTCTCCCTGTTCCTCGGATCCGGTGGGGAAAGAATCCTTCTGCAAGGGTACACCCCGCTCCATTACGGTACTCAATGCCTCAAGGACCTGGGTAATCTCTGTAGCTGCAGCGTTGGGTGATTCTATCAGCATAGACTGAAGGTGTTTATTATCACCAGCGATAACAGGTTTCTCCAATTCTGAAATCAAAACAATATATTGTATTGAACCTACTTCCTGCAGGCTTTTAACCATACTCTCTGTTGAATAGTAATCCTTCATATCATTGGATAAGATAGCTGCATCATAATGGTTACGCTTGACAGCCAATAAACCATCAGCCATGGCATCAACGCAGGTAATCGTACTGACTGTTTGCCCAAGGATTTCAACAACCGATTGTTTTACCCCAGTTTTTTCCGCTATCACTATAATACGCATAGAATCAATCATGTATATACTCACCTTTTCAGGGTTTATTATTCCTGTTCAAAGGTAGGTCTGTCAATTAAATATGTAAGAGAATAGGGAATTCACTTCTAAATATACGTACTTTTTTAGGTATCATTGGGAATACATTTCTAGCAAATGCTGTATACATCATATATAATCGACTCAAATGGACAAAAAAATGCGTATTATCCATGTTCCACGCCGTTTCGTAACCGATGAATGGGGAGGCTCTGAGACTTTCATAGCCGAAACCTCCTATCGCCTTGAAAAAAAAGGCTACCAGATGGAAATCTTTACATCCAAGGCACTCGATACTACAGGGTTTGAGTTATATAGGGGCATTCCAATAAGACGGTTTTCGTATAGCTACCCGTATATTGGGCTATCAAAGAAATCAAGGGCAATGCTTGATAAAAAAGCCGGGAACCTTTTTTCTTTTTCACTGATGCACGCCCTGCAGAAAACCAAGGATGTCGATGTAATCCATCTGGACACAGGCAAACGCCTTGGCGGAATTGTAAGGTATTGCGCACTGAAAAAGCATATCCCGTATGTCATTTCCCTGCACGGGGGAAACCTTGCCGTCCCCAAGGAAGAACAGGAAACCTGGACCGAACCTACCAAAGGGACCTTGGAATGGGGAAAACTCCTTGGTTTATGGGTAGGGTCCCGGCGCGTTCTGAATGATGCTGCGGCCATCATCTGTGTCGGAAAAGATGAATACGAGGCTATGTCAAAGAAATTCCCTGACAAACAAGTCGAGTATCTGCCCAACGGTGTCGATATCGACCGATTTGCATACGGCAATGGACCTTCTTTTCGATCTCTCCATGGTATCGGCAAAGATAGGTTCGTGTTTTTGACAGTTGCAAGACTGGATGTGCAGAAGAACCAGCTGGGTTTGGTCAGGCAACTCCCCTCCATGGTAAAAAAAATTCCCAATGCACATCTGGTTTTTCTCGGCCATATAACCAGCAAGGAATATGTCGCTACCCTTACTTCTGAGGCAAAAGCCTTGGGCGTAGAGGATAGAATCACCCTTATCGGGGGAATTCCTTACAGTAGCACCGAATTAGTCGATGCCTACCACAGTGCTGACTGTTTCGTATTACCCTCCCTGCATGAACCGTTCGGAATGGTAGTCCTTGAAGCCTGGGCCAGTGAAAAACCCGTTGCAGTTTCCCAGCGGGGAGGTTTGACCTCCTTGGTCTCGGAGGGCAAGGATGGAATGTTCTTTGACCCTGAGGCACCAGAGGACAATGCATCAAGTATTTCATCCGTGCTAGGCAATCTCGCAGCAAACCCTGAACTAAGAAAGAAACTTGGGGAAGAGGGTCTAAAGACTGCAAAGGAATCCTATAGCTGGGATAGCATCACGAGTCGTCTTGAGACAATCTATAGGAGTATCAATGAAAATTCTGTTTCTTAATACGACAGGGGGTTACTTCGGGGGAGTCGAACAAAACATTGCATTGGCAACCAAGGGGCTCACAGAAAGGGGTCATATCTGCTTTTTTGCATGCCAGAAAAATTCAGCAGTTGAACAACAAAGCTTCGATGCATTGTTTACATCGACGTGGAACCTGGGCACAGTTCCCTTGGATTCGATACTGGCACAGACGAAACCTGAGGTAATCTATGTACATAAATTCGACGATATAGAAAGTGTAAGGCGAGTATCTAAAAACATCCCCATTGTCCGAATGATCCATGACCATGACCTTTATTGCCCCCGCAGGCACAAATATTATGCCCTATCCCATAAAATATGTACCAAGAAAGCTGGAATTGGGTGTTATCTCGATTTGGCTTTTCTCGAGAGAGGCCCTAAAGGAATTGCGTTTACTTCTATCAGGAACAAACTCAATGACTTGAATGAAAACCGTAAACTGCATACGTTGATCGTAGGAAGCAACTACATGAAAGGTGAGTTGCTCCGCAATGGATTCTCCGATGGCCAGATTGCCCTGCTCCCACCGTGCATCGCTCCTTTTGCAGAGCCCCCAAAAGAATTTCCAAAAGAAAATACGATACTGTTTGTAGGGCAGTTAATCAGGGGAAAAGGAGTAGACACCCTCATCAAGGCCTTTGCTCTCTTGAAAAACAGATATCCCTTTCCAGTTACCCTCGAAATTCTCGGGACTGGCAACGATTTGGAAAATCTCCAGACACTTGTACAGGAAGAGGGGCTGACAGAGGTTGTGAAATTTATCGGTTGGGTTTCCCACGATAAATTGGTTTCTTTCTATGACAATGCATCGATTGTTGTCGTTCCTTCGCGTTGGCCGGAACCGTTTGGCATGGTCGGGGTCGAGGCGATGTTACGCCAGCGCCCCGTTGTAGCGAGTAAGGTAGGGGGAATCCCCGACTGGCTTGAAGATGGTAAAACAGGATTTCTGGCTCCCTCGACAGAGGCCCAGGCCTTTGCCGACAAGATGTTGATTTTACTCCAAGACAAAAAACTTGCCCGAGAATTTGGGATGGCGGGTTTTAGGAAAGCTGAAACAGCTTTCTCCTTTGCTACCTATTGCGAGAGACTTGAAACTATACTGATGGGGGGAAACCTATGATTAAAATCGGCTGTCCCAGTTTCGGAACTGATTGCGGACGTTCAGGTATCGGAAGCTATTTCAGGGAACTCCTTGATCGGTTCGAAAAAACACCCTATGCAGAAAACTACTCCTTCGAGCTGATAGGACCGAAAAAAGACAGGGACTATTATCTTGAGGGAAAGAAAAACATTTCCTGGTACCAGGTAGAAAATGCGGACAATTCCCCCATGCAGAATTTCTTCTGGAATCAATTCAAGCTTCCAAAAATCTGTAGGGAAAGGGGCTATGACCTCTTGTTCCTACCTGCTGCAAACAGAAGAATCTGTGGCTGGGCGCCCTGCCCCAGTATCGGGACTGTTCACGACCTTGCAACCCTGCACCTCAAGAACAAATATGATTTTTCCCATGCAGTCTTTAATAGAAATATGCTGCCCTTTCTTACCAGAAGGCTGGACAGCATCATAACGGTAAGCCAGTTTTCCAAAGATGATATCATTAAATTTGCCCAGGTTCCCCCAGAGCGGGTAACTGTTATTCCCCTTGCAGCAGATAGCAATCGATTTTTTCCAGGAAAAGACCGCAAGGTTATCAAAGACAGGATGCGTGAAAAATTCTCTATCTCAAAACCCTACATCCTCTATATTTCCCGGCTTGAACATCCAGGAAAAAACCATGTAAACCTTATCAAGGCCTTTAATCTGTTCCGTGAAGAGACTTCCACTGCATACCAACTGGTTCTCCCCGGCCCCGACCGTGAGCGCTCAGACGAGATCCATGCTGTCGCACAAACCTCCCCTTTTTCCCAGGATATCAAATTTTTGGGTTTTATTGACAATGCAGATGTAGCCGACCTGTATAGGGGTGCAGAATTGTTTGTCCTACCCTCTTTCTTTGAAGGATTTGGGTTGCCTGTGCTGGAAGCCATGGCCTGTGGCACGCCTGTTATTACCTCTGATGCTGCCTCGCTTCCCGAAGTAAGCGGTCCCCATACTCCCCATTTCGATCCTTCGAGTTGTGAGCAGATAAAAAAAGCAATGATGCAGGTATTGGAAAACACAGAAACCAGGGAATGGCTCTCTGCGCAAAGCCTTGCCTGGGCTGGTTTATATTCCTGGGAGAAAACGGTTGAACAAACCATGGTTATTTTTGATAATGCGCTAAAACAGAACAAAAAGGGCAAATAGTATGGATGCATATGTGATTATTGTTGCGGGGCCTTCGATTCCCCGGGCACAAGAATTCTCAAAGATATTGTCACAGAGGCTTCCCCAATCAGCTGTAATAGACTGCCATACCTTCCTCCCTTTAGGGAAAACCCCTGAAGAAGCATCCCTTCTCTTTTCGGAAGAATACCTCAGGCAGACGATAGCACAACGCCATAACGAGCCCTTTTTGATTATCTATAGCGACAATATCCTCTCTCGGGCACCCTTCCGCCAGATTGCAAACCTGAAATTGTACGTTGAAGTGGATGACCTTGCCCTTACCTCTGATGCTCTCCAACATTTCCAGGACTCCAAAAAAGTAACCAACCAGGCAACCAAGGGTGTAAAAAAGAAATCCGGGCTCTCTGCCGATATCGAGAAAATCCTGAAAAGCGAGCAGGAACGTATCGAATTCGAAGTAGCCTCTTCTAAACACTATGCAGATATTGTCATTGCACCGGACGAAGAGGCCGAAGAGGCCGTTATCAGTATCGTGAGATATATCCAAAGGACAGACCCTAAAGAAGTACAGAAACGACTTTCCGAAAGTGAGCGAAAAAAAAGGATTGAACAAATGGAGAAGCAACTGGAAGGCTCCATTTTCAAATCCAGAAAGGCAAAGCTTAAAAGGAGGCTCTGGACCTACGTAATCAAGGCTACCTTGGTTTTCAAGCGGACTGTGGATATCGTGGTTTCCCTTTCTGCACTCTTGCTTCTTTCTCCCCTCTTTGCTGTAGTATCGCTGTGCATCAAACTAACTGATGGGGGATCGGTTATTTATGTCCAGACGCGAATTGGAAAACAAGGAAAACCTTTCCCATTTCCTAAATTCCGCTCCATGGTGATGAACGCTGACAAAATGAAAGACAACCTGCTCGACCAAGCGGAACGCAAAGGCGATGTCACTTTCAAAATGAAAAAAGATCCCCGGGTTACCTGGATAGGACGCTTTATCAGGCGTTTCAGTATTGATGAGCTACCTCAAATCTGGTGTGTTCTCAAGGGAGACATGTCCATAGTCGGGCCCCGGCCTCCAGTACCGAGGGAGGTGGCCCTCTATACCCAGGAAGATCGGCGTCGCCTGGAAGTTACTCCTGGGCTTACCGGAATCTGGCAGGTAAGCGGAAGATCTGATATAGGATTCAAGCAACAGGTAGAACTTGATGTCCTGTATATTGAAAGCCATGGTTTCTGGCTCGACCTGAAGCTCATATTCAAGACCATCCCGGCTGTTCTGACAGGCAAGGGAGCGTATTGATATGGATAAAACCAATCCTGGTATATTCTTTCTTTTAGGCATCCCTATTCTCAACATCACTATGGCTGAGGCACTGGATTTACTATTCTCGTCCCTTACCGACCAAAAGGAAACCAAGGAAATCCATTTTGTAAATGCCCATTGTATCAACGTGGCAGCAAAACAGAACGACTACCTTGCAATCCTAAAAAACGCAGAGGCAATTTTTCCTGACGGTACAGGAATCAGAAAAGCAGGCGAAGCACTGAAAAATCCCATCATTGACAACGTCAATGGAACGGATATGTTTCCTCTGCTCTGCGAACGTTGTGCACAGGAAGGTAAAACAATCTATCTGCTCGGGGCAGGACCTTCAATAGCCGAAAAAGCCGCCCATTGGGCAAACGCTCATGCAAAAAAAGACATCATTGCAGGTTTTCATGACGGTTTTTTCTCTAAGGATGAAGAAAAAGGAATAGTAGAGGCCATCAATGCCTCGAAAGCCGATATCCTGCTCTTAGCCATGGGAGTACCCCGTCAAGAGCTTTGGATCCATGCCCAGAAAAACCTTCTTACCGTACCGGTGGCAATGGGAGTCGGGGGGTTGTTCGATTTCTATTCCGGTTCCATATCCAGGGCTCCTTCCTGGATGAGAAAGACAGGGATAGAATGGGTCTGGCGCTTACTTATGGAACCAAAACGTATGTGGAAACGCTATATTATCGGTAATGCCGAATTCCTTCTCAGAATAAACAAAATCAAACGCAACAGAAAGAAGGCTAACAATCAATGAAAGCGATCTGTGACTTTACCAAAATTCCATTATTTCAGACCAATGGGCAATCCTTCGAGTATCCTGCATGCTTTCTGCCAATGCTGGGGAAAGCCTTTGTTCAGCATATCGTTGAATATGTCGAACGGTCAGGTATTCACGAAGTAATGATTTTCCTCTCCCAGCATGCCGATGAATTAGAGCAGCTTATTGGAGACGGGGAACGATGGGGAATCACAATAACCTATTCCTTACTTAAAAAAAGCGCCAAGGTATCAGACCGGGTAGCTTCCAGTGAGGCCATCGGTGAAAACGAATTGTTTCTGTTTTGCAACAGCCTCCAGCTCCCCTTCTTTTTAAAAGAACACCTGCTTAAACCGATGCGTTTCAGCGATGAGAAAACAGGAAGGGATCTCCTGTGGAAAGTTTGCACCAAGAACGACCTCACAGAAGGGGCAAAACAAGAACTGCAAGAAACCAAGGTCTTCTCGCTGGATGTCCGCTCTGCAAACGCCTACCTTGACTCCCTCCATAAAATCCTTGCAAGAAAGGGTGAAGGCCTCATCATGATGGGAAAAGAAATCCGCGAAGGGGTTTGGGCTGGTCCCGGTACCAAGATTTCCCCCACGGCAACCATCGTAGCCCCTGTCTATCTTGGGTCCCAGGTAAATATTGGGTCCCAGGCAATTGTCGGTCCGGATTCGGAAATAGGCAACGGCTGCATCATTGACACAGAAAGCAGTGTGATCAACTCCTCGGTACTTGCAGGAAGCTACATAGGGAAGAATCTTTACATCCAAGGCTGTCTGGTCAATCAAAACAGAATTCTCAAAGCCGAGCTAGACACAGTGTATACCGCTACCGATGACGTATTGTTTTCCTCGGTAGAAAAAAGTATTCCAAAGGAAAACACCTTCAAATCTCCCTTGCTTTCCAGGTTGCTGGCATTGGTACTCGGTCTTGCAACCTGCCCAATATACGCCCTACTTATAGTGATTCAAGCCGTGGAAGGAAAGAAACCCTTGCATTCGGTAACCATAATACCCATTCCCCAGAAAACGAGTTCCGAAAATCTGTTCAAACCGTATGCAAAGAAAATCAGAATCCTAAGAGATCGGTCAGAAACCCAAGGAATCCTGTTTAAGCATTTGCTCTGGCATCTCATACCGGGTTTCTGGACAATTGCCTGGGGAAAATCCAGGTTTTTTGGCACCCCGTTGAAAACTACGGAGGAATACGAACACCTCACCAAGGACTGGCAAGGTCTGTACCTGCAGTCGAAACCGGGAATTATTGCAGAGGCCGATATTCTCTATTCTCGGTATCCGAACGAAGAAATGCTCTTTGCCTCAGAGATGTATTATAGGGTTATGGATACCCCCGGTTACAATGCCAAGCTGCTTGTAAGGTATTTTAGGCTGTTGTTCTCCAGAAGAAATGACCAAGCTTAGTTGTATATTTTCCACAGAGAAAGGAAAGCCTCTGCTTCCCGGTTCCACTTGGGGTTCGACACTTGCACGTTATCCAATAACCCGGCCAGTTGCCGGTATAATTGTTCGCGCGGATAGCGAAGGGATACCTTTCCACGTTTGAAATTCTTCACCAGGTTCCTAGGGATTTTCTTATGCGTATGCTGCTCGTTTTCCCGAATGAAGGAATCATCAGCATAGGCACTCGCCGACGCCCATGATTTCCCAGTTCGTTTTGATTCCACATAGAGGAGTACAGAAACCCAATAACCGGCAATCAAGCGAAGGTCTTCAAGGGTATTCTGCTGGAAAGGAAGGCTGTCCGGCCGAAGCTTGAAAGTCACAGCCTCTTCATACAGGCCTTTCAATTCTCCAAGGTTTTGAAAACCTATTGTTGGTTTGATTCCTTTTACCCTTTTAAGTCGTTCATGCAAGGGTGGTACATAATTTCCTGCCTGTATCAAGAGGCTGTCTCCAAAGGAAAGCGTACATTTTTCCCTGTTTCTGCGAATGAAATCAGGATCAGGCATTTGGTGGGCAGGGTCAAGGGTTAACGCCTGGGCTTCTCTGATAGCCTGCAGAAGACCCGACCCCCTGTTTAAAAGGAGGCGAAGGGCATCGACCTGGGGTATAGGTTCAAGCAAATAGGAAGGGGCATTTTCCGTAAGGATTTTCTCATCCCCGAGCAGGACCACGTGGGCCTGCAGAAGGTCCTGATACATCAACTGGAGGGGAAGATGCTTGATATCGTTGACGGTGAGGGGCTTTCCAATATCGACTTCGATGTTGAGCATATGTTCGTATTTTTTGGTAACGGCAATCACATCAGGGGGGACAGCCATGTTCTTTTCTACAATCAGGAACAAATCGAAATCATTGTAGAGAGACTCTTTTCCTTCACGAAGGACACAGGCCCCATCCCCCCTGCCATATCCGCCCCCGAGAACCAGAGCGACAAAATCAGCAGGCATCGCATTGCGAACGTCCTTTGCAAGGGACTTAAGGGTTTTCCCTATAAACTCATTGAATCCTACCGACCCTTCCCGTGCATATACCATTGGCAGTTTACCCATTGCTTGTATCCTTCTTTCTCAGACCTTCCGTAAAGCCTTGTCTTCGCCCAACCATTTGGGAGAATCGCAAAGCAAGGGAATAGGGCAATAGCCCGGCCTTCTTCTGTTTCCATACATATGATGCATCACTTTTTACCTGACGGAGATATGGAAGGAGGGAATAACGGAGAAACGACCGTTCCCACCTAGTCCAGTTGAAAATCTGGGCATCGGCTTTCCCTTCGCCTTTTTGGCGTTTCTTGAATTGTGCAAATGTATAGTTATGGGAATGATATACTTTCGACTCCGCTGCATATGCTATGGTCCATCCCTTCTGGCGAGCTCTCCAAGTCCAGTCGATGTCTTCAGAATACTGTATATCTATACTAAACTGCATTGTTTCCCAGCATTCTCTGCGTATCGCAGAAGAAGCCATGGAAAAACAATGTTTCCAATATTTCTGCCTTGACCCGTCTCCAAAGGTATCCTCGGTGTCCTTGGCAAACAAGGGAAAGCAATCGGGTCGGGGCATCTGCCTTGAAAACACTGCGGCAACGGAATCATCACTGAAGCCCGCAATCAAGTTTTCCAGCCAATAGGCATCGACAGGGGTGCAGTCGGAATTCAAAAAGACTACATACGGATAGGAAGACTGGATAGATTGCATCGCCTCATTGAGGACAGAACCTGGAACATAAGTCCCCTCAGGGACTCTATGGACACATACAGGGTACAAAGGAAGAATATCCAGTGTGCCATCGGTAGAATCGTTGTCGAAAACATGTATCTCACACGCAAAGGTCTGCTTTTCTAACATTTGCAGGGTAGGCTCTATAAGCTGCTTGTCATTATGCGACCTGACTACTACAGGAATGGGAAGTGTCATGCTTACGTTTCCCTTCTTGGCTGTTCCAGACATCGGTCTATTTCCTGCTTCATCAGCCTATAGAGATCATCCAGACGGACAGGATTGGTAGCCAATTCCACATTGGAAGAAAAAGAGGCAGTCGAATCGGCATCCTCAGGGGAATAACCATGCATGCCGGCAATAGTACGTTCACCCATATGGCTGGGAACTATCAGGACCCCGGCATTCATCAGGAAAAAAAGATCCCCGTACCGTTTATCCGGGAAGTCTACACCCCATTCATGCAGAACAGAATCAGTTAGTATTGTCCCTTGGGATACGGTTTGCAAAGCATCCCTTATTTTCTGTTCGGCACCTTCTGTAAGGAACCAGAACCGAGCCATCGTTGAATCATAGACAACTGCATAGTCCTTGCCAAACTGCAAACCAATGCGGTCAATAACCTGCCTGAGGTCAAAATCAGTATGCACGTCCGTCATTCCATGGTCTGAGAAAATAAAAAGCCTTACTTCCTCATAGTTTGAGCGGGCATCTGCAAGGAGTGTCCGGATCTTCCCTTCATACCAATCTATTTTTCTATCTACTTCTGTATGGTCTTTTCCATATTGATGCAGGATTGCATCCATGGAAGCCATATACAGATAGGCGAAGGAACAGTTTCTTGCCTCATCCTTAATTACTGATGAAAGGTTTTCCAGATTCTCCATCTCACAAGCCTTCCAGTCGGCAAGGAAGAAATCGATGTTATTGTCGCGGGCATAGTCCATAATAGTTGGACTCCCACTATTAATCCCACCCTTCTGATACAGGTCTTTTTTTTCGGTATAGTCAAAATAGTGCAACATCCGAAAAGGCATGTTATATATGTTGAAATAGCCGGTGTACTGTAACCGTCTCCTGATGATTTTTCCTGCAACGGAACGTACCCTGTTCCGACTGGACAACGCCTTGGGAACCAGGCGCATCATCTGGATAAAGGGAGATCCCTTGAAAGGCGATCCGACAGGATCGTAGGCATAAAAGGAAAAATGCCCGTGGGAACGGGGAAGCAAACCAGTCAGGATTGTTGGATCGCAGGTAGCGCTATAGCCAAAGATGGTCTGTAATGATTGCTTGTGCACAAGTTCATCATCGAGAAACGAATGGTTCTTGAGAATTTCCCAGCCCAGTGCATCGATGAAAATACAAAGACTCAGGGAATTCTTTTTCTTCTTTTCCTTAGGCATCTTTGAGTTCCTTTTATTTTTATGCTAGCGTCAGATTGTCTAGGTATGGGAGAACGAGGCTAAAGCTTCTTCCTTCGTGTTGAACACCTCGATAATCTGGTGGAGACGGACCAGTTCAAACAAAACCCGAACAGGTTTGGTAACGTTGCAAAGCTTCACATCGCCACCCTTCTGATTCAGTTTTTTCAGGCAGAAAAGGAAAATACCAAGCCCGGAACTATCGAGAAAGGTTACTCTATTAAGGTTGATGACTATGTTCATCTCAGCGTCGAGATACGGTTCGAGAGCAGCCTTGAACTCCTTGGCATTCGCTGCCGTTAAAGTTGTAGACTCGACTTCGATGACCATAGCTTCAGCTTCTTTCGTTGCAATCATGGGTAATCCTCCGAAACAGATGTTTCATATATTCATATTTATACCATACCTATAGCAAATTTTGGAGAAATAATCATCAGGCACTTTGCAGTTGCCCTATTTTAGGCATTGCATCGGGGGACAACCGGTTTTATAGTAAGGCATGCATAATGTCGGTACACTGAAAAAAACAAGAACACTTTTCCTCCTCTTGTCATACCTCTCTGTGGTATTGCTTTCCTGTAACGGGGGAAAAGTGGAGCAACCTAGCCTCACTGTGTCAATGGCAGCTCCAAAGGTACTGGTTGTTTCCTTTACCGATTCTTTCAATCCGGACAACCTGGTCTCGAATCCTCTAAAGAGCACCTCTTCCGATTGGGTGGTCAATGCTAGGCATCCCCAGACAGTGTATGTAGCAGCCAGAAGCAGGGATGAACTTCCAAAAACCCAAAAGGGAGACTATCCAATCGAGACCGAATATAAAATATATCTGGTTCTGGATGAATCATTTCAAAATGGTGAATCCTATATGGTCTCCGGCCCTTTTGGGTCGACTTCCTTCCTGTTCGACGATAAAACCATGTTCTGTGAATCGATTAAAGTAAATCAGGAAGGCTACCACCCCCAAAGTAGCGTCCGATATGCAAACCTTGGTATTTTCCTGGGAAACGGGGGATCACTCCTGTTTCCCTCCACCCCCGCATACAAAGTACTCGATGCAAAAACTCAGAACGTACTAGTTATGGGAAAGGCTGAGTTTCGAGGAGATGATACAAAAGTAGAGAAGAATCTGGTCAGTTCAGGTGAATATGTGTATAGGCTCGATCTTTCCGCTGTCCCTGAGGGAGGCCCCTATGTAATCCAGATTGAAGGATGTGGGGTTTCCTATCCCTTTGAAATTTCCTATACAGCAGTGGAACATATTGCCTACACCTATACCAGGGGCTTATACCACCAACGCTGTGGAATTGCCCTGCAAAAACCTTATACGGAATTCACCAGGGATGCCTGCCATACAGAAGTCGGCCTTACCCGCAATACCTGGTCTGCTTCCGGTAAAATCGAAGTAGATTCCCGCAGTCCAATGCTGGCAATATACGGGGGCTACCACGACGCAGGGGATTTCGACCGGCGCCCCTACCATACCATCATTCCAATCCTACTGTTAGGCTATTATGAGGCCTTCCCCGATCATTTCATAGACAGCCAATACAATCTCCCGGAATCGGGAAATGGTTTACCCGACTTCCTTGATGAGGCACTGTGGGGAATAGCAAGCTGGGAACAACTCCAGATACTGGATGAGAGGGACCATCAGAGGGGTGGGATTATGGCAGGGACAGAAACCAGCGGCCACCCGGAATATGGGAAAACCAATGCAGCTACCGATTCACTCGTGTATGGGACATGGGCAGTATCAGAAGAGGTTACCGCCTACGGGGCGGGGATGATGGCCCAGGCTGCCAGGTTGCTTTACGCCTTCCCTCTTTGGAGGACCAAGGCACAGGAGCTCTTTGACCGAGCAATGCTTGCCTGGAATTACCTGGACACAAAAATGACAGACAAAGGCTTCTATACAGAAAATACCGAGACATCGGCCATGCTCTATGCCTCACTGCAACTTTCCCTTGCCCTTCCTCTCTTTGAGCCCCAACTGGAACACCTGCAAGAGAAGCTTCAAATTTTATTTGAAACGCTGGCAACAAAACTCTTGGTTGAAGATGGGTATTGGCCCCAGCAATATAGGCCGGGAAACGCCTATGCGCAGATTCAGACGGTGCATTTCAGCAGTTATCTGTTAACACAGAAACCCCATGACCTTATGCTAGCCGAGACACTGAAAAAGCTTGTGTTCGACCAAGCGGACAAGGGAGGCTACATGGGTTTCGATATGGAGAAAGCCTTCTATCCCCAAGGAGCCACGAAAACCTACGGATGGGGAGCTGCCACTGCCCAAGGGCGATACGCAGATGTATATGCCTTTGCCTATAGAATGGAAACCGATGCAAAGAAAAAACAAAGCCTATTCGACATCCTCTGTCAATTCGGCGATTATGATTTAGGTCTCAATCCACTGGGAAAAAGCTTTGTCACTGGGCTTGGCGTAGACCAAGTGCAAAGCCCCCTTCATCTCGACTCCTGGTTCACCAGAAACGAGCAAGGTCTTGGAAATGTCCCAGGAATCTTAGTCTATGGGCCTTCAGAGGAACGTAGTAAAGCAGAATACCAGATGATTGTATCAAATACACTGTTTCCCAGCTGGGACAAGCTACCATTGCAGAGACGCTGGGCTGATGGCTGGTCGCTGGTCAACAATAACGAATTTACGGTATGGGAAACCATGGTCTGGAATATATGCCTGTATGGGGTTCTGAACACCCCAACCGAAGGAAAGTCATCTACCCAGTAATATTTTCAAGCCGTTAAAAAGGATTCCTTTAGGATTGAAAAAATACTCTTGTACATAGACTTGCGAGCAATACGATTGCCAATCGTTCTTCCATCCCACGACATTACCGCCAAGATGGAACTGTTTCACTCCTGATTCGCTCATATTCCGAAGCATTCCCAGAAACACTGTTTTCCCAGGACTATACGTCTTGAAGTCAGGGTCATAGCCTATCATCAGGCACCAACAACGATCTTTTGCCCGCAAGGCATACAGAAAGGCAATGTGTTTCTCGCCTAGGTCAAGAAAATATAAAACTGGAAAGAGCGAGCCTGCCCATACTTTCGTATAGTCAATTAATTTTGATTCATATACAGCAACATCTACTTTTGGACTTTCTTCCATCCATTTATATTGCCAGGTCTTCCTAAGCAACTCTAAAAACTCGGTCGATTCCCTTGTAAAGGAAGCCTCATCAAGAAGTCCAAGGTCAATACTATTCAACTTTGGAACCTCTGAAAAAGCGTTACGTATTCTTTTTTCCTGTTTCTTGATATCATGGAGGTTATGTATGGCAATTGCCCCAGAAAAGAATGCCTGAGCATCATGGATTTCCACGATTGGGTAATCTGCCTCTTTCTTAACAGCCCATCGGGAAAAGATGGCAGAGGTCTCCAAAACCAATTCAGAAGGAGGCATACGATGCCAAGATATCAGGTCAGCCCCGGTGATCTTCCGGATGTTTTGAGAGTTCCTGCGTTCTTCCAGGATTTTCTGCAAGGTATAGTGGCACAGATCCAAAGAATGAACGAAAAAACAGTTATCCATGAAGTACAGGTCATCAAAAGCAATCAGTTCCTTTGGTTTTCCAAATCTTGTAGTATCGGTAACTAAGCGAAACAGCCCATATCCTACAAGCTTTCGGTCAGGACCTTTCGCAATCTCTATCAGGAAAAGGGGATAACGACCAAGAATATCAGATTTCCACCAGATATGGGCAGCAGAGAACAAATGAAAAGGAGAAAGGGTACCATGCAAATCCAGTTCAAGCTGGGAAATAGCATCACAATGGGGAACCCAATCAGTTTCGCTTTCCAAAGCAGTAACGGAGAGGGAAAAATCCGAAATATCAGCAGAAGGAAGCGAAAAGGATTCAAACAACCTTGGTCCGTGAAAAACCCCCAACCTTCTTCTTGTCCTTTGTTTGGCATGCAAGGACTGGAAAGTCACCCCAAACAAACAGAAATACCGATACCATTCCAATTCTAAGACCCCTAATTTCCGATGGGCACGAATACTTATCGTATTGGCCTTGTCAATAAGAACGAAGAATTCTGTTCTTCCTTCCTTTTGGAGGGCCTCTTGGATTCCGCTGATCAAAAACCTATAGAGCTGCTTTCCCCGTTCTTCAGCCTGAATGAAAGTATCGAAAATGTATGCTTGTTGACGGGAACAGCACAAAGTATATCTCTCATCATCCTCAAAGAGATTGACCGAGGTCATAACCCAACCATAGCCTACAAGGTTTCCTGACACATCAAGCAACACGAAACATAATGCGCCTTTCTGTAACCGACCGGCAAAGAGCTTTTCCCCCTGGGCCTCATCTTCCATTTTCCGACATTTAGCCATTGCCTTGATGTTTTCGATTGTACCGGGGACAACGGAATAGAATTCATTGACAGAAACTTCTGCAACTTGTACAGGAACCTGGAAAAGTCCTGTCTGCGAATAATCAAACAGCCCATTTCCTACATGTAAGCGCCTTGTCAATTTCCGTAAAGCCACCAAAGACAATCTGGGCGCGAATTCAGCTTTCTTGGTTATCATTTCTTGCTTTTACCTTCTTTTTTTTCATAACAAGGCATTTCAAATTTGACCGAAGCGTCTTCCCATATAACCTGAGATGATAGGAATTGGTAGATTGCTTTGTCCAGAGTTTCTTGTATTCGAGGTATTCTCCTCCAAATTCAAGTCGGCAATATTCCCGTTTAATACTGTCCTGAATAATTTCTGAAAGAATTGCATTTCCGGGAGACCACTGCGAAAATTCTTGGTTATACGTTCCGAAAAGCATATACAGGCTACCTTCCTCATACAAGTTCAACTCATAGGCAAGCAGGGTATTGTCAGCCTTCAGTAAACAGATATCCAGCAATCCAAGTGGAGCAAAAACCTTTGAAACCTGGCAATAAAACTCCCAGAGCTTCATCGCAAGATTACCATGCTCCAATAGATATTCGGCCTGCCAGCTTTTTTGGAATAGAACCAATATTTCTTCAAGGACAGTATCAAGCCCATAGGCTGCAAACTCTTCTGGTGTCCTAAGGCGGATGAATTGGTAATCGGGGTACTTTTCCTGAATCAACCGGGTATAGCGACGGATTTTTTTCCGATGGCCCTGAGTCCGTTCCTTCAAATAATCATCCCACGATAAGGTCAAATCAAAATGGGGTTGCTCATTAAACGTCTCGATATCATAGGAAAGACCTGCACGGTCCAGTTCGCTTGTCAGTTCTTCCAGACCATTTCCCATTGGATCTAATTTATAGAAATCATAATAATCTACAGTAGAGTCAAAAAAATCACGAAATGTTTTCATAGCCTCTGCCATGATGGAGGCATTTTTGGCAATGAGAGGATAGATTCGCTGGGAATTGTACTCAACAGTCCGAACTACAGAATGTGGCAGTATCCTTCCGGGCTCGCTCAATTTATTGAACAACCCTATTGCCTGGAGGACCCCGTCTGAGTCGTAAAATCGGCAAGGAACCATGTGATTTCCCTCACCATAGACAGAAAGGCCGATTTCAATCCACTCCAGCCGACAAAAAGGGGTTTTATAAGGCAACTCAGACAACAATAGTGACCAATCCTTACGAAAATCGTCTTGCAGTGGCCAAGGAGCCAACTCACCTTTCAGTTGGATACCAAGGTCGTCAGAATCTAAACACTCCATTCTCTATCGCCTCCCTGTGAGGATATGTTTCTATGAGAAATCCTTTATACAATATTTATTGGTATTTATCATAACATAGATTACACTCTTTACATGAAAATACTGGTGATAACGAATTTATATCCACCTTATGTTCTTGGCGGATATGAAATTCTTTGCGGCCAAGTGGTTGAATACCTCAAGAACCGTGGCCATGAGATACATATTTTAACTTCCGACCATCAGAGCAACCGCCGTGAAGGAACCATTGAGAGAAGCCTTCATCTTTTCCAACCCTTCGCCCAGCAAGCTGGCTATCAGCGAAAGGACAGGATCAAGACTGCCAGATATAACAAACTGGTGACCTCCCAGTGTATCGAAGCAGTAAAACCTGATGTCATATTTATCTGGAGTTTGCTTCGTCTCACCCCTTCGACTGCTAAGGTTAGCGAAAAATCGGGTATCCCGGTTGTCTATACCTTCAACGATGAGAATATTTCCAGTTTTTTGGACCACCGTTTCGGTCTTTTACCAAAACAGTTCGCCCATTGGCTTCTCGACACCTTCATAAACCCCGAGATTACCCTCAAAGGCCTCCTATTCAGAAATACAACCTGTATCAGCAACGTGGTAAAACGCAACCTCATCAAAAAAGGGGTTTCTATCCGGAATTCCCAAATCATCTACCAAGGAATCCCTCTCGAGCAATTCCCTTCAAAACAGGATTCCGAGAGACATACCCCGGTGAAAATCCTCTATGCTGGACAACTGCATGCCTACAAGGGGGTCCATACGCTAATCTCAGCCTTGTCCATCCTCCAGAAAGACAAATCGCTACCTCCCTTCTCACTCACGATTGTAGGGAAAGGCCCAGAGGAATATACCGAGCAACTGAAAAAGGCAGCACAGGGACATTCCCTCACTGTCGATTTCAAGGGACTTGTCCCCCATGACCAGATGGCTTGTGTATACCGAGACCATGACCTTTTTGTATTTCCCTCCATCTGGGAAGAGCCCTTCGGGCTCACCCATCTTGAGGCAATGGCAAGCGGACTCCCTGTTATAAGCACCGCAAACGGTGGTCAAGGGGAATTCCTTGTTGATGAAAACAATGCCCTGACTTTTCTTCCGGGCAATGAAGAGGATCTTGCCAGACAAATCAAAAGATTGCTTTCAGACCCTGTTTTGTCTGGCAACATTGCAAAAGCCGGCCAAGAGACTGCGATTGCGCAATTCTCCTTCGACCGTTATGTAGATGAACTGGAGACCCTGCTCACAAAATCAAGACAAGAGACATCCAGATAATGAATTGCCCCTACTCATAATTCAGGACGAACTTTGTCTCGTTGATGGAATGGGCCCGTCGTCTAACCGCTTCTTTGGTATAGGAATGGATAATCTGCATGCCCCTGCCATGTGTATTGGAATCATTATTCAGCAAGTCGAAGAAGCTGTCCATGGAATCCTCTTGCAGGGGAAGGGGCCATTCAATGGCATTATCCCTGAAGATAATGATTATTTCCTGACCATAGGAAATTTCAAGGCAAATAATCTCGTTTGACTTCCCCTCCAAACCATGCTGAACAATATTGCTCAAGAACTCACTCACAATCAAGCGTACCTTGAATGCCTGCAACTCATTCCCCCCGGAATGCAACACATACGTCTCGCAAGCTGCAGAAGCCTCATCAACCGCATGTAAATTTGATACAAGTTCATAATAGAAAGGTTTCTGCTCTTCTTTTTGGGGTAACGCCTGAAAGGAAACAAAGGTAAAATCATCATTGCGGGTCGTATACCCTTCCTCATCGATTATTCTGAAACAATCATGGGGAACCATTATACAATTGGAAACCTGGATTTCCTCTTTGAGGATTTCATTGAACCGGCTGAGACCCAATTGTTCGTTTCTCGCATTGAAACACTCAAACACCCCGTCGGTGATAAGGCATACAGTATCATCATAGGAGAAAGGAAGAATCTGCACTGAAGACTCATCGTAGACATGGTCCTCAATCCAACCCAACGGGATATCACCCTTTTTATCAAGAAGGGTAATCGATGAAGTCTTTTGGTTCAGAACCATAAGGGGAGGATGACCGGCATTCAGGCTGGTAATGGTCATTGCATTGAGGTCAACAAGGCAATAACACATAGTCATATAGTTATTGTTAAAAAGGCGCTTGCTCAAAATACCATTCAACTGGGTAACTACGGCAGAGGGAGAATTCAAATCCTGCTCACTTCTGATTACCATATTGAAAATTGATTTCACTGCAGTCATTGTCAAGGCTGCCTGCACCCCATGACCCGAGATATCGGCAATGTAGATTACATACCGGTTCTCCTGTAATTGGATACAATCGAAAAGGTCTCCGCCGATTTTTGCCCAAGGTTGGTAATTTGAAGAAAACAACAGGTCTTTTTGAAGTCTGAACCACGGGGGGAGGATGTAATTCTGGATTGATTGTGCGGTATCGAGATCCTCCATGATATCCTGATACAGTAACTGAAGCTCATTTTCAGCCTGGTGTCTTTCAAAAGCCTCCGAGATGGATATGGAAAACAGGCCATACATGTCTTTCTCTATATCCGACCAAACCCGTTCGCTGGTACAGTCACTGATGGAAAGGAAACCATAAAACGTATCTTTTACAAAAAGGGGAAGCATTAAAATTGATTTTATCTGTTCTTTTTCCAACAAAGTCCTGGTAATTCCAGGCTTTAGGGCACTTATGATTGCAGTGACTGCTTTTTTAGACCCAAGAATATCCATAAAATTACTTATAGCACTGCCAAGAATTGTAAAAGGGGCCGAGATATCGCTCTCGCCCAGATATCTGTCAGAAACCCACCCAGAATACCTGTTGACATGTTTAACGTTATGTTCTTGATCAGGACAATTTATATAGCAACAAATCCTATCGACATTCGTTGCATTCCCAAACAATTCAAAGGTATGGTAAATCGCTTGTTTAAAGTCTTTTGATTTCAGTAATTCCTGTGTTGAAAGTGCAAGCGAATTGAGTAATTTATCTCGTAAGGTAAGGTCCTGTTCCAGTTTTACCCTGCTGGATATATCAACGGCAATCCCGCGAAACCCAGTGACCTTGCCCATATACTGTATAGCTGAAATGATCAGGTTGACCATAAAGAGCTGTCCCCTGCTGTTCTTCATCCAGATGTCAGCTGAAGTCAGCGGCTCCCCGGATTCAACAAACTTGAGAAGTTGCCGTACATGCTCAATCTCATTTTTGGGGAAAAAATCGAATATTTTCTGGGGATGGAAATCATCGGAATCAATTTGTTTGAAAATCTCCTGGGTTCGCTGGTTAAAAAAAGTTACCTTATAATCCTGGTCCAGCTCAATAATCAAACCGGGCAGCATGTTTGCCATTTCCATAAACTGTTGGCTGCTCTTTTGCAACTTCGTGTTTTGCAGACAAGCTTCACACGCCGTTCCCAACTTATGGTTAAGCTGACGTAGGGCCTGTAGGATCTTTTGGTCCAAGGGTAGGTAACGGGTATAGAGTATGAGAATACCCACACTAGAGATGCTCATGAGATGGTAGGTTCCTGTGTCCCCATCAATGGAGAGGGTTATCGAATCATCTGCAATGGTATAATGCAAAAGATTCTGCATGAGTTGCATAAAGGAGGCATTCTTTTCAATGTTCCGGGGAATCGAATAAGCGATGGACAAAGGCGACATGGGACTTTCTTTCTTGTCGATCAGGATTACCGCCCCCCTGGTGCAGCAAAGTTCCTCCATATAGGTAGCAAGGCTTTTTCCAAGCATCTTCCGCAAATCCAGGGAATCCCCGATGGAAAGCAGAATACGATAACTGATACCGTCAATTTCCTCTCTTGTCATGCACTTATCTCCCTAACGTCAATCTACATATACGGGCATTACTTTTGTAAGGACAATTCCCTCCAAGGGAATTCGGGTAGATCCCAGACGAGAAAGCGACTGGGTAATCTGATTCGGTTTCAACATATCACAGGCAGTAACATAGAGTATCGCATCTGCATAATTGGCAAGAATCTCAGAATCAACAGTATCCCCTACAGGAGGACCCTCAATAATGATTATTGAATACTGTTGTTTCAACTCCTCCATGAGTTCCCTCATTCTTGATGATTGCAAAAGATCAGGTACTACGGCCTCCCCTTCACGGATAATCATATCGACCCCGGAAAGGCTTGTCTGGGTTATAAGGTCGGCACTATCTGCAACCTTGAAAGAAAGATATTCCCCCAACCCGGCCTTTTTTTCGACAGAATCAGAGCCAAGATTCAGGTTGTAGGGTTTGAAGGGAGATTCATAATCGGTCTTTCGTATCTGGGCATCGATAACCAGGACATGTTCATCCTGACGGCCAAAGACCATTGCAAGGTTGATTGCAAGGGTACTCTTCCCTTCCCCGTCAGCAGTACTGGTAATAAGGAACGTTGCACCACTCTTCGGATATTTCAAGCGAAGAGGCCTGGCAAGAATCCTATACCGTTCAATGTGTTCAGATTCTTTGGTCTTATCGGGAAGCAGCAATTCAGTGTGCTTTTCAAAGGGGAAGACGGCAATAACCGGTTTTTGCAGTTTTTGCTTTGCATCCCCTGCCGATTTGATTCGCTGGTCGGTAATTACGAGAATGAGCAAAGCTGAAAAGCCAATTAAAAACACCATAAATGCGGCGACTACTGCAATAAGTTTCCGATTGGAATCCTGAGGCAACAAAGGTACCTCGGCATTAGAGATGACATAGAAATCAGAGTGATCTTTCTCTGCTACAATCTTGAACTGGGTGAGTACTTTTTCCAGCCCACGGGTCTCTGCTTCCAAGGAGGCTACCCTTCCTGTAAGTACAATATAATTTTGATTGAGTTCCGGAAGGTTGATATAGTTCTTACTCAAGAAGTCATAGCGTTTCTGGTCAACCTCATATTGCATTTCCAGCTTGATAAGTTCGAGTTGGTTATCCAGCAGCATAACCCGCACAAGTTTTAGATATTCGGATGAGGCGACACTATCGCCACCGCCTACGATAGTCATGGACCTGACTTTCTCGGTTTCAGCTTTCAACGTTTCAATTTCTGCCGAATACTGATGGCTTGCCATGAATGACTCATAGTTATATTTAGCTGTTTCATATTCCGAGCGGGTAATCAAACCACGTACATAATCGTTCTCGGCAATCTCATAGAGTGTTTGTAATCGTTCCTCTTCGATTGGATTGGTGCTATTTGCCTTAATCTCATCGATTTTCTGGGAAATCTGCTGGATTTTGTTATTTGCCTCATCAGAGGTAAGACCTACGGACTTTGCCTCGGTCTGACGTTTTTGCTCTTCAATGTCACTCATATTGGCGGTCTTGATAGCTTCCTGGATTTTTTCCACCCTTTGCCTATAGATTTCGACCTGTTGCTTGTTTTTCTCCAGGGAAAGCTCAAGGTCCACCAATTCCGAAGCATACTTGGGGGATTCCGTGGCTATATCCCTGATATTATGCAATTCGATGAATTTTTTGAATTCAGACTTTGCCGTTGCCAATTCGTTGGTGGCAGATGCAAATTGCATTTTCAACGTCACCAGCCGGTCTTGGATTTCATTGCTGATCATACTATTGTTGTTGGAAAGAAAAATATCCCGGATGGTATTTGCAAGAAGTTTCGCCTGCTCAGGGTCCTCGGACGTTGCAGAGATAAACATCAGGTTGGTATCGCGTGCAACATCGACACTAATCGAGGAGCCTAGCTGGTCAAGGGTTTTTGCTACAGAAAGCTCACGCCGTAGCTCCTCAAGATTGGGAAGCGTCTTCACCATGTTGACTTTGTTCCACAACGAAGTATCAGAAGCATCTTGCTTGACCAAGCCTGCCCCCTGCTCGTAGGAAAGCTCAGTCCCCTCGCCTACACTCTGGTAAATCTTGAAAGTATCAGGTACATAGGATTCTATAGGTTGATAAAACAACACGGTAGTAGCTTCGTATTTCTGGGTCCCCAAAAGCAGGGCGGAGATGGCTCCCACAGGAAGGGCGAGAATACAGATGATGAGAATCCATACCCATTTCTGGCGAAGCGTCTTAAGTACCGTTTTAAGTTCCAACGGTAACCTGAACTCTTCTTGTTTCAAAGCCATTTCCTCTGCCATACACTACATCTCCTTTACGGGGGGCTTGTGCGTGAATTTTCCGATAATCGTCATTTTCATTTTCTTGTCAGTATAGAAAAACCAGAAGATGATAAGATAGGCAAGTCCACCAGGTATAGCTTTGATTATCAAATCCCACACAGAATTAACCGGATAGAAATACGTAATTGCAAATCCGATACCTACCAGTACGATTCCAGGGAGACAGGTAGGCAAAAATACCTTGGTAAGGTACCAATGGGCTGGAAATTCATACTCTTTTGCAGCTCTCGACAGAGTCAAAAGTACATTGTTTACAAAACTGGAGATAACCGTCCCCAAGGCAATGCCTACAAGGCCAAGGGGCCTTACCAGCAAAAGACTTGACCCAATGTTCACAATAATGGAAAGAATGGAAACCTTTGCCGTGAATTTTTGGTTACCGGTCATTGTCAATACATTCGAGGCTACGAGTTCCGGTATGGAAATCATGAACGAGGTCATCAACAGCAACAGGGGGATGGTTGCATCTGCAAATTCTGAACCTACCCAGAACAGGAGAAGGTCCTTGCCAAAGACATAGATAGTCGCAGTAAGGATTACCCCGGTAGCCATTATGTATTTCGAAAGATCAAGCAAGAGGAAACGGATAGAATCGTATTCCTTTTTTTCCTTGAGCTCGGAAATAAGCGGGGTAAGGACATTAACCAGCTGCTTGGTCAGAAGGAAGGCATACTCGGAAATCTTGATTGCAACAGAATAGAGGCCAACCAGGGAAAGGTTCAAGGTTATCTGGATTATAATGACATCTGTTTGGAACAACACCAAGCCAGCAATGGTTGTCAAAAATGAATAGAAGCTGAAGGAAACGGCCTCTCGAAAATATTTTTTCTGTATTTTCCTGGGAGAAATAGAGAGCATTGCAACTTTTTTATAGGCAAATAGAAAGTATAAGAGATTTTCCAGCAGAAAGGAAACACAGTTGACGATTGCAAGATAGACCACACCTTTGCCTTGACTGAGAACAACAAAGGCAGAACCGGCATACAGCAAGGTTCCAATGGTCTGGATAATATTTATCTGGTAAATCCGTTGTTCCCCGAACAAAATACCTTTAAAAAGACTGAGAGGAATCTGAATCAGAAGGGAACGCAAACCTAGTATCAGAAGGACAGCCACCGCAGTACTCTGCAAAGGTTTGGGAATGGAGAATATCTTTGCATAGAAAAACGAGAACCCACCGAGCAGCACCATTCCCACCAGGGCAACAAGGACATAGACAAAGAAAACCGTACTGAGCATATGGTTGCGGTATTCATATTCGCCGGTAACCCTCGATTCCCCTGTCCATTTGACGACACCCAGGCCAAACCCAAAATCGAGCAGGGAAAAGAAGCCTATCAGGGAAAAGGAAAGCGTCCAGAGACCGTACATATCCTGTCCCAGGCTCCTGATAATAAAAGGAATGAGCCAAAAGGAGACAATCATAGAAAAAAAGAACCTAATATAGTTGGTTGCTGCATTGATAGTAACTTGTCTGGTCCGGGACATCTTCTCCATTATTGGTCTCCCCCAAGGCTGCGTGATTGTTTCCTTTTCTGCAACTTCACACTATAGATAAGCGCCTGTCCAAAACCCACCGCAACAACCAGCTGGTAGAGAACTGTAGATTGCCGAATTACCCACTCATAGAAACCTATCAGAAACAACACAAAGAAACCAACGGCCAAAGCCAATAGCAACCGTTGCTCCAGGCTTTTCCATGAGATTCCATAGATTACCATTGATAAGCCGAATAGTACAACAATTGAAATAAAAGCGTACATACCTCCATAGCCCATCTCCGCAGCGGTTAGCAGATAGATATGGTGGGCAACCCCGCCTTCCTCTTCATTTTTCATTACCTCGAAATGTTCCCTATATTTTTTCAGGTCAGTCAATATTTGCGAGTATTGGTTCAACCCAACCCCGATTTCAAAGTCATCGGCCATCATGATTGCAGCTATCTCAAATTCATTTCGCGCTTCCCCACTCGACTCAGGTGCATTGAGAAACCGGTCGATGACCGTATCCATGACCATAAGGCCACCAAGCACCATACAGGCAATCAAAAAAGCAATGGTAAAACGCATGCGTCCCGTTCGCTGGGTCTTATGGATTGCAATCACTATTGCACATACCATAGAACCTGCTGCAGTAACCATCCCTGTCCTTGAACCGGTAGAGAAAATGGCAAAGACAAGGCCCAGTGATGCAAAAAAACCCAAAACAAACCGAACTTTTGACAGATTGCTGTCAAAGATAACCCAAGTGAGCAAAACGCATAAAATGATGAGACAAAAAGAGGGGACGGTATTGGAGTGGTCGAAAAACGCATTCGTCCGATATATACCATCGAGATATTTTTGTTTGAAAGAAATTGCCCCGAGAATCCACCCTGTAGCAATATACCCCTGCATCAGAGCCAGAATTGCATCATGGTCAAAGTCTTCCGTTGCAAAAAAATTGAGTACACACCAATACATGAACCCCATCCTGAACAATTGCCAGACAACAAACCAGCCGTAAACCTGATACATGGACTTCTGTACATTTATGATGGCAAACACAAAGAAAGCAAGTAACGGAAAGAGGAACCTTGGGTGCCAGATAATCTTGCTCCCTGTCCTGAGCAACATACCAATAACAAGCCCCATTGCAATGATATCAGCAAAAGTCACCTCAAAGCCCCTTACCGGACCTCGATAAAACTCCATGGACATAATATTGATACTGAATTTAGACCCAAAGAGAAAAGAGACTACCATAACAGAGAAGGCAAGTCTCTTGAGTTGTTTCGAAAATGCTGTTGCCCCTGCAATTACGGGAACCCCAAGCACAAGGGCCAGGGTGAAAATCACATATTTCATATCATTGCGAATCATAACACACAATACTTGCCAGACGGTAGAACCTTTTGCAGGGACATTGTATTTCCTTTCTTGTTGTGATAATTCCCGTTCCATATGATACTGTGTAGGTCTCAATTTACAGAAAGAGGTAGCCTAGAACATGCATATCATTTTATTATCAGGCGGATCAGGAAAACGATTATGGCCACTATCCAATGAAGTTCGCTCCAAACAGTTCCTCCCCATCCTGCAAGGGAAAGAGGGAAGACAGGAATCGATGGTGCAGCGTGTTTATCGGCAGATACAAGAAGCCGGATTAGGGTCCAATGTCACAATAGCAGCAGGAAAAGCCCAACATGATGCCCTTAAAAGTCAACTCGGAGATGCCGTTACCATAGTTTTGGAACCAGAACGAAGGGATACCTTTCCGGCAATCGCCCTATCCTCGGCTTACCTATCCTGGGAAAAGCACGTTCCCTCTGATGAGGTAGTGGTAGTACTTCCTGTCGATGTATATGCAGATCTGGGATATTTCAAAACCCTTGGGAAAATGGAAGAACTTGTCAAAAAAAATGTTTCCGACCTTGTGCTGATGGGAATCACTCCGGACCATCCGTCTGAAAAATATGGATACATTATCAGGGGAGAAGAGATAGAGGGGAACCAGATTGTAAAGAGCTTTGTTGAAAAACCCGAAAAAGAAAAGGCTGAAACCCTGATTGCAGAAGGTGCCTGCTGGAATGGTGGTGTATTTGCTTTTCGCCTTGGGTACCTGATGCAGATTCTCAAGAAACATACCGATGTGTCGACGTACCAACAGCTGTACGAAACCTATACAACCTTAAAAAAAATCAGTTTTGACTATGAAGTGGTAGAAAACGCCACATCCATCAGCATGGTACCCTATAAAGGAAAATGGAAGGATTTAGGCACTTGGGATATTCTGGCAAAGGAATTGGGCCCCGGTTGTATCGGAAAATGCCTGATAGCAGAACCCTCAGGTGACACCTTCATCATCAATGAACTGGATATCCCAATCGTAGCGCTGGGAACAGGAAATCTTGTCATTGCAGCAAGCCCTGACGGCATCTTGGTTTCCTCCCCCTCAAAAAGCCCGGTACTCAAGAAATATGTCGACCCTATGAAATTACGAATTCGCCATGAAGAACTACTATGGGGTGAATATACAGTAATCGATGCAACAGAAGTTGCCGATGGCCCTAAAACCTGTACAAAAAGGGTAGCAATGACAGCGAACAGTTTCAGGGAATTTTCCTCCCATGAGGGTTCCGAAACTGTGCTGGTAGTCATCCAAGGAGAGATCGAGGTCCAAAGCTATGCAGGCCAATTGAAACAGATGCTTCCCTTGGATACCCTGAAAATCGGCGAAAACCATGATTTCGCCATCCGTTCAACAAAGGATAGCATTTTCATGGAAATCCATAGGGAAGCATAAGAAACCTTGCAGTCCCTATTCTATTTCCACGACCTTGATCATGTTGGTTTGTCCGGAACTCCCCACAGGGACCCCGGCAGTTACCACCACGGTATCCCCAGGTTGCACGAAACCTTTTTCCTGCAAATAATGGGGAGCGTAATCAAGTAGTTCATCTACGGAATTCAAGTCTTGAATCAGGATTGGGTTCACCCCCCAGGAAAGAGCCAATCGTTGCACGGTCTCCAATTTTGGCGAAAAAGCAATAATCGGAACACTGGGGCGGAATTTTGCAATGAGGCGGGCAGTGCTGCCAGAATGCGTAAAGCATGCAATGTAGGAGGCATGGATTGACAATGCCAGTTCTCTCGTCGCAAGCCCCACTGCTTCGGTCTTCGTCTGTTTCTTGCGTTGTGTCCCCTGTTCCAGAGCATGTATCTGGTTCAAGACCAATCGTTTGAACTCGACACTCCTCTCACTCAAAGAGGCTATCCGCTTCATGGTCCGCACTGCCTGCAAAGGATATTCCCCTGCGGCAGTCTCGCCTGAAAGCATCACGGCGCTCGTCCCGTCGAGCACTGCATTTGCCACATCATTGGTCTCTGCCCTGGTAGGCCTGGGATTATGCATCATCGATTCCAGCATCTGGGTAGCGGTAATGACAGGCACTCCGGCTGAAAGGCATTTCCGAATTATCGATTTTTGGATCAGGGGGACTTCTTCCGGTAATACCTCAACACCCAAATCACCCCGGGCAATCATTATTGCGCTCGATTGCTTGATGATACGATCGATATCAGAGACAGCCTCGGGTTTTTCAATTTTGGAAATTATAGGGATTTCCCTTCCAAACGTCTTGAGCATATATGCCCTCAAGGAGGCTACATCCTCGCCTGTTCGTACAAATGACAAGGCGACATAGTCGATGTTGTTTGCAAAGGCAAAAGCGAGGTCTTTCTCGTCTTTCTCCGTAAAGGAACTGAGATGATGCAACGGAATCCCAGGCAGGTTTACTCCTTTCCTTGGGAATAGGGTACCGTCCTCCGCAATGGTGCAGAGTATGTCCCTGCCTTCAACTTTTTCAACAACAAGCGAAATAAGGCCATCATTGATAAGAATCTGGGAACCCTTGTGTACTTCCTCATGAAGATAGGGATAATCGATGGAAATCCTATCCTTGGTTCCCGAACACTGGTCTGTAGTGATGGTGAGTTTCTCCCCTTTCTTGATTTCAAAGGAAGGTTCCTCCAAGGTGCCGACACGAATTTTCGGTCCCTGCAGATCCTGGACGATGGCGATGGGAATGCCCAGTTCAACAGATGCTTTTCGAGCCAGATCATAACGAAGTTGTTGTTCTTCTGCCGACCCATGGCTGAAATTCAACCTGATTACCCGTGCACCCTCCTCAATAATGGCTTTGATAATTTCGAAGGTATTGGAGGCGGGACCAACAGTTGCAACGATCTTAGTATAGGTTCCTTGTTCACTCATAGGTTTTCTCCTTACTTCCTTTATCATCCACCTTTACCTAGGGGTTGTAAAGTTCACTTGCAAAGGAATGGAAGGAAAGCCTTGACATACTATACCGTTCGGTATAGTATCGAGCCATGGAAACCAATCGTACCGCGCTGCTTGAAGCAGCTTTAAGCAGTTTTTCCCAAAAAGGCTACAATGCCGTCGGAGTCCAGCAAATCGCCGACCAGGTAGGGGTAGGGAAACCCACTCTCTACCACTATTTCAAGAACAAGGCCGGCTTACTCAGTGCGTTGTTCGACACCTACCTGATCGCAGATCTTCCCCAGCTTGTAAGAGCCACCGAAAGAAAGGATGATATTCCCCTCACGCTCAATACCATGGCTATTTCTTTCTGCGAGTTAGCCATGAAGAACCCGAAGTTCTATTGTCTGATGATACATCTCTTCTATTCCGGAAGAGGCGACGAAGCCTACCTGGTAGCAAAACCCTACCTCGACAGACTGGAGGCCCTGATTTTCGGTATTTTCGAATCTGCTGCATGGCAACTGGGAAATATGCACGGAAGGCAACGACAATTTGCTCGCAGCTACCTTGGAATGCTATTTGAGTTTGTTTTTTCGAACCTCCAGGAAGGAAAAACCCTTGAGCAAAAGGATAGCAACCTTCTAGTTCATCAGTTCATGCACGGTATCTATTCATAAACATCAACCAATAATGATATAGCAATAAAAAAAACAATAAACGCCCCGGTTATATACCGACCGGTTGGTATAAGGAAGTCAAACATGAAACCCACTTGGTACGAAAACGCCTGCTTCTATCACATAAACCCCCTCACCTTCTGCAACGCCCCGCTTCGGCAGGACAATTTTCAGGCCTACCGTTTGCAGAATATTGAATTGTGGCTGGACCATCTCAAGGGTATGGGCTTTACAGCCCTCTACCTTGGACCGGTCTTTGACAGTCTCAGCCATGGGTACGACACCTCAGACTACTATAGGGTCGATTCAAGGCTTGGAGACAACCAATCACTTGTCAACCTAGTCCATGCCTGCCATCAAAAAGACATCAAGGTTATTTTGGACGGGGTCTTCAACCATACAGGACGAGAGTTCTTCGCGTTTAAGGACATCCAGAAACAAGGGGAAGCATCTGCCTACCTTCATTGGTACCGAAACGTCAAGGTCAACGGCAATGGATTTACCTACGAAAACTGGAGGGGATGCGAGGAACTGGCAGTCCTTGACCTGACAAAACAGGAAGTCAGGGATTATTTGCTGGATGTAGCCCAGTTCTGGAAAGAAACCTTCCATATTGACGGTATTCGGCTCGATTGTGCCGACAGCCTTGATTTGGGTTTCCTAAAAGAACTGCATACAAGGATGAAAACCCTGGACAACGATTTCTTTCTGCTCGGGGAAGTGATCCACGGAGATTACCGCAGGCAAAATAACAAAACCATGCTCGACAGCGTTACCAATTACGAGTTGCACAAAGCGCTTTACTCCTCCCACAACGACCATAACCTGTTTGAGCTAGCATTCTGTGCAAACCGCGAATTCGGACCTGAGGGGCTTTACAGAGACTTGTCGCTCTATACTTTCGTGGATAACCATGATGTCGATCGGCTTGCAAGCAAACTCGAGGACAAACGGCATCTGTTCAATATATACACCTTGCTCTTTACACTCAGGGGTATACCCAGCGTGTATTACGGCTCGGAGTGGGGAATCGAGGGAAAAAAGGAAGGCCCTGATGACAGCAAACTAAGGCCTGCTGTCCAGATCGAAGATATTGCAAAAGGAAACCAGGACCTGTTGAGCCATATCCATGGTTTGATTACCCTAAGAAAGACCCATGCAGCACTGGTCTTTGGCAAGTACGAACAGCTATATCTTACAAGCAATCAGTTTGCTTTCAAGCGGGAAACAGAGAAGGAAAGCATCCTTGTATGTACCAATGCCGAGAATAAGCAGTCGGTCTTTACTCTTTCGGCGGAGAAGGACTATCGGTATCTCTATGGCCTCGATTGTTCCTTCCAGAAAAAAGGACAGCTTCTTGAAATTACGCTTGGACCCTTCCAGACGCTCATACTGGCCTGCTGACCGCGCTCACCCACTAAGGTGACAAAGAAAATACTCCATTTTGGGTAGAGAAATAGCCCCTTGTAGCGATAGAGAACCAGAAAAAATGCCCCTATGATGAAAGCACAGGGGAAAGATTATGAACCGACGCTTTCAATTGGATATTGCAATAACCCTCGGGGCAGTCCTTTTAGCCGTAGCCTCACTTTTTTTAGCGAGGAATCTTCATATTGATAGTTCTACTGATGTATTTCTTCCGCAAAAGTCAGAGGTTATCGCTATCAACCAAAGGATTGAGGGTACTTTTTCTTCCATGGATGCAATAGTAGTCGGTGTCTCCCAGGCTGACGGGAAATCGATTCTCAATCCTGACTCCTTACAGGTAGTAAAAGACCTTACGCTCGCTTTCTCTTCCTTGGATGGTGTCGATTCTGTCACATCGCTTACCAATACAGAACATTTGACAGCAGGAAGTGACGGACTGGAAGTAGTTCCTTTGCTCCAGGGAACATCACCCGAAGGTTTGAAAGAATTGGCCTTGCGCTTAGATGAATGGAAAGAAGTGTACGAGGGAAATCTGCTATCCAAGGACAAAACCCTGGCAGCCATCATCATTCAGCCAAAGGTGGGACTACCAGAATCTGTTGAAGATACAATGTTGCAGGAAATTGGAGAAACCCTCGCCTCCGGTTCCTTTACAGGACTTACCTTTTCTACGGTAGGCCTTCCCGTGGTCAAGAATCAGATCAACAAGAGCCTGGTAAGCGATCTGGCAATCCTTGCCCCAGTTGTGGGACTTCTGATCATAATAGTCTTATTTGTGTCTTTCCGCAGGATTGTCGGAATCGTCCTTCCCCTCTTGAGCCTTTTCCTCTCTGCTTGTCTGGTGATAGGGATTATGGCCCTGCTGCAGATAACCTTCACGATGGCGACCATGCTTGTTCCGGTTCTGTTGCTTATCGTCGGGTCTGCCTACACCATTCATGTAATGAGCCATTTCTATGAAGAGGTATCCCTCTTTTCCGACACACTCACGCCAAGTGAAACCAATGGGGTTGTCAAGGAAGTACTGCAGAGAAACCGCCTCCCGATCATTATGGCCGGGGCAACCACTGCAGCAGGATTCATTGCACAATTCACAAGCCCCCTTGCTCCTTTCAGGACCTTCGGGCTGCTGAGCGCTATCGGTGTCTTGCTATCACAACTGTCTACCCTCTATCTGCTCCCATCTCTATTGAGACTCTCCTACCATAGGGGCATACGTGTCGGAAAAGTACGATATCCCAGGGCTTCCCTCTCCTTTTTCAGGTTTTTCAAAACAATAGCCTTCAAGGGTACGAAGTTGCTCTTTTTTGGATTTTTCGTTCTTCTGTTCGCAACCATACTCCTTATCCCCCGCATCAAGACAGGTACCGATATGCTCGGGTTTTTCAAACCCAATAGCAAACTGGTCCGGGATACAAGACTCTTCAACGAAAAGATGAACGGTAGCGGTGTGCTTACAGTCATGATCAGTGGCGATGCACCTTCCTCAGTCCTTGACCCCCAGTTTCTAACCTCCCTGGAAGAATTCAAGAACACCCTTGAGAGACACCCTGAAGTAGGGAACGTACAGACCATTCTCCCCTACCTCAAACGAATCAATGCACTTTTGAACCAAGATACAGTACCGTATCAAAGGGAAATCTTGGACCAAGGGACCTTTGATTTCTTTGGAGAGATGGAAAACCAAGGCCCTCCCTTGCCTTCCCTAACCAAGGAAAGCGAACAGATAGCTACTCAGGGCACCTTCTACGAAATTCCGGTCGACCCAGAGAAATATGGGCTCCAGACCGATGCTGACTTAAAGGCGTTGCTCTCCCAGTATCTGATGCTGTATTCGGGAAATCTTTCAATGTTCATCAATGATGCATTGGAACCCGATGCCACCTTGGTCATAATCCAACTCCACCCGAGTGAAACACAGACTTTGAAAGATATTTTCTCAGAGATACAGACCTTCTGGGAAGGACGCCTCAAAGATGGCTGGAAAGTAGAAACCGGGGGAGGGGAAGCCGTGAGCCTTGCCTTGACCGAACTGGTTACCCGATCGCAGATATATTCTCTGCTGGGTGCTATAATCATCGTCTATTTACTGGTTAGCCTTATGTTCAGGTCCCCTCTTGCAGGATTACTTGGCCTTATCCCTGTAGCCTATGCCCTCATGGGAATCTTTGCATCCATGGCACTTCTTTCCATACACCTGGATATTGTAACCAGCCTGCTGGCAGCCTTGGCCATCGGAATCGGGGTGGACTATGCAATCCATTTCCTATCCGCCTACAAACGGCTCAACGGATCGTACGACTCTGGGCAAACCTTGCAGCTGGTTCTGGGAACTACAGGCAGAGCCATCCTCATCAATGCGGCATCCGTTACCTTGGGCTTCTGCGGTTTGCTGTTCAGCCGTTTTGTCCCTATCAGACAGATGGGTATCCTGTTCTGCATTTCCATGGTATTTGCCAGTCTTGCAAGCCTGACAGTGCTGCCCGCTATCCTCAACCGATGGAAACCAAAGTTTCTCTCTACCCCCAACAGAGAGCCAAATCCCAAAAAAAGGAGTCTATTATGAGAAAAATATCTGTTGTCAGGTCATTTACCTTGGTCTTTGCACTTTCCTGCCTGGCCCTGACTTTCGCTTTTTCCCAGCAGACAGGGGCCTCAATCATGCATGAGGTGATGGAGGTCCAGGTTTCCGATAGTTCTGCGCTAGACATCAAACTCACCTTGATCGACCCAAACGGATCAGAGAGGGAACGCCGGTTACAGACCCTGACCCTAACGGAAAACGGTCTGACAAAAACCCTCACGGTTTTTCTCTCGCCATCCAGCGTAAAAAACACGAGGTTCCTTACCATTGAAAAACAAGAGGGGAGCAACGACCAATGGATATATCTGCCTTCCCTTGGCAGGGTCAAGCGCATTGCAGCACAGGAAGAAGGCGGCTCCTTCATGGGAAGTGACTTTACCTATGCCGATATGGGTTCCACCACGTATGACGATGACCAGGCAGAACACATCCTTATCGGAGAGGAAATGCTTGATGGAAATAATTGTTTTATCGTGGAATCAAAACCAACGGTTTCCTCAGAATATGGAAAAACCGTTACCTGGGTCGACAAAGTCACCTATTTGCCACTGAAAGTAGTGTTCTACGAAAAAGATTCCGTTTCGGTAGTGAAAACACTCATCGGTGAGGATAGTACAAAAATTGGAACCAAGTGGGTTACAAAAACCCTGACTATGACCACAGCGGCAACAAACCATAGTACCCGCATCGAGATTCTCCAGGCAAAATTCGATATTCCCATCGATAGCCGATTCTTTACAATTCCCTTTATGGAAACGGGGAGGTTGTTATGAAAAAAATCATTGTAGTTTGTCTTTTGTTATTCTATTCGCTTGCTTCGGCAGCAGCTTTTTCGGGTTTTGATGCAATTTTCTCTGATGCAACAGAGGAAACAGACAGCAGTGCAAAAGATTTTTCCTGGAAAGGAAAAGCAGAAGTCTCCTTGGAAGGGTTTCCAAAGGGGGGAATGCTTGACCCGGCAGAATCAATTTCCTTCGATCTGGAGTGGAATACCAGCAGGGTACAGACCTCGGCATCGCTCTCTTTCTCAAATACGTTGCAATGGGATGAATTGCTTACCGACCTTTCTCTCACCACCTTTGTAAAGAATGTTCGCATCGAAGCTGGGTTCTTGACTAAGGAATGGGGATCGGGCGATGGGGTCCATGTGGTCGACGTTCCCAACGCACTGGATTATACCAATGGTATAACTGATGATTTACTTGCCATGAAGGTCCCGGAACCAATGGTCATCGTTTCATCTTCCTGGGGAAACACTGCCTTGGAGCTACTGTACAAACCGATTTTCACCCCGATGAAAACCTCGATGGAAGGGCGCTGGTCCCTTTTGCCTGCAACCTTTTTCGCTCCGGACGGGACGAAGGCCACCATAACCGACAGCCAGACTTCAAAACTTTCCTACTCCCAATTCGGATCCAGACTTTCTACGGTATGGGGCCCCAGTGATATCTCTTTCATATATTTCAACGGTTATTACAGCCAGCCTGGATACAAGAATCTTGTTTTTGACTTTTCGGATCCCCTGCATCCCTATGTAACCAGTGTCGAGGTACAGTACACCAAGGCCCAACTTTTCGGTACTGCCCTGACAGTGGTAGCTGGACCCTATACCCTTATGTTCGAAGGGGGCTACTACCTAAGTGAAGACAAGGAAGGAACAGACCCCACCCTTTACAATAGCAAATGGGTATACGAAGCCGGAATAGGCATGTTCCTCTTTGGGACGTCTACCTATGGCTCGCTTATGTACAACGGGCACAGAACCGACCATTTTGACCAGGTCGATGTGCTTGCGGGAGATGTAGATGCCTATCAGGCCTATGGGGGGAAAGCATATGGGAATACCCTCACTGCAGCACTTGAAATACCTTTTGCCAGGGACACTCTATCCTTGAGACTCGCAGGGACATACCAAATAGAAACCAAAGGTTATGCCTTCCTCCCTTCATTGCAATGGGAAATAAGTGACAGTCTGGTTTTCACAGCAAAAGGAAGATTGTTCGGCAATGTTTCAGGGGATGAGGGAAACATATTTAAAACCTGGGATGAAAATGATTCGGTGAGTATAGGCATTTCCTTTCTGTTCTAGCTTCAATGCGTGTGGTAGAATCTAGAAAAAGGGGCCACACTGTGTTCATTATCGGGGACATCCTGTTATTCATTACCACCGCTTTGGTTCTGTCCATCACATGCCTGTGCATTCTGCTACATGTTCGGGCACGGGATGCATATACCAAAGGTTTTCTGACCGTTTTGATTCCACTCTGCCTACAGATGAACCTGACGTTACTGATGACCTACATTCCCAGGGTCTATGACCCAAGCCAGTTGAGCGGAGAAACCTATGAGGCTTTCTGCCTTGTCTTAACTGTAGTCTCTATATTTCTGACTACTACGCTTTTATTGGTAATGAGCAGGTACCTTATCGATTTATTGCCAGCCACAGAGAAGCAAAAGCATCTGGGAAATCGTCTTGTCCTTGCAATCATCACGCTATACCTGGTGCTGAGCCTCTATTTTATCATTTTGCGGAGTGAAGGAAACTGGACTAGCGCAATGGATTATACTTTCCGCTACCATTTCTTCAGCGGAAGTATGCTCATGGTAGTCCTCGGCATCACCTCTCTCATCTACCGCAAAAAAGCCACCCTCTGGGAAGAAGAGCAGTTGTTACGGGGAATAAGCATTACGTTCCTGCCTTTGGTGATTACCTTTCCCCTTGATCTGATCTTTTTCAGACACCATGCATTTAAACTGGCTTACCTGAGTTTTTCCATTTTCGTGGTCTATCTGTATTTTTTTATCAGTCGAAGATACTTCCAGAAATATGAGGTATCCTACCAGCAACTCACTGTCCAGGCAGATATCCTCAGAGCACATGGGATTTCCATCAGGGAAGAAGAGATTATCAGACTCTTGGTCCAGGGAAAGACAAACAGGGAAATTGCCGAGAAGCTGTTTATTTCCACTAACACGGTCAAGACTCATGTAAAGAATATCTATGGGAAACTGAACGTATCAAACAGGGTCCAGCTTTTTTCCCTGCTAAAAGAAAATCCTACCCCTTAGGCCAGGGAATATGCTTCCAAAAACAGGCCATCCTGATATTTCTTAACGAATATTTCAAAGTAATATTGTGAAACAGGAGAGGAAAAATAATTCCCCTGCAGGTAGCTGACCCCATGGTTCTTGGCCGCATGCATCTGAACCTTATTCTCGATTCCCTTCGCAAGGGGCTTAATGGAAAGTGATGAGGATAGGGCCACAAGCGCAGAATATATCTTGCTCCCAAAAAAGCCCTGTTCGGTATACGTATCTGAATAGAGCGAATAATTCAGTTTCATCGTATCAAAATGGTTGAGGAACATGGCATTCAAATCAAAGGCTTCTTTGTCGAAGACATCCAAGGCTATGCGGAATCCCTGCTTGCGGAATTCCTGGATATTGATGGCAAGCATCGGGTTGGACAGGGCACTGTCCTTGATATCGAGCTCGATATCCGAGGGATCCAAGCCATATTCCTTTGCAAGCGACTTCAACTGTGAGGCCGGAAGGGTATGTATAGAGGATTCACTTATATTTATGACAATAAGGAATCGCTGGGGAACAACATTCTCCAGATGGAGCTTTTCTGCCATCTGAAAACTCTTTTTGATAATGGCTAGGTCGATGATATGCATATAATCCATATCCTCCGCCAAATCTTTGAAGACCTTTGCCTCGAGGATTCTCATCCCCCCTAATTGCCAGCGGGCCATGCTCTCAAAACCCACAACCCGAAAAGTCTCGCTGTCGATAATCGGCTGGAAAAAGGGATTGAATTCCTGGATCCAGTCTTTTTGGAGGAAACCTTCCCTGCATTCGTCATTGTTCAACTTGGTTGCCCTGATTTTCTCGTCCGAGACGAGATAGCGCCTGTTTTGTTTCTGGGCGCATTTCATGGTAAAGAATGCGAGTTCTATCAACTCATCGGCATTGCGTACCTGATATCGCAGGCCGGAGGCAGCAGCACCGACAACCAGGTTGTTTACCATCATTCGTTCCCTTTCAGAGCTTGGGATGAGAACGGAAAGTTCCAATGATATGGAATTGGTAATCTTTTCCAAAAACCGGTCTCGGTATGCATAGTCCGTAATTTTATCAAAGTTGAAGTCCTTCAGGACCACGAACTGGTTCACTGACAATCTTCTGACGTTCTCTTCTCCAAAATAGGAACATAATTTCTTATGGGCAGCATGCAGGTATTTTTCCATGACAGAGCATTGCAGAACTTCCTGGTAATAGTGCAGGGGCATTGTCTCAATGAAAAGACAGTACATTCCACTGACCTGCTCTTCACAAAGCTTCGATAGATTGGAAAAAGAATTGTTTTGGAAGAATTGCTTTCTGGTCTTCCGGCAAGCAACAAGGCCTATAAGGCTTACGGCAAGAAACAAACTGCCGATGGCAATCAGGGGAATTTCCAACAAGTATCCGCCCAGTATGAGCCCAAAGGAAAAAAAACCCGTGCCCCCAAAAAATATACGCTTCTTTTCATTCATAAAACCATTCCCCACCGAGAATTTGATTACCGCTACTTGGGTTGCAAAAGAAGCAAACAACGGCTCTAAGAAGTAAAGGAAACAAGGGAACTATCCGCAAACACGCTTTGAAGAAAGTGTCCCTTGTTATATTGCAAAACAAAGTACTTGGACCCCTATCATTCAACCGGTTTCACAAAATAGCTTCCCCTGTTCTTGAGCAAGAGTTTAGTCCCTTCTACGACTGCGGTCAGGGGGCGTTTGGAAATATAGAAATCCATTCCGATACGATTATGGAAAAATTCATCGATACCATCGATTAGGGCTCCACCACCACTGACGACAATCCCATTGACAATGATATCGGCAGAAAGCTCTGCAGGGGTATTCTGCAAGACTTTCAGAATAAGATTGGAAATGCTCTCGAAAGGCTTTGTAAGTACATCACGTATCTCAGTCTCATCGATAGTGATTTTCTTGGGAAGCCCTGTCATAACATCCCTTCCGTTTACATGTGTCAACCGAGGGGTCTCGATTACTTCCCGTAATGAACCGATCTCCATCTTCACCCGCTCGGCAGTTCTTTTACCGATAAGAAGCCCATGGGTATATTGCATGTAGTTCATTATTTCGCTATCGAAATAATTCCCTGCGACACGGTTGGATTCGGAAACGACAATATCACCTAAAGACAGGACCCCAATATCGGTAGAACCTCCCCCAATATCGATAATCATACTTCCATTGCTACTGAAAATGTCCAATCCGGAACCTATAGCCCCTGCCTTCACTTCCTGTTCAATGAAAATATCCTTTACTTTGAGCCGATTTCCCAAATCCTTGAAGGAATCCCTTTCAAGCTGAGTCACTTCCGAGGGACAGCAGAGCAACAGGGTGGATTCCGAAAGATTCAGGGATAGATTTTCCGATTTATGCAGGGAAATCTCAATCATTTTCTTGGTAGCTTCCATATCAGAGATCACCCCTTGGGTAAGAGGACTTACAATCCTGATTCCCTGGTGACCTTTGCCTACCATATCGGCAGCCATCTGCCCGACTGCGATTACTTCATTGGTTTCATAATCAAAGGCGATGACCGAGGGTTCATTGATAACAACCCCTTCTCCCTCTACATAGACCAATAGGTTGGCTGTCCCCAAGTCAATCCCGATGCTCTTTGCCTTTACTACTTTCTTTTCCTGTTTTTCGGATTCAGTATTCTTCTCTTGTTTACTTTTCAAAAATGCCATGATTGCTTACTCCTACATTTGAAGCGGGTTCACGAGATAATCTCCCCGGTTCTTTATGAGATACTTTGTTCCCTCAGCCACACAAGTCAGGGGATTCGAGACAACATGAACAGGCACCTGAATTCGCTTTCCAACATATTGTTCGATTCCCTTGATGAGCGAACAACCACCACTGAGCAAAATACCATTGCGGAAAATATCTGCGGAAAGCTCGGGAGGAGTATCCTTCAACACGGCAGAAACCAATTTTACGATTTCGTCAAAAATGGGGAAAAGGATCTCCTGCATTTCACTGGTAGTGAGTTCAAACCACTTGGGAATACCCTTTACCATGTCACGCCCAGCATATTTGAACGTATTTGACTTGGCATTCTCGTGTAAATCAGCCAATTCCAGCTTGATCCGCTCAGCGGTAAGCTCACCTATTTCAACGTTCCTGGTCTTCTTGACATACTTGGTAATCTCATCATCCATGAAATTGCCTGCCTTCCTGACCGTCCTTGAGATAACGATATCACCAAAGGAAAGTATTCCCACATCAGTGGTTCCTCCTCCGATATCAACAATCATAGTCCCCTTGGACATGAATATATCAATCCCGGCACCGAGCAAACCGGATTTGATCTCCTCTTCTATGAAAACATCTTCAATCTTCATTTTTGCAGCAAGATCAACCATGACGTCCCGTTCAATCTTCGTTACCTCTGAAGGACAACAGATAACACAGGTCGTGCGTTCCATATCCTTGTCTGTCAGATTGTCGATTTTCGAAAGGACATAGGTGAGCAAGGCTTTGGCTGCCCTCATATCCGAGATAACCCCGTTTCGAAGCGGTTTGATCACGGCGATCTTTGAGTGCACCTTGCCTAACATACGATGTGCATCGTTTCCTGCGGCGACAACTTGCCCTGATTCTCGGTCGAAAGCAATTACAGAGGGTTCGTTGAATATGATTCCTTTCTTTTCTTGATAGACCAAAAGATTTGCGGTTCCCAGATCTATGCCAAGTCCGATTCGCTCTTTAGTATTGGAAGTATTTGTTTTCATTGCGATCTCCTTAGACCTATACTTCGCTATAGAAGTATTTGCTTGTCATTTTCAGCAACTTCTTACATCCATCGACTACTGCAGTAAGAGGAACCTCTGAGAGGCGAACCGGTACTTTTGCAATTTCTTCGATATACGTTGTCAAGCCAGGAATCTGGGAACATCCTCCCGAAAGAAGAATCCCTGAATCTACCAAATCTCCGGAAAGCTCAGGAGGAGTTTCCTCGAGGGTCGAAAGCAACACGGATTTGATGGGGTCAAAACAGTTGAGCAAGACTTCCCTGATTTCCTTTGCTCCGATGATCGTACTGCGGGGCAACCCTGTGATCAAATCCCGGCCCATTGCTTCATAGGAAAGGGTTTCCCCCTCCTCGGTTGTAGGATAGGGACCTGTAAGGGAAGCAAGCAGGATTTTTGTTTCTTCTGCGGTCTGCAAACCGATTTCCAGCTTATGGATCAGTTTGACATGGTCTATAATCTGTTTGTCGAAATAATCGCCGGCAATTTTGATCGATTTGGATAAAACCACATCACCTAGCGAAAGAATGCCGAAATCGGTGGTACCACCCCCGATATCCACAATCATATAGCCCTTCGGGGCAAAAATATCGATCCCGGAACCCAAGGCGGCGGCCTTGATCTCTTGCTCGATGATCGTATTCTCAATTCCCAGGTTATGCCCGAGTTCGACAATTGCTTCTTTTTCCGTGTTTGTAATTTCTGAAGGGATACAAATGACGAGTTTTTTTATTACACCGATTTCAGATGAAAAAATCCTGTTGAGTGTAAAGAGAAGTATTTCCTGAATCAGGTTGATATCGGAAATCACGCCCCCCTGGAGAGGTCTGATTACATCAAATTTATCATGGGTTTTTCCCACAAGCTTGGCAGCATCATTGCCTACACAGATGACTTTCTTTGTTGCCCTGTCGATGGCAATAATCGAAGGCTCATTAAAGAGAGTGCCTTGACCTTCGACATAGATAAGCAAGTTCGACGTCCCGAGATCAATACCAACAGATAGATTGTTTTTATCCATAATATTTCTCCATAGTTTTCATTTTCCACCCCTTCGTTTATTTTTGTCTCCAGAAAAAACTCTAGGGTGATTCTCACACGGAGCGTATCAGCTGTCAACTCAAATTTTTTTTAAATTTTTATTATATATACATTTATGTCATATTTCAAATGACTTTTGCCCTTTCGATTGTGACATAGCATCCTTGTTTTTATAGGTTTTTTGGAGAGAATCCAGCAGATAAAAGACACAACTGGCTACAAGAAACCTGCCAATCCTATACAGGAACTAGCTTTCGGTACATTTTCTTTAAGGTATGTCGTAGGTAACAACAAGGCAGCGACGAAAAGGTGTTTCTCTGAAACTATGCGCCTTATGTCAAAATTAAAAACTTGAATGGGATGGTAAAACAAAGCAAATGGTGAGAAGTAACAAGGAGTTTGTACTAAATGACTTATCTATTTTCCCGCTTTTTGTCATTTTTCTCAACTTTGCCGCCACATCTCACAGTGTTAATTTTATATTTTTTTTTGGTTTTATCGTTTACGGAGTGCAATAGATGGTTGAAAAAGCAACTTACTTATAATTTCGGGTTTTTCGTTTCCAGACTTTTAATCCCGAAAGCAAACATCAAGGCAGTAAGGAGTGTCGAGAGAAAATCTGCAAACGGAGCTGCATACAATAGACCTTCCAGCCCCCATAGCCGGGGGAAAACCAACAAGGCAGGAATAAGGAAAATAACCTGTCTTGACAGGGTTAAAAGCATAGCTGAATGGGGGCGTCCGATTGCCTGGAAAAAGTGTGCCCCGATGATCTGGAATCCGATCAGAGGCATAAGGAGCAGCCAGCGGCTTAAGGCAAAGCTTCCGAATCTCAATAGTTCAGGATTGCGGTTGAAAAGGGATACCAGTTGTTGCGGAATTAAACGTGTTCCCAGATATCCGGTCAAGACGATAGCCGTTGCTGCCAGAATTGCAAGCTTCACAGCCTCTTTGACCCGGGAAAATTTCTTTGCCCCGAAATTATAGCTAATAATTGGCTGCACCCCTTGGTTGATCCCTACTACAGGCATAACCAGAATGGTCTGGAGACTGTTTACAATTCCCATTGCAGAAATAGCCATATCACCACCATAGAATAGCAAGGACTTATTGAGGACAACATTGAGCAGGCTGTTTGCAAGCTGCATCAAAAACCCAGGCATACCCAGATTGACAATGGTACTGACAACCATCTTCTTTGGCTTCATATTGACCAAACGCAGTTTATGCCTGCTTCGTTTCCCTAGAAAATAGGAAATAACCCATATAGAGGAAATAGCCTGGGCAAGGACCGTAGCAAGGGCAGCCCCTCCCATTCCCATGTTAAAGCCAAAGATGAACAGGGGATCGAGCAGAGTGTTTACCCCTGCGCCAAGAAACATGCTGCACATTGCAATTTTGGGATTCCCATCTGCCCTGATGAAATTGTTCATGCCGATACTTACCACCTGGAAAACAGCACCCAGAAAAATGTAGCGCATATATTCGAGGGCAAAAGGCAGAACCTGTTCGCTTGCGCCGAAAAGGGAGAGTATGGGAACCAGAAAAAATTCCCCCAGGACCATGAAAAACAGACCTGCGATCACCAGCAGGGAAAAAGCATTGCCCAAAGCCTGTTCGGCTTCTTCGTATTTCTTTTGCCCCAGCCTGATAGAAAAGAGTGTCGCTCCGCCGACTCCAAAAAGCAACCCGATGGAGAGCAGGATGATCATGATGGGAAATCCTATGGTAATTCCGGCTATACCATATGAACCCAGATCGGGGCTGTTACCGATGAAGATCCGGTCAACGACATTGTATAATGCATTCACCATCATCCCCACGATTGCGGGGACGGAGAATTTTACCAGCAATTTCGATACTTTCTCTACTCCGATGGGATTAATGTATTCCATTTCTATAATTTTCCGTTCCTTTTATGGAGGTAAGGTAGGTGTACCCGGTTATAGGAAAAGCACGTTGCCATATTTTTCTACTGCAAATGCAGGGTTTATAGGGGGAAATTGTTCAACCCAAACCAAAATCGCTACTTTTTTATCTATTTTTTTTAGATTAAAAGAAGCTTTTTGCTACGCTCAGAGATGATGAGATTTACTATATTTGCAAAACAGTGGGAGGTCAACTGTTAAGGGAAATGCATAAAACAACCGGCAAGAAGGGTTCCCTTTTTACCCAATTTTAGACATTGGCCGGTAAAGCCTCTTTCCATAAAACCTTGCCAGAGATTAAGAAATCGAATGTTTTTTATACTTTTTGAAAAATACCCATCTGGTAAGACAAGCGTCCCTTCCTGATTTTCCCTACAGGCTTCGCTGTGCCAAGAAGGGCAAAACAGATGCCCGATAAAAATACTTTCCTTTACGGCATAGGGATTTCCAAGAATTCAACCCCCCTTGCGACACCTTTTGAATGGGGGTATACTTTGGCACAAACTTGATTTTTATCAAAGGAGATAAATATGGATTCCAAGTATTCAGAGTTACTCAAAAGCAAAATGAATGCTAAAAGTTATGAAAAACTTACGGCACTCAGGAACGACAAGATTGTTGATTTTGTTGGTCTTTTTGCTGAGCACTGCAATCCCGCCAGTATCTATGTCTGTGACGACAGTAAAGAAGATGAAGAGTATATCAAGGCACAGGCCCTGGAACTCGGTGAAGAGTTCAAGCTTGCCAAGAACGGACAGACTATCCACTGGGATGGCTACGGGGACCAGGCTCGTGACAAAGTAAACACGAAATACATGGTATACAAAGAGAATCTCGAGAAGATGAAAAGTCTCAATTCTGTTGAATATGAAGCTGGAAAAGAAGAAATCATGGGAATCTCCAAGAATATCATGGCTGGCAAACCTGCCGTTGTGAAATTCTTCTGCGAAGGTCCTGCTTTCTCCGAATTCACCATCCCGTGCGTTCAGTTTACCGATTCGTGGTATGTTGCCCATTCTGAGGCTATTCTTTACAGACCTGCCTATGAACATTTCAAGTCAATGAAAGACAACGACGAGAATTTCTTCAAGTTCATCCACTCCGCAGGGGAACTCGATGAACGCGGTTGTACTAAGAACCTTGACAAGCGCAGGATCTACATGGACAAGCAGAATAACATCGTGTATTCAATGAATGCCCAGTATGCCGGTAACTCCGTCGGTCTGAAGAAGCACTCCATGCGTCTTGCTATCAACAAGGCAGGACAGGAAGGCTGGCTCTGCGAACATATGTTCCTCATGGCTTGTCTGAATGAAGAAGCCGGAAGGAAGACCTACTTTGCAGGTGCCTATCCCTCAGCCTGTGGAAAAACCTCCACAGCCATGATCCCCGGCGAACAGATTGTCGGTGACGACATTGCCTATTTCAGGAACATCGACGGTGAATTCCGTGGTGTTAATGTTGAACAGGGTATTTTCGGTATCATCAAAGACGTCAATGCTGAAGATGACCCCGTAATTTTTGCAAACCTCATGCGCGAGCAGGAACTGATCTTCTCCAACGTCCTTCGTGGACCGGACAACCAGCCCTACTGGCTCGGCTCAGGACTCGACACTCCCAAAAAGGGTGACAACCACTCCGGTCCAGACTGGTTTGAGGGCAAGACCGATGCTGCCGGGAACAAGATTCCCGTTGCACACGGAAACTCCCGTTACACCATGAGACTCGACTACCTTGAAAACTATGACAAAGAAGGCTTCGAGGCTAAAAAGGGTGTTAAGGTTGACGGTATCCTCTATGGCGGACGCGATAGCGACACCTGTGTCCCTGTTGAAGAGTCAGCATCCTGGGAAGCCGGTATCCTCATCAAGGCCTGTACCTTGGAATCAGAAACCACTTCTGCAACCCTTGGTAAGGAAGGTGTAAGGAATCCTAGCCCGATGGCAAACATGGATTTCGTATCCTACCCTCTTGGCGAATATACGATGAACAACATCGCCTTCGGAAAGAGTGTTGCAAATCCTCCCAAGGTTTTCTCGACCAACTACTTCTTGAGAACCAAAGAAGGTAAATTCTGCACTGACAAGCTTGCCAAGAAGGTATGGTTGCACTGGGCTGAAGGAAGAATCCACGGTGAATATGAGGCTCTCGATACACCTACCGGAAAAATCCCTCTCTATGAGGATTTGAAGGTCCTGTTCAAAAAGTACCTTGATTTGGATTATACCCTTAGCGAATACACCTACCAGTTTACGTTCCGCTGTACCAAGTGGATCGAGAAACTCCAGAGGTCAATTGCTTACTTCAAGAAAATGGACGCCAATTGTCCTTCCACGATCTTTGAAGCTTGGGAAAAAGAAATTGCAACAATCGAGAAAGCCAAGGCAAAGTTCGGCGACGAAATTGAACCCGGCAAATTCTCTCTCTAAGGTAAAGGCAAAAGGCGGGGTCTCCCCGTCCTTTTGTTGTTGATTGCCAAAAAGGGTTGCTTCCACGTATGGTGGAATGCAACCCTCTTTTTATGTCGAACGCCGATTGATTTAGATGTCTGTGATCCTTTCCAATTTCGATGCATTACACTCAGGGCATATCCCGGTAAGAAAGAATGTATGGTCGGTTATGACAATTCCGTTTTCCTTTTCGTAGGTTCGTAGCAGGTTTTCAAGGTTGCACCCTCCCAGGTCAATAAACCTGTGGCACTGCTCACAGTGAAACCAATGGTGATGGCAAGCACCAGCCTTCTCTATCGATGAATAATACCGTTCGGTACCATGGACACTGCAATGGAGAATAAAGGAGTCTGCAAAGTCATGGTCCTCCAGATAATGGAGCGTGCGGTAGATGGTTGCCAAGTCATACTGGCTATCTACCAGACCTGCTATCTCTGAGGCACAGAGCGGTCTCGTTGCCTCACTAAGCAAGGCAAGTACAGCCATTCTTGCTTTGGTCATAGGACCCCCTTCAGGATTTTCTCCTGTGCTGTACCAGCATCTTTCCCACTGCAGTCCCTAAAAAGACTGCCCCTGCAATAACAACGACCATTGCACCTACCGGCAAATCGAGGGCCCATCCGGTTGCAAGCCCTCCCAGCGAGAACAAACTCGCATAAATGGTCCCCAATATCATCATCCCTGAAAGATCCCGTGCCGAATATCCTGCAGTCCCTGCAGGCAGGGTAAGCATGGCAATGACCATGACAATCCCAACGAAGGTCTGTAAAAGGACGACGGCAATGGCCGTTGTGCTCAAGATGAGCAAAAACACTGCCTGGGTAGGAATTCCCCTTACCTGGGCAAACTCCTCATCGAAAGAGGAGGCCTCTATCTGGGGGTAAAACCGCCAGGAGAGGAAGACCACAATGCAGTCGAGAACTGCCAACATGATGAGATTTTGCTCGGAAATCAAGAGGATATTACCAAAGAGATAACTGGAAGGGTCGGTATATCCAGGAGTTTTTGCCATAAACAATACCCCAATACTCATTCCTATTGCCCAAATCGCATTGATAACGGTATCTTCACGCTGTTTTGCCTTCAAAGAAACAAATCCGATAATCCCAGCGGCAAGAACGGCAAAGACAATTGCCCCCACCATAGGCTGCAAACCAGGAACCTTACCGGTGGCCGAAAGATAGAGTGCAATGCCGATGCCGCCGAGTACCGCATGCGAGATAGCACCTGCAAGACCGGCAATACGTTTGACCGTAACAATGGACCCCAAGACCCCAAAAAGCACTGAGGACAAGAACCCGGCAACCAAGGCATTGCGCAAAAACGGGAAATCAGGATTCACCAAGGCAGAAAAGAAACCGAGAAAACTATTCATCACCTGCTCCTTGTATCGGATTTTCGCAGGTGTCGGAAGGAATCTCGACATCATGCAGTACCCTCATCACCTTCCCCCCGTATATATCTTCAGGAGTATGGGAAACCGGTTCCAATACATGTTGGACCACAGTTCTGCCTTTACCTGAAGGATGATGGCCCCCGATACAAAAAACCCTGTCGGTAAGCGAAGAGACCATACTCATATCATGGGTAACAATGAGAATAGTGGTTTTCCCTTTGAGTTTCCCCAAGGTTTTGAACAGACGAATCTCACTCTCGCTGTCCATATTTGCCGTAGGTTCATCAAGGATCAACATCCTAGGTTTTGCCACAAGGGCGCGGGCAACCAAAACCCTTCTGCGCTGGCCTCCCGAAAGCTCGCTATAGGGTCTATCAGCCACATCTGCGAGATCTACCTGGGCCAGGGCCTGCATCGTTGCCTCATCATCACCTTTTGTCTTTTTATAGGAGGTAGCGAGCACCCTTCCCATGCACACTACCTCTCGCACGGTAATCGGAAAGGTAGGGTCATACGTTACATGCTGGGGAACATACCCTATTTGGTTCCTGGCATGTTTCGGACTTTCGTCCAGTAGCTTGATACTGCCACTGTCAGGTTGCTCCAGGCCTAAAAGTAATTTCAACAGGGTTGTTTTACCGGAACCATTGGGACCGACCATGGCGATAAACTCACCTTCGTGGATATGAAAATTGACCCCTGCAAGCACAGCAAGATTTCCATAGGAAAACCCTACCTGCGAGAACCGAAGCACTACAGGGGGTTTCCCAGGCAAAGAAACATCAGGCATTGGATTGTTTTCACTCATAGGAATACCTTACCTCTTGAGCTGAGAAGCGGTCAACAAGGCATCACCCATACTGCGAATATTGGCCAACCAGTCTTCACTAAGCGGGTCGAGAGCCAGAACCTGTGCCCCGACAGCTTTTGCAACGGTATCTGCGGCACGTACAGGAAATTGGGCCTGTACGAAGATTGATGTCACCTGTTCGGCCTTGGCCTTTGCGATAAGTTCACTCAACGCCTTGGCTGTAGGCTCTTTGCCTCCGGTTTCCACCGCTTCCTGCGTAATGCCGAACTCATCGAAGAAATACCCGAAGGAAGGATGATACACGAAAACGGTACTTCCCCGCAAAGGAGCAAGGGATATTTTCAGTTCTGCAAAGGTTGTATTGATTTCGTCGACAAACGCCTCATAGTTCTTTTCAAGGGTAGCCTGCTCATCAGGGAGCAAAACCAAAAGGGTATCCAGGATTTGCCTGCAAAGAATGAGGGCATTCTGATGGCCAAGCCAGGAATGACGGTCAATTTCAAGCCCTGTAGCCGAAACATGGACGTCTCCTTCTTCCTCATGGTTCTCAAGGAACCGGAAAACCACCCCCAAAGTCCCATCGACCATTTTCAGATTCGGATACAGGGAAGCAATCTTTGGCTGCAAGGAAACCTCGAAGTCAGTCTTTGAAAGAATCCAGCAACTGGCCTGGGCAAGTTGGGCCATCTGCAAGGGGGCTGGTTCATAGGAATGGGGGCTCTGACCTGGGCCAACAAGCGTGACGACATCAACCAGAGGGCCTGCGATTCTCTGCACAAAATAGGACTGCGGGAGAATACTGACTGCTATGATAGGTTTATTAAGAGTCGATTTCGATTCATTTTTTCCAGAAGCAAAAAGAAGTGGGGTTAGTAAAAGTACCAAGGTACAGGTAACGGCCACACGGGTTTTGGTTTTCATGGTTCCTCCTCAGGGAAAACGGAAGGTGCAGTTGAATATACAATTGCAATCCAATTTTTGCAAGTGGTTTGCAAAAAACCAGAAAAAGACCGTTGGATACAAAGACAAAGGACCCCAAGCAGTAAGTTGCCGGGAGTCCCTTGATACCTGTCATTGTGACGATAACTGCTAGTTGCCCTGTTCCATGTCCTTTGGCAATACAAGATTGAGGAAAATGGAAACGACGAAGACCAAGGCAACACTGTTATTGGCCAACACTTCACTCACCATTTTCGGGAATACCGAGAAAATAGCAGGAACTGAGGTAAACCCAAGCCCGATGCAGAGAGAAAGGGCAACAATGGTATTATTTCGCTGGGTAAAACCGCATTTGCTGATCATTCGAATACCACTGACTACAATCTGCCCGAATAGCATAATGGTACATCCACCGAGAACAGCATCGGGAAGCGTTGCAAAGAAGGCCCCTATGGGCGGAAACAAACCTGCGATAATCATGCAGAGGGCACCAGTGCCCAACGTAAAGCGGTTGACGACCTTAGTCATGGCTACCAGCCCGACGTTCTGACTGAAGGAAGTAATCGGGGTACAACCAAAAAGACCTGAAACCGTGCTGCAGAAACCGTCACAGGCCAAGGAACCGGAAATCTCACGGTCATTGGGATCGCGGTCGAGGCCCATTGCAACCATAGCAGTAGTGTCACCGATAGTTTCAGTGGCTGAAACCAAAAAAATTACTCCTGTCGTGAGAATAGCACTTATATTAAAAACCGGCTTAAAGGGCAATAAATGGGGCAAAGAGAATAAGGTGCTGGAGGAAACGGGTGAAAAGTCTACCATTCCCAGAATGATGGCAAGTACATATCCTACCACTAGACCGAAAAGAACGGACAATTGCTTATAGAACCCCTTTGCCAGGGAACCGAAAGCCAGACAACTGACCAAGGAAACAGTCGCGACCATAAGGTTTTGCGAGGAGCCAAAATCTGCACTGCCGACCCCGCCTCCAAAGGAATTTGCACCAACTACAAACAAAGAGAACCCGATGGCAGTCACTACACTGGCAGCAACGATAGGGGAAATGATTTTTCTCCAATATTTTGCAAACAGCCCGAGGGTTCCTTCAAACAGGCCGCCAACGATAACAGATCCGACTACTGCACCATACCCATAGGTAGCACCTACATAGCAAAGGATGGAGACGAAAGTGAAACTTACTCCCATGACCATAGGAAGGCGCGATCCGATACGCCATACAGGGTATAACTGGACCATGGTTCCTATTCCGGCAATGAACATTGCATTCTGAATCAACATACTCCGCTGTTCAACCGATAGATTGGCCGCTCCTGCTACAATGATGATGGGGACCAGGTTTGCCACAAACATTGCAAGCACATGTTGAAGCCCAAAAGGGATTGCTTTCCCCAACGGCACACGGCCATCCAGGCAAAAAATATTATCAATACTGATATCTGCGGTTTTGTCATTCATATGTCTCTACCCTCTTTTCTCATGGCCTTCAGACCGATTATTCGATGCAACAATATGCAACATTGTTGATGGTATGGGCAAATACAACAAATCGCAACGTAATGGTTTTGATTATTTTAGTAGATTTTTATTATTTTGCCCATTTATTGCCGCTAGTACAACAAATCGAGTTGTTTTTTTACACAAGAATCGAAGGGCCGGAAGTGTTTCCCGATTTACATCTTTGTCTGCATATGGTTGAATTTATCTGTCACTGGACAAGGAGGTCTTCACCTATGGTTCTCTCATTGCTGGGGAAAAAAGCTACCATCGAAGAAAATACATATCTCGCCCCATCAGCCGATATCATCGGGGATGTGACACTGGGGAAGAAAAGCTCAGTTTGGTTTCATGCAACGCTACGTGGCGATGTAGCCCCCATTGTCATCGGGGAAGGCACAAATATCCAAGATAATGTGGTAGTCCATGTCTCAAACGGAATCCCTACCCGTATAGGGAAAAATGTAACAATAGGACATGGGGCGATCATCCATTCGTGCACCATCGGCGAAGGGTGCCTCATTGGCATGGGAGCAATTATCCTTGACGAAGCGGTACTGCAAGAAGATACCATGGTTGGGGCAGGAGCTTTGGTGCCCCCAGGGAAAACCTTTCCTCCAAAGACACTGCTACTGGGAAACCCTGCAAGAGTAATAAGGGACCTAACTGAAAAAGAAATAGAAGATATGCATGAAAACACACGCCATTACCAAGAAATGGCGCATGCAATGGCACAGGAATACTAGGTGACCGTTTTTTAGTTTTGGTTTGCTTTCTCGAATGCTTTGATAGCTTCGTTTGACCCGGCAACTACGGCAATATCACCAGATCTCAAGGTCATATCGGGGGTTATATCGGATATTGCTTTCTCATCCCTAATGATAACGATAATATTCAAGCGATATTTTTTTCGGAAATTCAATTCCGCAATAGTCTGCGCATTGAATTTATCGGCAAGCGAGATGTTTGCGATAGAAAAATCCTCACACAATTCCAAAAAGTCCAAGGTTCCTGTCGATATCAGCGAGTGGGCAAGCCGTGTCCCCATTTCGATTTCTGGGAATACTGCCTCTGCACCGATTTTTTCAAGGACTTTGCCATGGTCGATACTGGTAGCCTTTGCAATTACCCGGGGTACCCCCATTTCGAGGACTCCCATCGTTACCAGGATATTTGACTCTACATCTTTGCCTATACATACAATTACCGTACCACAGTGGGAAATCCCCGACTCCCTCAGGACATCACGGGTAATGCTTTTTACAGGATAAATATTTGCAATCTGGTCTTTGATAGCATCGAGCTTTTCTGTCTCAATTTCCAACACCACAACTTCTTTACCCGCTTTGGTAAGTTCAAGTGCAAGGGCGGTACCAAACCTTCCCAACCCGATAATTCCATAGGAATCTGAATTATACCCGGATTTCATCTTCACATCTCCTCAATCAGCCGATAAACACCTGTTCTTCAACATATTTCAACACAGATTCCCGTGCACGGAGGCTTGATGCAATCGTAAAGGGACCAAGCCTTCCAATAAACATAATAATCATCAGAACTACTTTTGAAAAAGAACCCAAAAAGGGAGTAATCCCGGTAGACAACCCTACCGTTGCAAAGGCAGAAACCCCTTCAAAGGATATCTGCAAAAAAGAGAATCGTCCAGCTTCGGAAACTGCAATAAGAAAGACTCCGAGAATGACGACAAGCAAGGCAAGCAAGAAGACCTGGAAAGCCTTGAGAATACTCTCGTTGGAAATCCTCCGCTGAAACACAGCCGGTTCCCTGCGGAAAATCATACTGCCAAGACTGATTATCATAGCAAAGGTCGTTGTTGTCTTGATACCACCACCGGTCGAACCGGGAGAAGCCCCGATAAACATGAGCACCATCATCAAAAACTGCCCCGGCTCAGACATTTTGCCGATGTCGATAGTGTTGAACCCTGCGGTACGTGCCGTAACACTCTGGAAAAAAGAAGAAAGCAGATCAGTATGTTCAAGGATTATAATACCAAGGGTCCCAGTTACAATGAGGGCAAGATTCATAAGTATGACAATCCTGCTATGCATAGAGAGTTTCTTCCACCTGCGATTCCTTGCGATATCGGAAAGAACAAAAAAACCTGTACCGCCAATGATAATCAGCAGAGCTGTCGTAAGGTTCATGAGGATATTCCCCCGGAAACCAGTCAAACTCCTATACCCTCCCATCAAGTCGAATCCGGCATTATTAAATGCAGAAATGGCATTGAATGCTGCATGGCCCAGAGCCTGCAGGGGCGGATAGGTTTTCCTGAAAATAAAAAACTCGATAAGGGTTCCCCCAACCTCGAAGATAAGCGAGGCATAGGTGACAGTCTTTACGACCTGAAGGGTCCCCTTCAACGACCCTAGGTTATAAGCCTCACGGACAACACTTCTCTTTGATATTCCGATATTCCATCCTAACAACATGGAGAAAGACATGACAAACGAGGCAAACCCCAGGCCTCCAAGGAGAATCAACAGAGCTATTACAGTTCTACCAAACAAGTTAAAAGTAGCTGCGACATCAAGGGTTACCAGCCCCGTAACACATACTGCACTGGCAGAGGTGAACAGAGCATCCAGATAATGGATGTGAATTCCCGATCGCTGGGAAATAGGAAGAAAGAGCAGGAAAGAACCCAATGTTATAATTGAACAGAAACCGATTATAAGGTATTGGTTCGGTAATATTGATTTCTTTGGTTCCATTTTCATGATGGCACCGATTCTATCATACGGGATTGACTTCAGCAACTCTCACCCTTTTTTGGCAACCTCATCCGCAACTGTTTGCCGGAATATGAATCCGGTAGTATATTGATAACTATAACAATCTATACAAGGAGGCTATCCCATGTTGGACAAAGCCGTAGTGAAACTAATTAACGAACAGATTAACAAAGAGTTATTTTCTTCCTATCTATATCTTGACATTGCAAACTTTTATGCAATCAAGGGATTATCAGGTTATGAAAACTGGTTCAAAGTTCAAGCGCAGGAAGAAATGGATCATGCACTTTTGTTCAAGACCTATTTGCTGAACAACGGGTATGCCGTAGAATTGGGAGCCATTGCAGACCCAACCAAAAAATATGGAAATTTTAAAGACCCCTTGGTAGAATCGTTGAAACACGAACAGTTTGTCACTGCCTCGATCAATACAATCTATGATGCGGCAATGCAGGTCAAAGACTACAGAACCCTGCAATTCCTCGATTGGTTTGTAAAAGAACAGGGAGAAGAGGAGAAAAACTCCGAGGATAACATCCTAAAGTTTGACCTCTACGGTTCGGATGCAAAGTCATTGTACATGCTCGACCAGGAACTCAAGGCGAGAATGTATACTCCACCATCACTGGTAATATAGGTAACTAAAGATAAAACCCGCTTTCAGCCATCTGGAGCGGGTTCTTATTTTTTAAAAAACCATTAAAAAGGAAGGTATCCATGACGGTAAGGCCAATAAAACGTATCACAGGGGGTTCAGTAAGTTACGATGGGGCTGGTGTCAAACTAGTCAGGATCTTCGGCTATAACGACGTTACCGACTTCGACCCTTTCCTTCTGTTGGATGCCTTTGATTCTACCGACAGTGCCGATTATATAAAGGGATTTCCTTGGCATCCCCACAGAGGCATTGAAACGGTAACCTATCTCATTTCAGGGAAAATCGAGCACGGTGACAGCCTGAAAAACTCCGGGACTATCAATGACGGGTGTTGCCAATGGATGACTGCAGGCAATGGCATTATTCATCAGGAGATGCCCAAACCTTGCCCCAGAATGCTAGGGACCCAACTCTGGATAAATATTGCCCAAAAAGACAAAATGACAGAACCGGCCTACCGTGATATCCGCTCGGAACAAATTCCTGTGCATTTGGATGAAATTGCCGAAGTAAAAATACTCTCTGGAACCTATAAGGGAATTTCAGGACCATTGCAGGGTGATTATGTAAAAACAACCTATCTGGATGTAAGACTTGAGGCAAACAAGCTCTGGTCGTGTAACGTTGCACCCGCAAATACAGTATTCTGCTATATCCTAGAAGGTTCTGCCCTGTTTGGGGAAAGCCCCAGGGAGGAAATCGGTTCCCATCGAGCCGTTCTCTTCGGTGAGGGCGATACCATCCAGGCAACATCGGGCGATCAAGGGGTACGGTTTTTGCTCATCGGGGGACAGCCCCTCCACGAACCTATTGCCTGGAGCGGCCCTATAGTCATGAATACCCAAGAGGAATTGGATCTTGCCCAACAGGAATTACAGCGGGGAACATTTATCAAACATGCCAGATAAGTTATAAGCAACCTACATTTCCTTGACCATTGTACTAATGCAATAGTACAATGGTCAAAAGGAAACAGCCGATGAAATTTCTCCTCATCCTTGCTTTGAAAAATCTAATGCGATACAAACGACGCACGTTCATCACTGCGGCGGCGATTGCGCTCGGTTTAATGTCCTATGTACTTGTAGACTCCTTGTTCATCGGGACAAAAGAGGAATCGGTACGCAACCTGAAGTGGTATGAGACTTCCTCGACAAGAATTTATCAGCAAGGATATTGGGCTGAGCGGCTCCAACTCCCCCTCGACAAGTCAATCAAAAACCCGGGACAAGTACTGTCCCTCCTTGAAAGCAAGGGTTGGACAAGTACAGCAAGAATCATGTTCTCTGCAGAGATGATACTCTACAGCGATGATTTTGGCGAAGATGGAAACCTCCCTGTTCAGGTAACGGCCATCGACCCAGAAAGAGACAATAGGGTCTTCCACTTTTCCGATACACTTGCCGAAGGAAGGTTTCTAAAAAAGGGAGAGGAAAACGGGATTTTGATAGGATCGTGGTTTGCCCAGGATATCGGGGCGAAGGTCGGTTATTGGGTAACCTTGGTGACAAGGGGAAACGGCGGATTCTATGAAACCATGGACATGCAAATCGTGGGTATTCTCAACTGCCCCAACCCTAATGTGAACCGTACACTGCTTATGATGGACTTTTCCACGGCTTCCCAGAATCTGTACATGGAAGGCTCGGCAACAGAAATTGATGTCAAGTTGAGCGATAACGCAAATACAGATAAAGAAATGCAGAAAATACGTACTTTACTCGCCCCTGCATATGAACAGTTGGAACTCTATAGCTGGAAAGAAATGGCAAAGGATTACCTGGCAGCATTGGCTGCAGACCAGGGTAGCTCCAACCTGATCCTTTTTTTGGTTTTTATCATCGCTGCCGTCGGTGTTTCAAATACGATGCTGATGGCCATTCAAGAAAGGATACGGGAACTGGGGACTATGCGCGCGCTCGGCCTGAGTGACCGGAAAATACGTGCCCTGTTTCTCTTTGAGGCTGGAGGTATCGGCTTGATCGGGTCTGTCCTCGGTGTACTGCTTGGAATCCTAGGCAACTTTTATCTGGTACATACTGGAATAGATTTTAGCTGGGTTATGCGGGATATAGATATCGGCTACAGAATCCAAAGTGTTTTACGCGGGGCCTGGAGTATCAAATCGATGGGTATTGCCTTTCTCTCGGGAATCGTCCTTTCCATGCTTGTTGCCTTGATACCTGTAAGAAGGGCTCTTCGCATGGATATACCCTCTTGCCTGCATCATCAGTAAAAAGAAATCTTGACATTTGTATTAATGCAATAATACAATAGTACAAAAGGAACATTGCCTGTGAAACCTGCAGTTGTACAAAAACTGGAATTCAGTCTCGATTTTAAAAGCGGAGTCCCTTTCTATAAGCAAATCATCTTTCAAGTAGAGATGGCAATTGCCGATGGAAGGTTGCAGAAAGGAGAACAACTCCCCACCGTAAGGAGCCTTGCCGTCGATCTGAGCATCAACCCCAATACGGTTGCAAGGGCCTACAATGAGATGGAAATCAGGAATATCGTGATAACCCAACAGGGTTCAGGGACTTTTATCAGTGAAAGGGAAGTCAGCCTGGATGCCATTGAAAGGGAAAAAATACTTACTCAGCTTACGAAAGCCTATATCACGAAAACTGCTTCCTATGGGTTTTCCCTTGAGGAAATTTTAAAAAATATCCAAGAAATTGGATCTGATTTACAGATATAAGAAGGAATGCCATGAACCTGTACCATAAAAAAATCGACCGTATCAAGAATTCGCAGGCGTTTACCCTAAAAACAGATTTCAAATTTGGAGCTGTATCCTTTCTGGCTCTCGCAGTCTTTATCGCTTTGGGGGTTTGGCTGCAATTTCTTGTCAACCCGTATGTTACAATCCAAGCGATACTCCAATTTGCAATCGGATTGCTCTCTGCCTCTTTGGTAGTTGCGCTCTTTCCAATGTGGCCAACTATCATTTTTATGATTGTCTGCCTCTGGCTGTACACGTTCGGGGTACTTGGCCTTTCCCTCTACCCTCTGGCACTCTGCTCAAGTCTGGCTCTGATTCTCTCGGCCTCCCTACAGATGGTGTACCAATGGGACAAAGTAATCGTCCTTCGCTTGGGAAAATTCTGTAAGGTCCATGGGTCGGGGTTATTTTTCCTGGTACCGATTGCCGATAAGATCGCAGAGTCCATCGATATGCGTATCAGGGCTACCGACTTCAGTGCCGAGAAAACCCTTACCAAGGATACGGTCCCTGTTCATGTCGATGCCCTTGCCTTTTGGATGATCTGGGATGCAAAGAAAGCAGTTCTGGAGGTAGAGGACTACACCGAGGCGGTAATTCTCTCAGCCCAGACAGCTTTGCGTGATTCTATCGGGAAACACCCATTATCTGCTTTGCTTTCCGAGAGGGAAGAACTGGGCAAAGAAATCCAATCAGCCCTGGATGCAAAGATAAACCCATGGGGGGTTTCCATACTTTCTGTGGAAATCACCGATATCATCATTCCCAAGGAACTTGAAGATGCCATGAGCAAACAAGCCCAGGCAGAGAGAGAAAAGCAGTCAAGGATTATCCTGGGGGCGGCTGAGGTAGAGATTGCCAAAAAATTCACTGAAGCCTCTGCTGAATATGCAAATGACCCTGTAGCCTTGCAACTGAGAGCAATGAACATGGTGTATGAAGGTATCAGGCAAAACAATTCCATGATGTTGATGCCTGCCTCGATTCTCGACCACATGGATCTCGGGTCTGTTCTCGGAACTGCAGCACTGCAGAAAACACAAGACTCCCTCTCGAAACAAGCTGAAAAAACCAAGGAGTAACCCATGATTACTGTTGAAAAAGTATCCAGAAATTACAAAGCAGGAGAGACTATTGTAAAAGCATTGAAACAGGTCTCCCTACAGGTCGAGGATGGGGAATTCCTTTCGATTGCAGGTCCCTCGGGTTCCGGAAAAACAACGCTGCTCAACCTGATCGGTTGCATCGACGCAATCGACGACGGGGAAATAATCATTAACGGACAAAAGGTTACTACTATGGGAAAGGACGAGAAAACAGCCTTCAGGAGAAACAATCTCGGCTTCATCTTCCAGACCTACAACCTTATACCTGTCCTTTCCGCATATGAGAATGTTGCCTTTGTACTGTCCATTCTCAATACCCCGGAAGCAGAAATACGGGAAAGAACCTATGCAATTCTCAAAGAAGTCGGACTGGAAGGCATGGAAGATAGACGCCCTAGCCGGCTTTCAGGGGGCCAGCAGCAAAGGATTGCCATTGCTCGGGCTTTGGTAAAACATCCCCAGATTATCCTGGCAGATGAACCCACGGCAAACCTTGACTCGAAGACAGGGGAAGACATCCTCAAGCTCATGAAGGAAATGAATAAGAAGTACCATACGACCTTCATTTTCTCTACCCATGACAAGATGGTTATGGACTATGCAGACCGCCTTGTCTCGCTTCACGACGGAAAGATCATCAGCGATGAAAGGAAACATGCATGAAATTCCTGTTCTCACTTGCAATGAAAAATCTGACAAGGTACAAACGGAGAACCATCATCACAGCCAGCGCCATCGCCTTGGGACTGATGATGTATATCATCGTTGACTCCGTGTTGATGGGAGCAGAGCAGGAGTCGATACGGAATCTCAAGTGGTATGAAACCTCCTCAGCCAGGATTTACCAGAAAGACTACTGGGACGAACGCCTGCAGTTGCCTCTGGACAGATCCATTCAGGACACTGAGAAAGTACTCTCCCTTCTGCAAGACAATGGATGGACAGGAACACCTAGAACCATGTTTTCTGCCGATATGATACTCTATAGTGATGATTTCGGCGAAGATGGGAATCTTCCGGTCCTTGTTACGGCTATCGATCCGGAAAGAGACAATGCAGTCTTTCACTATTCTGACACCCTTGAAGATGGTAGGTTCCTTGAAAAAGGCGAAGAAAACGGAATTCTCTTGGGTTCTTGGCTTGCAGAGGACATCGGAGCCAAGGTGGGCTATTGGGTTACGCTCGTAACCAGGGGAAACGGAGGCTTCTACGAGGCAATGGATATGCAGGTTGTTGGGATTCTCAACTGCCCGAACCCAAATGTGAACAGGACACTGCTCATGATGGATCTTGACACCGCCTCCGAGCACCTGGCAATGGATGGCTCTGCCACAGAAATCGATGTGTTCATTCCCGATGACAAAAATACGGACAAAGAGGTTCTGGCTATAGGGAAAACCCTGGCTTCCATTTCCGACGATTTGCAAGTCTACAGCTGGGAAGACCTTGCCAAAGACTACCTTGCAATAGCAGAGGCTAAACGCGGTGGTTCTTCCACTATCCTGTTTTTGGTATTCATTATCGCAGCTGTGGGCATATCCAATACAATGCTCATGGCTATGTATGAGAGAACCCGTGAATTGGGGATGATGCGTGCCCTTGGCATGCCTGACAGGCAAATACGCTGGTCGTTTATCATCGAGGCGGGAGGCATCGGGCTCATAGGTTCGATCATAGGGGTAGTACTGGGTATCTTGTTCAATATCTATCTGGTCAATGTGGGAATAAACTACGGTATGTTGCTCAGGGATATCGATATCGGCTATAGGATCCAGAATATTCTTCGGGGTACCTGGAGTTTCAAATCCATCATCGTTGCATTTCTCTCGGGAATCATACTCTCCATGCTGGTAGCCCTGCTACCCACCAGAAGAGCCCTGAAAATGGATATTCCCTCATGCCTGAGACACCAATAGGAGGTTCCCCAATGGCCATGAAACTCACAAGAATTGCCTACAGGAATATAGCAAGGAATATTCGGCGCTCCATTCTCTCAGGCTCTGCCATAGCAGTCTCGGCTATGAGCATCGTACTGCTCTTCGCCTTGATCGGGGGAATGGAAAAAGATATGGCAAACAACCTTAAGACCTACTACACGGGAGAAATCAGGATACGCAATGCAGATTTTGAAAAATTTGAGCGATACAATCCCCTGCATCTGAGTGTTGATCTTGCCACCGTTACCCCTATTCTTAAGAGGAACCCCTCAATAGTAACCTATGCCCCACGGATTAATTTCCCTGCAAGCATGTATCTAGGGGAAAACAACCATGCAGTCATGGGAGTTGGCGTGGACTTCTCCAAAGAAGCCGAATTTATAGACTTTCCCTCCATTATAAAGGAAGGAAAGCTTCCACAACCCGGTAAAAATGAGATGCTGATGGGCTCAGCCTTGGCAAAGGAGCTGAAGCTCTCACTCGGGGACAAGATCACCCTGCTCTCGACAACGGCAGTAAGAGGCAGCAATGCCATTACCTTGCAACTGGTCGGAATTGTGTCATTTCCTGTCGCACCCTTGAACGCAAGCAGTCTCTGGGCTCCTCTCGACCGTGTCCAGCATTTCCTTAGGATGGACGGAACTTCCCAGGAAATCATCCTCAGGGTTTCTGAAGGTACCAACGAAAAGGAAACGGCTATCCAGATCAAGGATGAGATTGCATCTGCTACAGGTCAAGAGCTGGAGGTCAAAGCCTGGAAAGACTTGAACACTTTGTATGGAATGATAGAATTAGCCAGCATAGTTTACTATTTCATTGGCGCCTTTTTCCTGTTTTTGGGAAGCACGGTAATCATCAATACGACTATGATGGTCATATTCGAGAGGATGCGCGAAATCGGTACCCTTTCTGCGTTGGGTATGAGAGGGAGAGAACTTACCAGACTCTTTTTCCTGGAAGGCTTGTTTATCAGCATCATCGGGGCGGGAGTCGGGGTTATCCTCGGAATGGCCATTACACAGTACCTAGGGATCACTGGGCTGAATTTTACTGATGCAATGAGTGGTATCGATATGGAAATCTCTTCGATTCTCTATCCTTCGCTCAGCATTCCAAAAGCCCTGCTGATTTATGTCTATTCGGTTGCCATCTCTTCGGCTGCAACATTCATTCCTTCTCGCCGTGCTTCGAAAATTCAACCCGTGGAGGCTCTCAGATATGTCTAGGATATACAAACAAGCAAAAACCCTTATACTGATTGGTGTCATCCTGTTTTTTTGTCTGCCTGTTTCACTTTTTGCCCTGACAGCAGATGAAATCATCCAGAATATGGATACAAACGAACTTTTCTCTACAAGCTATGCAGTCGGATCCATTCAAACCAAAGACCGGTTCGGGCTGAAAACCAGCACGTTCAAGGCTTGGTCCCAGGGAAAAGACAATTCCCTGATAGAATTTACCAGCGTTGCGGAACAAGGCCAGAAAATCTTGAGGACCAGCGGCAGTCTCTATCTGTTCTATCCCGATGCAGAACAATTGATCAGGATGCAAGGCTCAGCATTAAGGCAATCCTTGCTTGGTTCAGACCTCTCCTATGAGGATATGACTGAAGAAAAAAATACCCTGAAACAATACTCTGCTTCACTCGATGGCACAGAAACTTTCAAAGGAAGACCTTGTTACGTGATTACCCTTACTGCAAAAACGCGTACGGTAGCATATCCGATCGAAAAAATCTGGGTAGACACTGAGACCTTCCTTGTTTGGAAAGGTGAGTATTCCACCAAAGATGGCAGGTTGCTCAAGGAAATGGAGACCCTCAATACAATGCAGGTGGGGGAAAAAGTATTTGCCTCGGAATCGAGGATATCGGACAAGATGAAGAAAGACTCAGAGACTATCATGAAAATTGATACCCTTGAAGTAGACATTCCCTTGGACAAAAACCTTTTCTCTTTGGAGAATCTCACATGGTAAAGAGAACTGACCGGATACTGATCATCACACTCTCTCTTTTTGCAATGGTACTTACCAACCTCCATTCTGCAGAAAACCCGGTTATCAGCCTCGATATCCTTCCTGCAGTCTCCTATAATGCCCAAACGGAAGCATGGACCCAGGCTCTGGTTTCTTCCGGCACCCTTTCGTTCAAATCCAAGAATGCAGGGAATGTACGGGGTGAGATTGCCCTTACGTACCCACCAACCACAAAGGTTGCCGATGCATACATCAAGAAGGCCTATCTCAAAGCAAAGTTCCCTTCCTTCCGTTTAACCATGGGAAAAACCAGACTGTCCTGGGGGGACGGGGCGCTCTTCAATGCCGCAGATATCCTTTTTGGGAGCAGCAGCACAACCGTTGACTTAACGCAATCGGAACTCAGAAGTGATACCAAATGGCTTGTTTCTGCAAACATCCCCCTCGACTCCTTTTCGTTTGTAGAAGTGGTAACAATGCCCTCAACTGGGGAAAACGTATCTGATATTTCTCTGGGAGGCCGGATATATACCACTTTTGGTTCGCTGAAACTGGAAAGCGGGTATGCCAGGGTACGAGAAAGTGCAACCAATATACACAAGGGCTATATCAGTCTCCAGGGAAATGTAGGGGCCGACTGGAATCTTTCCAGCTCTGTAGGAATCAAGGGGGCTGAGGATATTGATTGGAATATTACCGGTGGCCTGTTCTACCTCAAATATCTGGAAAATGACAAAGTCCTGACGCTTAGGCTTGAGTTCCTTGCAAGGCCCTTAGGTACGTGGAACTGGGGACCGGTAGCAAACGATGCCTCCTGCCCGTTGCTCATCTATCCTGAAATAACCTATGCACCCAGATCAAACCTGGCTTTCTCCCTGCGATCAATCATCTCCCCATTTGACTTATCGGCGATGACCACCTTTGCAACAAGCTGGAATGTGTTCGAAGGGTTCTCCCTTATAGGATACGTGAGTGCAAAGACAGGCGATGCAGGAGATTTGTTCAGCTGGAAATCAACAGAGCTCTTCCATTCTTCTCTAGCAATCGCAGCGGGGGCTTCCTGGATTTTCTAAAACGAATCAGTGTAGGCTGCATCCTCTCCTTGACTCTTGCAACACTACTTATTTTTATTGCTTCTTGAGACAAGAATCCCTAGGCTTTGGAGGCCTAGGGATTCTGCATAAGGAGATAAAAAAATGGAAATCAAAGAAAACAGTTTTCAAGGTACACTGCCAACGGCAGCTTTTCTTGGGGTATAGTTTACTGTAACACCTTAGCTATGACACAGAATGTCATAGTAAAAATTATTTGAGAATTTCTCCCTCGGTAGAGATAGTAACGACTGCCAAGGGGATGATCTTGTCACAGGATGCAAGGGCTTCCTTCACTGCATAATCAAGACCACCGCAACACGGAACTTCCATCTTAACTACGGTGACGCTTCGAATATCGTTGTGCTGGAATATCTCGGAAAATTTTTCAATATAGGAAGGACTGTCCAGTTTCGGGCATCCGATGAGAGTGACTCGATTCTTGATAAATTTGTTGTGGAAATCGCCATAGGCATAGGCAGTACAGTCTGCGGCTATGAGCAAATCGCATCCACGCAGATACGAGGCATTTGGGGAAACCAATTTGATCTGTACAGGCCATTGGGCGAGCTGGCTGGAAACCGGGTGTCCTACGGTTTCTTCGGTTTTCCGCACATTGTCCTTCATCACCTTCATCTGGGAACCAGGGCAACTGAAGCCGATAGGTCCATTATCTGCAACTGCTTCATGGTCAAAAGCAGGAGCGTCACGGTCTTCAAACGTAATGGCTCTTGTGGGACATACGGGAAGACAGTTGCCAAGCCCGTCACAATAGTCTTCACGGAGAAGGACTGCCTTTCCGTTTACCATGCCTATGGCACCTTCGGCGCAAGCAGAAGCACACAGCCCGCATCCATTACACTTTATTGTATCTATCTTTATCATCTGCCTAATCATACATAAGCCTCCATTGTCTGTTATATATGCATATGCTATTATAAAGACGATTTTATTTATGTTGTTTTTACAACAAAGAAGCATATATGGATAGTTCTCAGATACTTGCCTCTTGCCAATTGTTCAAGGATATCGAGCTCCGGGATCTTCCCTTGCTCCTCACCTGCCTGCAACCCCGCACCGTGGTGTACGCAAAGGATGCCGTTATCCTTCATGAAGGTGATACCTCAAAAGAATTAGGAATACTGCTCAGTGGAGCCATACAGATAGTCCGTAATGATTTCTGGGGAAACAGGACACTTGTCTCACGGTTTACCGAAGGGGATTTGTTTGCGGAAACCATCGCTTGCACAGGGGAAAAAAGTCAGGTCAGTGTTGTCGCGGAGACTGAGACTACGGTAATGTTTCTGGCCATACGGAAGATCATTACTTCCTGCAGCAAAAATTGTGTATTCCATAACGCCATTATCGAGAATATGGTTGCAATATTAGCAAGGAAAAACCAAGGGCTCATGAAAAAAATGAGTCATATAACCAAAAGAAGTACAAGGGAAAAACTGCTTTCGTATCTTTCGGAGGAATCGCTTAAAGCCAATTCGCGTTCATTTCGCATACCTTTCGACCGACAGCAGTTGGCGGACTACCTTTGTGTCGAACGGAGTGCCATGGCCAATGAATTGAGCAAAATGCGTTCTGAAGGTCTCCTAGACTATAAAAAAAATGAATTCACCCTGAAAAACCGTCATCCTTTGGACTAAGGAGAAATTCTTTAGGCTGATTTGTATACCAGCAGGTCTTTTGTTCTGTACATCCGCATTTTGGAGGAATCATGAAATCAATCAGACGACCTTTCCTTATTGTTTTGTTAGCTATCAGCATGGTGTTCGTATCCTGCGTAACCTCGCAACAGGAAGCTATAAAAGAAACCATTACACTTCCAACCCTACAGTCTTCAGTAGCTGTCATTGATAAATACGGAAACTGTACCCTTGCCCTCAGTGAGCAGGAACTCATCGATGCCGGGTATGCAGTCGGTGACTGGACAACCATTTCCATTGGCGATTTCACCTATGAGGCTCCCATTGGAACGGCCTATAGCGATGTCGACAAGGGGAATTACCTTATTCGCCTGAACAAGGGTTCGGTAATCCTCGCAATCAACTATGGAAATCTTACCAAGACAAGCGGAGCAGAGGAAGGTGAGCCTGTTTCCATTGATTTGCTCGAAAAAGGCGGCTATCTCCAGGAATTTGAGCTTAGGCATTTGGTAAGGACTGAGGAACGAAAAGATTATGCATCAGACGCCATTTTTGCAAATTTCCGCAGCGTGCAGTTCGGAACCATTGCCCCCAACAGGCTCTACCGCTCGGCAAATCCCATTTTAGGGGATGCGAGGGCTCCCTATGTGGAGGCTTTGGCAAAACTGGTAGGGATCAAGACAGTAATCAATCTGGCAGATGACCAGCAAAGTCTCTATGCCCATCTTGACGAGGCCCCTTTCTACAAGGGACTGGTCGAATCTGGTTCGGTAATCGCATTGGATATGGGCGTCACCTTCACCGATCCTGAATTTATTGCAAAACTCAAGACTGGACTGACTTTTATGGCAGAACACAAAGGGCCGTACCTCATTCACTGCAACGAAGGGAAAGACAGGGCAGGATTTGTCAGTGCATTGCTTTCAGGTTTGATGGGGGCTTCGGTTGACGAAATAGTCACAGACTATATGACAAGCTACCAGAACTATTATGGGGTAGAAAAAGGTACTGAACGGTATGCAGTTATCAGCAAGATCATCACAAACATATTCGCCGAATTGAACGGAGGAAAGGCAGTTACAGACAAGACACTCAAAAAGGTTTCGGAAAACTATCTGATAAAGACCGTTGGCCTCTCCAGTGACCAGATAAAAGCCATTAAAGACAATCTCTCTGACAAATCAGTGAAGCTGGAAGGTTCGATCACTTTCATATTCTAGGGCTTCTTTTCTCTCAAGGAAAAAATATGGCTGGCTCTTTCCAGGGCCAGCTGTTTTTTTCTTATTATGTAGATTCTTTCAATTCTTGCCTGATTTTCCGGTACTTGATAATCGGGCCATCGCCTGTCAAAAGCTTTTCACCCGACTTCAGCGTGGAGGCAGCTGGTTTCTGGGTGACGACAACCCGTTTGTCCTGACGCTCTATTCTTTTATTTGCAAATTTGCCAAAGAAAGCGATGAGAGCATTCAAAGACCTGAATGGAGTGAGTTTGCAATAAAAACGCACATAGAGAATGGTATTCTCCTCATCGACAGGGGCAAAGTAAATCAAGACCATCAGCTTGTCCGATATATGGTTGATCCAGATATTGGGAAACAGAAATCCCAGATATAAGGACCGGATTTCACAGTCATCAGGTTTTTTTGGTGTTTGCCCGGTATCGACCTCGTTGTTTGCACTGGTCTTCAACATTCCATTCTCGTAGAGAACCTTAGGGCCGTTCACAAGGGTTTTGTTGCCTTTCCCTATTGTGTTGTAATGGACAATAGGGACATGAACGACGTCAAGCTGGTTTTCGATACATCGGGAGTAATGGGCATTCCAGTGATCAGGGAATTCACTGTAGGAAAAAGAATTGTCAATCTGGTCATGGAAGAAAGGTACCGAAGCAGTCGCTTTTTCGCTTTCACCGAACCAGAGATAGATAATTCCCATCAATTCTTGCACAGGATACTGTTTGACATTATATCGGGAAATATCTTCCTTCGATGCATTCCCATTTGCTGGGATACGTCTGCAGTTTCCTTCTGTATCGAATTCAAGACCATGAAATGGACATCGAACATGGGACCCGGCCAGTTTCCCCGCACTGAGGGCAGCTCCCCGGTGGGGGCACTGGTCAACGACACACCCAAGTTTTCCCTCTGCATCCCTGAATAGGACAAGGTCCAGATTTACACGCTTAACTGCATATAAAGCCCCTCTCTTTACTTCCCTTGAGGGTAATATTGCATACCATTGGTTTGGAATCATACTGTACCTCCAAGAAAAGTATCCTACATATTCTGAGGGAAAACAAATAGTACTTGTAGCTTCAAAGCTTAATTTGTACAGGCGGTTCTACGATATCGAAGGTATCGCAGATGGTGTCCAAAAAGAAAACCCTGAGGCTCTGTAGGTCCATCGGGTAGTCATAGACACCCAAGTCCTCCCTTTCCTGGGAATACACAAACCCATGCAAAGGACCAAAGTTCGATTTTGTCTGATAATCTTCCTGCAATTCCTTTAAGGAACAACCTAGTTTCAAGGAAAGAGCCCTGAGGTCATCCTGCTCAAGTGAAATCACCAAAACAAGATCTTTCCCTCGCTTCACGCTCATTGCATAGGGAATCGAAACCAAATCCTCCCCACTCTTGCATCGGGGATTATCCAACAGGGAACAAACCAAATCCCCACACTTCCATATTTCATCTTTCATTACGCCATCCTGGATATCAGGAAGCGAATGCCAAGAAAGGGCTTCAATCGGTTCAACGGTAGTAACATCTAATAACATAATAGCCTCCCAAAATAGGTATCCCTGAAACAAACGCTATGAAAAGCGATATTTCTATTGACCTAGAAAGACTGGTATTTTATCGTATTCCTATGAACAATCCAATAGTGATGGCTTTGGTGGCAACCCTTGGAACCTGGGCAATGACTGCATTGGGTGCAGCATTGGTATTTTTTTTCAAGACGATAAAACCCCATGTATTAAACAGTATGCTCGGATTTGCCAGCGGCGTCATGATTGCTGCAAGTTTTTGGTCGCTTTTGGCCCCTGCAATAGAATTGGCTGACGGGGGCCCTTTAGCCGCCCACTGGGTAGTGGCAATAGGATTTTTGGCCGGAGGATTTTTCCTCTGGATCAGTGACCAGTTGCTTCCCCATACCCATATCGGTTCGAAAAGCCCTGAAGGATTACCCTCTCACCTCCGCAGAAGCATCCTCTTGGTATTTTCCATCACCCTGCACAACATCCCGGAAGGATTGGCTGTCGGAGTTGCCTTTGGGGCAATAACGGCAGGAAATACCCAGGCACTCGCGAGCGCAATAGTCGTGGCCATCGGAATCGGAATCCAGAACCTGCCGGAAGGGGCCGCGGTAGCCATCCCCTTGCGAGGTGAAAAACTCAGTAGGTCAAAGGCATTCTTCTATGGGCAAGCCTCAGGATTCGTGGAACCTGTGGCAGGTGTTTTAGGAGCCCTCCTGGTTACCCAGGTAAGGCCCATTCTCCCGTATGCCTTGGCCTTTGCTGCCGGGGCAATGATTTATGTAGTTGTTGAGGAATTGATCCCGGAAGCCCAGGGAAACAACCATGAAGGAACCCACTATGCAACCATCGGATGCATGCTGGGGTTTGCAATCATGATGGTCCTTGACGTTGCCTTAGGTTAGATCCTCTGCAACAGATTCTCGATAGTCAGGCTTCCCAAGGAAGCGATCCCATGGTCTTTTACCTGCAAGGCAATCGCCTCTCCCACTGTATTGTGTTCATCTGAGGACATGTTCTCCAAACCATAGAGAGAGGTCACCAAATCGAGCACTTTCATGTTTTCCAAAGGTTGTTTGGGAATGAACTCAGTATTTCCATTATTCGTAGGTGTAATAAAACCGAGTCGTGACAGCAACTCCAGAAAACCATAGAGGCGGTTTGCCGGTATAGCCAGCCGCTCAATTATTTCCTTGGTGGTAGTTCCCCCGTTCCCATTATGGAAATTGCTTCCGATAAGCATCATGATATTCGCACCCTCAGACAATTGAAGGGCTGGACTCTGGGGAAGCCCCTTATAGACCTGCTTATCTGGCCTGAACTGATGGACATAGGTCAATTCAACACAATAAAAGACAACGGTCCAAAAATAGTAACACCAGAAAAGAAAGAGGAACACAGCAGCCAGCGAACCATAGATTACCGAAAAATTAGTTGCCATTCCTGTTAATTTTGACATGATCTTACTGAAACCCATAATCAGAAGCATTCCAACAAAGGCCCCGATACCGGCAGAAGAAAAATGGACCTTGATATTGGGAACAAAATAGGCCAACAAGAAAAAGATTGCCCAAATGATCAAAAGGGGAACAGCAATGCCTATTACCTTTGACCACCCTTCCACCGAGACTCCCAGTAATTTGGAATACCAGGAATTCATAAGTGACTGCACACTTACATACGCGGCGGCAAGCAGACAGGAAATAATCAGAAACGTGACAAAACCCGCAAATCGTTTTACAGGGTTCCTGTTTTGGGAAGTGCGGAAAATCTGATTGATTACCGACCAGACTTTATTGATCAACAAAACCATGGTAATCAAAAAGGAAATCAAGCCAACAACCCCAAGACTCGTCGCATTGGCGGTATATTTTTCCAAGAGAGAGAGAAGCTGGGTCCCTGCCTCGGGCCCAAATATTTCCGTAAACCATTGGGCAAGAAAATCTATAACCGGTTGCAGCACCCCGAAAGCGCCGAAAAAGGTAAAGATGAACGTCAAACCCGGGACTATTGCCATCAACGTCGAATACACCATACTCGATGCCGATTGAAATACGTTATCATGCATTGCCTGATTCATGGCCAACGATGCTATGTTTCCTGCAGATGCAAACTTACCTTTTATGGCTTTCAAAATTCCCATCGATTAGATTCTCTTCTTCAACCAAGAATATAGATATTCCATCGTTTCATTGCGAGAGGTTTCATTCAGGATTTCATGTCTTCCGTCTTTAACCAGGTAGAGGCTGATATCAGAGATTCCTACATCCTTATACATATCGAATACCTTCTGAACCCCTTTACCATAGTTCCCCACGGGATCCATATCTCCACTGATAATGAGAAGAGGCAAATCCTTGGGAATTTTGCGCGCCTTTTCACCATCATTGGCAAATTCTATCCCATCAAGTATATCTTCATAGAATTTGGAGGTGCAGACAAAACCGCAGAACGGGTCATCAATATATTTCTTGACTTCAGCTGTATCGCTGCTCAACCAATCGAAAGAGGTAGCAGGATTTTGGATTCTTTTGTTATAGGAGCCAAAACTCATCTTATCGATTTGCTCATCGACAAAATGCATGCCGTTCCTTTTCACATGCCGGCGGGCAATTCCCTTGCCAATCTTTCCAAGGAGCCCCTGGGAGCATCCTGTACCCATGATAATGACCCCATCGTATACATCCGAATGCTGTACCATCAAGGTCCTTGCAAGGAAAGACCCCATACTATGGCCCATTAAAAACAATGATTGCTTGGGAAAGTCGGAAGATATTACATTGGACAGTTCGGAGGCATCCTCTGCAACGCGCATCCATCCATCCTTTTCGTCAAACCATCCAAGCTGTCCATTGGCTTTCTTGGCTGTCAAACCATGGCCGCGATGATCTTGCGCATAGACTGCTATACCCTTTGCATTGAGATACGTTGCAAACCGGTCATACCGTTCACTATGTTCAGCCATACCATGGAGAATATGCAATACCGCTTTTACAGGTGTACCTTGGGGTATCCATACACGATAGCACAAAACATGCCCGTCACTGCAGGTCAACTCCCTGATGTCAGACATCGGCAACCCTCCTAAAAAAAGCAATTTTATATGAGTCTTATATCATAGTAACAGCATTATTCTTAAGCGACAAGAAACTTTTATTGCATTCACCAAATTACAAAGGAAATGCAAAATATGCTAGGGTATTTGCAGGGATACCTTGTTTTTCAGTTCAGATTTGCACGGCTCTTTTCTAAAACCCCTTGCGTCTCCAGAATTCTGCAGTCCTTCAAACCAGGCAACCCAGCAAACCCTTGCATGACCCCAAAAGGGTATTTCGGTCATATCCCAATTTACCTTTGATCTGTGTAATATTGAGGCCTTGCTCACTCAAGATCAAGCCATCCTTGCAAGAAATCATATTCTTACCTCCATGTTCTTTTTTCACTGATATTCGAACATGATAGCTGAATGTGAAAAGGGATTGGCTGATTTAGGTGATGAACCCAGCCGAATGTACCAATAGATACAATGTGTACTTACAACCACAGCAAGATACTAATCCAAGAGATCTTTAGGGAAATAACAAAATCCCACAAACTGCTTTCACTCGCTTCCTAATAAAAAAAGCAGTTTAGGAGTAAGTATTCCACTTGAAAAAAGACTGACCGGTATAAAAAGGAATTCAAACGTCTCCTACCAACTATTGGAAGGAGACGAATCGCCATTAGTTCTGGTTCAAAGCCCTAACCGGTCTTGCTTCAATATAGCCGCGATACCCCATAGGTGCCAATTGAAACCGAGGGCCATCTTCATCAGCCCACTCAAAGCCATAGAGCTTGGGATCATAGGTTTTCATGAGTTCCCAAAGATTTGTGATGGCCTGTTCAAAATGTTCATCTTCATAAGCAGGACCTTGAAAAACCATCATCTTGCACGCTGGCAGGGTAATACTATCAAATCCTTCAGGAATTTCTCCCTTGTAATCCACAGGAACTTCAACACCTTGTACATATTCACCGGTACCCAACTTGCGCATGTTTTTAGGCATCCACATACCAATCGGTTCAAATAAAGCACCTTTGATAGAACCCAAGGTATCCCAGATCTCACATCCAACCTCTTCGCAGTATTCAAAATAGTCCGAAGCCTTATGTGCAAACTTAACCACGGCTTTACGTTCCATACGATCGATTACTTGTACAAATACCGTTTCCATACATTTTTCTCCTTCACTGATCGTTAATTGGGCAGTTCTTGCATGGTAGGTTGCCAAGGCTTTGCGGAAATCAGATGGGTTCATGCCGAACTGCTTGGTAAAGGCACGCGTAAATCCTTCATGAGAGTCAAACACAAAATCCATGGCTACATCGATGATATTTTGCTTTCCCACTCCAAGCTGGTGTGCAGCTGCAGCCAAACGCCTGCTACGGATATAAGAAAACGGACTGGTCCCAGTAGCTTCCTTGAACAGCCGGGCAGCATGCCAAGCTGAATAACCCCCAGTTTGTGCAAGCTGGTACAAGCTGATCGGAAAAGAGAGATGGGATTCGATGTAATCGAGCATCTGCTTTACTGCATTCCTTTGGAAATCATCCATACGCTAAGAACTTCCTCTATCCTGATGCTAATACAGAAAAACGATACGTGCTTGACTTTCCTTGCTATTCTATCTCTCTTTTCGTATTGCAGAAAGCGTAAAGGCAGAAAAACAAAAAGACAGCAAGAAGAGGAGTTTAGGATTCCAAAAGCAATGTACCGCGGGTTGCGAAAGACCGAGCAGTCGTCCAAGGTCACCAAATCCTACCTCGAGGTGAAGGACACCCTATACCGGAACTACTGCCTCGAGCTTTTGCTGAAGAAGATAGGCTTATTGAGGGGCTTGGGTAATTACAAAAGTTTTCTCCGAGGCAGGAACTGAGGCCGAAAAAAAACAGTACAAAGAATATTGACTGATATATTACATTCCGCTTGAAAGTACGGAAAAGAAAACTGCTGATAATTACTTGCATTGTATTCATATGGCAGTTATTTTTTTTGATTTTTTATTGTAGAAGTCAGGATTCTTGTATTCTCGTACCAGCATGAGCGGTGATCGACAAGAACCTTTTATTGCAGTAACCGAATTACAAAGGAAATGCAAAATATGGTAGAGTATTTTCATGGATACATTGCTTTTCAGTTCAGATTTGCACGGATCTTCCTCAAAACTTACCACTCTTTTGGAAAAAGCGAACACCTTCCAAGCTAAAACCCTCCTACTGGCAGGGGACACTTGTCCGTCGGAAGGAAGCACGTTCAGCGAGATATTGAGAACCAGTATAGTACCTATTGTCATGGTTAGGGGTAATTGTGACACTCAGTATGCCTTCCATGCTACAGGATTGACCTTGCCTCCGTTAATCAGGAGATTCCCCTTTTCAGGACGCACCATTATCATGATCCATGGCGACCGTTATTTCTCCCCAGAGGAATTAGGCTTGAGGCCCCAGGACATAGTGTTGAGTGGCCATACCCATTGCCCTAGCCTGACAATTGGAGGAGACGGCGTAATCTATGTAAACCCAGGTTCCCCCTCCTACCCGAGAAGCAGCTATGGGGAAACCTATGGCATTATTGAAAATGGTAAAATTGAAATCCGTTCTTTGGCAACAGATATCCCGCTCCCAGATTTACAGTACTATTTTATGCCCCTCATCTGATAGTAGGTGTCAAGGAGTCTGGCCAGGGGAACCACTTGGGCCGCAGGGAAATTGCTCGAAGCATTCACCAGGACTTGATCTGGCAACGTACCCACAGGCTCTCCCTTCAATAGCATTTTGTCAATCTTCCTTTGCAAGGCCCAAGCGTCCCTTCCATAGGAAGCCACCTGTTTACCGGTTACTGTATACCCCTCAGTTACGGAAACCAGCTCTGCAAAGAACGAAAACATTGACTTCCTATAAAACCTAAAAGGATACCAAAGAAAGGGTTTATCAAAACAGGGCAGGGAGAAAAAATAACAAAGGCCTAGCGACTCCATTGCATACCGGAGGTCTTGCGAAAACATTGCCCACATTGCAATCTGGCGCTCTTTTCCTCTCCTGTAATGGTTGCCTGACAACAACTCCCTGATTACAACCGTGTCATCACCAAGCGCAGTGAGCAGTGCCTGGGCCGGCAAGGCCCTCAAGTCATAGGGAGCAAGGGGAATAGAGTTCACGGCATAGGCGTATTCGGCACCACCGTATAGTGTAACCAGTTTGTCCAAGGTATGGGACAGTTGTTCCCCAGTACCCTTTCTGTAGGCCATTGCATCGATAAGATGAAGGTATTGATGGACTGTTGCACGACTGAGATCAGGAAGGAACGAGAGTGTCCCTTCAGGTCTGGTCTTTCGCGCCCAGGCAAGGACTGCCCCTATCGAATAATAATCCAGACCGGTTTCCGAGCAACGATCCATAAGAAGGGAAACACTTTGGTAATCGAAAAGCTCAAGATTGGCACCAAGGGCCAACCCCATTGAAAAATCCGGGAAAACCGAACCTTCCCCGGAAGAATGGGCACAGCCATTCGGACAACCGGCACACCCCTGCACTGCAGGGTCCGCGGCCTTGAAGTCCCGGTAGGAGGAAAGGCCCCAAAGCCGGCCGTCTCTTCTAAGCGAAAAACAATCAACAGCAGCCCATCCATAGCGATTTGCTTGCTCTATAAGGGTAACAGAGCCTTCCTTGGCTATCAAATCGCCTACTTTGCTTTTTTGCAGGGTACGTTGATATTTCTGAATAGTTGTCCCAAGTTGTTTCGGGTCGTAGGACTCGCGCCCCGATACCGAGGGGGCAAGGGTGATATACTTGATATTTTTCAAGCCGAAAACAGTTCCGACACCCCCGCGGCCAAAATTCGTACCATCGGACCAGATCGAAGCATACGGTACCTGATGTTCCCCAGCGGGTCCAAGCGCTATCAGATTTTTTCCCAAAAAGTGTGTTGCTACTTCCTTGGTTGTAAAATCGTGGAATTTTTCCGCATTGGAAAACTGTACGGAATTAAAATCTATCTCAAACCCAGACAGTCTCCGAAAACGCCCGACGATGACCATAGCAGAATAACCGCACCCATGCAGGGCCCGGGCAAGGGGGCCATTGCTTGTATTGACAGAAAGCTGTCCGGTTAGCTGAGAACGGGTCACCAAGGTAAAGGAATCGCAACATGCCAACGAAATATCTGAGGCTGAACCGGCAGCTATAACAATCGGATTACCACTTTCATAGGCTTGGCTTCCAAGATTCTCGTATTCGGCATATTTGTCCCAGAGTCCGAGCGCAAGCAACCTTCCACCCAGCATTGTTTTGGATTCACTCTCTGATAGGGGGATTTTTTCCCAGGTTTCCTGTCCAACATCAACCAGCAAGATGAAGCGCTGGCGATAAGGAAACGCCATATGTTGCTTTTGTTCCATGCAGTAAAATGTATCCATTGCAACTCAGAGTGTCAATGTTGCAGGTAGGAATATACCATATCAAGTAAATATATAACCAATAGTTCTCTTTTATTGCCATAAGAATATGCAAAATGCTTCCTGTATTCTTTTTTCTTGTTTCTTGGCTTTCCTTGGAAGTATTATTATGAATATGAAAGATATACAGATCACTATCGGGGAAAAAATACAAACGGTTGCAATGGGAACAACAGTTGAAGAATTGTTAATTGCAACAAACTATATTGATACTTCAACCGGCCATTCCTACTTCGACAATCCCTATATCGGTGCCTTGGTTAACCATGAATTACAATCCTGTGCCAAAATACTGACGAGCAACTGCTCCCTGGAACCAGTCAGACTCTTTGGCGACATGGGAAAAAGAATGTACAGGCACACCATCTGCTACCTTCTCTGTAGTGCTGTCTCTATGCTTTTCCCTGACAGGAAACTGGTTATCGGCCATTCTTTGGGTGATGGGTACTACTTCAGTTTCGACGATGAATATACACTTGAAACCCGGGACATCGCCGCAATTTCCTCTACCATGCAAAGCCTTGTCGAACAAAATCTCCCCATCGAGGAAATAAGCCTACCCTACAGTGAAGCCCTTGCCTATTTCAATGAAAAGCATTTTGAGCAGACATCTGCCTTGCTATCCACCCGCAATGACCCTGTCGTCGAACTGTACCGTTTGAGTGGCTATCTGGATATATCCTACGAACCCCTGATTGGGAAAACCGGTCTCTTGCAGGTATGGGAACTAAAACCCTACCAAGAAAAAGGGATGCTGTTGCGCTATCCCCGTTCCTATGATTTCTTGAAACTCGACACCTATAAGGACAATCCGCTGTTATTCTCTGTTTTCAAGGAATACAAAGCCTGGGGGACAATCCTCAAAGTACAATCGCTTGGGCAACTGAATAGAATGGGAAACCAAAATACAGTAGGGTCCTTTATCAGGCTTGCCGAAGCCTTGCAGCAGAAAAAGATTTCCAGCATTGCCGATAAAATCAATGAGCATGGAAATGTAAAATTCATCCTCATTGCAGGACCGTCGTCCTCTGGTAAAACCACCTTTGCCTACAAACTCTGTACCCAACTGCAGGTACTTGGCAAAAAAACTGTAAAGATCTCCTTGGATAATTATTACCTGGATATCAAGCAGGTGCCCAAAGACGAATATAACAAACCCGACCTTGAAGCCCTGGAGGCTATCGATGTCGCCCAATTCCAGAAAGACCTTGGACTTCTCAGTGAAGGGAATTCAGTCCATCTGCCTATTTTTAACTTCAAGAATGCCACTCGAACCTATGAGAAAGAAGCTGTTACCATGGATAAGCGGACCCTCTTGGTAATCGAGGGGATCCATGGGATGAACCCACAACTTATCAGTTCGATTGACCGGGATATGGTATTCAGGATCTATATATCTGCGCTCACCCAATTGAATCTCGATGACCATAACAGGATCAGTACCACTGACAACCGCTTGATAAGAAGAATGGTTCGGGACAACAGGACCCGGGGAACCAACGCCGAGACTACACTCTCCATGTGGCCTTCGGTACAGAGAGGGGAGAACCGTTACATATTCCCTTACCAGAACAACGCAGATATCATGATCAATTCTGCTTTGGATTATGAACTGGGAGTCCTAGCCCCGTTTGCCGAACCTCTATTGAAAATGGTAAAGCCTTCCCAGGAGATGACCTACGAGACAGCCAGACGACTCCTCAGGTTCCTTGATAATGTAAACCCTATTGCAGACACCCTGGTTCCCCAAGACTCCTTGCTCAGGGAATTCATAGGAGGAAGCGAATTCGATGTTGTCTAGGTCGTTGCCAAGGGAAGTACTTTTTCTGTCATAAATTCCATGAACTTTTTGCTTTCGGTATAGACTCCATTATGTCCAGATTCTTCAAGCCACAGCAACTCCTTATACGGGGCCTCCACCGTATTGAACCAGCGTTCCGCGATTGTAGAAACGCAACTCATATCGTATCGGCCATTGACAAGGAAAAGAGGGCAATCAAGACGCTTCACGTCTTTTTCAAAATCAAGATATGCCAGTTGCGGGTACACTTCCTTGACTCCCCTGAGCAAACCCCTTACCAGGTTGATTCGATCTGCAAACGAATGTTCAGGCGCGAGGAACATTTTTTCTGAACGGAAAGAAGCATCAGCGGGAGCATGTGGACTGAATTCGAACAAACGACTGAGGACTTCAAAATATTTCTGCCCGTCAGGGACGACAGATCCGTCCTCAAGGGTTTTCAAATAGGGGGGACGTCCAATTTTCTCCATCAGCGCAACCGTCTTGTGGTCTTCAGACGCACGGGCCCCTTTCAGGACCATCTGCCATCCAAGAGTATCGTTCTCGATTGAATTGATCTGTTGGCCTGCTCCGATATAGGCATGAAAGAGTCCAGGATTCTCCTGTGCAGCGAGCAAGCCGATTACTGATCCCCAGGAATGGCCCATCAGAACTATTTTTTCCTGATTGAACCGATCGGCAAGATAATTAGAAAGGCTTATAACATCTTGAACGTATTGCTCGACCAGCAGGCCATCCTTTGCAGCAGCATAACTTCCCGCTGTCCCCCTCTGATCCCAGCAAACTATCGTGAATTGCTCATGTAATGGAGCAAGATACGTCCGAACCCAACCGACTTCCGATCCACCGGGTCCTCCGTCAAGCCAAAGAATAACTGGATTATCCTCAGAGGCTCCTGCTATATAGATTCTTTGCTTGGTTCCATTGAGGTCGATTTTTTCCCTGGAGTCTACCGCCAGCGCAAGGGGATTACCACTTTCGTCAACCAACCTTGCAGTATGTGCGCAAGACGTACCAACACTGATAAAAACCAAGCAAACCAAATATCCGACTATCCAACCAATTTTTCTATTTTTCTTCATGTACTACTCCTTGCCAGGCATCTGCTGGCAAGGGTAGTTTCCTCTATTGGAGGGCATCATCCTATCGGAGATTGCTATGAGTTCAGGTTGCAAAGGCTACGAAGAGTGTCGTAGAAATCAATCATGCAGGAGATTGAGCAGTTCAATCCTACTCTGCGCCCCCACTTTCTGGTACAGGTTGTAGATATGCGTCCTTACCGTGGCTTCAGAAATCCCCAAATCGAAGGCAATCTCCTTATTCGATTTTCCCTGTGCAATTTTGTTTGCCATTTCCTTTTCCCTTCCGGTAAGGGAAAATTTGGCTGCAACCTCCTCGTTGAGAATCCCGAAGGCAGTTTCAGCAGACGCCCTCTTTGCAAGTGACTGAAGGGATGCAACAATCATGACACCGTTACATCCGAGATAATAGAGATACTCCAACGACAAGGGATGATACATGTTCGCGGTAAACCTATTGAGAACAAATTCACCCAGCCCGAGCGGGACAAACGCAACAGAGCACCATCCAATTCCTCTTACCAGAGTCTTTAGAGATTGGCTTGTTTGGTAAGAATCGGCGAGCAAGAGAATTAAACCGAAGAATCCTATAGTCAACGCAATCAGCAGATAGAGAATAACTGACCAAACAAGCGAGTTGATCCCGTTTCCAAACACATGGAAAAACAGGTTGACTGTCAAAAGAATGATTGAACAAACATTCAGCAACCGTGCCACAGAAAGTAAGTATTTCTTTACTAATGCAAATTCTTTACTGGAGAGGACCCCTAGAATCGAAAAATAGAGAGCTATATTCAGCAATGCCCCAAAAGCCCCCATACCTTGTTCCAGAGATGAACCCTCTACGCTCACCAAGCCTACTACCTGGTCGAGGTAATAGTACACGGCAACTAGTGCAAGGTTTGCGATAAACAAAGCCTGTACGACGATCATACGATGAACAAACATCCCTTTTTTTCGTATATCAAGGATTATGAGCGCAACGAGAGCTGCGAAGCCAGTTGAGAAAATCAATATATACGTGAACAGAATAATGTGCTTCATTTTTTAGAACTGTACCATCGCTTGCCGATGGACACAATCAAAGTGTACTGATTATTGCAAATTACGTAGTTATTCGTATTGGGCAATCGCAAAAACCAGGGAATAATTGGGACAAAAAAGTGAAGGGGAATTTCTATGGGAAACAAATTACCGCTGATTATTTTTATTCTTTTGTGTATGACGATGATTTCCTGTTCAATGATAGGATGCAATTTCGATAATGGCTATTCTCGAGAAGAATTCTATGATGATGCGGTACTGGCACAGACTGCAGACAGGTATTCCTATACTATTCGCAATGTATCGGAGGGGAGATTGGAATTCAAGGGTTTCTTCGGACGTGACACGCTGCAACAAGAAGCAGTAAGCGAAGGTAAAAGCCTGAGAATCTCAGGAAATTTCGAGCAGGTAACAACAGGGCTCTTCAAACTGGTTCTGGTCAGAAAAACCGATGGGAGAGTTACGACTATCACAGACCAGGTAGGGCCTTTTAATCAGACCTTCAACCAAGGAGATGGCGAATTTTTAATAAAAGCCATTGGGTACAGGGCTACAGGAAAAATCAATTACGCTGTCGATCTTATCGAAAACCCATGATTATGAAGGATCAAAAGCAAAGGCGGCTTTCGCCGCCTTATCTTGAGGTAAACAGATACTTCTGTTACTTATCGTAAATATGCTTGAACTCGTCAAACAAATCGGAGACCTGTGCTTTGCATTTGCCACAACCGGTACCATACCCTGTCAGTCTTTCCAGATCTTCCAAGGTCTTGGCTTCTCCGTTCTTGACCAGCTCCTCAATTTTGATATCGGTAACATTCTTGCATTCGCAGATTACCTTGGCGATGGTCTTCTTGAAAGGGTTGTCTCTTCCCTGTTTCTCCAGAAAATCATCAATCGCTGCACGCAAGGCCTTGTCCCCAAGGACTGAGCAATGGAACTTATGGTCAGGAAGCCCCCCAAGGGCCGTTGTAATCATATCAGGGGTCATGCGATAGGCTTCTTCGAGTGTCATGCCAATAGCAAGTTCGCTCATCATTGAAGTGCTTGCTATTGCAGAGGCACAACCGTACGTCAGCCAACGAAGGTCAGAAATTACATCGTCCTTAACCTTGATAGCGACTCTCATCTGGTCTCCACAGGCAAGCGAACCAACTTCACCCACTCCATCGGCTTCAAAATGCTCGTCTTCCCTCCAGGTATTGCGAGGGTTCATAAAATGGTCTTTTACTATTGGGGTATATACCCACTGGCTCATAAAATTATTCATCTTGTTGACAACTCCCTTAAGCGCTTGATAATCGGCGGTAACTTCTGCAACACATACTTCACGTCATCTTCCGTATTGTAGTGCCCGAAACTGAATCGGATAGAACCATGGGCCAATTCAATATCTACACCGGAAGCAAGCAGTACATAACTGGGCTCAAGCGAACCACTGGCACAGGCGCTTCCCGTAGAAACCTCAATACCGTCCAAGTCGAGATAGAGAAGAATCGACTCCCCCTCTGCACTCGGAAACGAAACATCCAAGGTCCCTGGCAGGCAGTGTTCCTGGTTGCCATTGACCACAACGTTTGGAATGGTTTGCACAATTCCGAGACGAAGCATTTCCCTGAGGTGCCAAAGATGTTTGCTCTCGCTCTCAAGGTTTTTCTCTGCCAGCTCGGCAGCAACGCCAATCCCTACGATCGAGGGGGTGTTATAGGTACCGGCACGCTTCCCCCCTTCTTGGTGACCCCCGTGTATAAATGTCTCGAAAGGAACCTTTTTCTTTACGGCAAGAACCCCAATACCTTTCGGACCATAGAATTTATGCCCGGAAAGACTCATGTAATCGACATCCCAGTCTTTCATGGATACAGGGATTTTCCCAATAGCCTGGGTAGCATCCGTGTGCATGTAGGCTCCCACGGCATGGACCAGCTTTGTAATCTCTTCGATCGGCTGGATAGTCCCGGTTTCATTGTTTCCGGTCATTACCGAAACCAATGCAACATCTTCGCCCAGATAGGTTTTAAGGGTAGCAAGATCTACCCTGCCCGTTTTATCCACGGGAACTTCATCCACCAAATACCCGCGCGATTTGAGAAATTTAACGGTTTCGATAATCGAGGGATGCTCAATTGTCGTTGTTACAATCCTGTTCCGTTTTGAACCTAAATCTATCTTATCCCTGAAAATATTGAAAACTGTGTTGTTTGCTTCGCTTGCTCCACTGGTAAATACAACTTCGCTGGGATCACAATCTATCAACGAGGCAACCTGATGCCTCGCCTGTTCGATAGCCGCCGCAGCATCACGGCCAAAGCCATGCATGCTCGAGGCATTCCCGTATATAACCAATGCTTCGCTAACAGCCTGTATGACCTCGTCAGCCATGCGGGTTGTCGCATTGTTATCCAGATATATAATCTGATTATCCATAATAATATAACCTCATTGCCAAAAATACTCATGCTTGACGCCTATGGTCAAGCTACCTACATCTTATGCCCTAAAGATTTCGTAGAGGTCTTTGTCAATTTCGTCTGGGGGACAGGTCTTGCTATGAATAAGCCGAAGCATCCGGTTTGGGGAAAATCTGATATGGTTTTCCGCTGCCCATTGGACATAGGCACAGCTCTTGGGCAGATAAGAAGAAAACATTGCCCTGAGATAATTTACTTTTCTACAACGTGTACTTTTTGCAAAACGCTGGGTATACACCTTGCATTGCTTGGTTTTGGGATCAAAGAATTCACACCAGGAATCAAGATCAATTACCAGAAGATGCCCATATACTGCTTTCTCGTGACAACAAAGGCCACAGCGAGAACATTTCTGCTCCCAGGTGGAATTACAGGACTTACACATGGATCGACCTCTTGCCCATTGCAACAAGCTTCTCCTGCACAGGTGTATTGAGCGGGGGTAGCACAGAAAGGGCGGAAACACTTGCAAACCCATCGGTAACAGCTTGGAAGTCGGTCCCCTCTGAGTCACATTTCTGTACAGGGGGAATACCACCCTTCAAGGACATGATGATGGAGGTTCCAAAACGAACACCATTGGTGTCGTACGTCTTCTGGTCGGCGTTTTGTTGTTTCTCCACTGCATCGTGATAATCAAGGTGACTCATTCCACAGGCTTTCCAGTTTCCGTTCCAGTTGGGAGGCATGTTTATATTCAGGATCGTTTCCGCACTGCATAGCGGATAGAAGGAGGAAAGATGATCTACCAGAAACTGGGCTGCATGGACAAAAGGGAATTGTCCCTGAGAATCTTTCATGCAACTGATAGCAATGGACTTCATATCCATCAGGGCGGCTTCACTTGCAGCCCCCACTGTGCCGGAATAGAGAATATCGGTAGAAATATTGTACCCGTGGTTAATCCCGCTAATCACCAAGTCGGGAATACGGGGAAATAAATTGCCTTTACGGGCATACAGAATACAATCAGAAGGAGTTCCGCTGCAATGATAATGCATCAATGAATACTCGGTGACAATGATTTCACCCCTGAGGGTCATCGAATGGCTGCTTGCGCTTCTTTCATGAGAAGGCGCACAGACCCATATCTCGTGGCCTGCGCGTTTAAGGAACGATTCAAGAATCGCTATTCCTTCGCTCTTATATCCATCATCATTTGTCAGCAATATTGTCATGCATTCTCAGGGAACACAACTTTGGCACAGCCACCACTTTGGAATATATACCATCGGGGATGAAAACCGAAAATGTGCTCGTATTCCTCCAGACGGTTAATATAGCTTGGAAGGGACTGTTTGCTCAAGAGGACCATAACATTACCGCTAAAACCGTTACAGATAAGCACGGCCCCCAGACATCCGGAGGTTTCGGCTGCACGCTTGGTCAGCCAATCGACTTCCGGGCATGTAACCTCAAAGAGATCACGGAGCCCCGATTGTATCCGGTTCATGGTCTTGCCATAGAGCAGAGCTTCTTTTTGGCTTAAAAGCGTCGCAGAGTCATTGGTCAAATGGGATTCCATCAAGATATATTCGCAAATATGACGAGAGTCCTCATCGAGGGGGACTATCCTTGCTGACAATTCGCTTTCAGGGAAATCACGGATGAATCCGCTCTGCTTGAATTCCTTGAGTTTGGTGAAAGCAAGCTCAGTCGCTTTTCGTTTAAGACTGACTTCTTCCCGCATGGCATTGGGGGAAATTTTGCTATCAACAATAAGGGCAATATATTCTTCATTGGTGTCTGAGAAGGGAAAATCAATCTCCTGGAAGGTAATATGCTGGAGGTCAAAAAAGAGTACCTTTCCCCTTTTTGCATTAATTATCGTCAAAAGATCACTTATTTTACATATTTCATTGTTAAATACCGTATTTGCCTGGTAAGCAATGCGGATAATCGAAGGAATGCTCAGCTGTAAGTCCATGAGCTTATCAAGGGCAAGGCAGACACCCAAAGCTATGCAAGTACTGATCATTTGGTTATCGCTGAGTAATAGGGATCCTTCAACCGTGACGTTCAAACCTGAAAATTCAACGCCTTCGTTGGCAAGTATTGCCACTACCCCTTTTATATAATTTCCCCAGCGGTCTTCTTTGCGAAATTTAATATTTCCCAGGACAAAACGTTTGCGATCATTGAGGGTGGCATTGGAGAGACGTACCATCTGGTCGTCTCTAAACGATATTGCTACGTACAAAACAGATTCGCCAGTCCCAACAATGGACCAACCTTTACAAGCATCGGCATAACACCCGAGCAAGGTGCAAGCACCGGGCACTTCGACTACGACCAATGGTGTTTCGCCAAACTCATTTTTATGCTGAATTATTACGTTATCCATGCCCCAACCTAGTTTTTATGCAGTAATTTTAGGATACTTACTCTTATAATGCAACAAAAAACCACTTTTTGTAGAAATCATTGCAGAGTAAAGGGTAAATACTTATTGACACAGTAGCAACAAACACTTGCAAGCAAGTCCATTATACAACAAAAAACCACCATTACTGGTGGTTTTTTGTTTATTCCGTGATTTATTTTTCCAGACTGTATCTTCTCTTAAAGCGTTCGATACGTCCGGCGGTGTCAACCATTTTCTGGGTTCCGGTAAAGAACGGATGGCAGGCAGAACAAATTTCGACTTCAAGATTCTTTGATGTCGTCTTGGTTTTAATCACATTACCGCAAGAGCAACGGACCTCGGCAATTTCATAACGGGGATGAATTCCCTTTTTCATAATGATTCCCTCCAGGAATATGTAGTTTCTGCTGGAAATACAGCAGACAAGTTTCGTTTGCCGTCTCCGTCCTAATAACCTGCAGAATTCGTAGGAATACCTGTATTTATCGAACGTAAGAACGCCTCATTATCCTTTGTCTTCCGAATTTTGTCAATGAGGAAAGGAGTCATCTCCTGATCATCCATGTCATTGACAGCATTTCTGCAAAGCCAAATCCTGGCAGCTTCATCAGCAGGAAGCAACAGATCCTCACGTCTCGTCCCACTTTTCTTGATGTTTATTGCCGGGAACTGTCGTTTGTCAGCTAAACGGCGGTCAAGGATAATCTCATTGTTACCGGTGCCTTTGAACTCTTCAAAGATGACCTCATCCATTCTCGACCCGGTCTCGATCAAACCGGTAGCAATAATGGTTAGGCTTCCTCCAAACTCGATATTTCTTGCAGCACCAAAAAACCTTTTTGGCTTGTGCAAGGCATTTGAGTCAACACCACCGCTGAGGATTTTACCGCTTGCGGGAACCGTTTGGTTATACGCACGGGCCAAACGGGTAATTGAATCAAGCAGTATCACTACATCTTTTTTGTGCTCAACCAAGCGCTTTGCCTTTTCGATCACCATTTCTGCCACCTGGACATGCCGTGAAGCCTGTTCATCGAAGGTAGAGGCAATAACCTCGCCTTTGACATGGCGACGCATATCGGTAACTTCCTCAGGTCGCTCATCAACGAGCAGGACCATGAGGACAACCTCTGGGTAGTTGGTGCTGATGGAGTTTGCAATTTTCTGCATAAGGACTGTTTTACCGGTGCGGGGAGGAGCAACAATCAAAGATCTCTGTCCTTTTCCGATTGGGCAGAACATATCGATAATCCTGGTGGACATGTCTTCCTCTGTGGTCTCCAGGCGAAGCCGTTCGTCAGGGAACAATGGGGTAAGGCTATCGAAAGGAGCCCGCATTTTTGCAACTACCGGCTCATCGTCATTTACTTTCAGGATTCTCAGTATCGCAAAAAAGCGCTCGCTGTCACGGGGAGTCCTGACTTGGCCATATACAACATCCCCTGTTTTGAGACTGAGGGATTTGACCTGGGCAGGGGAAACATAGATATCTTCAAGACCGGACAGATAACTGTTATTCGAGGACCGAAGAAAGCCAAACCCGTCAGGAAGGATTTCAAGGGTGCCCATCCCAACGATAACACCACCCTTTGCACTGTGAATCCTCAGGATCTCAGCAAGAATCTCCTGTTTTCGAAGGTCCAGAATGGTTTCAGGATTCATCCCTCTCTCAATTCCTACTTCTCGCAAATCCTCAATCGGAAGCGAGGCGTAATCATTCACATTGAGGATGGGTGCTTCCGGATGGTCTTCAATGTTCAAATCATTGAGTGAATCATCCTGTTGGTTTTGCCGCATCCCGCGATTTTGCTGATACGGTTGGTTTTTCTGGTAATTTCCCCGGGGATGCTGTCGATTCTGCTGGGGCCTGCTACCATTTCGGGTGCTATATTGTGCAGTATTCTTTCTATATTGGTTTGGATTGCTTTGTTGGTTTTGACTGCCTGTGTTCTGGCTAGGAGTCTGTTGGTAATCCCTGTCGCTCTCAGAAGAAGGTTGCGCTGAACGAGTAGTTGGAGTCGGTGAAGCAGGAGAAGCAGGTGAGTTTTGCTGTGTACTCTCCGTTGCAACAAAATCAAGCTGGGGTTGCTCAATCTGTACATTTCTATCATGTTTTTTTTCTTGTTTCTTCTCTTCGCTTTTTTCTATCCGTTCTTCTCTAGGCTCTTCTGTTTTGGCTACAGAAGCTTTCTTTGGACGGCCCCTACGTTTTTTCTGTTCGGAAACAGGGGAGGCAGGTTCGGGAGAAGCTACCTTTTCTTCCACTGCTGGAGTCGATTCGGAGGCTTTGACCACGAGCCCACCTTTCTTTCGTGTAATACGTCGTACCGATTTCTTTTCAGAATTCTGTTCAGAACCCGGCATTACGTCATTTTGCTCATTCATTATTTCTTCGGAAGACATAGGATAAACTCCAGCGGAAAGGTATGCCTTCACCGATACCAAAAAGCATCGCCAAGGTACGGTAGCAATTCCTGTTCCTAATCATAAACATATTGTTAAGAATGTGCGGGAATGGCAAACGAATAAAAACTAATTCAATTCCCGCTGTTAGTTAGTATGTTAAATATATTGCCACTTTCGAACCGTGTCAAGCAAGTCATCTCCGTTGATATACAGACTGGTGAGAATCAGGGAAATAACAGTGGCCTTTCGCCTCACAGAATCTCTTCCCCAGGAAGAAATCTGTAGTTTGACTGCCTGGTTAGCCCTATCCTTCATCGAGAAACCAAACCAGACTGTGCCGACCGGCTTTTCTTCGGTTCCTCCTGAAGGTCCGGCTACCCCGCTGACAGAAAAACCAACATCGCTTTGGGAAACAGAACGAATTCCCTCTGCCATTTCCAATACGCATTCACTGCTCACGGCGCCAAAGGTTGCAAGGGTCTGCTCCTTGACTCCCAAGAGGGCCATTTTTGCCTCGTTGGCATAGGTGACTGCCCCACCCCAGAACCAAGAGGAACTACCTGCTTCATCAGTCAATAGCTTTGCTGCGTAGCCACCGGTGCAACTCTCGGCACAGCTGACAGTAAGATGGTTCTTTTTCAACACCCCGGTCAAAAGGTCCAGGGGCAAGACTTCCCCCGGCACCACCAGAGACGGGCCTACCAATCGCTGGAGCCGTTCGGCCATTGCATCTCTGGCTTCTTTGGAACTACCGACCAGATACAGGCTGATTTTCAAATCCTGAAAGCGAGTACCCCATTGGATGCCCTCCCCGGCGACACTCTTGCAGAGTTCTTCCAGCTTGGCCTCGGGTATCATGAAGGTTGAATATTCATCACGGGAGAAATCATCATGGCCTCTCAATTCTGCAAGCCAAGGCAATATCTGGTCGAAAAACATCGGATCCATTTCCCGGGGAGGCCCAGGCATGGCAGAACAGGCGACCAAACGGTCCCCCTTGGAGATAAAACCTTTGAAACCAGGTGCTGTACCGTTCGGATTAGGAACCGGTTCAAACCCCTGGGGAATCATAGTTTGCTGCTCATTTGCACCCCAGATTCGATCCCCAATCCGTTTATATAACGTTTCAAAGCATTCCTGGTCCCTTACAAGTGTTACTCCGGCAATGGAGGCAACAATACTCCGAGTCAGGTCATCACTGGTGGGGCCAAGCCCCCCGGTAAGCAAAATGACATCACAAGTATCGATGCAATCCCGGATGACTGCATCGATAGTCCCGTCATCAGGAACGAGAACCATCCGGTCAATCCTATATCCCAGTTGCGTTAACTGGGAGGCTATTACCTGACAATGCTTATCGGCAATGACCCCTCTGGTCAGTTCTGTACCGATTACAAATACCGAGACACTTTTATAGAGCATAATCAGTCCTTTTTTTTGCTTTTGATAATCGTGTAGCCTTTATAGGCCCCACCGCCAAGGAGCAAAACCAACGACAGATAGACTGCAAGGAAGGCAAACCAATCATCATACTTGGTATAGATTGTCATTCCCTGGGTTTCACCCAAATAGACGGGGACATCATAAATATGCCAGCCGACTTTGAAGGGTTCCATCGGATCTATGATTTTCCCTTTCGGGTCGATCAGGCAGGTCATTCCGCTGTTTGTTCCGCGGACGGTTGTCTTACGATTCTCAACAGACCTGAATACGGCCATGGCCAAGTGTTGCATCTCCGCCGACACCGCTTTTGACCAGCCGTCATTGGTCATATTGACAATGACATCGGCCCCGTTTCGTACAAACTTGGCACTCAACTCGGCAAAGACATCCTCAAAACAGATCGGGGTTGAAAAATTGACACCTTGGTCGGTTTTGAAAACCACTGGGTCATACCCAGTCTCCCACCAGTTATAGTCGTTTGCAAGCAATAAGTTGTACAGCCAAGGCAATTGCTTTTCATACGGGAAATGTTCCGTAAAGGGTACAAGGTGCTGTTTCCTGTAAGTATTTTTGATTTTTCCGTTTTCAAAGAAAATAACGGTATTGTAGTCTTTCCTGTTCCAGGACCCATCATCCGTAAGGGCAGGTTTCGTAGCATCATCGATCACACCTTCGGGATTACCCGTAAGCAGGGGTACCGGCAGTGATTTTCCGAAGTTGACGAACTCCTCTACCAAAGCGGAGGTTTCAGGGTCTGAAGGATATTTCTCATGCCAGGAGACTGAAGGGACAAAGGCAGTTTCAGACCAGATTATCATATCAGGGTCTTCCTGCAAGGCTTCAAGGCTCAGTTTCCTTAAGGTATTGAAATTCTGCTTATAGGTTGTATAACCGCCTTTCCAGGTATCGGCGCTGTGCTGTACGGTTGCAACACGCCAGATTCGGTCAGGTGTCTGGTTGTTCCAGTAATGTATGCTGGTGAAACCAAAAATTATTGAGGAAAGGACAAGCAGCCCATAGACAAAAACCGCAATACGGTTCAATCGCAGGTACTGTCGGAAGGGTACTGCCCTCTTATGGTAATAATCACAGAGCCAGTTCCCGATAAATGTCTGGGGAAGAATCATTAAAAAAGTAATTCCCCACACCCCGACAATTGATGCTATCTGTATCAAGGGGAGGTACCGATAGATTGCGTAACCGAGCGTCCCATAGGGATATCCGGCAAACCAATTCTGACTCAGGTACGTATACGCAACCCAAACCACAGCCTGGGCTAGATATCCATATTTCTTGAATAACGTATCTACCGCTTTGAGGCAAAGGAATGCCAGCAACAACTCAAAGCCCTTGATTATCGGTGCAATCAAGATTGCAAGCGGATGAAAGGTCTTCAGCCAATAGTTGAAGCAGATGTAGAAAATAAACCCGAAAAGGAACCCGTAAAGGGGGGTCAACTTCCAGGTAGTATTTCTTATGATGCCAAATACGGGAATCAGAGCAAAGAAAGCAATGAACCCGAATCCATTTTTTGTGGCGAAACCAGGGAAAGCAAATGAAAAAACCAAGGCCGCCGCCAATAAAATAAGAACCTCAGAACATACTGTCCTGAGGCTCCGTCTTTTTTGCAATTCAATCAAGAGAATTTCTCCTAAAGGACAAGAAACACTTAGTCATTGATTGGCTTGTTATCACGCAAGTCCCAGACATAATCCTTGAGCTCTTTTCCCGGACGGAAAATTGCAACTCCATGGGTTTCCACGGCAACAATTGCTCCAGTCTTTGGATTACGAGCTTTCTCGCGGCCCTTACGGGTTCTTACTTCAAACGTTCCGAAACCACGTAATTCGATTACTTGGTCATGCTTCAGTCCTTCTTTTACTTCTTCAAAGAACTCATCAATAATCATATGGATATCGGACCTATTAAGCCCATGCTTTTCATGAAGACTTTCAATTATAGCTGCTTTAGTCAACTTAGGTTCTGCCATGGTTTCTCCTTCAACACTTCTCTACAAAATACATGCTAATGCCGGCAATTCCAATGCCGGCAGATACTATCCAACAAGCTAATTTAGGCCTGAACTGCGGTCTGTTCCTTGTTCAGCTTATTGAACCGGGCATGCAGCCTTGCCTTTTTGCGGCTGGCAGTGTTGCTATGGATGATTCCCTTGCTTGCAGTGGAATCAAGCAATTTGAAGCTTAAATCCATTGCAGAAGCGGCAGCGTCCTTGTCACCGGCAACAATGGCAGCATCAAACTTTTTGATTGCAGTGCGCATAGTACTCTTTGCAGCACGGTTCCTCATTCTACGAACGCTATTTTGCCGCTCTCTTTTCTCAGCAGACTTGTTAATCACGTAACACCTCCAAACATATTACCTTGAATACGTATTTTCACTCTTGAATTATAGGTTCGTCGGTCATGGCCGACGGTCTAACAAAATATCACAGACTGTAAAATCGGTCAATACAATGCTTTATTTCAATTTGACAAAAATTCACTTGCATACTCGTCAGTTATCTCCCATCGGCTGTTTTCTTCACTGAAAAAAACCGCTTCACAGGGGATGGAAAGCATTCTTCCTTCCGATCCTGATAGCGATATCTTTTTTGAAAGAATGTTCACCTCTGTTACTTTCATCAAGTCATAACCTACTTTCAGCCGGCTTCCTTCTGCAGGATATTTCTGTTTTTCTTCCACATAGAAATCAAATTCATAGGAAAGGCAACACAGCAACCGTCCGCAGGGACCTGAGATTTTCATGGAATTGAGAGAAAGATTCTGCTCCTTTGCCATCTTTATTGAGACTGGATTCAATTTATCGGTAACGCTATGGCAGCAATAGTCCCTCCCGCAAACGGCAAGGCCACCGAGCACACGACTTTCATCACGGACTCCAATCTGGCGGAGTTCAATACGAATCCTGAACACCGAGACCAAATCTTTCACAAGTTCGCGGAAGTCGACCCTGACATCAGCGGTAAAGAAAAATATTATTTTTGGTTCCCCGAGCAAAAAATGTGCAGTCACAAGTTTCATGTCAAGCTTGTGCATACTAATCTTTTCCCTGCAAACCCTCATGGCCTCATCTTCCTTGGTGGAAAATTCCTGATATCGGGTCAAATCGGAAGGAGTTGCCAAGCGGTCTATCCAGACAGTATCCCCATTAAGGGAAACCATATCGACAGGAGGGTGGGCAGAACAACCAGGGCAAGAACTACAGGGGTCTTCATCAGGCTCTTCACTCCACACAGGGGAGTTATCCCCTGTAAGGATCACTTCCCCCTGTTCATCCAAGTCCCCTATTGCCACAAGGTCCTCATCGTCTGCGGGGGAACAACATCCCCCATGGAGACAAGCTCCCTGGATCTGGTCGTTTCCTTTTTCATATTCCCTGCCGATTTTATCAGCACTTGCGACGACAACACCTAGGTCCAACCCATATCTCGTAGGGGAAACCACCGACGTTCCCGGATACAAAACAGAGTCCCAGGCGCACACAGAAATCTCATTGGAACTGGGATTTTTTACTAAATATATATAGGCGGTAGAGGGCCTGTTCTGAGCAGGAGCACTTTCACACGCCCTTAAACGATCTTTCTTCATGCAAATCCTTTGCCCGCAAGGGACGAGCAATTCTGAGCTAAGCTTACGCTATCACGAGTAAACAAAATTGTCAAACCGTATTCAATAACATATAAGTAATTATCTCTGATTGAATTACGTTTGTTGACGATTGTAAATACCCATGATATATTTAGGTTATAAATCATACATGCAGGAATCGACCTCAAGGAGCTAGTATGCAACTGTTTGATACACACGCTCATCTAGGGTTGCTCCATAACCAAAAAATGGAACAACTAATGGCTGTCCAGCTTGCAAAACTCAAGTCGGTCAAACACATCGTCAGTATCTGCAACAGTCTTCCCGATTTCGAAAATACCTATACCAACCTGGAAAGCGCTTCGGATGTTTTCCATGCCGTAGGTGTTTCCCCAACCGAGGTTGCAAACCCAGGGAGAGACTGGGAAGAAAAAGTGATTGAGTTTGCCAATTTGCCCAGGGTCATCGCAATCGGGGAAACCGGTCTCGATTATTTCCATATGTTCGGAGGAAACAAATCCATCCAAATCGAATTATTCCTGAAACACCTGGACATAGCAAGGCACCTTGACTTGCCGGTAATCATCCATAACAGGGATGCGGGGGAAGACCTCTTGACCATCCTCAAGGAAAAACTCCCACCCAAGGGAGGAATTCTCCATTGTTTCGGGGAGAACTGGGATTTTGCACGCAAGGCCCTCGACCTGAACGTGACCTTTTCCTTTGCCGGGAATGTCACATTCAAAAATAGCCGGGCCATCCAAGAAGTTGCAAAGAAATTACCTGCCGACCGTTTTGTCATCGAGAGCGAAGCCCCCTTCATGACCCCCTATCCCTATAAAGGGGAAAGAAATAAACCTGCTTATATCATTGAAACTGCAATAACGCTCAGCGAAATCAGGGAAACCTACCTTGAAGAGCTTTGCGAAACCCTTTATGCTAACAGCCTGAGGGCTTTCTCCCTTCCAAAGGACGTATGAACGAGAACACCTATTATCACAGCATAAACTTGGGAAAGGTTTCTATCAAAGGAAATCTCTTCCTTGCCCCTATGGCCGGTTTTACCGATATCCCCTTTCGCTCTCTCTGCATCAAAGAGGGGGCTGACCTTACTTTCACGGAGATGGTAAGTGCCGAAGGCCTTTCGCGCGACGGGGAAAAAACCCTTGACCTGATGGCAAGGGCAGACAACGAGGAACAGTATGCGGTCCAATTGTTCATGGGGGCCCTCGACCCGATCAAGGAAGCCTTGGACCGCCTAAAGCCCTACAAACCCACCCTTATTGACATCAATTGCGGGTGTCCCGTTCCCAAGGTTACAAAAACAGGGGCAGGCTCCAGTATCATGAGAAGCCCCGAACTGATAACAAAGATGGTAGAGCTCATCGTCAGCAATACCGAGGTTCCTGTCTCTGTAAAATTCAGGACTGGCTGGGACTCCAATTCAGAGAATTTCTTGGCATTTGCACAGGCCGCACTCGACGGGGGCGCCTCCATGCTTACCTTGCATGCAAGGACGAAAGCCCAGGGATACGCACCCTTTGCCCATTGGGATAAGTTACGGGAATTGAAAGATTATTGTATTTCCCACCACTATGAAGTACCTGTAATCGGGTCGGGAGACCTATTTACTGCCACAGATGCAAAAAGGATGTTTGAGGAAACCGGTGTCGACGGGGTAATGTTTGCCCGCGGGGCAGTCGGAAACCCTTTCATCTTCTCCCAGACAAAACAGCTGCTCAGTGGCCGGGAAATCGAGCCGATTACCCTCGACAGAAAGATTGAAGCAATCATCACACACCTTGATTTGATGATTGCCCATTACGGGGAAAAAAGTGCCTGCATGCAGATGCGAAAACATACATGTTCCTATCTAAAGGGAATCGCCCATACAGGGCCTGTAAAACAAGCTGTGGTAAAAGCAGTTTCCCGTCAGGATTATATATGTGCACTCGAAATGCTCCATAGTACTTGTTGACCACTCAACCGGTAAAATGGTACGTTTACCATAGTAAATTTCACTAGAAGGAAATGCAATGAGAATACTAGTATTGGGCTCGGGCGCCAAGGACCATGCCATTGCATGGTGGTTCTCTCAGAGCCGTCTTATCGACGGTTTGTTCGTTGCTCCCGGGAACGTGGGAACAGAATCAATTGCAACCAATCTGTCAATCAATCCATCCTCGCCCCAAGAGGTGTACCAGGCCTGTCTGGAAAACATTATCGACTATGTGTTCATCGGTACGGAGGCACCTCTTTTTACCGGGGTGATCGACTACCTCAATGAGCGGGGAATCGATACCTTCGGAGCTCCCAGCCGGGCTTTGAAACTTGAAGGGGATAGAAACTTTTCAAGGACATTCACGGACAGACATAACATCCCCACCCCTACCCATCATGTTTTCGAGGCCGAGGAACCCCTCGCTGCCTATCTGAAACGACACACAGGAGAACGTTTTGTAGTCAAAAGCAATACCATTGCACCAAGCAGGGTAATGATTGATTCCTCAGATTATGATGCTCTCATGAATTTTGCAAAATCCCTGTTCCCTACCGGCTCAATAATGCTGAAAGAGCATCTGGGAGGACTTCCTGTCACCATTACACTCCTGCTCGATAACAACGGCTATCTGATGCTCCCTCCCTCCAGCGACTACATGAAAGCCGGAGAAGGCGGTCTTCCTACCGGTGGTATGGGTTCCATTTGTCCCGTTCCCTTGCAGGAGGAGGTTCTCAAATCCCTTGTCGAGACCATCATAGAACCTACCCTCTATGGCTTGAAAGTGGAAAGAATGGCCTATAAGGGTGTGTTGACCATCAGCGTAATCATCACAAAAAAAGGTCCGATTCTCGTCGATTACCATGTTCGCTTCAACGATCCCGCTGCCCAGGCCTTCGTGCCTCTGGTCCGGACTGACATCATTGACATTCTCAACGCAATGAAAAACGATACCCTCTCTGATCTCAAGCTGGAAGTGTCTACCAAGTCTTCGGTTGCCCTGGTAGTAGCCTCTGCAGGCTATCCTGAGAAACCTGTCGTAGGAAAGGAACTGGAACCCATTCCGGCTGCCTTGATGCTCAATGCTTTCCAAGGCGCCCCGTTCTATTTCTTTGGTGGAGTAAATGCCATGAATGGCAAATTGCTGACAACCGGAGGAAGATGCGTCACAGTTGTTGGAATCGGGAAAAACATCATGGATGCCAACAAGAATGCTTACAAAGGGGTAAAATTCATTTCTTTCCCTGGAAGCTGGTACCGTGCCGATATCGGTGATAGTTTCTTTGAGAACTGAGTGTTTATAAAAGGTGGGTTCAATCATGGGCAGCCTTTTTTTACCATATGCGACGGCTGCCTAAATGGGTAGCCGTTTTTTGTTTGGTTTTCCATACAACCTGGAGACCTGGGAAAAGGATGATTTTCCCAGGGCATAGGTGAAAACCAAGAACCTTGCAGACATATTACATCAGGGAGGCCTACATGGGAAAAAATCACTTGCACATCCTCTGGACAAATGACAATGTCCTTACCGCAGAGAATATGGTTATGCTCTATGCCATCAATGCAAAGAAAAAGAACTGGTGGGAGGAGGTAACCGTTATTATCTGGGGAGCAACTGCAAAGATTGCCGTGGAAGACGAGAAATTAAGAAGCTTGATACAGGATGGAATCGAAAGCGGGGTGCATTTCAGCGCCTGCAAGGCCTGTGCCGACAAGCTCGGTACGACAGACCAGCTCCTTGCAATGGGGGTGGAGGTACTCTATTGGGGAGAACCCCTTACAAAGCTCATTAAAGACGCACAGCCGCTTCTCACCATCTAGATACCTGAGATACAGCAACAGGCGCCTGACAATAGCTTCAGATTGCCAGTATACTTGCAAAGAAGAAAGGGGGCATTTCCATGGCAAAAAAGCTTGCTGCAATCGGAGGCTATGGCAATGAGGATTCAGACAATATCTTTGTCTACCAGATCGAAGACGAAAACCGATGGAAGCTTCTTGCATCTGCCAAGGCAGGGGTGAGGCCTTCCTATCTATGTTTCTCTGATACCAATCTGCTGTATGTAGTCAATGAGCAGAACTTGGCAATGCACCAAGGTGAAGGGTTGGTGAAAACCTATCTCCTTCCCTCCTTGCAGGAGATAGGAAGCATCCCTTCCGGTGGGGAAGACCCCTGTTTCCTTACCCTCGATCCCTCAAAGAAGTTCCTGCTCACGACAAACTACAGCAGTGGTACTGTTGCCATTTTTCCCCTATCGAAAGCAGGAATACCCTCTTTTGCCGTACAGACCCTCCAGTTCTTTGGTTTGCCAGGGCCAAACAAGGACAGACAGGCTTGGCCACACCCCCACAGCATCCTCTTCGATGAAGAGCGTTCCTGCTTCTACGTTGCCGATTTGGGGACCGACCGTCTGCACCAATATGCCTGGGAAGCGGACAAAACCGAACCAGCCAGGTTTATCAAAGATCTTCGCCTCCCCCTAGGCTCAGGGCCAAGGCTTATGCGGCTTTCCTCTGACAAAAAATTCCTGTACGTCGTCAATGAGCTGGCGAATTCGGTATCGAAGGTAAACCCAGACACCGGTGAAACTGCACTTGTCTGCACTACATTGCAACATGCGAACAGGGAGGCTACCGCTGCCCATTTGGAAGTACTGGGAGAAAGGGTCATTGTTTCCACCCGAGGGGAAGACAGTATCCTCGTACATACTGAAAACAACGACAGCTGGTATGACTGCAAAGGCAAGTGTCCAAGGTTTTTTGCCTTGGATGGGCACACTCTGTTCATTGCAAACCAGCTTTCCGATTGCATTGTCGCGTATACCCTCTCTGCAGACAATACACTTTCCCAAGGGCAGGTTGTCTGGGAAGGCCCCAGTCCTACCTGCCTTCAATTCAAAGTCGTCTGACAGTTGTAAGGCCCTACAGCGAGAGCCCAACACCAAAGCTGCATTGCAAGTCCTGGGTAAAATCGCTGTAGGTTTTGCTAGCCTTGGTATATGTCGACCGTACGATCCAGTCGAGTTGGGTATATACCTTTGCAGAAACCCGGGCACCAAAACCCTTGAGTTCATATTCTCCGTTGATTGTTGTCGTAACAGTAGTTGCTATCGTATCACCTATAAACATGGTCGAGCCATAATTGGCATAGCTGCTATCGATAGAGACATTCGTATACATGTCCATATTCCCATGCCAAAGAGCTGTAAAGGTTAATCCCACTGCACCATAGGAAGGTATCCGATAGGAATTGTCCCATTTGAACACCAAGGCATCCCCTCCATAGGGAAATCCGATATAATCGAACTTCTGGGTATACCAGTGGGAATTTTCCACGCCATCCAGCCCTGCATAGCGTCTGCCCATGAGAAAATCAATCCCGTCACGGCGGTACAGACACGGAAGGGTCATTGCCCCTTCGAAGGCCGTAGCATAGATCCCCTCTTTGAGTACCCTCGCATATTCAATGCCCAGAAGCGCTCCCCATGCTGTTGACTCATCATCATCTTCGTTGGGTGCGACTGCCTGGTCGAGGCTGAACTGCCCGTATAGGTTCAGACCTGGTGCCATTGTATAACTGGCTTCCAGATGGGCTATTGCGTTGAATTTTTCCCGCTCGTTGAGATTATGGTAGATGAAGGCGGGGTTGAGGAACCTAAGGTCCAATACATCATCCTTGTACATCACATTTTCACTTACTGCCAGGGTGAATGCATGGAACGGCTTGAACTCGAGCCGATGGGACATCATCATACGGAAAAAGTTCTCAGAGCTATAGGAAGTATCGAGAAACAGATTCACCGCTTCGTATTTAAAATATTCCGAAAAGACCGAGAAACGAGCGAATTCCTGGAAATCGACGTGGTTATCGTAGATAAAGTTCCCGATATGGGAATTTCCCCAGGACAGTTTATCCCTTCCGACTGTTACGTTCCAACGGTCACCCCCGACAGAAATGATGGCCCGCTTGGGCCATTGGAAGTCAAAATCGCGGCTCTTGGTGATGAAATTTGTCGAGAATGCATTTGTATACTGGGATAGCACAGAATCCCCGTCGACAATAACCAAACCTGATTCTGTAGTCAGCGAGCCTACCTGGGAATGTCCGCTTTCACTCAAGGTTTTGAGCTCATCGTAATACAGGGCGATGCCATACCCGTACTGCAGGTCGCAATACGTGTAGAAAAAATCTGACACGGCCATATCGAGGCGCAGCCTTTCCAGTGGTTTTCTCTGGACAAAGCCGTAGTTCCAATCCTCATGGGAGGTAAAACCCTGTGAAACGTCTGTATTGGTATGGGTATACAGTTCACCCCACAGGTCCAGGTTCACTCCTGCGGAAAAACCATCGGGAAAGGTCCATCGCAGTTCTTCGGCAAGGGTACTTGCAAGGGTATCGTACACTTTTTTGGCGACGCCATTCAGGTTTTTACCCTCGACAACGGAAAGAATGGCCCTTGTCTCGCCCTTCGTCCAGGGACGGGCATCGGAAGGGGTCCCGATTCCAAGAACCAGATACAGGTTGTCCATATCGGTATAAACTGCAGAGCCCAAGGGGATGACCTCTTGGGCTGTGACTGCAAAGATTCCACAGAGGGGCAGGAAAAGAAGAAAAACCAGACACAATACTCGTTTCATGAAAAAGCCCCTCCAGGGAAAGCCTACATAAAGAGCCAAATAATCATTTAATGCAACCGGTCCCTGGCCAACAGGGTCAAGGACCGATTCTTCTTAGCGTTTTCTAGATATGATAGGTAACGCCAAGCGTCAACTGCACATCACTGACAACAGTACCTGACACGTTGCCATAGTTACCGATATGGATGTAGTCGACCTGGCCAAAAGCCTTCAAACAAGGGGTAATTTCATACGATCCACTGACACCGACAACCAGCGTCTGGGAGACACTGTCACGGGTAGCTTGTGCGGTGGGGTCGTTGTAGTTTCCCGTAGGATGGTCGGTGGTAGGGGTGGAGATATCATAGGGAACACCAGAACTCCCCCCGACTCGGCTCCACATGGTATAGATGTCAAAGGTTCCGTGCAGCATGAAAAATCCGTTTGCCTCCACGTTCCACTTGCCATATTTTTTTACCCCGCCATTGAGGTTGAAAACCAAGGCATCGCCACCATACTCGTACCCGATGAACTCTGCATTGTACCGAGTACCGTCTTTATTGGTAAATTCCCTGATTGTGCCTACGAAATTCAAGCTATAGGCATCACCGGAGGTTGCTGAGGCATCGTTTTTAGTCTGGTATCGCAGATACAGGAACGGGTCGGTATAGGCAAACTCCAGAGAGGCATGTCCCATCAGATTGCCGATCGGGGCAACGGCCTTCACCCCGGCAAGGTAGCCGAAGGTGACCGGGTAATTAACTTCAGTGGCACTGGGAACTGGTTCTCCGGGAAGAGAGAACTCGTCGACCACAGCCTGGCCATAGAGGTTCACACCCTTGACAGGGGTGTAATCCAGTTCCAGACCCAGCAGGGAATTGGAATTGCTGCGGATATAATTGTCATGGAAGATCATGGCAGGATTGAGCACCCGAAGGTCAAGCAGGTTTTCCTCGCTCTGGTACATGATGCTCTCGGTAAGGGCAAGGCCTACCTTGTCAGAGAACATGCGCCACTCCAGGCGGTGTGCCATGAACATATTCAGGCCACTGAGAATATCCTCTTGCCCGTCTCCTACCACAGCTCCATCTCCACCTCCCAGATAGGAACTCGGGTGCGGGAAGAAGGACGTTACGAACGTATACTTATACTTTTCGCCAAAGGCCGTATAACGGGCCATGTTGTGGTATTTGAGGTTGTCACCCATCATGAGGTTCCCCGATTCGCCAGCGCCCCAGCTCATGCGATCACGGCCAAGTTGGAAAGTCCACCCATCCCCGCCCATGGCAACAAAGGCCCGGTAGGGAATATTGAAATCGAGATCCATGAGAGTGGCAGGGGAGAGGATTATCAGATTGGTGCTGAAAGGAATCGAACCAAAGGCGTTTTCCAGTGTATAGGTATTGCCGATTGATAATTCGGAATAGCCATAGAAGGATTCGGAAGGCCAGGTCTCAAGGCCAACGGACAGCAGGGGTTTCTGACTGATATACCCCCTGTTCCAGTTTTCCCTACCGGTAAACTCAGTGGTGTTTGTATGGGTGTAGGTTTCCAGATTAGCGTCAAAGTTCCAGGATAATCCCATCCCCTTTGTCTGCATCTTTGGCTGTACATCCAACTGGCTGGCAATGTAGTCATACGTTGCTTTTGTTGCACCGTTCAATCTACCGGTATCTACCTTCTCCAGCATCATGAGCAACTCTGCTTCACTATAGGGCCCCGTCGTTGAAGGAAGGGACAAACCCTGGATTACGTACAAAGAGGCAATAGCCTCATAGACATCGCTATCCAGACTGAATATTTTCTGTTTGTTGGCATAAGGGGCTGCAAACACAACAGAGCTGACTAACACTGTAATCAAGACACTAAAAAGAAACCGCCTAATCTTCATCAAAGACCTCCAAAAACGTACATATAGTACAAAATCTATTCCTATTTCACAAATATATGACCCTCTACACTATAACCTTGTTTGGCTTTTAACGATATTTTTTTTACTTTCACGGCATATTTTTTTTGCCAGACAATAGAGAAAGCACCCTTTCAGGTGCTTTCCAGGCTTATATGCTCTTTTATTTTACAGTGACACCAAGGCCGAAAGGTCATCAGTGACAATTTCAATTTCCTCCGGAGCTGGCGCTACGGCAATCGTCGGCAACTCATACCGCGTCAACCAGAGGCTCTGGGGAGCATCAGGATTGGCTACAAGCGTCGGAATCGAGATAATGCTCATATCTTCACCTACCGGTACCTTGAACTTCCTGGTGAACGAAATTTCATTCCAGTCGGAATCGGTATAGGTTATGGTAATCCTATGGCTCTGTCTTGTTACGACTGCCTTATCCCTGTCTCTGGCAGCAAGCTCCAGTTCTTCCAGGTTATCAACCTGGACCTCTACAATCTGCAGGGCCATGAGTTCCTGTCCACCAACGGTAACTGTCTTGTTATCGAGAAGGATGGTGTGTTGTCTGCCCACAAAATACATGAGCACACCAAACAGAAGAACAAGCACCACGGCAACGGTCCGGATGAGAAACCGTCTGTCAAATTTCACTTTCATTAGTCTTCCCCCTGTTCAGCTGCAAGCACCTGGCCTGCAATACCCAGGTCCCGTTTCTTCCTTACCTCATACAGGACCAACGACACAGTAATGACGCCGTACGAGACAAAGACCCTGAAGTATTCCCCAAGCTGGGCTTGACCGATCAGATTCTTTCCTGCCATAGGGGAAACAATAAACATCAGATGGAAAAGGATGACACCTAAAAACACATTTCGGATATTTGCTTTGCTTACAGAAGCTCCACCGACCAATAGGGCGGCAACACTGAACATACCAATCTGGGAATGGCTATTATAAGTATTGAGCGTCCCGATATTCTGCAGGTAAATGATCATTCCGTACCCGGCAAATACCGTTGACATCACAATGGAAACAATGCGGGTATGTTCGACCCTGATACCTGCGGCACGTGCCACTTCCATATCCTGACCGACGGCCCTCATATCCTGACCCAGTTTGGTCTTTTTGAACCAGAGGACAAAGAGACAAAGAAGCGTAATGATAACGATAGTGGCCAAGGGAATGGGAATACCGAAAATCTTTACAGTCACCAGGTTGTCAAGCGTCTTTCGTATGCCTATCAGGTTTACCGTATTACGGATACCATAGCCACGCGGAAGGATAAGGGCTGCCGAACGGATAGGGATTACCTTCCCCATCCCGTATAGGACTATCAGCTGATAGATACCATTCATAAAGAAGCCGATGATATAACTGGTAACCATTTCCCGGCCTTTCGCCATGTTGAGGATTTTACCACACCAAAGTCCGAGCAGAATGGAAATCGGTGTCGAGATGATCATTGCCAGAAGTATGCCTGGGATACCCACGACACCCCAGTCACTGATAAAAATCAGGCCGATCTGGCCAGCCATGGCCCCAAGGGTCATACCGAAATTCAATCCCATACCTGCAAGGATAGGAATCAACAGGCTTACGATCAAAAAGGAGTTACGCGCTATTCGCACGACAATTTCACTGATCAGATAATTCGGGGAATATCCGCTGAGTGGAATTCCAAATGCACATATTATCAAAAACAAGACAGGAACGGTATTATTTCCCAAAAACCTCACCAGTTTCTGGGTGTTTGTTCTCTGGAGCTTCATCGGATAGCCTCCGTTTTTCTCGTCAAGGCGTACAGGATCATGCCGTTGGAAACGACAATTCTGATAACCTCAGACATATCAGTGTGAATCATGGAGTTCATGACCGAGGGGGTCATTGTGAGAATTCCCTGGAACAGGAATGTACCGACAATGACATTGGTAATAGAAGCCTTATTTACCGAAGCACCACCTATAAGGATGGCAGAAACCGCCGGTAAGGCCATGTAGAAAGGTCCCATATAAAGCTGAATAAAACCAAAACTCTGCTGGTACACCAAGATACCCATGGCACCGAGCCATGTAGACATAACGACACTCAAAGAGCGCACCTTATCGACATTGATACCGCTTGCCCTGGCAAAAACAGGGTTCGACCCTACGGCAGTCATTGCAGTTCCTGTCTTCGTATGTAAAAAAGCCCACATAAGGAAAGCAAGGATAGCAAAGAATAAAATCATACCCGTGGGAATCGACAGGTGATCGTTAATCTTGATTGCAAGGAAATCATTGAGAACATGCAGGTAATACCCTTCGGTAGAAATTGTCGTTCTCAACCCAGACCCGCTGAAGCCCCAGACCATGGTAGGGTTGCTATAGGGAAGCAAGAGCCACATGATACACATGAAGGCAACCGAAGAGAAACCTACATAGGTTGCAATCATCATCTCCCCACCCTTTACACGGTTGAGAAGCCTTCCATAAGCCTCTCCCAGGATAAGGGCAAATGGCGTTGCAAATACCATTGCCATAAGAAAGGAGGTGAATCCAGTATAGCCTAACTGCATTGAGATCGTACCACCCAAAAGGCCGGCGATAATCCCCAGAGGTAGACCGAAATTCAAACCGCAGCCACTATGGATCATGGGAACCATAGCCAAAACCATGACACAGTTCATACCAAATCTATTGAGGGTATCAGAAAGACTTGTGCTGATTTTTACCCCTACAAAGGGGGCTAGGATAAAGAGCAACAAGAGAAACAGCCCAATTATGATTCGAGGTAATCCAAATGATTTTACTGCTGATTTAACAGAGGAAAACATTGATTCTTTACTCATACAGTACCTCCGGTGATTTTTTCACTTTTCTGCCCGACCATCAAGAGGCCGAATTCGGCACTGTCCGTAGTAGCAGGAAGGATTCCGTTTACCTTCCCATCGGAGATAATGGCTATGCGGTCACAGATTGTCCTCAGTTCTTCCAGCTCGGAAGAAATCATGACAATCGTCGTACCCTGTTCTTCATTGTATTTCCTCAGGGCTTTCAGCACCAAGGATTTCGCCCCGATGTCTATGCCCCTTGTCGGTTCAGAGACAAATAACAGTTTAGGAGCAACGGCAAAGGCTTTTGCAAGACAGATTTTCTGCTGGTTTCCACCAGACAGTTCCTTGGCTTTCTGTTTTGTACTGGTACAACGTATCTCCAGCTGTCGGACATACCCTTCGGTAGCATCCTGTATCTCCTGTTGGCTTCGCCATTTTACAAAGCCAAGATACTTTTTCAGGAATTTCTCCTGGACTTGCATAGCAGTAAACGAAACGTTCCACTCAAGTGTCTCATCAAGCAACAAGCCTACACCCCGGCGATCTTCACTTACGAAAGCCATTCCTGCATCCAGGAAGCTCCGTGGGGCGTTCAAGGGAATTTCCGTTCCTTCGAAAACCACTTTTCCCCCGGAATGAAAGAGACCCATGGTTCCATTGGGAATACCCAGTTTGCCTTGGCCTGCCATTCCCCCTATCCCGATAATCTCTCCCTTGTAAATGTCCAGGGAAACATCTCTCACGACCTCTCCCGGCATATCAACCCAGAGGTTCTGTATGGAAAGAATCTTATCTTTTCCCTCATATGCAAAGATACGGTGCTGGCCTGCGGCGGTATTGACTTCACGTCCCACCATCCATCTGGCGATATCAGAAATTACAACCCCTTTCGAAGGCTCAGTCTTAATTATCTTGCCATCACGCATAACCATGATGGTATCACACACATCAATGATTTCCTGTAGTCGATGGCTTATAAAGATAATTGCAATTCCCGCTTCGGAAAGCAACCGCATAGCCTTCAGAAGGCTATCGGCCTCCTGCTCGGAGAGAACTGCGGTAGGTTCATCAAGGACAAGCAGCTTAATTTCACCGGTATGGCCTGAGGATTCCTTACTGAGTTCCCGGGCGATCTCTGTGAATTGCTTATGGCCGACAGGCATCTGAGATACAAGCATCTCAGAGTCGAGGGTAACACCAAGTCGACTGATAGCCTTTTTGGAGATTCCCTCCATTTTTTCCCGGTCCAGCGTGTTCATCCGTTCACCAAACAATTCCGAGAATACATTATATTTGAGGGGTTCCCTGTTCAATAAAATATTTTCAGTGGCAGTGAAGTCGGGCAAAAGGGAAAACTCTTGGTGAACCATCCCAATACCAGCTGCCAATGCATCAATAGGCGTCTTAAAAACAACTTTCTCACCAGAAAGTAAAACATCACCACCAAACCCTCCGGTCTGATGGATTTCATCCATTCCAAAGAGAATTTTCATCAAGGTCGACTTTCCGGCACCATTTTCCCCAACAAGCCCCAGGATTTCACCCTTCTTGAGGGTGAAGTTGATATCACTCAATACCTGGTTTCCGAAAAAGTCCTTGCTGATATGTCGCATCTCTAGCAACGGAATTTCTTTTTCATTCATTTTACAATTCCTTTCATTCTTGGCTGTGAGCCTTTCGTCCCTGAACGAAACGGTCCCAACCAAGCCAATTTCTCAATACATACAAAAAAAGTATACCATACCAGGTATAGGGTCATTACAAGGGGGGAGCGTGTAACACCCCCCCCGAAGAATTTTACTTTGAAAACCAACTATTTGATAGAGAAATACTTTTCAGGGACAACGATATCTGCATTGCCCATGAAACCCTTGCCCATCATATAGGTATCCTGATAAATCAATACATGGTTCTTTGCACGAACACCAGTGTTGACATCGGAATAGAAAGAACCATTCCACTTTGCACCAGGAGTGAACTTTCCATAGGCCTTCATCAGGTCAGAAAGCTTCAACAGTTGGCTCTCGCCTTTGAGAACGTTGATGGCATGCTGGCCCAAGCCGGCAGTAGTGGTATAACCATAGGAGAATGCCCAAGTTCCGAAGCGGCCTGCGCCACCCTTTGCTACGATTGAAGATTCAACTTTCTTGAGAATGGCAGGGAAATCCCCGGCTTCTGCAGAAAGGTCAATACCGAGAGCCCCAGGATATCCCATCAAAGGACTGGGAAGGTCGGCTTCGATGAAATAACCGCCGTAAGCAAGCAGTTGCTTCAGCAACGGCTCAGTATGTGCATCATTTGTACAGAAGAAAGCAGCCTTCTTGCCATAAGCTTCAATCCAAGCTGGTACTTTCTCGAGGATATACTGCTGTGCGCCGGCAACACCGACGTCACTGGTCGGATCAGGAGCTGTTTCCATTACGAACTTCATACCGAGTTCTTCGCAGGTAGCTCTCATGATCGCTACACGACGACTCATGGTCTCATAGCTGAGGTGTCTGGGGAAAGAAATGTGTACAAATGTATCACAACCGAGCTCATGGGCAGTACGAATGATAAGGTAACCACGGGCTACGAAATCATTATTTACAGCCAAGTCTGCAGCACTCTGGATTACACCTGGGTCCTCATGGGCTTCACCGGCGATACAGAGAACATCGGAACGTTTCTCCTTTATGCGGCGGAAACCTTCAGTGGTACCTGGGACAGCCTGGTTTACTATGACAGCCTTCATCAAAGGATCGTCGGCAAGACCAGCGATAACGCTGATGGTTGTCTCGGCTTCATCCATGAAGTTATCCGGATAGGTTACATGCTGGATCATTCCACCATCGGCTACTGAACCATATTCTTTGATCAGGCGTTCAGCACCACGGAGGTCATCTTCAGACTGGGATACCGTACCGGTAACGATCCCAATGTGAAATGCGGTAGCAGCAGCAGTTGGTTTTGCTGCGGGAGCAGCTTCCTGACTTCCGGCTGCGAAAGCAAATCCGCAAACCATAGCAAGACAGAGCATCATAACAACAGTCTTTTTCATACGTTCACCTCTCTCCTTAAAGATAGTAACTATTATGATACGTAAAAGATGTTCACCTTGCAAGAAAAGAATGAATTTATATGCACTTTCATAACAAAATATTGGATATAAAAACAAAAATAAGGATTTGTTGTGAAAAAAAACAACAAATCCTTTATACAAATAGTATAATTATGTCAAAAAAACAATTATTGCTGTATTGTCACAGCTTGCTGCCTACGAATTTCATAGAGCAAAATCCCAGTTGCCACAGATACATTCAGAGAATCGATATGCCCACTGGTTGGAATCGATACGAGCATATCACACAGCTGCTGGGTCAGTCGGCTAAGCCCTTTTCCCTCGTTTCCCATTACCAGCACGGTTTTCTTCGGGAAGACCGTCTTGTGGGAAGCTTTGCCTTCCATATCAGCCCCATATACCCAAAACCCGTTGGCTTTCAGATATTCCAATTCCCTGTTGACGTTCGTCACTATCGATACGGGTACATATTGTGCTGCCCCTGAGGAGACTTTTACTACAGTCTCATTGACCTGCACACTCCGTCTCTCGGGAATAATCACCAAAGATACCGAAAACTGATCGCAAGACCTGAGGATTGCCCCAAGGTTCTGGGGATCTGTGATCTCATCGAGTACCAAAACAACCGCAGAGTCATCTTCACCGAGGCCCTGGCAATACTCTTTTACAGAAATAGCCTTTGCCTTTGAAGACATGGCCCTTGAACCACCCAAATCCAGTAAAGCCCCTCTATGGTCGCAATCCGGTGCCAAACGGTCCATTTCTACACTTGCTATTTTCTTGATTGCTACCTTTCCGGTAAGCATGGCCTGTCTTTCCAAGGCCGAGGTATGGCCACCCATGCCACGACACAGATAAAGCGTCGAGCCTGCGGGGGCCTGTTTCAGGCTTTCTTCAATCGCGTGAAAGCCAAAGATCTTCTCACCCATTCTATTCTCCTAACTGCTGATTCTCGTAGCTTACTTCATTACAACAAAAAAGGCTACCACAGAATCCTGAAGTAGCCTACTTGTCAATCTTCGAATGGAACCGGAGTGGGAGCGATATCTTCACCTAACGCTTCCGACAAATCCTGCATTATCTTCTTGGCTTTCAACCCCAGGCGTTTCGGGACCTGAACCAACAGTTTTATATACATATCACCCCGGTCTGTGGAATTCAATTTTGTGACACCACGTCCCCGGACTCTCAGCATTTTGCCACTCTGAACCCCAGAGGGAACAGAGACTTTAATATTCTGCCCGTCGATTGTCGGAACCTCAATATCAGTACCAAGCGAAGCCTGGGTAATCGATATGGGAATCTGACAGAACAGGTCATAATCCTGCCTAACAAAGTATTTGTGGGGTTTTACGCTGACATAGACATACAAATCACCTTTGGCACCGCCATTGGCCCCTGCATCCCCCATACCACGCAAAACAACCCGGCTTCCATTATCAACGCCAGCAGGGATGGTCACTTTGACCTTCTGCTGCTTTCGTTTCAAACCGGTTCCATGGCAATCGGTACAAGGATTCTCAATGACCCTACCCGTACCATTACAGGTCGGACAGGTGCTGGCAACCGAGAAGAAACCACTGTTCCTTCTTACCTGCCCAACTCCATTACAGGTCGGACAAACCTTTGTACCCGAACCACCTTTTGCCCCTGACCCCTGACAGGCATCACAGGAAACCTGGTGGGAATAAGCTATTTCAACCTTGGTACCGAAAACGGCATCCTTGAAATCAATGTCTATATCATATCGCAGGGAAGACCCTACATCGGGGCCGCCTTGCCCCCTGGACTGGGAACGTGAAGAACCTCCACCGAAGAAGGAACTGAAAATATCTTCAAACCCACCACCACCGAAACCACCGCCAAAAATATCACTGAAATCGCGGTAGACATTCGAATAATCATGCCCAGCCCCATTCGCCCCATCGATCCCGGCAAATCCAAACTGGTCGTAGGTCTGTCGTTTCTTCTCGTCACTGAGAACCTCATAGGCTTCAGTAGCTTCCTTGAAACGATCCTCTGCTTCCTTGTTTCCCGGATTTCGGTCCGGATGGTTCGCAATGGCAAGTTTCCGGTATGCTTTCTTTATTTCGTCCAGTGTCGAGGTCTTTGCAATGCCAAGCACTTCATAATAATCACGTTTCGCCACGGTGCGACTTCCTTCGAACTAAATGTACTCTAGAAACATCATGCCGGCCTAAAGCCGACATGATGTAAAGCCTTTTTCCTATACTAACCTGTTTACGAAACGTTAGTCTACGACTTCGTAATCAGCATCCTCGACACCGTCTTTGCCAGTGTGTTTCTTGGGCTGCTCTTCTTTAGGTTCGGAAGGTTGCTCAGGAGCGGCTCCCTCGGTCGCCTGGGAAGCAGAAGCATTCTTGTAGACTTCCTCGGCAAGCTTGTAAGCAGCCTGCTGCAAGGTTTCACTCTTTGCCTTGATCTCTTCGGCTGTAGCACTCTGGTTGGCGAGGACAGTCCTCAGTTCTGCAAGTGCGGAATCAATCTTTGCTTTTTCGTCTGCTCCAATCTTATCACCATAATCCTTGAGAGACTTCTCGGTGGAATATGCGAGACTATCGGCTTCGTTACGGGCATCAATCCTTGCGCGTTCCTTCTTGTCTTCCTCTGCATGGGCTTCAGCATCCCGGACCATTTTTTCAATTTCCGAGTCGCTGAGACCTGAAGAAGCCTCAATCCGGATTTTCTGTTCCTTGCCTGTACCAAGATCCTTAGCAGATACATGGACGATACCGTTTGCGTCGATATCGAAGGTAACTTCAATCTGAGGAACCCCACGAGGTGCCGAAGGAATACCGATCAAATCGAATTTCCCCAAGGTCCTGTTCTGGGAGGCCATTTCACGTTCGCCCTGCAGGACATGGATGCTAACAGCGGTCTGTCCATCGGCAGCGGTTGAGAAAATCTGGCTCTTGCGGGTAGGAATGGTAGTATTGCGCTCAATCAACCGGGTATTGACACCACCGAGGGTTTCGATACCGAGAGAAAGCGGGGTAACATCAAGCAAGAGGACATCCTTTACGGCTCCCCCGAGAATACCACCCTGGATGGCAGCACCCATGGCAACTACTTCATCAGGGTTAACACCCTTGTGAGGTTCTTTCTTGAAAAGTTCTCGGACAATAGTCTGAACAGCAGGAATACGGGTGGAACCACCAACGAGCACTACCTCGTTGATATCCGCAGCGGTAAGTCCGGCATCCCTGAGAGCATTCTGTACAGGAATCTTGGTCCTTTCGATCAAGTCGGCAACCAACTGCTCAAAGTGCGAGCGGGTAAGGGTCATCTGCAAATGTTTCGGGCCGGAAGCATCAGCTGTGATAAACGGAAGGTTGATGTCGGTGCTGGTTGAGTTGGAAAGCTCAATCTTTGCCTTCTCAGCTGCTTCCCTCAGTCTCTGCAATGCCATCTTGTCACTGGTAAGGTCAATGCCGTTGGCTTTCTTGAATTCGGAAGCCATCCAGTTAATTATTCTCAGATCAAAGTCATCACCACCAAGGTGGGTATCGCCGTTGGTAGATTTTACCTCGAAAACCCCGTCGCCCAGCTCAAGGATGGAAATATCAAAGGTACCACCACCAAGGTCATAGACGGCGATTTTCTCTTCCTTGCTGGAATCTTTGCCAAACCCATAGGCCAATGCAGCCGCAGTAGGTTCATTGACAATACGCTTTACATCAAGGCCAGCGATTTTACCGGCATCTTTTGTAGCCTGGCGCTGTGCATCATTGAAATATGCGGGAACGGTAACAACAGCCTCGGTAACGGGTTCACCAAGATAATCCTCAGCTGTCTTTTTCATTTTCTGGAGAATAGCTGCAGATATTTCCTGGGGAGAATGAGCTTCACCCCTGATATCAACCTTGATTTCGCCTGATGGACCTGCATATACCTTATAGGGGATCCTACCCAATTCAGAAGGAACCTCACTGTATTTTCTTCCCATGAAACGCTTGATCGAATAAACTGTATTCTCGGCGTTTGTTACAATCTGGTTCTTTGCAGGCTGACCGACCAAACGATCGCCTTTGGCTGTATAACCAACTACAGAAGGAGTCGTGCGCTGTCCTTCGCTGTTTGCGATAACCATTGGGTCATTACCTTCCATTACTGCTACGCAACTGTTAGTCGTACCCAGGTCAATACCAATTATTCTACCCATTTTATATATCTCCTCTCCAAAACATCCATCAAATTAATAAAAGGATTTAAACCTTTGCTCTTAAAGTAATCATACAAAATCAAATCGTCAAACGGTTGGCTTCCCAACTTTTACTTTTGACGGCCTGAGAATACGCCCATGCAATTTATAACCCGTAGAAAAATCTTCGAGGACTGTCTCAACCGAAAGGGAGGGATCCTCGACAACCATGCAGGCCTCGTGTTCCTCCGGGTCAAACTCTTTTCCTACTGCCTCGATTTTCTCAAGGCCCCAGTTTCTTTCAAGAAGGCCATACAGCTGGGAGCTTACCATAAGTACCCCATCATGTACTTTTGCAAAATCCTTGGTTGACTCGGCAGCATCAAGGGCGCGATTGAAATCATCCAAAGGTTGCAAAAGGTCTTTGATAAGGTTTGAGTTCGCATATTTTACTGCTTCATCCTTATCCCTAGCCAAACGTTTCCGGAAATTTTCAATCTCAGCCCGGTCACGTAGCATCTGGTCCTTCAAGGAAGACAACTCAGCTTCTGCACTTTCAAGCTTCGCCTGCAATGCAGCGATTTGAAAATCATTTTTCTCGGCATCAGAAATGGTTTTTGCTTCTTCGGTTTTTGCCTCTTCGGCTTTAACCTCACTGTGTTTTACCTTTTTACCCATTTCTTCCTCTTTCTCTTCTTTCGTGTCCATTCAATTCCCCAATTTTGCATTGCTTTAGCCCGTAGACGAAGCACATGCATATTTGTAAGACCGAAAACAGGAAACCCTGCAATCGAGCCAATACTGTTAACCTAAATAAAATAATGAGTAGCCCACCCCAGGGCATGCCGATAACATACATACACAAGATTGGAAGCGTCAAGTATTTTTCTCTTCTTCGTCATCGAGATTGATGACTTCTTCTTCTCCCTGGGGAATAAATTCAATCCAAGGCAGAGAACCATCTTCAGTAGAGCTTTCTGCAAGGTCTTCGATTTCAGTCAACTCTTCAGTTTCTAATGCAGGATTGGCCGTCTCATCTCTTGCATCTACCCTTGCTTCGTTTTCCACCATACTGTCCTGCACGTTTTTAATTGCACCCAGGACCTGGCTAGACTCCCCTTCAGGGAGAATGAGGGACTCTGCTTTCTCAATGCGATTGCCAAGCTCATCAAGAAACTGGCTGATGATTTCCATCATCGATCGGAAAGCAAGGTCAGTTCGGCCGACAGAATTTTCGAATAACCGGTCCATCCGAAGAGAACATTCTTTTGCAAATGTTTCAAGGGAGACCTCGGCACGACCTTTTGCCTCTTCATCTATACTTGCAAGCCTTCCAAGGTATGCCTCAAAAGCCTGATCTAACTGTTTTTTAACCTGTTCGAGATTTTCCTGACGTTCATGGAGTTCTTCTGAAGCTTTTTCGAGCTCTTTTTTTACCTGCTCTTTGAAGGAACCAAGGGATTGTTCCCCCTCATCGGCAAGTTGCCTGCATTTTTCAGTAAACAGGGAAACCTTTTCCAAGGAAGCTTCCTCATTGGCTTTCAAGACCTCTGCATGAGACGCAATCCTAATTTGGTTTTTACGTTCGGTTTCCCGCACTTCCTCTGCATATGTCTGCATTTTTTCCAAGGAAGCTTCCTGCAATCTGAAAAGATCTTCCCTAAAATGGGACATTGCTTCATTTGTCTCGGTAAGCGTTCCTGCAAACCCTGTCTTGAAGTCCGCTATGCGTCCATCGAAAGAATCCAGCGTGTCCCGCACTTTTTCAACACGGTCGATTTCTTTCTTTACCTGGCCGATACGAATTTCTGCCTGTTCAGTAGTGTTCCCAAGTTGTTTCAAAACATCCCTGTAATTATTCAGCACTTCCTGGAGTTTTGCCAAATCCTGACTACGTGACTGCAAATCCAGGATCTGTTCTTCAAGATTTAAAACGACTTGATTGGCTTGCTGTACTTTACGGTTGATTTTCTCTTCAGCCTGCTGGGAGGTTTCCTTGAATTGGGATTGTACTGTTTCGACTTCCCTGGAATACTGTTGCAGCTTCTTTTTCATCAGATCCAGACGGCGGTTTCTCTTATCTTCTGCACGAAGTGAAAAAATAAGTATCAGCGTAAGGGCAAAAAGTATAACCGGCAACAGCAATTCCATAACAGACCTCCCTCTGAATCAAAGCACTAGGGAAGAAAATTCCTCCCAGGAGCGGACAACCAAATCAGCCTCGGGAAAAGGACCTTTGGAAGAAGAGAGCAAACACGCATGCATTCCTACTTGTTTAGCTCCCAAAATATCCTTGTCATAGCTATCCCCTACATAGAGGATTTCCTCTGGTTTCAAGTCTATGTGGGAAAGAAGAAACTTGAAGGCTCTCTTGCTAGGTTTGAGGTATCCGCTATCTTCAGAGCTTATCGCTACTTCAACCAAGTCATCTATGCCCAGGGTCTGCAGTTTCTTTGCAATCGGGAAATCACTAAACACCCCGATAAAAATGCCTTGGGACTTTGCGAGAGACAAGGCATCACGTAATTTCGAAAAAGGCTTGATGGAAAGAAAGGATTTTTCCCATTTCGCATAAAACTGGGAATTCACCCTATGCTTCATGGTCTCAAGGTTTTCAGGGGTTATCGGCTTACCCATCATTTCAAGGACAAGCCCTGACTGGCGAATAAGCAACCCCTCCCTGCTGGGAGGGTCTGTTGCGACAAGATCCTGGCGAATTCGATATTCTTTCCTCACTGAACTGAACAGCAAACCAAGGCGAACCGAAGGGAACACCGTCTTGGCCATTCGCCAGTTGAGCATCCTTTTCGGATAAAGTGTTCCATCGATATCAAGCCAAATTGCCTTGATTCCCTGATCAAGGAGAAATCCCATGTTACCCTCGCTTCTTTGAGGTAGTATTACGAGCCTGTTTTGCAGAACGTATTACAGATTTCCCCATTGCAGCCTTATTCCCGGGCTTATTGGACTTTGGTTTTGCAGTAGCCTTACCCCCCGTAGCTTTCCGGGAAACAGTATCTCTCGACGAAGCCCCTGCAGGTTTCAACACCTTTGCCGGCCTATCATTGAGTGATGCATTCCTTCTCCGCTCCCTGAGGTCGATTTCCAGAGGAATTGAAGTGAATCCCAAATCACGGCGAATACAGTTCTTCAGGTATTGGATATACACCTGGGGAAAATTCTTGTCATGGTTTACAAAAAACAGAAATTTGACTGGCATGGCGCTGATCTGGGTACCATAGTAGACTTTAAAGTGACCAACCGCTCCTCGTGGGGGTTGATACGCTTCTCCCCATCCCTTGAGGGCTTCATTCAAAGTGGACGTATCGATACGCTTGTTCAGCTGTTTCCATACGGCCCAGACAGTATCGAGCAATTTGCCGATATCCTGCCCGTTCTTTGCACTGATGGAACACATGGGCGCAAACGAGAGGATAGGGAACAAAAACCTGACTCGGTCCTTGATCGCCTCCAGCTGATTCCCGATTCCTTGGAGCAAGTCAATCTTGTTCAATACAAGTACGACACCTTTTCCCCTGCGTACAATCAGTTGGGCAATCTTCTTGTCCTGGTCTGACAAACCTTCAATACTGTCAATCATGAGCAAAACGACATCAGCATCCTCAATGGTCTTGATTGCACGGTTTACCGAATAGTACTCTACATCTTCATCGACTTTGCTTTTGCGTCTGATACCCGCTGTATCCAAAACAGTGAAGTCAGTGCCCTTGTAAGCGAATCCTCCACGGACAACATCACGTGTCGTCCCGGCAATATCACTCACGATGGAAATATCATCCCCTACCAAGAGATTTGCAAGGGTACTTTTTCCTGTATTCGGTTTTCCAAGGATAGCCAACTTAATGGAAGGGTTCTCCTCAGGTGCGTCGAGAAGGCTTTCCAACTCAAGCATGCCCAAGAGAGTTTCCTCAAGGTCTTCGATCCCGTGCCCATGGGCTGCAGAAATGCCTACGATCCTCTGGAAACCATAACTATAGTATTCCCAGATTAAATCACTCCTGTTTACATCATCGATTTTATTGACAACGAGAACCACCTTGTCTGCGTAGACTCTAAGGCGTTCCATGATTTCCCGGTCTTCTGCTGTAACTTCGGTGCAATCCATCATAAAGAGGATTACGTCGCTCTTTTCAAGCAGACTGTAACTTTTTTCTGATACCAGGTCGTCGAGACCTTCTCGCTCGATTTTGATTCCACCCGAGTCGACCAAGGTCACAGGATGGTTTCCCAGTAGCCAGCGCTCTGGGATCGGATCGCGGGTTACCCCTGGCGTGGGATCGGTAATAGCCCTTCTCTTCCTGATAAGGCGATTGAAAAGGGTCGATTTGCCCACATTGGGCCTTCCGATGATTACGATGACGGGAAGCTTGGTGGCAACTGCGCCAACCAGTTCATTGTCCGTCTCAGATGGTGGTGAAATGATCGAATCGGTCATGCATCCACTCCCTTATGTATGTAGTAATTGTTAGATATGAATCCATTTGCATCACTGCTTCGGCAAGTTGTTTAGCCTCTTGATAGGAGACTTCACGGAGAATCTTGCGCACTTGGAGAATGCTTTGGGGGCCCATACTGAATTCATCCAACCCTAGTCCGGCCAACAGCACGGAATAGAGAGGATCGGCAGCCATTTCACCGCACAGACTCACAGGAATATTTTCCTGGTGGGCCTTTTCGATGATCATCCTGATAGAGCGGAGCACTCCTGGATGCATTGGCTGGTAAAGATACGCAATCTTCTCGTTTCCCCTGTCGACGGCTATCGTATATTGGATAAGGTCGTTCGTTCCGATCGAGAAGAAGTCAACTTTTTTTGCAAGGATATCGGCGCACATCGCCGCAGAGGGAACCTCTATCATTGTCCCGACTTTGATATCGGGATCAAAGGGAATATGTTCTGCACGGCATTCCTCTTTCACATGTTCGAACAAATGCAATACGGCGTCCAGTTCCTCGACCCCGCTTATCATTGGGAACATGATCTGCAATTTTCCATACACACTCGAGCGGAGCAAAGCCCGGAGCTGAATGGTGAAGATATCCTTTCTGGAAAGGCAAAAACGTACAGCCCTCCACCCAAGGATAGGGTTTTTTTCATCAATTCCCATACCTTTAACTATCTTGTCGCCACCTACGTCGATGGTACGGATTGTTACTGGTTTGGGAGCCATGGACTCAACTACCTTTCGGTAGGCATTGAACTGGTGTTCCTCCGAAGCGCTGTCATTGGTATCCATAAACAGAAATTCGGAACGGAACAGCCCAATTCCGCCGGCACCATAGCGTTTTGCCGCATCCACTTCCCCATCGGTCTGGATGTTCGCTTGCAAAGAAAGCTTATGCCCATCTTTCATAACTGTAGGGAGATCTACCATTTTCAGCAACTCCGCTTCGTGGTGTTGCCACAGAACATATCTTCTACCAAGATTCTGGGCAGCAGTCAACTCGGGGCGAACATAGAATTCTCCATATACCCCATCCACGATTACCTCATCGCCATCTTTCACTTTTGCAGCAGCATTCCCGAGGGCAAGGACGGCAGGTATTTGGAAAGCCCTTACAAGGATTGCCACATGGCTTGCCCTTCCGCCTCCATCCAAGGCTATCCCCTTGACATGGGTTTTATCCATGGCAAAGAGTTCTGAAGGCATAAGCGTATCAGCGACAAGGATTACATCCTCTTTCAAGGCGGAGATATCCTGGCTGGATTCTCCACTGAGGGCTTCAACCAAATGGAGCCCTACATCTTTGAAATCAATTACCCGTTCCCTGAGTACAGCATTGTCAGAGGCTTCCAATAAGGCAATCATAGAGTTTGTTACGGTATCGACTGCCCACTGGGCACAGAATAATTTCTTTACAATATAGTCTTCTATCTGTGAAATATACTCGGGATCAGAAAGCATCATCAAATGGGTTTCCAAAATTTCCCCAGGCAATGAGGACACATCCGGAACATAATGCTTTTCCAGATTTTTCCTAGCCTTGTTAACGGCAACCCTGAAGGATTCCAGCTCGCTTTCGACAGCCTCTGGTAAAATGTGATGCTTTTCTGCAACCATCTTAGAATGGACATGCAGCAAAGCTTTCCCTTTGGCAAGTCCTTCCGAGGCAGCAATTCCTTTGAATATCCTCATATGTAATGTACTATACGGACTTTATCCTCCCATGTAAAGCTGGAAACAATACCCTATTCAGACTAGAATGAACCCCATGGACAGGGAAAAAGACCAAGGGGAAAACAATGAAGCCCCACAAGCCAAAAAAAAGAAAATGTTGGTTGCCTGGATTGCTTGGGTTCTTTTCAGCATTGCGATGTTCGCCCTAACCGGGCCATCGATTATCGAGGCGGTCAAAGATAGCGGAATCTTGGAATTAATGGCCGAGGAATCTGAAATACAGAAAGATTCAGGCAAAAGAACGGTAGATGCATGTTTTGTTTCATACGATGGATCATTTGTCCTATACTCCCAGAAACAAAAACCCCTGGGAGGGTCGGTATACCATGATTGTATAGAAAGCCTGCTCTCCGGACCTGACTATACGGCGCTTTCGCAGGGTGCTGTAACGTTCATTGCACCAAAAACATCTTTAATCGGCCTTACCTTCTCAAATGGGGTCCTGTATATCGATCTCTCCAAGGAGTTCCTCAAAAGCCCGGATCTTGAAAAAGCATATCGGCAGATCAAGCTCACCGCTACTGATTTCAGCAGGGTAAAGGATGTCATCATATTGGTTGAAGGAAGTGAACTGCCTAGGAAAGAAGACTATCCAACCTAGCTGAGTAAGCGAGAATATCCATCCCTTGACTGGGCTTCAACAGGGCAAGGAATTCCGTATTTCCCTTATGTCCTGTAATTGGGCTTTTCAAGAGACCATGGATCCCAACCTGCTCATCAGAGAGGAACCGATAGACAGTAATCATTACTTCCTTGAGCAAAGCCTTGTCCTCGACAACACCTGAAAAGCCTTTTTGACCTTTGGGAAGCTCAAACTGGGGTTTGATAAGCGATATAAGCCATTTTGACGTACATAGCTGCAGAATATGGCTTGCAGCCCCGCCGATCGAACGAAAAGACAAATCACAGACCGCTGCATCACATGCTGGTTCCAGGTTTTCCAGGAACATGATATTTTGTTTTTCATGGACCAAAACCCGTTTGTCGGTTCTCAGTCTCCAGTCAAGCTGGTTATACCCCACATCTACACTGTGAACAAGGCGGGCGTTCCTCTGCAGGAGGCAATCGGTAAAGCCTCCGGTAGATGATCCGGCATCAAGCATAACCAAACCGTCGACGGAAATCTGGAAAGCATCCAAGGCATGCTCGAGCTTAAATCCACCCCTTGAGACATACTTGTCAAAGGTGAAAGCTAATTCGCTTTCAACAGCAAGTAATTGTTTTGGATCAGTTGCAAGCGTTCCATTTGCATATACATTCCGACAAGCAATGAAAGCTGTTAATTGATCTTTCGTATATTGGCGGTATTGTCTGCCTAAAAGCTGCAACAGGGGAAGTTTCTTTGTCTTCATTACAGTGCAAAAGTACGGGTAAACCGCTCGACTGAGACAGCATTGCCGGTATCCACCTCAATCGTGACAAAGACGCCCTGCAAAACAGGAGGATGGTCGGCAATCTCGCTTCTCAGCGGCATCTGGGAAATCTGCTTGGCAATGGACCCGACAGGATCAGATCCTATGACACTCTCACTTGGGCCACAAAGGCCGAGATCTGTTATATAGGCAGTCTTGAGGGGAAGGATTTTCTCATCTGCAGTCTGCACGTGGGTATGGGTACCTACAAAGGCTGATACCTTACCATCAAGATAGAGACCAAGCGCTTCTTTTTCCTCTGTATTTTCTGCGTGAAAATCAACAAGGATCATAGGTGTCTGCTTCCGCAATTTCTGGACTTGATCCAGACCAACCCTGAAGGGGCAATCGATCGAAACCAACTGCTGTCTTCCCTGTAGATTGAGGACTCCGACTTTGTACCCCTTGCAATCGACTATTGTCGATCCGTGTCCGGGAGCCTGGGGAGGATAGTTCGCAGGCCTGAGCAATCGTTGCTCGCTGTCAAGATACGGCAACAGGTCATCCTGTTGCCATATATGGTTGCCACTGGTAATGACATGTACGCCCAAAGCAAAAAACTGATCCATGAGACGGGAAGAAAGGCCAAACCCATTGGCTGCGTTTTCTCCATTGACTACGACCAAATCAGCACGAAAGTCTTTGACTAACGACCCGAGACCCATAAAGAGCGCTCTGCAGCCGGGCTGTCCGCAGACATCACCCAACAACAGAACGGCCAGTGTTTTTGAATCAGACACTGCAAAACCTACCTAGCGTATTCTACTACCCGCATCTCACGGATAATGGTCACCTTGATTCTTCCTGGATATCGCAATTCTGCTTCAATGCGGCTTGCGATTCCCTTCGCTATCTCTTTGGCACCATCATCAGAAACGGTATCATTGTTAACAAGAATCCTTAATTCACGTCCAGCTTGGATAGCATAGGCTTTGTCTACACCGACAAAGCTTTCGGCAATCTGCTCGAGTGACTCAAGACGCTTGATATAATTATCCAAAGTCTCACGTCTGGCGCCAGGGCGGGCAGCACTGATGGCGTCAGCAATCTGGACGATAACAGCTTCCAAAGTCGTTGGTTCGACATCGCTATGGTGGGCCAGAATTGCATTAACAACTCGAGGATCCTCACCGAGGCGTTTTGCCATATCTGCACCCAGTTCTGCATGGTTTGCATCACTTTCGGTTTCGATACCTTTGCCGATATCATGCAAAAGTCCTGAGCGCATAGCTAATTCAGCATTTGCTCCAACTTCACTTGCAATCATACCAGACAAAATCGCCACTTCTTTGGAGTGGTTAAGAACATTCTGCCCATAACTTGTTCGGAAATAAAGACGACCCAAGGCACGAATAGTCTCCTGTCCCATGTTATGGACCCCGAGATCGAAAACAACTTTTTCGCCTTCATCGGCGATAATCCTTCCGATTTCCTTCGTGACTTTATTGACGACCTCTTCAATCCGTGCAGGATGGATCCGGCCGTCTTGGACCAGTCTTTCAAGCGAGACCCTTGCAATTTCTTTTCGTACAGGATCGAAACAGGAAATGACAACAGCTTCAGGAGTATCGTCAATAATGACATCGACACCTGTCAGCGTCTCCAACGTGCGGATATTTCTTCCCTCACGTCCAATAATCCGACCTTTCATCTCATCACTCGGAAGACTGACCGAACTGATAGTAACATCACTGGTAACTTCAGTTGCAAGCCGCTGAATGGAAGTCACAACGATATCGCGTGCCTTCTTGTCAGCAGTAAGCTGTGCTTCTTGCTCAATTTTATTGATCAAGAGCTGGCCATCACGTTTCGCATCATTTTGCATAGCCTCAATGATATTGGTCTTGGCCTCTTCCGAAGTCATGCCTGCGATACGTTCCAATTCAGTTATCAGGCTTCCCTCTTTAGAGGAAATTTCCTGTTCCTTCTTTAAAAGACTTGCGTCTCTATCTCCTAGTTGCTTTCTGATAACATCTAATTCAGTTTGCTTATGTTCCAGATTCTCTTCTTTCTGAAGAAGTCTCCTCTCGGAACGCTGCAATTCAATCCGTCTTTCCCTAGCCTCTCGTTCTTGCTGTTGTTGCTCTTTCAACAACTGATCCCGAGTCTCAAGCAAAAGCTCCTTGCTCTTTGCTTCCGCTTCCTTTATTGCTTCCTTGTTCAGTCTGACAGCTCTCTGTTCGACCGAGGTAAGCTTAAATTTCGCATACAGCCAACGGCATAACCAACCTAAGACGATACCAAATAAACAACTAAGGAGGATAATTAGTATAACATTCATATACTACCCCCTATTGTAATGTTTCAATCATACGAACCGGATAGTTACTTGTCAAGGCTAACTTATACTCAAAGTTTGGCTGTGGGTATTGTTTTATAAACAATCTGTCAAACTATTTTCTCTGAAATCCAGTCCAACAGCCTCTTGAAATAAAAAAAACCGCCGTTAGAACAACAGCGGCTTCACCCTTACGGGTCAGTCAGTCTTCGAAGATGCTATAAAGGGGCTTATTTGACCTCTTCTGCACTCTTCTCTTCTGCTTTGGCTTTGGCTTTTTCAGCCTTGGCTTTTGCAGGTTTTGCAGCGGAGGTATCAGCTACTTTCTTATCAGCTTTCTTCTCTGCCTTTTTTTCAGCATTCTTATCAACCTTGACGGTTTTCTCAACCAGTTCAAGGATGACCATCTCAGCTGCGTCACCGAGACGATTGCCGGTCTTCAGGATGCGGGTATAACCGCCCTTCCGCTCAACAAACAAAGGAGCGATCTCTGTGAAAAGCTTCGCCAGAATGCCTTCATCAAAAAGATCCTTGCCAACAGTACGACGATTATGTACGTTATCAACCTTGGCACGGGTGATCATTTTTTCAGCCATTCTACGAACTTCAAGAGCCTTTGCCTTGGTGGTCTCAATCCTCTCGTATCTGAACAGGGAGGTCACCATGTTGCGCTTTAAAGCTGTCCGCTGGGCGGAATTCCTACTTAGCGCATTGAATCCAATCCTATGCTTCATTCTCTTCTTCCTTGTTCCCTGGTACTTTAACTGCAGTTTTCAAAACACTGTAGTCCGTCATCCCGAGGCTGAGATTCCATTCTTTGAGTTTGTCTTTAATCTCAGAGAGGCTCTTCTTACCGAAGTTCCTCGTCTTTGCAATCTCTTCCTCAGTCTTCTTGGTCAAGTCACCAATCGTTCTGATGTTGGCGTTCTTGAGACAATTGCTAGACCTTACAGTCAATTCAAGTTCCTCAACGGAAGTACCGAGAATCTTACGAACCCGTTCTTCCTCTTCGTCAACCTCGTCATTGTTACTAATTAATGTCTCGTCAAAGTTAATGAAAATCTGGAAGTATTCCTTCGCGATCTTCGCTGCTTCGGCCAAGGCATTCTGCGGAGCAATCGTACCATCGGTGTAAATCTCCAATGTCAACTTGTCGTAATCACTACGATAGCCAACACGGGTAGGTTCAATCGAATACTTTACGCGGGTAACCGGTGAAAAAGTGGCGTCGATAGGAATAGTACCAATCTCTTCCACATATTTCTCGTTGATTTCAGACGGGACATAGCCCCTACCAAGGTCAATCTGGACTTCCATCTCAATGTTGGCATCATCCATCATTGTAAAGAGGACCAAATCCTTGTTGGTGATTTCAACCTGGTCACGCTCGAAGTTTGCACCGGTAATTACGCCGGGACCCTTACACTCTATCAGGAGATTTGTTCCTTCTGAGTCCTCGGGCATCCTGATCTGAAGTTTCTTCAGAGCAGCAATAATATCCGCAATGTCCTCACGGACACCGGGTAGCTGCTCGAATTCACTTGAAATCAAGTGCGGTACACCATCTTCATTGAAGCTAGTGAACTTCACGGCAGTGACGGCATACCCCTGGATAGATGAGAGAAGAACCCTCCTAAGCGTGTTGCCAATTGTGGTTCCAAAGCCTCTCTCAAACGGATAGGCAATAAATTTTCCAAAATTAGATTCAATAGCGCTGTGTTCGAAGGTTATCCCCTTGGGCTTCTTGAAGCCCTTCAGAAGGTTTTTGCGTGCCATGGTTACTCCTTATCTGGAATACAACTCGACGATCAACTGCTCGTTAATCTTTTCGAGCTCGGTGACTTCACTTCTTCTAGGAACAGCAACAAAGGTACCCTTCATTGCATCTGCATCCAATGTCAGCCACTGGCAAACACCAGACTTGGAGTATTCCTTCAAGTTTTCTTTAATTGAAATCATTTTCTGTCCACGTGGGCCAACGGAGACAACGTCACCGGGCTTGAGGCGGTAGGAAGGAATGGTAACGCGCTTGCCGTTAACCTGGATATGTCCATGGTTAATCAACTGAGCGGATTCACTCCTGCTGCTTGCAAAGTGCAAACGATAGACAACGTTGTCAAGTCTGCATTCAAGCAACATGATCAAATTTTCACCAGTCTTTCCGGGAACCCTTGCTGCTTCATCGAAAGTCAGTTTGAACTGCTTCTCAAGCATGCAATAGGTTCTTTTCAGCTTCTGCTTCTCACGAAGCTGAAGACCGTAGTCGGTCGGCTTCTTGGAACGTGCCCTAGGGTCTTTTCCAGGGAGGCCGGCTGATTTGAGATCATTCATCGGACATTTGCCGGAATGGCATCTTTCACCCTTAAGGAACAATTTGGTCCTCTCGGCTCTGCAGTATCTGCATTTCGGTCCTGTATATCTTGCCATAAATTTCTAGCTCCTAATCAGACTCGTCTGCTCTTACGAGGTCTGCATCCATTGTGCGGGATGGGGGTAACGTCGCGGATAGACCGGACTTTCAACCCAAGCACGCCCAAGGTACGAATTGCACTCTCACGTCCAACACCAGGACCCTTCACGAAAACATTTACTTCCTGAAGGCCAGAGTCCATAGCTGCTTTAACTGCTTTCTCTGCGGTGGTCTGTGCTGCATAAGGAGTGGACTTTTTGGCACCACGAAACCCGAGTCCGCCTGCGCTGGCCCAGGAAACAGCATTACCGTTAAGATCGGTAACGGTGACAATGGTATTGTTGAAGGTAGCCTGAATATAGACATTCCCTTCATATACCGTCTTCTTCACTTTGCGCTTTGTATTAGCCATTTATTACCTGCTCCTTATTTCTTCTTAGACGCAACGGTCTTCTTCTTACCCTTGCGAGTACGGGCATTGGTTTTAGTCCTCTGACCGCGTACTGGAAGACCCTTACGATGACGAAGGCCGCGGTAGCAACCAATGTCCATAAGGCGCTTAATATTCAGGGCGACTTCTGTGCGAAGACGTCCCTCGACTTTGTACTCTTCCTCGATGACTTTACGAAGTGACGCTAGGTCGTCGTTGGAAAGGGTGTTGATACTTGTATCGGGATTGATCTTTGTCTTTTCACAAATATCAACGGCCGAAACCCTGCCGATTCCGTAAATATACGTTAAGGCTATCTTTACTGCCTTGTTCGGCAAATCTACACCTGCAATTCTCGCCATTCATGGCCTCCTGAATTTCTCTTATAGAGTAGGAAGGCTTCCGCCGAACCCTGTTATCTCTGTCTCTGCTTGTGCTTGGGATTCTCACAGATGATTCGGACAACCCCAGCCCGTCTGACTACTTTGCACTTGTCACAAATCGGTTTGACACTTGCTCTTACTTTCATGTTCTAGCTCCTAAAGCCTAAATGTGTTTCGACTTTTTGCTACCCACATTGAACCCATCGTAGTGGTGCATTTTCATAACCCCTTCAATCTGCCTCATGGTATCAAGGTCTACGCCGACGAGAATAATCAACGACGTTCCACCGAACAACATAGCAACAGAAGAAGGAAAGCTAAATAATTTCTGTACCAGTGTGGGAATCAAGGCAATGAAAGCCAAAAATATTGATCCAGGGAGAACAACACGGTTAAGGACCTTTGAAAGGTACTCTTCCAGTTTTTCGGAACGTACGCCTGGTACGGATCCACCGTTCTCACGAATCTGCTTGGCCATCTCGACCGGATTCATAGTCACCTGTGTATAGAAAAAAGCAAACGCTATAATCAACAGGGCGTAGATGATCAGATAGGGGGCACCCTGAGGACTAAGCCAATTGGAGAATGTGGCAAGCCACTTCACCTCTGGTCCCAAAGTAGTCGCAATCTGTAATGGGAAGGAAAGCAATGCGGATGCAAAGATTACCGGAATTACGTTTGACGGGTTCAGCTTTATTGGAATGTAAGTACTCTGGGCACCATACATTTTTCGGCCTACAACGCGTTTTGCGTAGTTTACGGGAATCTTGCGAACACCTTGCTCCTCATACACGACGAGAGCGACGACCACAATGAACATAATAAAGACTACTACAACGACAATGGGATTCAAAGTGCCCGCGGAGACACTCTTGAACAAAGTCACCATCGCTGCAGGAATTCTTGCAACAATACCGGCGAAAATCAGAAGGCTGATACCGTTACCGATACCAAACTGTGTGATCTTGTTACCGAGCCATACAAGGAGCATGGCACCGGCTGTAACGGTGAGCATTGCAATTAACGTAAAGGGTACGATCCCCATGGTCAGTACGCCAGGAATTGACTTGGCATAAATTGTGACCACATAAGACTGAATCAGACAAACGACAATCGTACCATATCTGGTGTACTGCTGAATCTTCTTCTGTCCAGACGGATCTTCTGCCAGTTTCTTCAATGTAGGTACAACAAGCATCAGCAACTGGAGAATAATCTGGGTACTGATGTATGGCATTACGCCAAGCATGAAGAGAGAGAAGTTCGCAAATGCACCACCAGAGAAAAAATTCAAATATTCGGTAAGACCTACATTGGAACTAGTGCTCTGTGAAAGAAAATACAGTTTTAGAACTTCGGGATCGACACCGGGAATAGGAATCACTGCCCCCAACCTGCTGACAATCAGCAGGCCTAGGGTTATGAAAATCTTCTTGCGAAGATCCTTCATTCTATACATCTCAACTAAGGAGTTTGCCATAAAGCCCTTCTTTGTTATCTGATTTCGCCACCCGCAGCAGTAATCTTTTCGATTGCGCTTGCGGAAACCTTTAGCCCATCAATGATTACCTTCTTTGAAAGTTCGCCATTGCTCAAGATTTTGACCTGAACATTGAACCCTTTCACCAACCCAGCGTCCTTCAGGACATCAAGGGTAATCACGTCACCGTCTTCAAAGTTGGCGGAAAGAACATCGAGGGATACAATCTGGTATTCCTGCGTGAACTTTGCATTAGAAAAGCCTCTGCGCGCAACACGGCGATACAAAGGCATCTGTCCACCTTCAAAGCCAAGACGGACACCACCACCAGAACGCTGATTCTGTCCATCATGGCCCCTACCGCAAGTACGGCCCTTTGAGGAAGCGCCGCGACCTACGATAGTCTTTTTTGTATTCGCACCATAGGGTGCATGAATCTGTCCCATCTTACATCTCCTCGACTTTCACAAGGTGTGCTACTACACGAACCATCCCAAGCGTTGAGGGATTGTATTCATGAACAACCGAGCTATCAATCTTGCCAAGCCCAAGCGCCTTCACAGTTTTACGCTGTGCAGGAAGGGTCCCGGCAACACTACGGACCAAGGTAATTTTGATCTTCTTTGCATCAGCCATCGGATTAACCCCACATCTCGCTCAGGGATTTACCCCTGTTCTTTGCCATACTCTTTGCATCAAAAAGATGCTCGAGTGCATCAAAAGCGGCCTTAACGGTGTTGATCGAATTCTTGGAACCGAGGGACTTGCTCAGGATGTCATTGATACCGCAGGCATCACAAATCGCACGGACAGCACCACCGGCGATTACGCCAGTACCTGGTACTGCAGGACGAAGAAGGACGCTTGCGCTCTTGTAATTTCCAATGATTTCGTGAGGAATGGAGGTCTTCTTCACAGGAACTACGATCATATTTGTCTTGGCACGGTCAACAGCCTTCCGAATTGCTTCGGTGACATCATTGGCTTTACCAAAACCATATCCGACCTTGCCTTTCTGATCGCCTACAACAACCAAAGCTGAGAAGGAAAATCTCCGACCACCCTTGACTACCTTGGCAACGCGATTCAGCTTGATCAGCTTTTCGACGTATCCATCGTTTTTGTCTTTATCCCTTTCTCTAGATCTTTCCACAGTTTCCCCCTAGAACCTAACGCCGGCTTTGCGGGCGCCATCTGCGATGCTCTTGACAATTCCGTGGAAGAGATAGCCATTACGGTCGAATACACAAGTGTCGATATTCTTCTCAAGCATTCTCTTTCCAAGGATTTCACCAAGCTTTGCTGCATCTTCAACAGTATTCTTCAAGCCCTTCAAATCAGCTTCAAGGCTGCTTGCAGCAACCAGGGTTGCACCTGCAACATCATCGATGACTTGAATATACATGTGGGAGTTGCTGCGGAAAACAGTCATTCTCGGTCTGCTAGCAGTACCGGAGATACTCTTTCGAATATGGTGCTTACGACGTGCAAGCTTTCTTCTCTTATCGATTACTCTGTTCATCTCTTTTCCCTACCATCATTTCTTTGCAGCAGCGGACTTGCCGGCCTTACGACGGATGATCTCATCCTCGTACCTAATTCCCTTACCCTTATACGGTTCAGGACCGCGGAGGGAGCGGATTTCAGCACAAGTCTGGCCCACAAGCTGCTTGTCGATGCCACTGATGGTAACCTTATTCGGGTTCTCACAAGTAGCTGTAATCCCCTTAGGAAGAACAAACTCGACCAATACGGAATACCCAAGGTTCAAGGTCAGCAAGTTCCCTTTGAGCTCGGCACGATAGCCAACACCGTTGATCAGAAGGGAGCGGGAATAACCTTTGGAAACCCCGACAACCATGTTGCTGATCAACTGGCGATACAACCCATGAAAACTATTGCTTGCCTTGGATTCGTCTCTGTTTGTAACCTGAATTACATCGCCCTTGATGTCAATAATGACTTCAGGACGGTATGCGCAATTAAGTTTGCCCTTAGGGCCTTCAACATTGACAATACCATCGGCAACGGAAACCTTAACCCCAGAGGGTACTGCGATTGGCAATTTTCCAATTCTGGACATTCTTTACCACCTTACCAAATCGTGCAGATCAGTTCGCCACCGACCTTATTCTCTGTAGCCTTCTTACCGGTAATTACACCAGTAGAAGTGGAGACTACCACGACACCATGACCATTATAAACGCGAGGCATATCCCGGTAGCCGGTATATACGCGGCGTCCTGGAGTGGAAACGCGTTGAATCCCATGGAGTACTGGACTCTGCTTCTCATCATACTTCAAGAAAACGCGGATAAAGGAAATCCCATCTTTTGTTACTTTCTTGAAGTTCTTGACGTACCCTTCATTTTTGAGAATCTTCACAATCTGAAGTTTCATCTTTGAAGTGGAAATATCTACTTTTTCATGCTTAGCCATACTAGCATTTCTAATTTTGGTCAGCATATCAGCAACTGGATCACTTACAGCCATTTTTCTCTCCTACCAACTGGATTTGGTAACACCAGGAATCTGGCCTTCACTTGCCAACTTGCGGAAGCAGATCCTGCACATGTCGAACTGGCGCATATAGCCACGGGGTCTGCCACATATTCTGCAGCGGTTGACTTTTCTGGTACTGAACTTGGGCTCCCGATTGGCCTTAACGATCAACGATTTTTTTGCCATTTGTCTCCACCCTTATTTGCTGAAAGGCATGCCAAGCTTCTGTAACAGGGCATAGCCTTCCTCATCGGTCTTCGCAGTCGTCACAATGGCGACGTTCAGCCCGCTGACACGCTCAATCTTATCGAAGTCAATTTCAGGGAAAATAATCTGCTCGGTAATACCAAGAGAATAGTTTCCATGGCCATCAAACGCATTAGCTTTAACACCTTTGAAGTCTTTGACACGGGGAAGAGCAATACTAATCAATCTTTCCAGAAAGAACCACATGTTATCGCCACGCAGAGTTACCATTGCACCGATTTCCTGCCCTTCACGAACTTTAAAGTTTGCGATGGACTTCCGGGCTTTGGTCTTCAACACATGCTGGCCAGTAATTTGTTCAAGTTCTTTGACGGCAGCATCGAGAAGCTTCTTGTTTGAGATAGCCTCACCGACACCTACACTGACGACAATCTTTTCCAGGGTAGGAACCTGCATTTTTGAGGAGTAGCCACGTTCAGTAAAGAGTGCCGGAGCTACAGTCTCAAGATACTTAGTCTTGAAGTTTGGTATGAACTTTTCCATTAGATCACTTCCCCGGTTTTCTTAGCGAAACGGACTTTTTTTCCGCTCTCATCAAACTTGTAACCGATCCTGGTCGCGTCGCCATTGCTGGTCATAAACGCAACATTGGATACATGGATCGGAGCCTCAATTTCCATGATGCCGCCTTTGTCTTGCGGATTCTTCTTCTTCATGGTCTTTTTGACCATGTTGGCACCCTGGACGACGACCCTTTCTTTCTCTAGGTCTACCTTTACGATCCTGCCAGTCTTACCTTTGTCTTTTCCAGCAAGAATCTTTACGGTGTCGTTCTTCTTAAGCTTCATGTGCACACTCCTACAACACTTCCGGCGCTAGCGAAACGATCTTCATGTAGCCATCTCTGAGTTCTCGGGCTACTGGTCCGAAGATACGCTTACCGCGCGGGTTATTGTTGGCATCAATAATAACGCATGCGTTATCATCGAACCTGATATAGGTACCGTCAGGTCTGCGGTATTCCTTCTTTGTACGAACAATGACGGCCTTCATGACATCGCCTTTCTTAATGGCGCCATTAGGCAGTGCGTTCTTTACAGCTACCACGATAATATCACCAACACTGGCAACATAACGATGGCTTCCACCGAGAACCTTAATGCACTGGACCTTTTTGGCTCCACTGTTGTCCGCTACATTCAAATAACTTTGCATCTGTACCATAACGTCTCTCCTGGTTTACCGAGCACGCTCGACAATCTGAACGAGACGCCAGCACTTGTCTTTGCTGATGTGGCGGCATTCAACAACACGAACAGTGTCACCGATATTGGCCTCGTTTTTCTCATCATGCGCCTTCACCTTTTTGGTGGAAGTCACATACTTCTTGTACAGGGGGTGCAGCCTTCTTGAGGAGATGGCGACAACAATGGTCTTTTCCATCTTATCACTGACCACCTGTCCAGTAAAACTCTTTTTATTCGTTTCCATCTAATCGCGCTCCCTTAGTTAGCTGCTTTCCGAATTCCGAGGGCATATTCGTGGATGAGGGTGTTCACGCGAGCGATATTCCTCTTTGTTGTACGAACAGCAAGCGGATTTTCGACATGCCCGAGAACTCTTCCCATCCGAAGGTTGAGATACTCCTTATGGAGTTGTTCTTTCTTCTCAACCAGTTCGTCAAGGGTTAAATCTTTATATGAATTCTTCATAATTTACTCCACATCCCTTCTGACGACAAATCTCGTCTTGATCGGAAGTTTTGACGCTGCGAGGGCAAGTGCCTCACGAGCCAAATCTTCACTGACGCCGCCCATTTCAAACATGACAGCTCCAGTCTTGACCACAGCTACCCAGCCTTCAGGGGCACCCTTACCATTACCCTGTCTGGTTTCAGCGGGTTTCTTGGTATACGGCATATCAGGGAAAATCCTGATCCATACCTTACCACCACGCTTAATGTGACGGGTCATTGCAATACGGGCAGCTTCAATCTGGCGGTTGGTAATCCACTTGGGTTCAAGTGCCATCAAGGCAAATTCACCAAATGCGATCGTATTACCACGGTGGGCAACACCATCAGTGGTACCACGCTGCTTTTTTCTGTATTTTACTCTTTTTGGACTAAGCATGGCCTACTAACTCCTTGCCTCAACGCCTTCGGTCTTTGAAGGCTTTCTAACGAGCCCACCAGCGTCTTCTTTGATTGCATGCTCATAGATTTCACCGTTGAAAACCCATACTTTAACGCCAATGGCACCAAAGGATGTGTGTGCAGTTACAAATCCATAATCAATGTCGCTTCTGAGAGTATGAAGAGGAACACGTCCTTCCTTCATCCATTCGGAGCGAGCTATTTCAGCACCGCCGATACGACCTGAGCATCTGATCTTGACACCCTGGGCACCGCTCTGCATTGCTTTTGTTACTGCCATCTTCATTGCTCTGCGGAAAGAACCACGAGCAACAAGCTGTTTTGCAACATTAGAAGCAATCAACTGGGCATCAGCCTCAGGTTTCTTGATTTCTTTAATCTTGATCTGCACTTTCTTGTCTGAAAGCTTCTGGAGTCTTGCTCCAAGCTTTTCGACATTAGCTCCCTTGCTACCAATAATGATACCAGGGCGACTAGTGGTGATCACGATAGTAATGCGCTGTGGTTTACGGATGAATTCAACATCTGAAATCTCAGCACCCTGAACCTCTGGGCACCCAAGCAAAGCCTTGCGCAGCTTAAGGTCTTCGTGCAGAGTATCTGCATATTCCCGGGGATCTACATACCATTTGGACTTCCAGGTCTTGTTGATTCCAAGGCGGAGTCCAATCGGATTTACTTTCTGGCCCATTTATTCCCTCACGCTTGCTTTTTCGTCAACAACGACGGTAATGTGTGACATCCTCCTGAGGAGAATATCACGTCTCCCATGGGATCTCGGCCAAACTCTCTTGAGTCTCGGGCCCTCGTTAACCTGCAATTCCTTGACCACAAGGTTCTCTTCATCAAGCTTCTTGTTCTGATCAAGTGCATTGGCACAAGCTGACTGTAAAACCTTGAGAATCAGGTGAGACCCTTTCTGGGGCATCGCCTCAAGGATAGCAACAGCCTGGGCATATGACTTATTCCTAACAAGATTAGCTACAGGCCTAACCTTTGAAGGAGCAATCATCAGATACTTTGCAGTTGCTGAATAACCTTTTTTTTCTTCCATCATTCTACCCATCTCGATTAACCAACCTTCTTGTCGGAAACTGAGTGACCGCGGAAAATTCTGGTGGGTGAAAACTCGCCGAGTTTATGTCCGACCAGATTCTCAGTCACGAACACTGGAATCCAGGTTTTCCCGTTATAAACGGAAATCGTGAATCCTACCATTTCAGGGATGATCGTAGAACAGCGGGAATAAGTCTTGATCATCTGCTTCTGATTAGTCTTAAGAGACTCCTGAATCCTTTTATAAAGTTTCTTCTCAATAAAAGGACCTTTTTTGATTGATCTTGCCACTTTCTACTCCTACTTCCGCTTCTTAAGGATGAATGCACCGGAAGGTTTTTTCTTGGAACGGGTTTTTCCACCCTTGGTCGGCTTGCCCCATGGGGTTACCGGGTTCCGTCCAGCTGCAGTCTTACCTTCACCACCACCATGGGGGTGATCGACAGGGTTCATAGCGACACCACGAACCTTAGGCCTTCTTCCCAAGTGACGGCTTGCACCGGCTTTACCAAGGCTAACATTCATGTGATCTTCATTACCAAGCTGCCCAAGGGTAGCGTAGCACTCACCGAACACCATGCGCATTTCACCTGAGGGGAGGCGGAGTGTGACATAGTCACCTTCCTTGGCCACTACAGTTGCACCCAAACCAGCTGAACGAACAAGCTGTCCGCCTCTGCCAAGAGTAAGCTCAACATTGTGAACCATCAACCCAAGGGGAATGTTCTTCAAAGGAAGAGCATTTCCGCTGGAAAGAGGGGCAGTCGGTCCGGAAATAACCGAGGTACCGACAGTCATGCCTTTAGGGGCAATCATGTAGCGCTTTTCACCATCGGCATAAAATACCAATGCAATGTTAGCACTGCGGTTCGGATCGTATTCGATAGTCTTGACGACACCTGGAATACCATATTTGTCACGCTTGAAATCGATTACTCGATAAGCACGTTTGTGGCCACCGCCTCTACGGCGAACGCTGATGCGCCCAAAGGTATCACGTCCAGCCTTTTTGCTCAGACCGGTAGTAAGTGACTTCTCAGGCTTGCTGGCAGTCAGCTCGCTGAAGACCAATGTGGTCTTCTGGCGAAGGCCGGGAGTATTTGGCTTGTAAGATTTAAGAGCCATTTTCCAACTTCTCCTTATACGCCTTCGATGGCCTGGATGGTATCACCCTTGGCCAGGGTTACGACAGCCTTCTTCCAATCACCGGTATTGCCAAGGATGTTGCCACCCTTTCCGCGTGAATATTTTGGCTTGCCTTTTACGATCATAACATTACACTTCACAGGTTCAACCTGGAACAGCTCTTTAATAGCTGCCATAATCTGGAATTTATTACTATCCTTGTGAACTTTGAACGTGTATTTCTTTGTTTCCCCTTCGCGAGCGATATTTGATTTCTCACTCAAGACGGGTTCAATGATTACTTGGTCTGCTCTCATATCCGGTCCCCTTATTTGTCGCCGTAGAAATCGTTAAGATTCTTTGCGGCGGTTTCCAGAACCAAGACCTTTCTTCCATACAGGAGTTCCTTTGCGGAAAGCCTATTGTAAGAAAGGACGTGCAGGTACGGAATATTTTTCGCAGCACGGCGCATCATTACATCGTCATCCTTGAGGATGAGAATCGTTCTGGTCCTATCCTTGACAAAGTTCTCAACGATAGAAGCAAGATCCCTTGTTTTGCCAGATTCCGGTGAGAAATCTTCAACAACCACAAGGCGCTCTTCCTGGATTCCCAGGGAAAGAAGGCTCTTCATCGCAAGACGTTTCACCTTCTTGGGAAGGACGTAACTATAGTCACGCGGTTTTGGTCCAAATACGGTACCACCACCGACCCAAACAGGGGACTTCTTGTCACCAGCACGAGCATTACCTGTGCCTTTCTGTTTGTAAGGCTTGGTATTGCTGTAATTGACTTCAGCGCGACCCTTCGTGCATGCAGTACCGACGCGGCGGTTTGCAAGCTCATTATTTACGGCATAGTAGATAGACCCATCGCTGACTTCCCTGTTAAATACCAGGTCATTCAACTCAATCGTTCTAACTTCTTTGCCTTCGATAGAAAAGACTTTGGTTTCCATATCTCTCGCCCCTACTTCTTTATCGCTTTCTTGACGATGACGACACTCTGGGAGGGACCAGGGATTGCTCCCCTTACCATAAGGACCTGCATCTCTTCATCGACCCTGACGACTTTCAGGTTCTGAATTGTCGTCTTCTCAGTACCCATACGGCCAGCCATATTGTGGCCTTTAAATGTACGACCAGGAGTAGATGACATTGCAGTACCACCGATGTCACGGTGGAACTTAGAACCGTGGGTTGCACGTCCACCAGAGAAGTTGTGACGCTTCATACCACCGGCGAAACCTTTACCTTTAGAAGTCCCAGTGACATCTACAAATGAGATGTCCTTAAATATATCCACGCCCAACACTTCGCCGACCGTAACTTCTTTTTCATAGTTACGGAACTCTATTACATGCTGCTTCGGTTCGCAAATTCCTTCGAACTGGCCAGCATACGGCTTGGTGACAGTGCTTTTTTTCTTGTCAACGGAACCGAGTACTGCGGCTTTGTAGCCATTCTTCTCTTCAGTTCGGTCTGCGACAACAACATTGCCCTCAATTCTTATAACCGTCACGGGTGTAAGTCTGCCTTGCGCATCAAACACCTGTGTCATTCCAACTTTTTTGCCGATAAGCCCTAACATCTCTTACCTCAACTCTCTTACTGTTTAATCTCTACATCCACACCAGCAGGGAGCTCAAGCTTCATGAGGGCATCCATGACTTTCGATGTAGGATCCAAAATGTCAATCAACCTTTTGTGGGTTCTCATCTCGAACTGTTCACGAGACTTTTTATTGACAAAGGGCGATCTCAGGACAGTGTACTTATTGACACGAGTCGGGAGAGGTACAGGACCAGAGACAGTAGCGCCGGCCCTGACAACAGTATCTACGATTGCTTTTGAGCTCTGTTCAACAAGCTCAATATCAAAACCTCTCAACCTAACCCGAATTCTTTCTTTAGCCATTATTCCTCCAAAAAACGGGCCTTGCCAGCATCCAACAGATGTTGGCAAGACATTCGTCAACAGAATTATTCGGCGATTTCAGTTACCTGGCCGGAAGCAACAGTCCTACCACCTTCACGAATAGCGAAGCGGAGTCCTTTGTCCATTGCAACAGGGTGAATCAGCTCGACATTGATAGTAGTGTGGTCCCCAGGCAGAATCATCTGCTTGCCTTCGGGCAACGTTACGGTACCAGTAATGTCTGTAGTTCTGAAATAGAACTGTGGGCGATAGCCACTGAAGAACGGTGAGTGACGGCCACCTTCGTCCTTGCTCAGTACATATACAGTACCAATGAACTTCTGGTGGGGGTTGATGGACTTTGGCTTAGCCAGAACCTGGCCACGCACAACGTCTTTCTTGTCAACACCGCGGAGAAGAGCACCAATGTTATCACCAGCCTGACCTTCGTCAAGGAGCTTGTTAAACATTTCGATACCAGTACAAACAGAATCTCTTGTGTCCTTAATACCGATGATGGATACTGGATCGTTGATATGAACAATACCGCGTTCGATACGTCCAGTAACAACGGTACCACGACCGGAGATGGAGAAAATGTCTTCGATTGGCATCAAGAAGGGCAAGTCAACGGCACGCTCAGGAAGTGGGATATAATTATCCATCGCATCGAGCAATTCGTCGATACATTTTACGCTTTCAGGATCATCAGGATTGGTCATGGCTTCATAAGCGGAACCACGGATGATAGGAGCATTTGCACCGTCAAAACCATATTCGGTCAAGAGGTCGCGCATCTCTTCTTCAACAAGGTCGATCAGTTCAGGATCGTCTACCTGGTCACACTTATTGATAAATACGATTACACAGGGAACACCAACCTGGCGAGCGAGCAACAAATGCTCTTTGGTCTGGGCCATTGCACCGTCGGTAGCAGCAACAACAATAATTGCTCCGTCCATCTGTGCAGCACCAGTGATCATGTTCTTGATGTAGTCAGCATGTCCCGGGCAGTCAACGTGGGCATAGTGCCTGTTAACGGACTGGTACTCAACGTGTCGGGTATTAATCGTGATACCACGTGCTTTCTCTTCCGGAGCGTTGTCGATCGCATCATAAGCAAGGGCTTTGTCGCCGAACAACTTTGCACAATGCATGGTAATAGCAGCAGTAAGCGTTGTCTTACCATGGTCGACGTGGCCGATGGTGCCTACGTTAACGTGCGGCTTCGTCCTCTGAAATTTCTCTTTTGCCATCATTTCCTCCTTGTGACTTTTTTATAATTGTCACAATCAAAAAATTAATATGTGCTCATAAAGGCACAAAGCCTTTACCATTTCTAATGAGACAAACTAATTATATGAGGATACTAATGTTAAAAGAGATTCCAGAGGTCGGCAAGCATGGTACATACCATCTTGTCGACTTAGTATAAGTTTAAAAAAAACTTCTTACTGCCTGAAACCACCTTATCATTGCACCAGCAATAATCGGTTTGGCTCTACATAGTTCCGCATAGGCATGCCTATAGCGGACACCTTTTGCAATATATGCGAAAAGGGGATTTCATGTCAAGCGATACACAGTAATTCTATAAAGATAAAGAAAAAACCGGTTATCGTATGGTGATAACCGGCATTTTTAATACCAAATGGCCTACCAGCGGTAGTGACTGAATGCCTTGTTTGCTTCTGCCATTCTGTGCGTATCTTCTTTTTTCTTGAAGGCTGCACCAGTGTTGGCATATGCATCGAGCATCTCAGCACCGAGCTTCTCGCTCATGCTGTGACCGTTACGGTTACGAGCAGCAGCGATAATCCAGCGCATTGCCAAAGCTTCGCGACGATTGTCACGGATTTCGACAGGAACCTGGTAAGTGGCACCACCAACGCGGCGACTCTTAACTTCTACAACAGGCTTGACATTTTCAAGAGCCTTGATGAAAACATCAAGAGGCTTCTCGCCGGTCTTTTCGCCCATTGTGGCCATGGCCTGATAAATAATCCTGGTACTGACGGATTTCTTTCCATCTACCATCATCCTGCGGATGAATTTCTCGACAACCGTACTTCCGTACATCGGATCCGGCAATACTTCCCTGACGGGAGCAGTAGTTCTTCTTGACATTTCTTACTCCCTTATCAAGCTTTTGGCTTTTTGGCACCGTATTTGGAACGGCTTCTCTTACGATCGGCAACACCCAGGGTATCTTTCGCACCACGGACTATGTGGTAACGAACACCGGGAAGGTCCTTGACCCTTCCACCACGCAACAACACAACTGAGTGTTCCTGGAGGTTATGTCCGATTCCGGGGATATAAGCTGTTACTTCAATTCCATTGGAAAGACGCACACGTGCGACTTTTCTCAGAGCAGAGTTAGGCTTCTTCGGGGTAACGGTCATGACCCTAGTGCAAACACCGCGCTTCTGGGGACAACCGCCAAGGGCTGGGGATTTTGTCTTATTAGCGACAGTCTTCCTTCCCTTTCTGATCAGCTGATTAATAGTAGGCATCTTATCGACACACTCCCTTTTTATTGTCTGGTCCACCACTTCTCACTAAAGCAGGGGCCTGTGCCGTCCAACGGACAGCACATCTATTCAAAATCCGCACCCAGCATGGACGCAATGGCGTGTTATACAACGAATGCAAACGAAACAGGTTGCGCCAACAGGCGCAAACACCTATTCTCCGTCATACGAATCGTCCACATCCACCGCATCACCTACGGATTTCATATCACCAAGTTCTTCAACGTCAAAATCATCGTCATCAATCATTTCCTGACGCCTTGATTCTTTCACTGCATCAACCTTTTGTTGCAATGCAAGAAGCTCTTCGTCCTTCAATTTTACATCCCTGTACTTCTTCATACCAGTACCAGCAGGGATCAGATGACCAATAATTACGTTTTCTTTCAAACCACGTAACTCATCTTTACTACCAGCTATTGCCGCATTTGTCAAGACCTTGGTAGTCTCCTGGAAGGAGGCTGCCGAGATAAAGGAGTCGATACTCAACGAGGCACGGGTAATACCAAGCAGGAGAGGACGGGCTACAGCGGGTTCACCACCTTCGGTTACAACACGTTCGTTTTCTTCAAAGAAACGGAACTTATCTACCTGCTGCCCGTGGATAAGATTGGTATCGCCTACATGGACAATCTCAACCTTACGCAACATCTGCCTGACAATAACACCGAGGTGCTTATCATTAATATCTACACCCTGCATCCGGTAGACTTCCTGGACTTCATCGACCAAGAATGACTGCAATGCGTTTTCACCGAGTATATCAAGGATATCATGTGGATCAATCGCTCCGTCACACAAGGGTTCAGCCGCTTCAACGGGGTCTCCGTCACGAACCAGAAGGTTTTTCCCCATCGGTACCATGTGTTTGTACTCATGACCGAAGGCATCCCTTACGATAACCGAGCGCTTTGCCTTTACGACTGGACCAAAACTGACAACACCTGATACTTGGGCCAAAATGGTATTGTTTCTGGGCCTACGGGCCTCGAACAACTCCCCGACTCGGGGAAGACCACCGGTAATATCCTTGGTTTTAACACCTTCTTTCAAAAGCTTTGCCAGGATATGTCCCTTTTCAACCTTAACGTTATCCTCAACCTGCAAGTAGGAAGCACCAGGTAACAGATACACGGCAAGGGTGCTACCCTTTCCATGCTCCTGTGAGGTGATCTCAATGCGGGGCTGGAGAGATTCAAGGCTATGCTCAGTAATCTTCTTCTCGATATTACCGGTTTCCTCATTGACCTCTTCAATCAATGTAGTCCCCAATTTGATATCGACGAAATTCGTATAACCACCTTCTTCAGCAATAACAGGCTCACTGAAGGGGTCAAAGGTTACAATGGGAGTCTGGGTGTCAACAAACTGACCTGATTTCACCAGGAGTTCTGAACCAGTCTTAACAACCTGCGAGGTAGAGTGACCAACCAGAAGCAGTCTGCCGTCAAGGAACTTTACAGAACCATTTTCAAGGGAGAGGATGGTCTCGCCATCTTTTTTATAGATAGGAGTACCTTTTCCCACTACCGAGCCGTCAGAAACGAGCAGTTCATCATAGGATCCTTTTATAATTTCTGCATTGACACGGAAATATTCGATATGCCCCTTACGGGTGAATACATCCAAGCCGTCAGAAACACGAACAACCCTAGTTCCTGAAATCGAACCGATAACAACCGGATAGTTGAACGTCAGCTTGCTTTCCTCGGAACTCGTCGAAGCAGTACCACCAACGTGGAACGTACGCATCGTAAGCTGAGTTCCGGGCTGACCGATTGACTGGGCGGCGATGATACCGACAGCCTCTCCGATAACCACAGAACTATTGGTGGCAAGGTTTCGACCATAACATTTCTGACAAACACCATGTTTTGCCTCACAGGTCAATACAGTCCTGAGCAGGATCTTCTCAACACCAGCGTCTTCAATAAGTTTTGCCACAGGTTCAGAAATCTCAATATTCGCTTCGGCAATTACCTCATGGGTAAACGGATGCAAGACATCCTCTACCGGGCAACGACCAACAATACGGTCTGCAAGGGACTCAACAATTTCATCACCGTCCTTGATAGCGGAACGCCAGATACCATTGATAGTATGACAATCCTCTTCATTGACGACAACGTCCTGGCTGATATCAACCAAACGACGGGTCAGGTAACCAGCCTCAGCGGTCTTCAAAGCAGTATCGGAAAGACCCTTACGGGCACCGTTCGTGGAAATGAAGAACTCGATAATCGAAAGTCCTTCCTTAAAGTTGGACTTGATAGGGAACTCGATGACGTCGCCTGATGGCTTTGCCATCAATCCACGCATACCACCAAGCTGCCTGATCTGTGTCTTCGATCCACGGGCACCGGAGTCAGCCATGAGGAACAATGGATTGAAGCCGTTCTGGCTCTTCTTCAGTTCATTCATCAACTCATCGGTGAGCTCATCGTTCGTCTGGGTCCAAACCTCGATAACACGGTTATAACGTTCATCCTGGGTAATATGCCCCTGACGATACTGATCAAGAATCTTTTGCTGCTCGACATTGGCTTTGTCAACCATGCCCTTCTTTGCATCAGGGACAATCATGTCGGACAAACCGATGGTAGCACCAAAGATGGTAGCATATTTATAGCCAATATCCTTGATTGAATCGAGCATCTCGACAGCAAGGGAGTTTTCCCTTGTTTTCAACGTATCCCCGATCAGCTTCTTAAGCTCTTTGTCTCCAAGGCAGGCGTTTTGGAAAGGAACACCTTCAGGAAGAACAGAGTTAAAGATTACTCGTCCGGGAGTAGTCTCAACCTTTGTGCCATCGGCGAACCGATAACGAATCAAGGCATTATACGAGAGAGCATCGGCCTCAATAGCCATTTCAAGCTCTCCAATACTGTCATAGAAACGCCCGGTACCTTTAGCACCCTTCATTTCCCTGGTCAGGTAGTTGATACCAAGAACCATGTCCTGGGAAGGATACACAATCGGTTTACCGTTAGCAGGGTCGAGAAGGTTCGTTACAGAGAGCATCAAGGTCCAGCATTCCAGCTGGGCCGCATGGGTTAGCGGTACGTGAACAGCCATCTGGTCACCGTCGAAGTCAGCATTGTAGGCATGACATACGAGGGGATGCAATTTGATAGCCTTCCCGTCAACGAGAACCGGATCGAAAGCCTGGATTCCAAGGCGGTGCAACGTAGGCGCACGGTTCAGCAGAACAGGGTGCTCCTTAACTACATCATCAAGGATAGACCATACGGCATCGGTCTCTTCTTCAACAAGGCTCTTTGCCTTTTTGATGTTATATACAACGCCATCTTGTACGAGCTTCTTCATAATGAAAGGCTTATAGAGTTCCAAAGCCATCTTTGAAGGAAGACCACACTGATGCATTCTCAATTCAGGACCAACAACAATAACGGAACGCCCTGAATAGTCGACACGCTTTCCAAGCAAGTTCTGCCTGAAACGGCCTTGCTTACCTTTAAGCATATCGGAAAGACTCTTCAGAGGCCTGTTTGAAGCACCCTTGACCACACGTTTTCTCTTTGAGTTATCAAACAATGCGTCAACAGCTTCCTGCAACATCCTTTTTTCATTACGGATGATGATGTCAGGGGCATTGAGCTTGACCAAACGATCAAGCCTGTTGTTCCTGTTGATGACCCTTCGGTACAAGTCATTGAGGTCACTGGTTGCGAAACGTCCGCCATCTAGCTGAACCATTGGCCGCAAATCCGGTGGGATGACCGGAATTACGGTAAGGATCATCCATTCAGGGCGGTTGCCGCTATCACGGAAGTTCTCACAAACCTCAATTCTCTTAAGCAAACGCTTGTCTGCCTTATCTTCTTTCTGGCGCATCTGCTCGCGAAGCTCACGGGAAAGTTCCTCAAGGTCAAGGTTCGTCAAAAGTTTGCGAACCGCCTCGGCACCCATCCCTGCTTCAAACGAATCACCATACTGATCGCGTGCAAGCCAGTACTCCTCTTCACTGAGGAGCTGCTTTAGCTTAAGATTGGTATCGCCTGCATTGATAACTACATATTTCTCATAATAAAGAATGCTCTGCAACGAGTTGCGGGAAATATCCAGCAACATGCTCATCCGCGAGGGTACAGAACGGTAATACCAAATATGGGAAACAGGGGCTGCAAGGGTAATATGTCCCATGCGTTCACGTCTGACCTTGGTGTTCGTTACTTCAACACCACACCGGTCACAAATGACACCCTTATAGCGGATAGATTTAAACTTTCCGCAATAGCATTCCCATTCCTTGGTAGTTCCGAAAATCTTCTCACAAAACAAGCCATCCCTCTCGGGCCGAAGCGTGCGGTAATTAATCGTCTCGGGCTTCTTCACCTCGCCGTACGACCAATCCTTGATCTGCTCCGGCGAAGCCAGCTTTATCATAATGCTATCGAAATCCTGAATTTCCTTCATCCGTACTTCTCCTGGTTAGTTGAGGGAGCCTTTCGACTGCTTGGCGATCAACTCTTCATCTCGTTCCGTCAAAGGAACCTGCTTGCCCTTGGAATCGTACACAGCCATATCCAAAGCAAGGCCACGGATTTCCTGGACCAATACGTTGAATGCCTCTGGCATTCCAGCAGTGGTTGCGGGTTCTCCCTTGACGATACTTTCATAAATCTTAACACGGCCATTCATGTCATCGCTCTTGATAGTAAGCAATTCCTGCAAGGTATTGGCAGCACCATATGCCTCGAGGGCCCATACTTCCATTTCTCCGAGTCTCTGTCCGCCAAACTGGGCCTTACCGCCAAGAGGCTGCTGGGTAACCAGGGAATAAGGACCGGTAGAACGAGCATGCATCTTATCGTCGACAAGGTGGTGTAGCTTGAGGTAATAAATATACCCACAGAATACAGGATTTACAAAAGGAACACCGGTATGACCGTTATATAACGTCGTCTTGGAGTTCTCGGGAAGCCCTGCTTCAACCATCTTTGCTTCAATCTGAGCCATAGTCGCACTCTGGAATACCGGAGTTGAATACCATTGGTCAAGTTTGACAGCTGCCCAACCAAGCTGGGTTTCCATCAACTGACCGATGTTCATTCGTGAAGGAACGCCCAACGGATTCAAACAGACATCAAGCGGGGTACCATCTTCCATGTAAGGCATATCTTCCTCTGGAAGAATCCGGCTTACAACACCCTTGTTACCATGGCGACCGGCCATCTTGTCACCTTGACGCAACTTACGTTTGGTGGCAATAAGAACCTTGACAGTTTCCTCGACTCCGGGTGGCAACTCGTCATTGTTACTTCTTTTAAGCCTCTGGATATCGATAACCGTACCTTCCGTTCCATGGGGAACCTTCAGGGAGGTATCACGAACTTCCTTGGCCTTTTCACCGAAGATTGAGTTCAACAACTTGAATTCAGGGGTCGTATCACTTTCGCTCTTCGGGGTTACCTTTCCGACAAGAATTGAGCCTGGGCGGACCATTGTCCCGATTCTCACAATACCATCTTCATCAAGCTGCTCAAGCATCTTTTCACTGGTATTGGGAATATCCCTGGTCAATTTCTCCGGTCCAAGTTTAGTCTCACGGATATCCGTAGAGAATTCCTTGATATGGATGGAGGTAAAGATATCGTCCCTTACAACCCTTTCACTGATAAGGACAGCATCTTCGTAGTTGTATCCGTTCCAAGGAACGAATCCTACCAAGATATTTCGTCCGAGAGCAAGTTCGGCATCCTGCGTTGCAGGTCCATCAACCAAAACCTGGCCTTCTTCAACATGCTGGCCATAACTAACCAGAGGCTTCTGGTTGAAACAGGTATCCTGGTTGGTCCGCTGGAACTTCTGCACATCGTAGAAATCAACCTCACCTTCGATCTCACTGTGATCAGGCTTGATAATTACCCTGTCGGAAGATACATACTCGATAGTACCTGCGCGTTTTGCCTTAATCAAAACACCGCTATCATACGCTGTCTTTTCTTCCATACCGGTACCTACACGCGGGGTTTCAGGGAATACCAAAGGTACTGCCTGGCGCTGCATGTTTGAACCCATGAGGGCACGGTTGGCGTCATCGTGTTCGAGAAATGGAATCAAGGAAGCCGCGACACTGATAACCTGTTTTGGGGAAACGTCCATGTAGCGGATATCCGTAGGGGGTTTTGTGGAATAGTCACCACTTCTCCTTACAGGAACCTCTTTCTCACGGAAATTACCATCGGCATCCAGCCTGGCCGAAGCCTGTGCGATAAAATATTTCTCTTCATCGTTGGCATCAAGGAACCTGTACTGTTTTGAAACTACGCCGTTTATTACTTTACGGTAAGGAGTCTCAAGAAATCCATGCTGGTTTACCCGGGTGTAGTTTGCCAAAGACACGATCAAACCGATGTTCGGTCCTTCAGGGGTCTCGATAGGGCAAATACGTCCATAGTGGGTATAGTGAACGTCACGCACTTCAAAGCCGGCACGGTCTCGGGAAAGACCACCAGGTCCCAAAGCATTCAAACGTCTTTTATGGGTGAGTTCAGCCAAAGGATTGACCTGGTCCATGAACTGGGAAAGTTGGCTACTGCCAAAAAATTCCTTCACAGCGGCTACAATCGGTTTGATGGAAATCAAATCCTGGGGTTTTACGCTACCAGTCTCGAGATTCATCCTTTCCTTGGCAATACGTTCCATTCTGGCAAAGGCACTCTTAAGTGCATTCTGCAACAGTTCCCCGACAGAACGAACACGTCGGTTACCCAAATGGTCGATATCATCGACATTCTCCTCACGGATGAATACCTTGATAAGGAAACCCATAGTATTGACTATGTCGCTTGGGGTCAGGACGGTCAAATCGGTTGAAGCATTCTCTTCTTCCTCTTCGGTCCCTGAACCAAACTTCTTATTGAATTTATAACGACCAACAGAACCGAGGTCATAGCGACGGCTTGAGAAGAACATATCAGGCAGATCTCTCTCTGCGCGTTCAATTGCAATCATCTCACCGGGCATGAGGACGCTGAAGATGGGACTGAGCACATCTTCTTTAGTCGGTTCATCAAAACCCTCACGGGTATATTTTGCATCCTCGATTTCAAAACAGTTCAGGATAATATCGCTATGCAGGGAAGATTCACCCTTCATATTGATAAGTTCCAGAGAAGTGATTTTCAAACCAAGAAGCTCATCGATTTCATGGGCATGAAGCTTGTCACCGGAGCGGAGTACTTTTTTATTCTCCCCCTCAACAACAGCATAGACGTCCTTGTAGATATATCTGTTTTCGAGACTCGACTTCAAATCGCTGTCATCAGCGAGTTCAATCGTTTCACTCTTATAGAAATGTTCTACGATCTTTTCACGGGAATCAAGACCGATAGCACGAAGGAACAAAGTTCCAAGGATTCGTTTCTTTCTATCGATTTTTGTGAAAATAAGATGTTTTTTATCATCAATTTCAAATTCCAGCCAAGAACCACGATAAGGAATGATCCTGGAAGAATACACACCCTTTTCGTTTGAGAAAATAACACCGGGCGAACGGTGAATCTGGCTGACAACAACGCGTTCTGCGCCATTGATGATAAAGGTTCCACGGTCGGTCATCAGGGGAATATCCCCAAAGAAGATTTCCTTTTCCCTCATTTCTCCATTAGAGAATTCGAGACTAATGGTAACCTTGATTGGCACACTGTAGGAGCGGCCCTTCTTTTTACATTCGGTTTCCGAAAACTTGATATTGTTAAAGTCAATCGTATAGCCTTTGTATGCAAGACGCATCTCACCATTAGGACTATCAATTGGAAACGTTGACTGGAACACTTCCTCCAAGCCAAACGAAGCATCGGGTTCAAGATTCTTCTTGAAACGTTCAAGTTGTAGGAATCTCTCATAGGAATCAAGCTGGATCCCGATGAGGTTGGGCAGTTCACAGACTTCTTGGAAATCAGAACCGATGTACGTGCGTGTTATGGATTTGCCTTTGGCAACCATCGTGTACCCTCCAGAGTCATTTGAGAAACAGACAGAATCCTCCATCGACAGGAGGAAACGAAAGACACAACAGGCCACCGGCGTCTATCCGGTGGCTCAGTCAGTCGGGCTTACACCCGCTTGCAAAAAACAAGTGCAGGGGAAAGACCCTTGAAGGGCCAATCCCCTTTCAATAGCCTAGTCAACAGGCTTAATCTCAACGGTGCAACTTGCAGCCTCGAGCTTTTCCTTGAGGGAAGCAGCGTCAGCCTTACTTACACTTTCCTTGATCACTTTGTCGCCGGCTTCAACCAACTCTTTGGCTTCTTTCAAGCCAAGACCGGTGATAGCGCGAACTTCCTTAATAGCTGCAATCTTTTTGGTAGGATCACAAGCCTTGAGGATGACGTTGAATTCGGTGGGCTCTTCAACAACGGCAGCAGCCTCAACAGGACCAGCGGCAACAGCGGCAGCAGCAGCTGTAACACCAAACTTCGCCTCCATCATTTTGATCAAATCAGCGACTTCCATGACGGACATTTGAGCGATAGATTCCAAAATTTCTTCTTTAGTAGCCATATTATCTTCTCCTTATATAAAGATATTATCAGCACAGTCATAGCAGGTTACGAGTGAAGACTAGGACTGTGTTTAATTTTCTTCTGCGGGGGCGGCAGCTTCAACTGCACCACCGTTCTTTTCAATAAATGCAAGCATGGTTGCTGCAAGCTTCTGCACGGGAGCCTTCATGGTTCCCATCAAGGAAGCAATCAATTCCAACTTGGTAGGAAGCTTACTGAAAGCCTCTACTTCGGTAGGATTCAAAAACTTTCCATCAATCAATGCACCCTTGATCTGAATCGGGGAACCATCCTTGGAAGCCTGGAACAAATCCTTGGCGACCAAATTGGCTGCATCACCTTTGACCAAAGCAATTGCAGTAGGTCCTACAAGCTGGTCATCGGCTTCGCTATCAAGCTGCCTAAGGGCAATTTTAGCAAAACGATTCTTGACTACACGGTAAGCAGCGTCCTTTTTAAGGAGGTTTCTGCGCAAAGTCGTAATCTGCTCAACAGTCATTCCACGGTAATCGGTGAAGATATACCCTGAGTACTGGGTGAATTCATCCTTAAGAGCCTTTACTGCTTCTTCCTTGGCGGGTGTAATATGAGTCTTATAATCCATGGTGTACTTCTCCTATTATACCGAAGCCAGCATATCTTTCACTGAAACCATGATACCAGGACCCATGGTTGAGGAAAGTGCTACGCTTACGATAAAGTCAGCTTTTGCATCAGCAGGCTTTTTGCGGATGATTTCCTTGACTACTGCCACGGCATTCTCTGAAACCTTGGCTGCATCCATGGAAACTTTACCTATGGGAAGGTGAACGACGTTAGTCTTGTCAGAGCGGAACTCTACACGACCCTTTGTCAATTCGGCGAGTGCTCCCTTCAGGTCAAAAGTAACTGTCTGGGTCTTGGGGTTCGGCATCAAACCTTTACGTCCAAGAATCGGACCCAATCGACCTACGTCCTTCATCATATCAGGGGTAGCAACGGCGACATCAAAGTCGAGCCAGCCACCACGGATTTTTTCGATGAGGTCATCATCACCAACAAAGGCTGCACCATTATCTCGGGCTTCCTGAGCTTTCTCACCCTTGGCGAATACGAGTACGCGCTTCAAGGCAGAGAACTGGTTGGGAAGAACTACAGTGTCACGGACACTCTGGCTTTTCTTGAGGGAGAGCTTTACAGAGAGTTCGACGGTTTCGTCAAACTTTGCAAAGGCAACTTCCTTAACAAGGGCAGCCGCTTCATTGAAGCTGTAGGACTTCTCACGGTCAATCTTTTTAATACAATCGCGATAATTCTTTCCGTGTTTCATCTTATTGCTCCACCTCTACGCCCATGCTGCGGGCTGTGCCGGCAATGATTTTCTTGGCAGCTTCAATGTCATTTGCATTGAGATCTTCCAATTTGATCGTTGCTATTTCGGTAAGCTGAGCCTGAGTAATCTTGCCAGCCTTGGTTTTGTTGGGAGTGCCGCTTGCGGTCTTAATGCCCAAAGCCTTTTTGATCAAGACTGAGGCAGGGGGAGTCTTCAAAATAAATGTGAAGCTCTTGTCCGCATAAACGGTGATGATTACTGGTAAAATAAGTCCTGGTTCATAACTTTTTGTCTTCTCGTTGAACTCTTGGACAAACTTAGGGGCACTAACACCATGAGGGCCAAGTGCGGGACCAATAGGTGGTGCCGGCGTAGCCTTCTGTGCAGGACACTGCAACTTAACTACTGCAGTTACCTTTTTCTTTGCCATGTTTCTCTCCTTAGACGCGAGGACCCTGCCTGAGATGGCTGATATTCCGGGTTCGCGCTGGTTATAACGCCTGTCATACGATCAGGCTCCCACCTCATTTCTGAGGGAGTAATGCACGTACAAAATGAGACGAAATGTAAAAAAACAAACTACAACCTAACATGCTTCATCACATACAACGTTAGATAATTTTTTCTACCTGAAGAAAATCAACTTCAACCGGAGTGGAACGTCCGAAAATCCCAACGCTCACTCTCATGCGCGCCTTTTCGAGATTCACTTCCTCAATAACACCGGTAAAGGAATCGAAGGGGCCTTCAATAATACGAACTTGTTCCCCGACGGAGAAAGTCTGTTTTGGTTTGAAAACCTTTTCAGCAGGCAAATCGCCCGTTTTCTGAAAAATACCCTTTACTTCATAAGAAGAAAGAGCTTGTGGCATAATGCCGTCCGTGGGAGTTACAAAACCTGTAACGCCCTGAATTCTCTTAATCTGCGAACACCAGGTTTTCCAACTGTTTTCCGGCAGGTCGAGTTCGACAAGAATATAGCCAGGGAGGATCTTCCGCTTTACATCGCGTTTGACTCCATCCTTGACCTCAACTACCGTTTCGAACGGAACTTTAACATCGGTACAAACCATACTGAAATCTGTATCGGTCTCGCGCATCTTATTAATGATGCGTTCAATTTTCTGTTCGTAACCGGAATATGTGTGTACTACGTACCAGCCCTTTGCCATGACACCATCCTAGAAAATCAATAATATACCTTTAAGAAGGATAAAGTCAACCAGCCAAAGAAAAACGGCCACAAGAGCGGTAGAAACCAATACGACCTTAGTGGAAGAGATTACAGACTCACGGGAAGGCCAGACAACCTTTTTCAGTTCTAGACGCGATTCCTTGATATACTTGACAAGTTTCTTCATGTAAAGTCTCCTTTGGAAAAAAAATCAAGAAGCAGACAGGCCAGGAAGGACTCGAACCCTCAACATCCGGTTTTGGAGACCAGCGCTCTACCATTGGAGCTACTGGCCTATTTGCTTCTCGATAAAAACAGTCCTTGCGGACTTATTTAATCTTTGTTTCGCGATGCAACGTGTGTTTTCGTTCGAACGGACAAAATTTCATCAGTTCAAGCTTACCTTGCGTGTTGCGGCGGTTTTTCTCTGTAGTATAGTTCTTCTGCTTACATTCGGTACACTGCAGAGCAATCTTCTCTACTGGACCTTTCTTTTTTGCTTCACCCATTACATGCTCCCCGATGAGTAATCACCGTATCTTCATTCGCTAAGCGACGTAGAAAAAAAAAGAGCCCTCGAACGGATTTGAACCGTTGACCCCCACCTTACCATGGTGGTGCTCTACCGACTGAGCTACAAGGGCAATTGCAAAAATACATCAAACAAGCCTCAGCCAGTTCCCTGTAACATGCAGAAGCAAACTTACCAGAGCCTGACTTTTTTGTCAATATATGTTGGGTATTTTCTTAGTATTACTTCAACTTATTGCCCATACCCATCCTATCGTATATAGTTTTAAGTGCTTAAATAACCTTTCTTTGAGGAGCCAGTCATGCAGAATGAATTAAGAACCAGGTTTGGACATACGGCTGAAAGCATTGCCCAGGACTTCGCGGAACACTTAAAATATAGCGAAGATGCTGATGTTTATCATACTACCCAAGAAGGTAGATATACTGCACTGGCACTTACCATACGGGATAGAATCATCCACCAATGGGACAAGAGCAGAAAAACCCAGCGTGCAAACAATGTCAAAAGGGTATACTACCTTTCCCTGGAATTCCTCATGGGCAGGGCAACAAGTAACAATATCATTAACCTAGGCCTTGAAAAGCAAGTAAGGGAAGCTCTTGCAGGTCTTGGCTATACACTGGAAGAACTTGCCGATGTGGAACCGGATGCAGGACTTGGAAACGGAGGACTCGGAAGGCTTGCCGCCTGTTTCCTCGATTCCATGGCAACGCTCGAAATTCCAGCCTACGGGTATGGTATCCGTTATAATTACGGAATCTTCCGACAAAAAATAAATAATGGATGGCAAGTCGAACAACCGGACAACTGGCTAAGGGATGGCAACCCCTGGGAAATTCACCGACCTGATGTTGTATATCCTGTACAGTTTGGTGGCGAAGTACAGGTCATACACGAAAACGGGAGAGACAATTTCAAATGGGTCGGCTCTGAATTGGTTAACGGTGTAGCCTATGATACCCCCATAATCGGGTATGGATGTAAAACAGTAAACACACTCAGGCTCTGGTCAGCAAAAAGTCCGGAAGAATTCAATTTCCATGAATTCAATGATGGTGACTACACGGAATCCGTGCGTTCCAAAATAAACGCAGAGACACTCAGCCAAGTACTCTATCCAAACGATACCCTCTATATGGGTAAAGAACTCAGGCTCAAACAACAGTATTTCTTTGTAGCTTGTTCACTTGCAGATATTGTTCGCAGGTTCAAACGGCAGAATCTTTCCTGGCAGCATTTCCCTGATTTCGCGGCTATCCAGCTGAATGACACGCACCCTTCCCTCGCAGTACCGGAAATGATGAGAATCCTTCTCGATCAGGAGAATATAGGCTGGGACGAAGCCTGGGACATTACCCATCAGATGATGGGATATACGAACCATACGTTGATGCCGGAAGCCTTGGAAAAATGGTCGTTGCCTATGATGCAGAAAATACTTCCCCGGCATATGCAGATAATCTTTGAGATTAACCATAGATTCCTTCAGTCCGCGGTGTCATTTTTTCCCCTCCAGCCGGAAATGCTTGGCAAGGTCAGTATCATAGAAGAGGCCAACCCCAAACAGATACGGATGGCTAATCTTGCAATAGTCGGGAGCCACAGTACAAACGGAGTTGCTGAACTGCATTCGGAACTACTTAAAACATCGATGTTCCCGCAATTCAACATAATTTATCCCAACCAGTTCAACAATAAAACAAATGGTATTACCCAAAGACGTTGGCTATTGGATGCAAACCCTGCCTTGGCTGCAAAAATCAGTGAAGCTATCGGGGACGGATGGATTACCGACTATAGCCAGATTTCCCGCTTGGCTCCCTTTGCAAAGGATTCTGCTTTTCTCGAAGACTTTGCCAAAATAAAAAGGCAATGCAAAATAGAAGCAGCTTCTTTTCTCAAAAAAGACAGTGGGCTCTATATCAATCCGGACACTATGTTTGATGTCCAGGTAAAGCGCATCCATGAATATAAAAGACAATTTTTGAATGCCTTGAATATTATCCTTATTTACACAGACATTAAAAACGGGGGCGAGGCTACCAAGAACATGGCTCCGATGACCTTCCTCTTCGGAGGGAAGGCAGCCCCAGGCTATGTGAATGCGAAACTGATTATCAAGTTCATCAACAACCTTGCAAAGGTTATCAATGCAGACACCCAAGTCAACAAGCTTCTTTCTGTCCAGTTTATGCCAAACTACCGTGTGACCATGGCAGAGAAAATCATTCCAGCCACCAATCTGTCCGAACAGATTTCCACAGCAGGAACAGAAGCCTCAGGAACAGGGAACATGAAATTCATGTGTAACGGCGCTTTGACCATCGGGACGATGGATGGAGCAAATATCGAGATTGCCCAGGAAGCAGGTAAGGAGAACCTGTTCATATTCGGCCATACAGAGGAAGAAATATCCGGCCTCAAAAATACGTACAATCCCTACGCCTGGATAATGAAGGATCCAGAAATCAAGAAGGCAGTAGACTTGTTCCTCAGCGGATATTTCAATGTGAATGAACCGGGAATCTTTGACCCGCTCAGAAAGAGCCTCTTTGATAATGGCGACAAATATTTCCATTTTGCAGACCTCCGCATGTATGCAGACACCCATAAGCGGGCAAGAGACCTCTATGCGGGAGAAAAAGACGATTGGAATCGCAAGGCAATCCTCAATATTGCTGCAAGCGGAAAGTTCTCGAGTGACAGAACCATCAGCGAATATGCAAATGATATCTGGCATGTCAAACCTTGTCCCGTCCAAAAAGACCTGGAAAATGAGAATGCCCTGGCGGATGCAGCAAAAAGAAAATAGAACAGTACGTACAGAGTAAAGGCCTCCCTTGGCAGGGAGACCTTTTTTATGACCGATCTCTTAACTCGTTGACATACATTTATCATATTTTTGTATACTTTGACGTTTATTCGTCAACAGTTGGGATTTCAACCCATTGTAAAATATAAATTTAAGAATAATTTAAAAATTAGCGAGGGAAACTGACATTTTTCTACCAAACAAAGGGTAAAGACTGATATATTTCTAGCATGCAAAAGTTTTGGGATCGTGTTATCACCTTATTAGATTCTCCCTCTGTAGTTGAACTATCAAAAAGCCTTGGGGTCAACCGAAGCACCCTATCCAGCTGGATTCATAACGATAGACGCCCTCCGATGCTTATTGCAATGAAAATATCGGAATTGACAGGGGTCAGCCTCAGCAAGCTCGAAAACGGGTTTGACTGGGATTACAGCGACGAGGACGATGAAGAGGAGGAGGATGAGGTTGCAGAAGAAACCTCACCTTTGCTCGCCTTTGTTTTGAAAAACATAAAAACCCTGGATACAGAACAGCTCGAATTTGTCAGGACTGTCGTTGAATATCTAAAGAACCACCCCTCGACAACCCCGCAGCGATAGAATTCCTACCAGAGGCCAAGCCCATGGAGGGTTGAGCTCAAAACAGGTGAAACCAAGGAAAAAAGAGGAGCCAGGACCATGGCTGGAAGAAAATTTCCAGTCTTGAATTTCTTGATATCCAATAATCCAAACCCGATCATAAGAAGCAACACCCCACCAACTGCAGAGAGCTCATTGATGCCACTCTCTTTGAGAATGGGGGAAATAACCCCTCCGGCCAGGGTAAAAAAACCTTGGTAGACAAGGACAACCAAAGCACTTGCAATAACACCGGGTCCGAAGGCGGCACTGAGGATTATTGCCATGCAGCCATCCATGATCGATTTGACCATCAGCAACCGGTAATCTCCGACAGTTCCGGCCTGAATAGAACCCACCACAGCCATTGCCCCTGAGCAAAACAAAACCGAAGCATTGAGAAATCCCAAGGCAAAATTTGACGAGGATGTATCGGTATGCTTGCCTTTTCCCCACTTTTTCTCTGCAAAAGAACCAAAAGAGAGAATCCCTTCCTCAATTCGAAGTGCATACCCAATAAAACCTCCAAGGACAATGGAAAAAAGCAGAATAAGGTATGACCCTGTTTTCAAGGCCATCGAAAAGCCTATTACCAGGGTTACCAAGCCAGAGGATGCAAAGACAACCTCTTGGTAGGCCGGTTTTATACGGTTTCTAAGCATCAATCCCAGCAGGGACCCGATAATAACTGTCAGACAATTGAAATAGGTGGCAAACATAATGGATAGGAGTATAATACCAAAAACCCAAGGATTCAAGGAACGTTTATGCAAAACATACTGCTAGCGGCAGGTCTGGCCTCTCGAAGCAAAGGGGAAAAACTATTTCTTCCCTGGAGGGGGGAAACAGTCTTGCAACATGCCGTAAGAGCCTCGCTTGAAGCAGAGCTGGATACTATTGTGGTTACAGGATTCAAAAGAACCGAGGTTGAACGACTCCTTGGTGTTTTTGCAGATAGTAATCTTGAGCTTGTATTCAACCCTGATTTTGCATTTGGCCAGGGATCTTCGACTATTTGCGGGGCAAAGCACCTTAAAGAAGGAGAGGATTTTTTCATTTCCCTCGCCGATATGCCATTGATCAATGCAGCACATTATACAGGGCTTTTGGGGAAAATAGGGGAAGCAGCTGCCCTTCGACCTGTTTTCAAAGGAAAGCCAGGTCATCCGGTTTTACTAAAATCAGGGCTCAAAGAGGTTATCCTTTCACAAAACCCCGATTTCAGGATGAAAGACATGCTCTCTGCCTATACAGTAAAAACCTGTATCGTTGACGATGAAGCATACGTGAGCGACATCGATACGATACAGGCTTACAGGGTACTCTTGCTGAAAGATTCCAAAACCAATCACCCTTTCAAGGCAACTACCTCATCACCTTGAACCGTCAACCTGATAGTCGAGGATGATGCGAATTCACCTGAGAGCAATTGGACTGAGAGAGGATTCTCGACCAACCGCTGGATAGCCCGTTTTATGGGCCTTGCCCCGAAATCGATATCAAATCCCTTCTTGTAAATATCTTCGACCACCTCCTGTCCCCAGGTAAGCGTATAGCCTCGTTTCAACAACCGTGAGGCAAGTTGACCCAGTTGCAGTACGATGATCTTTCGAATCTGTTCCTCCCCGAGGCTTTCAAAAACGATGATTTCATCAAGCCTGTTGATAAACTCTGGCTTGAACGAAGCATGGATAATCGCAAGGACGGCGGAAGAACCTTCCTGATGGCTTTTCGCCTGCAACAATTGCTGGCTCCCCAGATTGCTAGTTAAAATGATAACCGTGTTCGAAAAATCGACTATTCTCCCCTGTCCATCGGTCAACCTCCCATCATCCAACAACTGTAACAGAATATTGAAAACATCGGGATGCGCCTTTTCTATTTCATCAAATAGAATAACCGAGTAAGGACGTCTACGGACCACTTCAGTCAATTGACCTCCCTGGTCATACCCTACATATCCAGGAGGGGCACCTATCAGCCGGCTTACGGAAAACTTCTCCATATATTCGCTCATATCGATACGGGTCAGTGCTTTTTCATCGTCGAAAAGAAACTCTGCGAGGACTTTCGCGAGCAAGGTTTTTCCAACTCCTGTGGGTCCTGCAAAGAGAAAGGTCCCAAGAGGGCGGTGCTCGTCCCCGATACCTGCTTTATTACGACGAATGGCATCGGATACTGCCTTAATCGCATGGTCCTGCCCAATTACCTGTTTAGCAAGGATTTCTTCGAGATGCAGATATTTCTGAACCTCGCTGCCTTTCATCTTGGCAACGGGAATGCCAGTCCAATTACTTACAATCCTGGCAATATCATCCTCTGATACTTCTTCCCGGAGAAGTTGCCGCCCATTAGTCTGTACTGCAGCTAGATTCTCGCTCTGCCTCTGAATCTCTCGCATCAGTTCAGGGATTGACCCATGTTTAATCTGGGCAGCCTGAGCAAGGTTGCCATCACGTTCGGCACGCTGTTCTTCGCCTTTAAGTTTCTCAAGCAGGGCCTTGTTTTCCCTGAGTTTTGCAATGGCATCGCGTTCAGTTCCCCATTGAAGATGCATGGCATCACGTTTGGTTCCAAGATCACTCAGCTCTTGCCTGATCTTTTCAAGTCTTGCCAAACTTCCTGTATCGGTTTCTCTTCCCAGCGCCTGCTGCTCGATATTCAACTGGAGAATTTTCCGTTCAATCTGATCAAGTTCGACTGGTTGGCTTTCAATTTCCATCTTCAGTTGACTTGCCGCCTCGTCTACCAAATCGATTGCCTTGTCCGGCAGGAACCTGTTGGTAATGTACCGGTCACTGAAAGTAGCAGCCGCAATCAGTGCCTCATCCTTTATCCGGACCCCATGGTGAACCTCATAGCGCTCTTTCAGGCCACGGAGAATAGCAATCGTATCCTCTACCGAGGGTTCTTTCGTATACACAGGTTGAAAACGCCGCTCAAGGGCCTTGTCAGGTTCAATATACTTGCGGTACTCATCAAGGGTTGTAGCCCCGATTGCATGCAACTCACCCCTTGCCAGTGCCGGTTTAATCAAGTTCGAGGCATCGGTAGACCCCTCGCTTGCGCCAGCTCCTACAATAGTATGCAATTCATCAATAAACAGGATAACTTGCCCTGCCCTGCTTGAAACTTCTTTGATTACCGCTTTAAGGCGTTCTTCAAATTCCCCCCTGAATTTGGCTCCGGCTACAAGCGAGCCCACATCCAAAGATAAAATCCTCTTGTCTTTCAAGGATTCCGGGACATCGCCACTACCGATTCTCAGTGCAAGGCCTTCAACGATTGCTGTTTTTCCAACACCCGGCTCACCGATTAAAACAGGATTATTTTTGGTTTTTCTTGATAATACCTGCATAATCCTGCGAATTTCCTCATCTCTTCCAATAACTGGATCAAGTTTTCCCTGCCTGGCAAGGGCAGTGATATCCTTGCAATACTTTTCAAGGGATTGATATCTGCTTTCAGGATCCTCGGTATTGATGGTCTGATTCCCTCTGATTGTCTGCAAAGCCTGCATAACACCATCCTTGGTAATCCCAAGGTTCAACAAGGCTTTGCCTGCAGTAGACCCATCCTCCAGAATCGCCAGTAAAACATGTTCGGCACTGAGATACTCATCCTTGAAATCTGCAGCGATTTTATCGGCTGCGTACAGTTCATTGCCGAGTTGCCCAGAAATTGAACGCTGGGCAGTTGCCCCGTATGCCTTTGGGAGACGTTCAACAAGTTCCTGGATCTTAGAGTGAACCTGCTTAGAAGGAATTCCCAGTTTATCGAACAAAGGGGAAAGCAACCCTTCCTTCTGGGAAAGCAGGGAAAGGAGCAAATGCTCAGTTGTTATTTCCGCATTGCCATGTTCATTGGCAAGCGCATCTGCATCTTGAATTGCCTGACGCAGCTTAATTGTCATTTTGTCTAAATTCATTGATAATCCTCACTTAGTGTAGATATGAGGCAACGGAGCCTAAAAAGGCCCCTCACTTGTACAGTAGATAATATAGTAATAATTTTTTATGGAGGCTAGATTGACCTGGGAATAACCAGATTTCCATTCGGATTGGTCTTAAAAAACTCCAGGTAGTTGTTTATAAGTTCCTTGGAAAGAACCATATCGAAGGTATCGAGAAAAGCCACCTGAAAGCAACAGGATTCAAGCAAAAGCAATATATGGTCTGCGACTTTGTTGATATCACAAGAAATTATATCACCTTCCTTGACCCCAGCCCGTAACAAACGTTTGAAAAGGATAGTAAGTTTGGCGGTTCTCCTGAGAACAATCGCATTGAAATCACGCCCTTCTTTTTTCATCTGGAGCATGACATCCACAAGAGAAGTCAGTTCCCCTTCATGGGCAGAGGCAGTATCCATTATATCGTTACAAATCATATTGATACGGTCTATGAAATTTTCAGGTGTATCCCAGGCAAAGCGGGCAAATTTGGAAAACATGCGACCAGTTACAAGCTTGACAGCATAATAATAGATTTCTTCCTTATCCTTAAAATACTGATAAATGGTTGGTCGTGAAATTCCGCACTCCTGGGCAATAAGGGAAAGGTTTGAATCTCTGTAACCTTCTCGGGCAAATACCTTCAAAGCGGTTTGCAGAATTTTTTCCTTTCGTTCCTCATGGTCTATTTTTTTAGGCATGCTATAGAATCTCCCTCCCTAAGCATAGAAACACTATTGTACCGCTACAATATATCATTATACTGTAAAAAACACTACATTTGGAGAGAGGTTTTCATAATGGTTTTGCTTTCAATCCTCATTGTTCTTCTTTTTCCGGTTACCATTGCAACAGTAAGGACTCTCATTCTTCAAAATACTGACAAAAAAAGAATTGTCGGCACTAGAATTGAAGAGAACAAAGAGGCAATCACAAAATTGCAGGCGGCAATTACCTTCAAGACTGTCAGCAATCTTGATACAAACCTTGTTGACTGGAACGAATTTGAACGTTTTCATGAATATTTGAAGCAAGCTTTCCCACTCGCTACACAAACACTCCAGATTCCTTCCGATTCACCCCACAACTTGATTTACTGTCTACCTGGCACCAACGTGGAGGCAGAACCGGCACTTCTCACAGCTCATCAGGATGTTGTTTCCGCTCAGCCTTCGCAGTGGAAGCATGATCCTTTCAAAGGAGACGAGGCAGAGGGTTTTATCTGGGGACGAGGAAGTTTTGATTGCAAACTCCAATTGATTGCAATTCTCCAAGCCTTTGAAGAAATGGTATCTTCTGGAATAAAACCACAGAGGACGTGGTATGCGGCCTTTGGTTGTGACGAAGAAGTAAATGGGGGAGAAGCCGGGGCAACGCTCATAGCACGTCAATTCGAGCGAATGGGACTGACCTTCTCACTTATTATGGACGAGGGGGGAGCTGTAGCTGAGCGTTATATCGGTGGGATCAACCGCCCGATAGCCGTCGTCGGTGTCGCAGAAAAGGGCTATCTCGACGCAGAGCTTTCCTGCTGTCAGGAAGCAGGGCACTCTTCGACCCCCACATTCCCGACCGCACTAGGGAAAATCTCAGAGGCACTTGTCAAAATCGAAAGGACAAAACACAAAGCAACATTCACTCAGCCTGTAATAAAAATGCTGGAAAACATAGGTAAAGAAGCCCCATTCCCCTTTGCTTTCCTGTTTCTAAACCTTTGGCTGACAAAACCCATATTGAAAGCCACTTTTGCCAAAAACCCTACGCTTAACGCAATAATACGGACAACAAGCGTACCCACGGTCATACAGGCTAGTGATAAAAACAATGTCATAGCATTGCAGGCAACCGCTGTAGTCAATTCCAGGCTGTTATCTTCAGATGACGAAAAGAGCACAGTGAAATGGATACAGGATACAGTCAAGGACAAGAATATCACAGTAAAGGTAATGCGATACGATAAGCCTTCCAAAGAATCCCCTGTCGAGGGGAAAGCATATGAGGCTGTGAAGGTATCGATCAAAAAATGCTTCCCTGATGCAATTGTCTCATCCTATTTGATGCTCGGGGCAACCGATGCAAGGAAATACCAGAATCTCGCGAAGTATATTTACCGCTTTACCCCGGCCCAGATGGATAAGTCAGAAATTTCCCGAATGCATGGACCTGATGAACGGATGAGCAAGGAAAATATTTCCGCCGCTGTTTCATTTTTCAAAGTACTTATGAAAAACTGGTAATAGCATCGAACAGGAAACGTGAGAATGCAAATTAACATAAGAAAAGCCGCTTGCTGGGCAGCGACCTGTGTGTAAAACAACCTGCAGACCCATCAGAGAAACTGCTATGGTAATCACTAGTGACTTCTCTGTACGATCAAGGTGTACCGTTCCCCCATGTATGCACAAAGTGCCCTGCAGTTTCGCAGGGCACCTTGCTGTACAAGATTAGGTTGCCTTCATCAGAACACCCAATCCTATTGGGTATTCTTGATTTTAACTTCAATTTTCTTTGGTTTGGCAACTTCCTGTTTAGGCATGGTCACTCGCAGAACACCATCGACAAATTCACCCTCCACAAGGTTCTCGTTGACATCCTCTGGAAGACTGAAAGAACGTTCGAAACTCTGGAAACAACGTTCCCTTACCAAAGTCTTTTTACCTTCCTTTTCTTCTGTACAGGTTTCCTTCGTAGAACTCAGGCGGAGTACATGCTTCTCTACATTTACTTTCACATCTTCCTGTTTATATCCAGGAAGTTCCGCCTCAAGAATATACGAATCATCATTTTCGGTAATATCTACTGGGGGAATCCTTGAATTGGAAATACCCCAATCCCCGAAAAAATCATTAAACAAAGAATTAAAACTTGAAACGATTGGATAGTTGGGGTCTTTTTTCACAAGATATTTCATACTAACACCTCCATTTGATAATTTTGCTTTATGCCAAATAGCCTTTCGGCTCTACACCTATAGGTATGCAGAAGGTGTGCCAATTTTCAGAATTTATGCAACCATATTTTTTATTTTATTATATTGCAATATCTTACAATATTTTCATACAACAACCAGTATTGGCGCATGTTAAAAACATAGTCGTGAAACGAAAAAAAACGAGTCAAGCACCCCCCTTGTTTTAACCGCCAGATTGTTTTGTTGGGTTATTTTGACTCGATTGTCCCTAATACTGCCAAGATTGTGGTCAAAAATACCCAAAAAAAAATAAGGGAAGAGTGACCTTCCCCTATCCGACATTTGCCTTGAAAACCCTAAGCCTCAAGGAAATCGCTCATCGTTGCAACCATGACAGCCTTTATTGTATGCATCCTGTTTTCCGCTTCATCAAACACTACTGAATGTTCGCTTCTGAATACCTCATCGGTAACCTCAAGTTCTTTCAGTCCATATTGTTCATGAATCTGCTTGGCGACAGTAGTATTGAGGTCGTGGAACGAGGGCAGACAATGTTCAAACAAAACTTTTCCATTACCGGAGGCCTTGAGAAGATCCATGGTTACCTGATAATCCTTGAGCAAAGCTATTCTCTTTTCCGTCTGGTCTTCCTCACCCATTGATACCCAGATATCCGTATAGATGATATCGGCACCTTTAACAGCTTCATACGGATCTGTAGTGACTGATATCGTACTGCCGTTTTCTTTGGCTATCGGAAGCAGTGTGGCTAGGAGTTCCCCAGAAGGAGAAAGTTCCTCGGGAGTCCCCACGCTGTAATCCATACCGACTTTCGCGGCACCTATCATCAGGGCATTGGAAACATTGTTCCTACCATCCCCTATGTAGGCCATTTTCATTTCATGCAGAGGTTTTCCTGTATGTTCCATGGCAGTAAGGAAATCTGCAAGGACCTGGGTAGGATGATCATCATCTGTAAGTCCATTCCATACGGGAACACCACTATATGTTGCAATGTCCTGCACAAGCTGCATGGAAAATCCACGGTATTCTATACCGTCATACATTCTTCCCAAGACCTTCGCAGTATCTTCGATCGATTCCTTTTTCCCCATCTGGCTATTGGTCAGAAAGGTAACATGTGCACCTTCGTCAAAAGCTGCCACTTCAAAAGAACAACGGGTACGCGTCGAGGTTTTGTCAAAAATAAGAACGATGTTTTTACCATCGAGCAATTTTCCATCGACCTTTTTCGAATGTCCAAGTTTGTTTTTCTTGGCTTTCAATTCCATTGAAAGGTCGAGCAGATACAAAATCTCCTCGCGAGAGTAATCCTTGAGGGTAAGAAAACTTCGGCCCTTGAGACTTACTTGTGGTTCCATATGTTCCTCCGTGATGCATAAGTGTTTTATACTTTAAATAAATATGCATTAATTGTCAAGTTTTTTGCAATTTTATGCATATAATACAATTTTTTTGTATATAGATTCAAAAAAAACCTCCCTGAGAAAAAATCCCAGAGAGGCAGACAGTATATGAGAAGTCACAGTTATTTGGATACAAGAACAACTTCACCATTGGGATAGTGTGAGGCTACATAGTCACGTACCTTCTGTCCACGAAGGGCCTGCACCAAAGCTACGATCCGTTCGTCATTCTGGTTGCCTTCTTTGACCGCCACTACATTTACGTACGGGCTATCAGCACCCTCTACGAACAAACCGTCACGGGTTGCAATCAATCCAGCAGGAATGGCATAGTTACCGTTGATGATTGCCCCATCCACATCCTGGAGTACCCGGGGAAGGGAAGCAGGTTCAATCTCATGGAACTTCAAACCCTTGGGATTCTTGGCGATATCCAGAGGAGTAGCTTCAAGACCTGCATTAGCATCAAGGGTCAGCAACCCAGCACTCTGCAATAACAAAAGGGCACGCCCCTCGTTGGTGGGGTCGTTAGGTATTGCAATTGTCGCACCGTTTGGAAGATCCGCAACACTTTTATACTCGTTTGAGTAAAGTGCGAAGGGTTCCACATGGATACCACCGGCATTTGCAAGATGATAACCGCGTTCTCTGTTGAATGATTCCAAGTAAGGAACATGCTGGAAGAAATTTGCATCGAGCTCACCTGACTCCAATGCCTCATTGGGAGTTACATAGTCGGTAAATTCTTTGACCTTGAGGGTAATACCCTGCGCAGCAAGGTCTTCTACAACCAAACTGAGGAATGCGGCATGGGGTTCCGGAGTCGCCCCGACAGTCAGAACTTTAGCAGAAGACTGTTCCTTTGCACCAGCTGCAAAAGCAACGGTGATCGAAACAAGAAGAACTAAAACAATAGCTGAAACTTTTTTCATAATATATCTCCTTCATAGATATTTTTTGTGTTACTCATCCGAAAAACAAAGAAGTCTAACGTTTCGACATGAGCCTTGCACTGATTTTGTTTCCTATCACCTGGATAATCTCTACAAGGACCAGGATGACAACAACGGAAACAAACATAACATCGCCCCGGAACCTTTGGTACCCATACCGTATCGCAAGGTCACCTAATCCGCCTCCACCTATGGCACCAGCCATAGCCGAGTATCCGATCAGGTTTATAATTGTCAGGGTAATACCACTGACAAGCGAAGGCATGGCCTCGGGGAGCAAGACTTTCCGTACAATCTGCCAATTGGTAGATCCCATAGCACGGGCGGCCTGAACGACCCCCGGATCCACCTCCTTCAATGCAGACTCGATTACTCTTGCTACAAATGGTGCTGCCGCGATAGACAGCGGGACGATAGTAGCGGCAGTGCCGATACTGGTTCCAATCAACAACCGGGAAAGGGGAAAAAGCAAAATCATAAGGATGATAAAAGGAAATGACCGAAGGACATTTACAATCCTTCCGAGAATATTATTAAGAACGGGATGGGGAATAATCCCACCTTGTTGTTCCTCGCAGGTAATAGAGAGCAAAATTCCAAGTGGCAGGCCCAGAAGCAACGAAAAAAGCGTAGAAAACAAAACCATGTTGAGGGTTTGCAGAGTCGATTGTCCTACAAGAATCCATAATTTACTCATTGCTGATCCTCCTCAACGACAACATCCTGTGCACGTAACGCTTCAATGGCTTTTTGCTTGACTGTGTCATCTCCACTGATATCAACCACCATTGTCCCTATTTCAAGGTCTCCGACTTTCTGTACCCCACCGGCCCTAATATTGAATTCCACACCAAGGTCTCTGGAAATCCTGCTAAGCACAGGCTGATCGGTTGAACCACCACGGAATCGAAGGGTATAAGCGCCTCTCTTCTTTGACCAATGGACCAATCTATCTTGCTCCACCGCTTCAGCTTCATCCACGCCTACAAGATGAGTCAGAAAGTCTTTGGTTACGTCACTCGAAGGATGTGCAAAAATATCGGTTACCTTACCTTGTTCGACAACTTCGCCATCGTTTATCACGGCAACTCTTTCACAAGCATCCCTGACAACTTCCATCTGGTGGGTAATCATTACAACAGTCAAAGCCATTTTCTTCTGTATTTCTTTAATCAAGGCTAAAATTGAATGGGTGGTCTGTGGGTCAAGGGCACTTGTTGCTTCATCGCAAAACAGAATATCAGGCTTGCAGGCTAGTGCCCTTGCAATGGCGACCCTCTGCTTCTGGCCCCCACTAAGGGTACTTATCGGAGCATTCTCTTTTCCTTCAAGGGAAACCAGGGCCATAAGTTCTTTTACCCGGAGGTCTATCTCCGGCTTGCTCATTCCATTGATTTCCATCGGATAGGCTACGTTCTCTGCAGCATTCCTGGATGAGAAAAGATTAAAATTCTGAAAGATCATCCCGATACGACGTCTGCGCTTTATCAATTCATCCTTGCTAAGGTTATCGACTCGAACTTCATCATAATAGACTTCCCCTTCATCAGGGAATTCCAATAGACTTACCAGTCTGACCAGTGTCGATTTTCCTGCACCGCTTCGACCTATGATTCCAAATACTGTATTGGAAGGAATTACAAGGCTCACACCGTCAACAGCATGCAGATCGCCATAAGCTTTTTTCAAGTTTTTCAATATAATCTGCATAATTATTCCTTTTCCAAATTAATTGTACTCATCATAGTAAAAACGAAATACTTGGACAAGGGCAGAAGGAGAAAATACAGCCAATGCATCCAATCCTCTCGACTTTTAACCGATGCCCTCCATGCAAACTGCCCAGAAACGACAAAAGCGCACCGAAGTGCGCTCCTGCAATATATGAACCTCACCCCACAGGGGGGAAAAGGGCAAAAAAAAGGCCCGGCGGCTACCTACTCTCCCACGGGCGAACCGCAGTACCATCGGCGTGAGAGTGCTTGACTTCCGTGTTCGGGATGGGAACGGGTATAACCACTCTGCTATGGCCACCGGGCCGGCCAACGCCTGGTAGCCTGAGCGGGGGGCTCGGGCGACCGGCCTTGGCGGTCCGAAAGGGACAAGGGACATATGCCGGGGGCGCAAACGCGCCCGGCAAAAGGGCAAAGAAAAGGCCCGGCGGCTACCTACTCTCCCACGGACGAACCGTAGTACCATCGGCGTGAGAGTGCTTGACTTCCGTGTTCGGGATGGGAACGGGTATATCCACTCTGCTATGGCCACCGGGCCGGCCAACGCCTGGTAGCCTGAGCATGGAGCTCGGGCGACCGGCCTTGGCGGTCCCGCGGGGGACTGGAACGATGATATGGTCAAGCCTCACGGATGATTAGTACCGGTCGGCTGAACGCATTGCTGCGCTTACACCTCCGGCCTATCGAACAGGTCATCTCCCTGTTTCCTTCAGCCCGCATCGAGTGCGGGGGGGATGTCTCATCTTGGGGAGGGCTTCCCGCTTAGATGCTTTCAGCGGTTATCCCTTCCGAACGTGGCTACCCAGCGGATGCCGTTGGCACGACAACTGGTACACCAGAGGTTCGTCCACTTCGGTCCTCTCGTACTAAAAGCAGAACCCCTCAGACATCCAACGCCCATGGCAGATAGGGACCGAACTGTCTCACGACGTTCTGAACCCAGCTCGCGTACCGCTTTAATTGGCGAACAGCCAAACCCTTGGGACCTGCTCCAGCCCCAGGATGCGATGAGCCGACATCGAGGTGCCAAACCTTGCCGTCGATATGAACTCTTGGGCAAGATCAGCCTGTTATCCCCGGAGTACCTTTTATCCGTTAAGTGACGGCGCTTCCACGCGCTACCGCCAGATCACTAAGACCTACTTTCGTACCTGCTCGGCTTGTTTGCCTCGCAGTCAAGCCACCTTGTGCCTTTACACTTGCCGGATGATTCCCAACCATCCTAAGGTGACCGTCGCGCGCCTCCGTTACTCTTTGGGAGGCGACCGCCCCAGTCAAACTTCCCGCCTGGCACTGTCCCCGGCCCGGATTACGGGTCGGGTTAGAAAATTGGAAAGGGAAGGGTGGTATTTCACCAGCGGCTCCGCACAGCCTGACGGCCATGCCTCGCGGCCTCCCACCTATCCTACACATCCCTGTCCAAGTCTCCATGCCAAGTTGAAGTAAAGGTTCACGGGGTCTTTCCGTCTAACCACGGGTACCAGGCATCTTCACCTGGACTTCAATTTCACCGGATTTCGCGTTGAGACAGCGCCCATATCGTTACACCATTCGTGCGGGTCGGAACTTACCCGACAAGGAATTTCGCTACCTTAGGACCGTTATAGTTACGGCCGCCGTTTACTGGGGCTTGGATTCGCTGCTTCGATCGCTCTGACAACTCCTCTTGACCTTCCAGCACCGGGCAGGTGTCAGTCCATATACTTCCCATTGCTGGTTCGCATGGACCTGTGTTTTTGGTAAACAGTCGCATGGGCCGTTTCACTGCAACCCCCTTACGGGGGCCATACTTATCCCGAAGTTACGTATGCATTTTGCCGAGTTCCTTAACGCGAATTCTTCCGTGCGCCTGCGCATTCTCAGCTCGCCCACCTGTGTCGGTTTATAGTACGGGCCCCCAGAGCCTAACCTTAGGGACTGTTTCTCGGCACGACGACTACGCGCACTTCGGCCTGCCTAGACAGGCCTCGCTCACGGCTCGCCTCGGCACCCGGATTTGCCTGGGTGCCTCGACGGCTCGCCGCTTCGACAGGGACTACCGTCGCCCTGCTGCGTTTCGCCCTATGCGTCGTCCCAATCGGAACTCTGGGAGGTGCTGGGATGTTGACCAGCTTCCCATCGACTACGGCTCTCGCCCTCGCCTTAGGGGCCGACTAACCCTTGGGTAGATTACCTTTACCCTGGAAACCTTAGGCTTTCGGCGGACGGGGATCTCACCCGTCTTTTCGTTACTCATGCCTGCATTCTCACTTCCGTCCCGTCCACGGGGGCTTCCGCCCCCGCTTCTTCCGTACACGGAATGCTCTCCTACCGACAGCATCTAGTGCTGTCCCGCGGCTTCGGTGGCGTGCTTAGCCCCGTTACATTATCGGCGCATGACTACTCGACCAGTGAGCTATTACGCACTCTTTGAAGGGGTTGCTGCTTCTGAGCCAACCTCCTGGCTGTCTGTGCAATCATACTTCCTTTCCCACTTGGCACGCCTTTGGGACCTTAGCCGGCGGTCTGGGCTGTTTCCCTCTTGACGACGGCCCTTATCAGTCGCCGTCTGACTGCTGCATATTGTATCGCGGTATTCGGAGTTTGGTTAAGCTCGGTACCCAGTGACGGGCCCTCACCTATCCAGTGCTCTACCTCCGCGACAGTCCCTGCAACGCTAGCCCTAAAGCTATTTCGGAGAGTACCAGCTATTTCCAAGTTTGTTTAGTCTTTCGCTCCGAGCCACAGCTCATCCCAACCCTTTTCAGCGGATTTAGGTTCGGCCCTCCACAGGATTTCACTCCTGCTTCAGCCTGGCCATGGCTAGATCACTTGGCTTCGGGTCTACCGCACGCGACTGAACGCCCTGTTCAGACTCGGTTTCCCTGCGGCTCCGGGACTCCTATCCCTTAACCTTGCCGCATACGGTAACTCGCAGGCTCATTCTACAAAAGGCACGCCATCACCCTTCCGGGCTTTGACCGCTTGTAGGTCCACGGTTTCAGGTTCTCTTTCACTCCCCTCCCGGGGTCCTTTTCACCTTTCCCTCACGGTACTATGCGCTATCGGTAGCTGCCGAGTATTTAGCCTTGGAGGGTGGTCCCCCCAGATTCCGGCAGGATTTCTCGTGTCCCGCCGTACTCAGGTTGCGCGGCCATGCAGCCGGAGGCGTTTCGCGTACGGGGCTTTCACCCGCTCTGGCCGGCCTTCCCAGGACCGTTCCGCTACGCTTCCGGTTTCTTACTGCACGGGGCAAAGCCCCCGCCGCACCCCTACAACCCCGCGCACCCGAAGGCACGCGGTTTGGGCTCCTCCCCGTTCGCTCGCCGCTACTGGGGGAATCTCGTTTGATTTCTACTCCCGCTGGTACTTAGATGGTTCACTCCCCAGCGTATACCGCGGACACGCTATTTTGTTCACGTGCCCGCGAATGTCATCAGGACATTCGGGTTACCCCATTCGGAAATCCGCGGATCAAAGGGTATTGGCCCCTCCCCGCGGCTTATCGCAGCTTATCGCGTCCTTCCTCGCCTGGCAGCTCCTAGGCATCCTCCGTGGACCCTAATTTCACTTGACCATATCATTCTTCCAATCCCTACGCTCAAACTGTCAATAATCGCTGTAAAACTCTCTGGAGGCAAGGGGATTCGAACCCCTGACCCTCGGCTTGCAAAGCCGATGCTCTAGCCAGCTGAGCTATGCCCCCGACGCACTTGGACAAAAGAGGGAGGGAAGGATTCGAAGATTTCGGCATGCGCACCCAAATGGGCGTCTTGTTCGCAGGATTTTCGCCTGCTGGCCAACGGCCTTGGATTGCGGTCCGCGGCTGTGAGGGCCTCGGACCTGCCTTTCTTTGTAGAAAGGAGGTGATCCAGCCGCACCTTCCGGTACGGCTACCTTGTTACGACTTCACCCCCCTCACCAGGCGTACCTTCGGAACCGCCCCCCCTTGCGGGTTGGGCTGGCGACTTCGGGTACCCCCGACTCGGATGGTGTGACGGGCGGTGTGTACAAGGCCCGGGAACGTATTCACCGCGCCATGCTGATGCGCGATTACTAGCGATTCCAACTTCATGGAGTCGAGTTGCAGACTCCAATCCGTACTGGGACCGGCTTTAAGCGATTCGCTCCGCCTCGCGGCCTCGCTGCGCTCTGTACCGGCCATTGTAGCACGTGTGTGGCCCAGGGCATAAGGGCCATGATGACTTGACGTCGTCCCCACCTTCCTCCGGTTTGTCACCGGCAGTTCCGCCTGAGTCCCCACCTTTACGTGGTGGTAACAGGCAGCAGGGGTTGCGCTCGTTGCGGGACTTAACCCAACACTTCACAGCACGAGCTGACGACAGCCATGCAGCACCTGTATACCGGCTGCAAGCAGCTATGCCCTTTCAGGCATATTCCGGTATATGTCAAGCCCTGGTAAGGTTTCTCGCGTACCATCGAATTAAACCACATGCTCCACCGCTTGTGCGGGCCCCCGTCAATTCCTTTGAGTTTCACCCTTGCGAGCATACTCCCCAGGCGGTACACTTAATGCGTTAGCTTCGGTACCGAGGGTCAACCCCCCGCCACCTGGTGTACATCGTTTACTGTGCGGACTACCAGGGTATCTAAACCTGTTTGCTCCCCGCACCTTCGCGTCTCAGCGTCAATACATGGCCAGATGCCTGCCTTCGCCATTGGTGTTCTTCCAGATATCTACAGATTTCACCCCTACACCTGGAATTCCGGCATCCCCTCCTGTATTCAAGCCCTGCAGTTTCCAGCGCGTCTCCCCGGTTGAGCCGGGGCCTTTCACGCCAGACTGGCAGGGCCGCCTGCACGCCCTTTACGCCCAATGATTCCGAACAACGCTCGCCCCCTACGTGTTACCGCGGCTGCTGGCACGTAGTTAGCCGGGGCTTATTCCGGGATTCACGTCATCCCGCGGCCATTACCTGCCACGGTTATTCCCCCTCCCGAAAAGAACTTTACAACCTCACGGCCTTCATCGTTCACGCGGCGTCGCTCCGTCAGGCTTTCGCCCATTGCGGAAGATCCTTAGCTGCTGCCTCCCGTAGGAGTCTGGACCGTGTCTCAGTTCCAATGTGGCCGATCACCCTCTCAGGCCGGCTACCCATCGTCGCCACGGTGGGCCTTTACCCCGCCGTCTAGCTAATGGGCCGCGGACTCATCCCCCGGCGGCGCCGAAGCGCCTTTCCCCGGGGCCCCCTGCGGGGCCCCGCTCGTATCCGGTATTATCCCAGGTTTCCCAAGGCTATCCCGGACCGGGGGGCAGATTGTCCACGTGTTACTCACCCGTCCGCCGCTCTAGGGGCCCGAAGGCCCTTGCCGCTCGACTTGCATGCTTAAAACGCGCCGCCAGCGTTCGTTCTGAGCCAGGATCAAACTCTCCGTCATAGGAATACGGGGCCGAAGCCCCGCAGCTATTACTTCGATAGTCTGCCCTGTCTTTTCTCGCAAACGAACGTAGCTTCTTTCATCTACTGTTCATCATTTCGAATTGACTGGGAAGCCCACTTGTGGTGCTTCCGCTTCTATCTTCGTTTCCTTCCCTTCGCTCGTTGTTTCATAAATCGTTAGCATGCCCGGCTTTACCGGTGCCTCTTGCTGTGCCCCATCGCTGAGGCGCTCGGTTAACATACCAGATTTTTCACTTCCCAGTCAAGCCTTCCCAGGCTTTTTCTTTTCCGTGTTCCAACCGTTCCGTCTACCGCACAAGAAGGCACTATATACGGCATGCTCACTATTGTCCACAGGGTTCGTGAAAATAATCACGTATTTTTACTTTTCCCACCTACTCAGCCTTAAAGAAGGAACAAACCTCCACATTACCCCAATAGTATCGGCTACACCCCTGATTGCATGAAGATGAATATCTATGCTTGAAAAGTTTGCAGACAGCAATACAGGAAATCAGTAAGCTGAAACCCTCGATATTCGCAGATAGCATAAGGACAGACATCGATAAAAGAAGCTCTATCCAATCCATCTGCAACATTACCGCATATATATAGTGGAATTCGGGAAAAACCACTGAGTGAGTCTTCACCTAGTTACCAGACTATCGAAATTTCCTTTTGCCTGCTTTATAAAGGCTATGGAATTTTCTCTCTCTTGCATCTAAAAAAGAATACGGTTTCAGGTTTACAACCAGAATGGCTTAAAGGCTTGTAAAATGTCAGACATTATTGCAGTAATACGTTTTCGTCGCTAATATCTTTGTTTCCTTCCAGGTCATCTGCAATGCAGCAAGATCCGGTTTTGAATTGCTTTCTTTCTGTGCAACAAAAGCAAGAATATGTACATACTTGATGGTCGCAGGAATAGCAATAAGTCCCATGGAAATACAGAAGCCTTTCACTACGAGAAAAACTCAAATATAACAGGGATCATACAGTATTCCCCCCTGACACCTATACGTATCAGGAGGTTCGTGTTCATATATTTGTTTCATACCAGATTTAAATTTAAACTAAGAACTTTTTTCAGAAACGATGTTATCGTATATATTTTCCCCAACTAAGCAGGGAATCAGATAGGGGTGCATTTTTTTGTGTGCTTCATTTCCAAACATGCAGTTCAGCTTAGATTGAAAATACTCTGCGACCTGCATCCGAGAGAACCTTGCAAAGGCCTATGAAACCATAGTTCGACGTTTACTGCCGAACCCTTCAAAACATAAGAAGGCCCTTGGAATTGAATTCTTGGACTGTTTCCGTACCTGGGGTGAACTGAAGACGTTGTCGGTTGAGACAAAAAAATCGTGAAGTAAAAATCAATACCGACTTTTTTCCAACCTTTTTTTAAACTACCCAGAAACAACAAAAGCGCACCGAAGTGCGCTCCTGCAATATATGAACCTCACCCCACAGGGGGCAAAAGGGCAAAGAAAAGGCCCGGCGGCTACCTACTCTCCCACGGACGAACCGTAGTACCATCGGCGTGAGAGTGCTTGACTTCCGTGTTCGGGATGGGAACGGGTATATCCACTCTGCTATGGCCACCGGGCCGGCCAACGCCTGGTAGCCTGAGCATGGAGCTCGGGCGACCGGCCTTGGCGGTCCCGCGGGGGACTGGAACGATGATATGGTCAAGCCTCACGGATGATTAGTACCGGTCGGCTGAACGCATTGCTGCGCTTACACCTCCGGCCTATCGAACAGGTCATCTCCCTGTTTCCTTCAGCCCGCATCGAGTGCGGGGGGGATGTCTCATCTTGGGGAGGGCTTCCCGCTTAGATGCTTTCAGCGGTTATCCCTTCCGAACGTGGCTACCCAGCGGATGCCGTTGGCACGACAACTGGTACACCAGAGGTTCGTCCACTTCGGTCCTCTCGTACTAAAAGCAGAACCCCTCAGACATCCAACGCCCATGGCAGATAGGGACCGAACTGTCTCACGACGTTCTGAACCCAGCTCGCGTACCGCTTTAATTGGCGAACAGCCAAACCCTTGGGACCTGCTCCAGCCCCAGGATGCGATGAGCCGACATCGAGGTGCCAAACCTTGCCGTCGATATGAACTCTTGGGCAAGATCAGCCTGTTATCCCCGGAGTACCTTTTATCCGTTAAGTGACGGCGCTTCCACGCGCTACCGCCAGATCACTAAGACCTACTTTCGTACCTGCTCGGCTTGTTTGCCTCGCAGTCAAGCCACCTTGTGCCTTTACACTTGCCGGATGATTCCCAACCATCCTAAGGTGACCGTCGCGCGCCTCCGTTACTCTTTGGGAGGCGACCGCCCCAGTCAAACTTCCCGCCTGGCACTGTCCCCGGCCCGGATTACGGGTCGGGTTAGAAAATTGGAAAGGGAAGGGTGGTATTTCACCAGCGGCTCCGCACAGCCTGACGGCCATGCCTCGCGGCCTCCCACCTATCCTACACATCCCTGTCCAAGTCTCCATGCCAAGTTGAAGTAAAGGTTCACGGGGTCTTTCCGTCTAACCACGGGTACCAGGCATCTTCACCTGGACTTCAATTTCACCGGATTTCGCGTTGAGACAGCGCCCATATCGTTACACCATTCGTGCGGGTCGGAACTTACCCGACAAGGAATTTCGCTACCTTAGGACCGTTATAGTTACGGCCGCCGTTTACTGGGGCTTGGATTCGCTGCTTCGATCGCTCTGACAACTCCTCTTGACCTTCCAGCACCGGGCAGGTGTCAGTCCATATACTTCCCATTGCTGGTTCGCATGGACCTGTGTTTTTGGTAAACAGTCGCATGGGCCGTTTCACTGCAACCCCCTTACGGGGGCCATACTTATCCCGAAGTTACGTATGCATTTTGCCGAGTTCCTTAACGCGAATTCTTCCGTGCGCCTGCGCATTCTCAGCTCGCCCACCTGTGTCGGTTTATAGTACGGGCCCCCAGAGCCTAACCTTAGGGACTGTTTCTCGGCACGACGACTACGCGCACTTCGGCCTGCCTAGACAGGCCTCGCTCACGGCTCGCCTCGGCACCCGGATTTGCCTGGGTGCCTCGACGGCTCGCCGCTTCGACAGGGACTACCGTCGCCCTGCTGCGTTTCGCCCTATGCGTCGTCCCAATCGGAACTCTGGGAGGTGCTGGGATGTTGACCAGCTTCCCATCGACTACGGCTCTCGCCCTCGCCTTAGGGGCCGACTAACCCTTGGGTAGATTACCTTTACCCTGGAAACCTTAGGCTTTCGGCGGACGGGGATCTCACCCGTCTTTTCGTTACTCATGCCTGCATTCTCACTTCCGTCCCGTCCACGGGGGCTTCCGCCCCCGCTTCTTCCGTACACGGAATGCTCTCCTACCGACAGCATCTAGTGCTGTCCCGCGGCTTCGGTGGCGTGCTTAGCCCCGTTACATTATCGGCGCATGACTACTCGACCAGTGAGCTATTACGCACTCTTTGAAGGGGTTGCTGCTTCTGAGCCAACCTCCTGGCTGTCTGTGCAATCATACTTCCTTTCCCACTTGGCACGCCTTTGGGACCTTAGCCGGCGGTCTGGGCTGTTTCCCTCTTGACGACGGCCCTTATCAGTCGCCGTCTGACTGCTGCATATTGTATCGCGGTATTCGGAGTTTGGTTAAGCTCGGTACCCAGTGACGGGCCCTCACCTATCCAGTGCTCTACCTCCGCGACAGTCCCTGCAACGCTAGCCCTAAAGCTATTTCGGAGAGTACCAGCTATTTCCAAGTTTGTTTAGTCTTTCGCTCCGAGCCACAGCTCATCCCAACCCTTTTCAGCGGATTTAGGTTCGGCCCTCCACAGGATTTCACTCCTGCTTCAGCCTGGCCATGGCTAGATCACTTGGCTTCGGGTCTACCGCACGCGACTGAACGCCCTGTTCAGACTCGGTTTCCCTGCGGCTCCGGGACTCCTATCCCTTAACCTTGCCGCATACGGTAACTCGCAGGCTCATTCTACAAAAGGCACGCCATCACCCTTCCGGGCTTTGACCGCTTGTAGGTCCACGGTTTCAGGTTCTCTTTCACTCCCCTCCCGGGGTCCTTTTCACCTTTCCCTCACGGTACTATGCGCTATCGGTAGCTGCCGAGTATTTAGCCTTGGAGGGTGGTCCCCCCAGATTCCGGCAGGATTTCTCGTGTCCCGCCGTACTCAGGTTGCGCGGCCATGCAGCCGGAGGCGTTTCGCGTACGGGGCTTTCACCCGCTCTGGCCGGCCTTCCCAGGACCGTTCCGCTACGCTTCCGGTTTCTTACTGCACGGGGCAAAGCCCCCGCCGCACCCCTACAACCCCGCGCACCCGAAGGCACGCGGTTTGGGCTCCTCCCCGTTCGCTCGCCGCTACTGGGGGAATCTCGTTTGATTTCTACTCCCGCTGGTACTTAGATGGTTCACTCCCCAGCGTATACCGCATGCACACTATTTTGTTCATGTGCATGCGAATGTCATCAGGACATTCGGGTTACCCCATTCGGAAATCCGCGGATCAAAGGGTATTGGCCCCTCCCCGCGGCTTATCGCAGCTTATCGCGTCCTTCCTCGCCTGGCAGCTCCTAGGCATCCTCCGTGGACCCTAATTTCACTTGACCATATCATTCTTCCAATCCCTACGCTTATATCGACTTACTATTGCTAGCTTGTACACTGTAAAAAAACCAGTTGCCATTGCAACTGAATTGGGACTGATAAGACTTGAACTTATGACCTCGTGCTTATCAGGCACGCGCTCTAACCACCTGAGCTACAGTCCCGATTGACAGAAATATCAGAGAAGAGAAGAGATTAGGAAACATTAGGGAATTTGTTTGCAGGACTCTCACCTGCTGGCCAACGGCCTTGGATTGCGGTCCGCGGCTGTGAGGGCCTCGGACCTGCCTTTCTTTGTAGAAAGGAGGTGATCCAGCCGCACCTTCCGGTACGGCTACCTTGTTACGACTTCACCCCCCTCACCAGGCGTACCTTCGGAACCGCCCCCCCTTGCGGGTTGGGCTGGCGACTTCGGGTACCCCCGACTCGGATGGTGTGACGGGCGGTGTGTACAAGGCCCGGGAACGTATTCACCGCGCCATGCTGATGCGCGATTACTAGCGATTCCAACTTCATGGAGTCGAGTTGCAGACTCCAATCCGTACTGGGACCGGCTTTAAGCGATTCGCTCCGCCTCGCGGCCTCGCTGCGCTCTGTACCGGCCATTGTAGCACGTGTGTGGCCCAGGGCATAAGGGCCATGATGACTTGACGTCGTCCCCACCTTCCTCCGGTTTGTCACCGGCAGTTCCGCCTGAGTCCCCACCTTTACGTGGTGGTAACAGGCAGCAGGGGTTGCGCTCGTTGCGGGACTTAACCCAACACTTCACAGCACGAGCTGACGACAGCCATGCAGCACCTGTATACCGGCTGCAAGCAGCTATGCCCTTTCAGGCATATTCCGGTATATGTCAAGCCCTGGTAAGGTTTCTCGCGTACCATCGAATTAAACCACATGCTCCACCGCTTGTGCGGGCCCCCGTCAATTCCTTTGAGTTTCACCCTTGCGAGCATACTCCCCAGGCGGTACACTTAATGCGTTAGCTTCGGTACCGAGGGTCAACCCCCCGCCACCTGGTGTACATCGTTTACTGTGCGGACTACCAGGGTATCTAAACCTGTTTGCTCCCCGCACCTTCGCGTCTCAGCGTCAATACATGGCCAGATGCCTGCCTTCGCCATTGGTGTTCTTCCAGATATCTACAGATTTCACCCCTACACCTGGAATTCCGGCATCCCCTCCTGTATTCAAGCCCTGCAGTTTCCAGCGCGTCTCCCCGGTTGAGCCGGGGCCTTTCACGCCAGACTGGCAGGGCCGCCTGCACGCCCTTTACGCCCAATGATTCCGAACAACGCTCGCCCCCTACGTGTTACCGCGGCTGCTGGCACGTAGTTAGCCGGGGCTTATTCCGGGATTCACGTCATCCCGCGGCCATTACCTGCCACGGTTATTCCCCCTCCCGAAAAGAACTTTACAACCTCACGGCCTTCATCGTTCACGCGGCGTCGCTCCGTCAGGCTTTCGCCCATTGCGGAAGATCCTTAGCTGCTGCCTCCCGTAGGAGTCTGGACCGTGTCTCAGTTCCAATGTGGCCGATCACCCTCTCAGGCCGGCTACCCATCGTCGCCACGGTGGGCCTTTACCCCGCCGTCTAGCTAATGGGCCGCGGACTCATCCCCCGGCGGCGCCGAAGCGCCTTTCCCCGGGGCCCCCTGCGGGGCCCCGCTCGTATCCGGTATTATCCCAGGTTTCCCAAGGCTATCCCGGACCGGGGGGCAGATTGTCCACGTGTTACTCACCCGTCCGCCGCTCTAGGGGCCCGAAGGCCCTTGCCGCTCGACTTGCATGCTTAAAACGCGCCGCCAGCGTTCGTTCTGAGCCAGGATCAAACTCTCCGTCATAGGAATACGGGGCCGAAGCCCCGCAGCTATTACTTCGATAGTCTGCCCTGTCTTTTCTCGCAAACGAACGTAGCTTCTTTCATCTACTGTTCATCATTTCGAATTGACTAGGAAGCCCTAATGCTTCCATGAAAGCTTTCGCTTTCACGCTCGATCAACAGCCGTTACCGGCAATCATCTTCGCGTATATCTTCTCTTCTCTTCTCTCATATATCTGTAAAAAATCTACTTGCTGAACAAACTGTGTTGCTCAGCGTGCTTCGATAACATATCAAAATAGGCCCTCTAGTGTCAAGTGAACTTTGTAAAGAAATTGACATTTATTCATTTTTCGCAGCAATCAAGGCAGCTGCAATCTGACTAAACCCTTTACCTCCATGATAATGTGACACATAGACAGGAAATTCGGTAATTTCAGCTTTATGGTCCAATACATTCCCAACCCCAAAAGACAGGGGAATATATGAAAACATAACCTGATCATTGGGGGCATCACCACAATAACAGCAGACCTTTTTCAAAGTTTCTGCATCGATACCAAGGATATCCTTAAAAAAAGAAATCGTCCCCTCTCTTTTATCATACTGCCCAAACCATGCATTTACATGAATGGAACTCACCGCAGTAGCAGCACCATGCCTGCGACAGACAGCAACCACTGCCTCAATCTGGTCTTTATCCAAATACGGAGGCTCGCTGCCATGGTCGAAGGCAATATCATACAACCTTGCAAACTGGTCACTGGAGAGTTTCGACCCGGGAACTTCTGCAAGCACCGCTTCTATCAGTTTCCTGCAACGTTCCTGATACCCCTGTTGAACGATCGAAGGATGTACATATCGCTTGATAACCTTCCGCTCACGATAGAGACAAACTGCCCCGCTCTCGCTTAACACAGCTTCTATTGGCCATTGGCGGAGATACGTATCACCCCACCCTGCAGACCCACCAGTCACACAGATTACCTTGAACCCATTTTCACTAAGATCATATAGCGCCTGCAGAGCCTCTGGCCTCAATTTACCATTGGTGGTAATCGTATCGTCTACATCAGTAAGCACATATTCCAAAGGCCCTACTTCACTGGGAGAAAGAAAAGAAAGGTCCCGCAGCGTAGCGGAACCCTGAGAAAAAACCGAATTATCCATACCTTATCCTATTTAGTCATTGTTGAGAGACTTCCATCCCTCAAAATAGCTTTGATGTACGTCAAGAATGATGCAACGGAAGCAAGGGCTGCAAGGGAAAACAACACGGTAAGAACAACACCGATGGGGCCAAGCCAATCGGGGGAAGAGAACCAGCGATCGAAAGCAATGTACAGTATTCCAGCCGCTCCACTTACCGCATAGAGTACAGCCTTGCTCTTGCCCCAGATATTAGCAGGGACCGGCTTACCTTTTCCCATCATCAACATCCGGACAAAGATAATCGAGAACTCACGCCACATAATGACTATGAAAGCCCAGGCTGGCATGATCCCTACCATCATCAGGCAGACAAAATAGGTCAGTCGGGAAAACGTATCGGCAAAAGGATCCATCACTTTTCCCAGGTCGGTTACAAGATGATATTTACGAGCAATTATGCCATCCAGCAAATCGGTCAGTTCAGTCATTGCAAGCAATACAATAGTAAGGACAGAGGACAACGTACCAAACCTTGGGCCGAACCACAGAGGAAGGCTAAAAGCAAGGAAAAACAAGGGGGCCATAATCAGGCGAGAAACGGTAAGCTTATTCGGGATATTCATGGACTTCCTTTTTTAGCCGAACAAACGGCTGAATTTGTTATCAAGGTACTTGGTGAACAGAATCGCGTCAAGCCTTTTTCCTGTGACCCCATGCAACAAATCAACAGGCCTATAGAGAGAGCCTTTCTTATAAATCTCTCCATTCAGGTAGGCTCCGATTTCCTTCAAATTACCTTTTCTAAGCAATACATCACTATCCAGATCAGAATTCAACTTCTCCCAGATCTGTGCACCATATAGATTTCCCAGTGCATAGGTAGGGAAATAACCAAAATCCGCGCCACTCCAATGAACATCTTGCAAAGCACCTTCGCGACAGGTCTTGGGGACTATCCCAAGCAATTCTTCCGATTTCCGGTTCCAGGCTTGGGGGACATCGTCCAAGGAAAGTGACCCATCCAACATTGCCTGTTCCAGCTCAAACCGCAATATGACATGCAAGCTATAGCTTACTTCGTCAGCATTTGTCCGGATATATCCGGGGGCAACCCTGTTGATTGCCTTCACAAAATGCTCAAATCCAATTCCTTCAAGCTGGGAGGGGAAGGTCTTTTTGAAAAGAGGGAAATAATGAACCCAGAAAGCCTCGCTCCTGCCAATCATATTCTCCCAGAGCCGGCTTTGCGATTCATGCATTCCCATCGAGGCCCCATTGGCTATGCTCGTTCCTTTCTGCCTGCCCTTCGACGCTCCCATTTCATAGAGGGCATGCCCGCCTTCGTGCACAGAAGAATAGAAAGAATCCATGACACTAGGGTCGGTATACCTTGTCGTGATACGAATATCATCGCTTCCCAGTGTCGAGGTAAACGGATGGACAGAGACAGCACGGCTACCCCTGGTAAAATCAAAACCCATATCAGAGAGCACTTGGAAGGCAAAGCCTTCCTGCTTGTCAATCGGATACTCTTTAAACAGGAATGAATTATCTACATTGAGATCGGCTTGCTTTTTCACCAGCGAAACCAAAGAAGGCTTCACGCTGTCAAAAAGAGCCTTGACCGTTGCAGTCTTCATACCCTGTTCATAGTCATCCAGCAACACATCATATTGCGAGGAACCCTCCTTGGCAAAGCAGGCAGCCTTTTCCCTGGTTAAATCGACCAAGGTCTGGAGCTCGGGCTTGAACAGGTTCCAATCATCCTGCTTCCTTGCTTCAACCCAGCTTTCATGGGCTACGGACGTAGCCTCGCTGAGTTTCCGGACCAAAGAGACCGGAAGATTCCGTTCTTTCTCATAAAATCGGAACCTGATCCGTATCAAGGCTTTCTCAAAGTCATCTTGCCCATCCCCTTCCAGATGATCGGCATCAGCACCAAGTTGGGATAAGATGTCACCCATCTCATTGCCGCAGGCAAGTTCATGGAATTCAGAGGAAAGCCAGCCCATCTGCCTCGCCCGTTCGTCAAGGCCTTTCTTTGAAGCGGCGATTTCCTGGTCCCAGGAAAGTACAGACTCAATATGTTCAAGCATCACCAAATGACGGTCCATCTCCTCAAGCTTTTCAATAGCTTGTTTTTTTGTCATGGAAACCTCCAAAAAGGCAAAAGCCGGAAAACTCCCGGCTTTTACCTGTCACAGTTCAATATCTGCAAGCGTAGGCAAAAACCCTGACTTACAACTGTTCCCTGCTGGCAACTTTCGCTTTCACTGCGGCAATGAAAGCCTCTGTAGCCAAACCATTGTCCTGCTTACCGTTACGGTAACGTACAGACACCTGGTCATTCTGCTCTTCCCGCTCACCGATAATCATCATATAGGGAATCTTCATCTGCTGAGCTGAGCGAATCTTGGCATTCATCCTATCATCACCCAGATCACAGCTCACCCGGAATCCCTCCGAACGGAGACGAGCCTCAACCTTTTTAGCATAGTCAAAGAACGTTTCCCCGACAGGGATTACCCTGATCTGCTCAGGAGCCAACCATGGGGGGAAAGCCCCTGCGTAATGCTCGACGAGAACCCCGAAGAACCTCTCGATGGACCCCAAGAGAGCCCTATGAATCATATAAGGTTGTTTTTCGACACCATCGCGGTCTACAAAGGTCATATGGAAACGTTCCGGGAGATTAAAGTCAAACTGTACGGTCGAAAGCTGCCATTCACGACCAATGGCGTCTTTGATTTTCAAGTCAATCTTTGGCCCGTAGAAAGCTCCGCCGCCTTCGTCCACCTCATAGCTCAAGCCTTCGGCGACAATAGCCTTACGAAGGGCTTCGGTTGCATCGTCCCATCGGGAAGGATCCCCAACTGCCTTTTCAGGCCGGGTGGACAGATATGCCTTAATCTCTTGGAATCCAAAGGAATGAAGCATATGCAAAGAGAAGCGCAACACTTCCTTGATTTCCTCGTCCATCTGCTCGGGAGTGACAAACAAATGTGCATCATCCTGGGTAAAACCACGGACTCGCATCAATCCGTGCATCGCCCCGGCCTTTTCATATCGATATACGGTTCCGAGTTCAGCCCAACGGAATGGAAGGTCTCGATAGGACCGCTTGCTATTCTTATAAATCATGATATGGAACGGACAGTTCATGGGTTTTACATAATAATCACTCTTGTCCATCTCCATCTTGGGGTACATGCCTTCCTTGTAGAAATCCAAGTGGCCACTGGTTTCCCAGAGCCAGGATTTTCCGACATGCGGGGTATATACCATCTCATACCCATTGGTATAGTGCTCTTTGCGCCAGAAATCCTCGATGGCAAGACGAACCCTGGCCCCCATTGGATGCCAGTAGACAAGGCCGGGACCCGCTTCTTCATGCAGGCTGAACAAATCGAGTTCCTTGCCAAGCTTACGATGGTCTCTCTTTTCGACATCCTCAAGATGCTGAAGATAGAGACGCAAATCTTTTGCATTGGCCCAGGCAGTACCATAGATGCGGGTAAGCATAGGATTTGTTTCCTTACCCCTCCAATAGGCGCCGGCAATGCTCATAAGTTTGAAGGAATCACCACGCAATTCCTTGGTAGATTCAACATGGGGGCCCCTGCACAGGTCGGTAAAACCACCTTGGTTATATAAGGAAACCTCATCACCCTCGGGAATTGCATCTATCAATTCGAGCTTGTATGTCTGCCCAGCAAAGACTGCCTTGGCCTCTTCGCGGCTAACAACCGTACGGACAAATTTTTTGTCTTCGCTGATGATGTTTTTCATTCTGGTTGAAATCTCTTCCAGATCATCGCTAACCAGTGCCCTTGGCAAATCGAAATCATAGTAGAAGCCATTCTCAATCGAAGGCCCGATGGCAATCTGTGCAGATGGGAACATCTCAAGCACAGCCTCAGCCATTACATGGGCCATTGAGTGGCGAATCTTCGCGAGTTTTTCATCTCCCGCTTCCTGTTTAGCCATTTCTATCTCCTTTCCACATTTTTACCAGTGGATCTCAGTCGCATAAAAAAACCTTCATGCCATCGCCCTCCGCTACGGCATGTTCCGTAGTACGGCAAGGACGAAAGCATGAAGGTTCTCATGTTTCCGCGGTTCCACCTTGCTTCCTTTCCGACTCTTATTCGCCGGAGAAGACGCTTCATGTACCTATATCGCCAGGTATGCGGCATAACCTACTGGGTTGCCCGTTCGATATGCGGCTCAAAAGGGGTTTTCAAAGGGCGCCTGCCAGATTCCTCTCAACCAAGGGAATCCTCTCTGTTGCCTCGCTTCCGTTTACTCGTCTTTCTCAACGCCTTATGCATAAGAATGCGCACATTACGTAATTTAGTCAAGCCCAAAGTCTTTTGGAAAGCAAACTTGCTATGCGCTCCACGACAAGCTGGTCTTCCTTGGAAAACCGGCCAACAGAAGGACTATCCAGGTCAATCACAGCAACAACCTGACCATCAGAGGCAAAGATAGGAACAACCAATTCACTGCGCGAAGCCCCATCGCAGGCAATATGCCCCTCAAAGCAATGCACATCAGCTACCAGTTGACTTTGTCCAGTACTAGCGGCTTTGCCACACACTCCCCGCTTGAAGTCTATATCGGTACAAGCAACTTTCCCCTGGAACGGACCCAGGACCAAATGGTCGCTATCCTTTTCGCGGATATAGAAACCTGTCCAATTGGTATTTGGAAAATAGTCTTTTAGCAGTGCCGAAACATTGCTAAGATGGCAGTACCTTCTCTCGATACTGCCCTCCCAGCTCCCAGTCAGGGAAGAGACCTGAGAAAGAAGCAATGCACCATCTTGCATCATCATTTCCCTTTTCATTTCTTTTCCATCATTTTCAGTGGGTCACGCATGGATTTGACCGGAGTCGCTGCATTGTTTCCCCCGCGAAGTCTCAAGGCAACCGAAGGTTTGACAATAGTTCCCGGACCGTTGATACACCCGCCTTCACAACACATCACCTCAATCAGATCCACCTCTGGCGGACGTTTTTCCCAGACTTTCATCATGCGGAACATCCGTTTATCGACCCCATTAATAGGCATGGTCTGCACATCAAGGCCCTCTTTGAGGCGACTGACAACACAGCTGGCTACCCCTGTAGTCAGGGCAAACCCCCTGCAGTCTTCAAAGGATGCTGTATCGCCAAGGTCTGCAGATTCCATCTCCCGGACATCTACCCCTTTGGCCATGAACAGGGAAGCAAGCTCACTGAATGTGATAACCCCATCCACATCAGTTGACATAGCCCCTTCAACCTTCTTGGCAAGGCAAGGACCAATAAAAATAGTCTTTGTCTCAGGAAAATCCCGTTTACATATTTCGGCTGAATACCCCATCGGCGTCCTGGCGCTAGAACGTTTCCCTGCAAGGAAAGGCAACTGCTTGTCAACCATCTCCATGTAGGCAGGACAACAACTGGTAGTCATATACCCTTCACCGTTTTCTTTTTTCCGTGTCAATTCCTCGGCTTCATGGTTGCTCGTAACCTCGGCACCCTGGGAAACTTCAATAACCCGCGTAAACCCGGATACAAGCAAAGCCTGCTTGATCTGGCCCAAGGTCCCGGGAAATTGACCTTCAATGGAGGGTGCAATCATGGCAGTCACATCCACACCGGCCTTAATCATCTTGACCACAGGAATAAGACCCGAGCGTTCGACTATTGCACCGAAGGGGCAACTCATAGCACAGCGTCCGCAACTGATGCAATGTGCATAGTCAATCTCCACATACCCTGCCTCGTTTTTCTTTATCGCATTGACGGGGCAAGCCTCCTCACAGGGAACGGGAATATGGACTACGGCATGGAAGGGACACACCTCTTTGCATTTACCACAACGAATACAGCGGTCTTCCTGGATATGGGCCTGTCCATTGATGAACGTAATACAGTCTTTCGGACAGTTGGCAAGGCACGGCCGCGCAAAACAGCCCCTGCAGGCATCGCTGATAAGATATCTATCAGGAGGGCAGGAGGAACATGCCGTGCTTATTGTCGTTAAAATAGGCAACGGAGGCGTATCCTTGGCGAGAACCTCTTTCACATATTCACTCAAGGGCTTCATTTCATCATCGTACTGTTCGATATTTATACCCAAAAGTGCCATGATCCGGTACCGGATCATAGCCCTTTCTTTATAGATGCAGCAACGATTCGGAATACGTTCCTTCGGAATGATGACAAAAGGAATTTTATCAGCATCCCTTTCCAATGTATCATCGAAGAATTGCTTGAGAACTTCTGTTTGTATCCTGCGCTTAATCAATGTGTACTGATTATTCAGTTCAAGCATTAACCGCCTCCGCTAATAATTTGCAGAACCGCTCCTGGGAAACATCGCCATAGACTTTGTCATTGATCTTGACGAATGGGGGTTTTGCATTCTGGGGGGAGTCTGTAGCAACCTGCTTACACATATTGAGGCAGGAAACCCCCTCAATATCACAGTTTGCAAGAACAACCGGATCCAAAAAGTCATTATAGAGCAGCAAATCGGCGCCGCCCTGCACAAAACAGGCCGTACCCACACAAATTCTCACCATCACTTTCTCTTTCTTGCCCATACAAAACTCCTCTCTACATTTCCCCTACAAGTATTCTTGCGAGGTTTCTTTTAAATAATTATCTTCGAGGGCTTTCCGCAGCCTACCGATAATGGTCCGCCTGATCCCGATTTCCACAGGAATGTTGGGGTCCTGGTGAGCCTCGTTGATTTTAGTTCCTACAATGAAATGCACTTGGTCACTATCCTGCAAAATCTCAACAAATTTCTTTACGGCATCGCAGGGGAGCTTATTCGTCGGAGTCTTTGCCTCCAAAACATTTGCTACCTTGCTAAGGGTAAGCATCCCCTCTGTTACCAAGTCGACACCCTCCATGGTGGAGGAAGGGGGGACATCCGGTGACCAACAATGCATGTCAACTTTAAGCTTTTTGTCAAACAGCCGGGAAACGATCAAGGCAGTAGTGCCGCCACTAACAATTTTCTTGCCTTCGAATTGCTTTAGTTTTTCACCAAGCAAGGCATCCTTGTCTTTGGTAAACGGAGGTCCAGTCACTACGACTGTTCTCCTCGGAGCCCTGACATACACAGCCACACAAGTAATATCATCCTTGGAAGATAATCCATCCAAGGTATTTGCTTTCTGGACGATGGCAAGAGAAAGATCATGGGACGAAATCCCCGGATTCTTCTCTATTACCTGTGCAGCATATTTCTTCACTCCATCCAGTCGCCACCCCAAAGGCAATGCCTTGCCCAGACCCGCCTGGGTCACCCCATCGCTGAACATAATGAGACGGTCGCCGACCTCAAGTTTAAAATGGGAACAGATCAGCTCTTCTTTCTTGAAGGCTCCCTCACGCATCAGGTCAATCTTCTCACGGTTCCAGGAAAGACACTCACTCCCCTTGAAATGCAGGGAAAGCGGGTTGTCATATTCAACAAGGTTCACTCGAATATCGTCAAGGGAAAGGTGACGGATATCGGCAATGGTAAAGGTCGAGTAGCTTATCTTCCTTTCCTTGCAGACCGGAAGAGTATTCATGATAATCTTCGCAGAGTGTGTAAGATCCATTGGACTGAAGCTCAATTTATGTGCCATATGTGCTGTCAGGCTGGCCAATACATTGGCTTTTACGCCACTTCCCAACCCATCACTGAGCGTACAGACAATCTGATCGCTCTCAGGATTACGGGACAAGAGAAATACGTCTCCTCCAATTTGCTGACCATGCTTGTACATCTGTGCATAGTCTACATCGATGAAAATATCATTCATGAAAAATCCTGTTGGTCATCGCGGGTAAATCCATCAATCTCCCCGTTACCCGGTACTTTGAATGCATCAATGAGGCTATTGAGCATTATTTCCGTATCGGCGGCGTTCTCTCCCAGCAGAGAGGCAATCTGCTGGACCGTCTCCAGACTCTTCTGGATAACATCCTCAGCCTTTTTGACGACAGTCTCCCTTCGGACCGTAGGCGTGGTGATATCTTCAAATAAAGCCCCTACCAACCTCTGTTTCTCAACGGAGAAAAAGGTAACCCGAAGAAATTTGTCCTTGTAATGTAATCGGTATTGCTCGGTTTTCGCATTCGAAAACTGTTCTTGGAACTTATCAATGAAAGGGACAAACCGCTCAAGGGGCAACCCACTGATAAGGTCCAGGATTTCTTTTTCAACAGGATAATCTACATCCCCGAAAAGATTGAGAAAACCGCTGTTGCAGTCTACGATACGAAGCTGGTCATCGGCTATTACGACACCAATGGGTATAGTCCTTAGAAGAACATCAATTTTGCTCTGGGCTTCTTTACGCATTTTGGTTACACACATTTCGGGTTCCGCCATGCCGTCAAGATAGGCAATCGCCATTTCCCGGCAACTATTATAGCCACACCCACCACAATCGAGTTCGTCACTCCTATCTGTTTTCCCCAAGGCTTTGAGAGCCTTCTGGATTTCGTCTTCCTTGTGTTTTGCTGAAAACACTCCTGGCAGAGCGGATATACCGACTTCGGGTTCCCTGATAATCCTATACCCTTCCTTGAGTAGTCTCTCCACAAAAGAAGGAGGAGCCTGGAAGGTCTCTATTGGTTTTTCTATACGCCTTCTTGTAAATCTGCTTGCATACCCTTTCTTAAATGCCGAAGATTTGCCGGGGATACTCCCAGGACCGTTGATACAACCCCCCTCACAAAAAAGCAGCTCCAAAAAATCTGCATTCTGGCCAGAGCCCAGTGGCTGTAATTCCCTCAAGGTTCCAAGAACCTGTTCAGAACCACTGATAGCCACTGCCTTGGTTTGAAAAGGATCGCTACCCCATTTCATGGAAGCAATCATTCCACCCTCAACCGGGTAGAGTGTCGACTTGCCTGCAGAACAGGGCACAAACGGCGGAATTTCCACTTGGTGGGCATCCAACTCATTCTCTATGGTATCGAGATCAAGGTTCTCCCTCTCAAGCCAAGTCCTCAATTCCCCGAAAGTAAGGGCAAAATCGGGGTATCCTGGGGTATCGTCAGCTTCCACTTTCTTTGCAATACAGGGGCCGATAAACACAATACCGATATCCTCCCCATAAAGAGACCTTAGGTAGGCGCTATGGCACTGCAAGGGGGAAGGCATTTTGCTTAGATTGGGAACCAGTTGTGGATAATATTTTTTCACTAACTGCACGACAGTGGGGCAGGCTGTAGAAATCCAAGGGCATTCCCCACCATGTTCCTCTGCATATCTTTCGATACCGGCACTGACAAGGGTAGCCCCTATGGCAGTTTCACTGATTCCAGTGAACCCCAATCGCTTCAGGGCAACGAGCAAAGCGTCTACCGACTGGGGAAACTCGGAGGACACCGATGGGGCAAGGCTGCAGTATACCTTTCTCCCGCTTTTCAAAAAGAGTTGTACCCGTGCAATATCATTTCTGATTTTCTTTGCATGGGAAGGACAGGTATCGACACAATGGCCACAATAAATACACCGGTCTTTTACTACGACAGCCGACCCATCCTTTACCTGAATGGCTTTTACAGGACAAGAGCGAACACATTTATAGCAATCCCGGCATTCTGTCAGTTCAGTGTAAATCGGATGAATCATTGTGGCCTCCGCCCTTAGGAGTTATCTTTTCGATTGAGGGCATCGATGAGCAAGTCTACAACACATTCACTGCGGACACCAGAAAAAGAGATATCATCTATTTTCATGTTAGGACCACTTGAACAGGCTCCAAGGCAAAGATGCCCGATCAATTCTACGCGGTCTTCCAGATGATTCTCGGAAATATAACTTTCCAGATTAGCAAGCGCCTGCGAATTTCCCCGGGCAAAACAAGAACTACCCATGCACAATTCAACCTTTACCTTTTCCATTACAAACCCCATTTTTTATAAAAAGATGTTAACAATTTCCCGCTAAAGAGTCAACAATCAATCTTTTTTTAAAATTAATTATACTTTTTACATGATTATATGAATCTTAACCCTGTTTTTTATAGTTTTAATATTACTGATTACACATTATTTTACATCTGCACAGAATACCACTATTACCGCTTCCCATCATCTACCATTCATCAACTTCGCCAGACAGCTCATCATTTGCTATCTTTCGTTTGACTTTCGCAGACAAGACAGCAAAACTCGTAGCAAGATCTGTCCTCTGGACAACAACATTCTCCGGGAGCTTCAAATCCTTCGGGGCAAAGTTCCAAATCGCTACAATACCACATTCTACCAGAAGCTCTGCAATGCCCTGTGCCTGGATTGCCGGAACCGCCACAACCCCGATATTCACATGGTTTTCCTTGATATAGCCCTTCAGACTTTCGAGGGGGAACACCGGGACCTCCCCAAGTTTTGTCCCACACTTATCCTTGTCGATATCAAATGCAGCAACAATTTTCAATCCATAGCTCTCGAAACCTTCATATCTTGCTAAAGCTGAACCAAGATGGCCGGCACCGATGAGCACTGCATCGGTTGCATTATCCCAACCCAGGGTATGCACGATAGCTTCGATAAGATAGGAGATGATGAACCCTACTTTAGGTTTCCCTTCAATCCCCGTGCAAGAAATATCTTTTCTCACCTGTATTGGCTTCAATCCAAGTTCCTCGGCTAAGGTAGTTGCAGAGACCATTTCCTTACCTTCTTCCAGGTATTGCCTGAGCAACCTCAGATATGAAGGAAATCTTTTGATTGTAGGTATCGGAATACCCCGTTTTAAATCTTCCATAGTTTATTTTTCCTCCATTAATTTCATTCTTACGGTTTCGATGGTCGACGGAGGTGTAGAAGCCCCGGCGGTAAGTCCCAAAGGCGAGTATGAGCGCATTTCCTCCGTTACCTCTTGCTCTGTTTCAATATGCCACACTTTCTTGCCTTGTTGCTTGATCAATTGATACAACGCAGTAGTGTTTGCACTATTTTTCCCACCAATTACTATAATAGCATCACACTGTGAACATAACCGCAAGGCTGCGTTGCGCCTATTACGGGAACTAGGACATACATTATTGGCGAAAACAAACGACCTTCCCTCTTTTTCCATCATATGCAAAGCAACCCGTATTTCATCCCAAACGGTTCTTTCAAACGTGGTCTGGACAAATACCGCAAATTTTTTGCCTTTGGGAAGCTGTAAAACCTGACTGCTTTCACTAATCAGTATAGTAGGGCACACCTTGCCATCCCTTTCAACGCCCTGGAGCGCAATTGTTTCCGGGTGACCTTCTTTCCCTATGACAATGATTGAATACTCCGCACAATATTCGGCAAGGAGGGACAAGTTTCTCTTAACGACAGGACAAGTTGCATCGATTACAGTAAACCCGGCCTCAAGGAAAACCCGATGGAGCCGGTCAGGAACCCCATGGGCCCTGAGAACCACATACCCCGGATCATGACCTTCTGGAGATTCGATAGCTATGAGACCTTCACGGGAGAATGAATCGCAAACCTGGGTATTGTGAATTACATTCCCAACTGAATAGACAGGTTTTCCGCTCTCCCTTGCCGTCTTGATTGCTTGTTCAACCAAATCGATTGCCCGGGAGACCCCTCCACAATAGCCCATGGTATCGGAAAGGATAAGTTCCATTGTGCCTCCAATGCAAAACGCCGCCGCAAGGAATCCCTACGGCGGCGCAATTAGCAAAATACAGGGGATCAGACCTTTTTAGGCGCCTTTTCAACCGCATTATCTTTTTTCTGCGCCTTACTGATCCAGTACAGGAAGGAAGGTGCAAGGAAGTTAGATGAATAGGTACCGAAAATAATTCCGAAGCCCATATTGATAGCGAACATCTTGATGTCACCAGAAGCGAAAATCGCCAGAGGCATAATTGCAATCAAGGTTGTAATACCACTCATCATCGTTCTTGTCATTGACTGCGTTACGCTCTTATCAATCTGGGAGGCAAGTGTTGCCCCTTTATTCAGGCTGATGTTTTCACGGACACGGTCAAAAATGACTATGGTGTTGTTCAACGAATAACCGATGATTGTCAAAAGTGCCGCAATGGTGGTACCTGAGAACTCAAACCGGAAAATAGCTATAACACCCAGCATCATCAAAATGTCGTGCATAAGGGCAATCAACGAAGAAACGGCGAAAGCAAAACGGAATCGAATCCAGACATACACCAGAATCAAACCCATCGCAACGATAATTGCGAGAATGGAGCTTGAAACCAAAGTAGCACTGAATTTTGCACCGATGTAATCACTCTGGAGGATAACAGCACTTCCCTTACCGAAATAGGAATCAAGGGCAGCCTTGACTGCACTCTCCATGGAGGACTGTGTGTCACCGTCTTTGATCCCGAGCCTGACCTGGAAAGTCTGGTTCTCGCTAGCCCCAACGGTCTGGACCTTAACGTTCCCGAGGGAAGAGAGGGCCTCACGGATAGTCTCTATGGTTTTGTCACCGGTTGCCTGGAAGTTCAAGAGAGTCGGCTCTGCGGTAAGGGTTGCAGGGAACCCATAACCTGAAAGCAGATTTTCAGTCTTCAAGGAACCATCCACAACCGTTGTCGATATCTTGGCTACGCTGGACAGGCCCTTTGCAAGGTCTGCAGCAGTTGGATAGCCAACCGAATCAAGAACAGTAGTGGAAACACCATCAGCACCACGGACTTCCAGCAAAAGGGAAGAACCTGAAATGGAGAGGGTTGCATCATCGCCACCGGAATAGGAGACAGTCAAACCAGTAGGAGCAAATTGAATCCGCTGGCTTAAGCCGCTCTCAAAATCTACGCCGAGGTTAAACCCGCCGTTGACAATAAGGGCAACAATGCCAGAAATCAAAAGGATTACTGCCAAAGCGCTGGTATACCAGCGGAATTTGATAACAGGAATATCTTTCTTGAGCATTTAGTTTTTCCTCCAGCTGATATGCAACTTTTTCCCTTCACGGTCTGTAACTGCTGCATCAAAAATCAAGTGAGATACAAACAAGGCAGTGAACAAGGAGCTTATGATACCGATTGCCAAGGTGTTTGCAAAACCCTTGACCGTACTGCTTCCAAGCTGGGAAAGAACCAGTGCTGCAATGATCGTTGTGATATTTGCATCCATAATGGTCCAGAACGCCTTGTCAAAACCTGCTTTAACGGAGGCCTGAGCGGTCTTCTTCAGACGACGTTCTTCTTTCATTCTTTCAAAGATAATAACGTTTGTATCGACTGCCATACCCAAAGTCAGGATAAGACCGGCAACACTGGTGAGCGTCAAGGTAAAATTGAAAGCAGAAAGGATAGCCATCATGATGAACAGGTTGAATATCAAAGCAAGGTCGGCAACCAATCCACTTATACTGTAGAAGGCAAACATCAGGATTACAACAAGCACCAATCCAATGGCAATGGCTTTCAAACCAACTGCAACGGCATCTTCACCTAGGGTAGCGCCGACAGCCTGCTGGCTGGAAACAATCAACTCGATAGGCAGGGCTGCAGTACGAAGCACGATGGCAAGGTCACTGGCTTCAGCTGAGGTAAATCCAGAAATCTGAACCGAACTACGGATTCCTTCGTTGATATTTGCCATTGCCTTGACTTTTCCATCCATTACGACAGCCAAAGTCTCATTGACATGGGTTGAAGTAAGTTTATAGAAAACATCTCCGCCAACATCATCAAGCTGGAAATTTACAACAGGTTTACCGGTAATTCCATCAGTACTTGTCGTGGCACTCTGCAAATGGCTACCGTCAAGACCAACTTCCTCATTGACTACTACAAAGCTTTTCAGCTCGTCAATCCCATAGTTATCACTCACGTAATAACCGGTTGCAATCTTTCCTGCAGGGAGGAAATCTGGCTGTTTCAGCACACCTGCATCGGTATAAACCTCTGAAGGATTTGCCTTATAGTACTCAGTCAACTGGCTTGTAAGGTCAGGATCAACCATTTTGAAAACCAAGGACCCTTTTCCCCTAAGGAACGAGTTCACTCGTTCAGGGTCTGCAGCTCCTGGAATCTCAACCAAAATCTGATCGGTACCCTGTAAACGAATAACCGGTTCACTTACGCCAAACTGGTCAATTCTTTTTTCCAGGATTTCGATATCCTGATTAACAGCAGCAGTAACTTCACCGGCGGAAACAGAAGAACCCTTCTTTTCCTCGTAGGAAGCCTTGTCAGCTTCAAGCAGTATGCTCATACCTCCACGGAGGTCCAAGCCAAGTTGAAGTGCTTTGTTACTTAGTTTTTTGTAGGCAAGCAGTTCCGTACGATAATGGTCTTCGCAGGAATCAAACAACCCCTGTTCATTGTAGAAACCACCAAAGAGAGCTTCTACTGTCCAAGTCTTGGGAACTGGCTGTTTCATTGCTTTATAGTTGGCCTTGGCCACGTCCTTCAGATACCCATACTCGTCAGGAAGGGCTGCTTGGGAATCCTTCGCCACCAATTCCTTAAGTGCACGAAGGTCCCGCGAAGCTTGTCCGCGTGAATATTCCTTGATCTGCACGTTCGAGCCTGTTGCCAATTCTTTGGTAGCCTTAGGTACAGCGGTGTACCACTTGAATGTAGGATACAAAAAGTACCCACACATCAGAACAACCAAAAGAACAATCACCAGACGACTCCGTTTTTTCATGATACTCTCCAGAATGTCTCTATAGTTTTATATTATTTGTCAGTCTCAGGGGCTGTCTCAATAACGGTCGCATCGGTGGCAGCATCCTTCTCAGGAGCACTCACTTTCTCTACTTTCTCGTCGGCCTTGGACTCTTTCTTCCCCTTTTTCTTGGAAGCAGAAGCAGGTTCAGCCTTTCGGTCAACGATGTTGCTGATTGCACTCTTGGAGAATTCCATACGGGTATTGTCATCAACCTTCACAACGACGGTAGTTTCCTTAACAGCCATAACCGTGCCATGAATTCCACCAATGGATACCACTTTGTCTCCCTTCTTGATAGATGAAAGCATGTCCTTGGTTTCTTTGTCCCGTTTCTTTTGTGGCCTGATAATTAAGAAATAAAAGATAACGATGATAAGGCCAAACGTAACGAACGTCGTCATCATCGAACCGGTGGAGCCAGATGCAGCCCCTGAACTTTCTGGAGTCGCCAAAGCACTAAGTAATGACAGCATGGTTGAATCCTCGCTTTTAGATAGAAATCGGATGCCTGAAAGAGATGGAATACGCTATTCGCATCCAATTTTCCAAGTACCGATAAAAGTAGCACGTTCAAGCTATGGTAGTCAAGTTTTACCATTAGCAGTATTCAGACTAGGGATAAACATGAATAAGGCCGCAAAGAATCGCTTCTTCGCGGCCTCTCCCAGAGGTTTTTCCCCTTACATCATTCCGCCCATTCCCTCTCCGCCAGCTGGCATAGCAGGACCTGCCGGTGCTGGGATATCAGTGATGGCACATTCGGTGGTAAGAATCAATGCAGCAATCGAAGCTGCATTCTGCAATGCACTGCGAGTTACCTTCACAGGATCGATGATGCCGCTTTCGGACATATTGACCCATCTCATGTTCTCGGCATCGTATCCGATTCCGGCTTTCTCGTTCTTGCACTTGTCTGCAATGATAGAACCGTCAAGACCTGCATTCTCTGCAATCTGGCGAATCGGTTCCTCGAGTGCACGCCTTACGATCTTGTAGCCGACCCGTTCTTCCTCGGTAAGCTTGGAGAGATCAGCATTCTCAAGAACCCTTGCAGCCTGGACAAGAGCTACGCCACCGCCGGGGATTACACCCTCTTCGATAGCTGCACGAGTAGCACTTAGGGCATCTTCAACCCTGTGTTTCTTCTCTTTGAGCTCTACCTCGGTAGCTGCACCGACGTTCAATACGGCAACGCCACCTGCAAGCTTAGCCAAACGTTCCTGAAGCTTCTCGCGATCATAATCACTGGTAGTGTCACCAATCTGGGCTTTGATCATGGCAATCCGGTCTTTGATATCAGCCTGTTTGCCACTTCCATTGATAATGGTGGTGTTTTCTTTCTCTACCTTGATATTCTTTGCGCGCCCGAGCTGGGAAATATCTGCATTCTCAAGTTTAAGGCCAAGTTCTTCGCTGATAACCTGTCCACCGGTCAATACTGCGATATCCTCGAGCATTGCCTTGCGGCGATCGCCGAATCCAGGAGCCTTGACGGCTACGACATTCAGGATTCCGCGGACACTGTTGACAACCAGAGTGGCAAGGGCCTCTCCATCGACATCTTCTGCGATGATCAACAGGGGTTTACTGGTCTGTGCAACTTTTTCCAGCACAGGAAGAAGTTCTTTCATGTTGGAAATTTTCTTGTCATAAATAAGGATAAACGGGTCTTCCATGACAGAGGTCATGGTATCGTGGTTGTTACAGAAATAGGAGGACAGATAGCCACGGTCAAACTGCATACCTTCCACGAAGTCGGTGGTAGTTTCGATAGTCTTGGACTCTTCTACGGTAATGACACCGTCGAGGCCGACTTTCTCCATCGCATTGGCAATTTCATCACCGATGGTCCGGTCATTGTTGGCACTGATGCTAGCAACCTGGGAAATTTCTTCCTTGTCCTTGATCATCTTTGCCTGTTTCTTGATTTCAGTAATCGTATCGGCAACAGCCTTGTCGATACCGCGGCGGATACCCATCGGGTTGACTCCGGCAGCGACACTCTTCATTCCTTCCTTGGTAATTGACCAGGCAAGAACGGTAGCGGTGGTTGTTCCATCACCGGCCACATCATTTGTCTTGGTTGCTACCTCTTTAAGCAGCTGGGCACCCATGTTTTCAAACGGGTCTTCCAACTCGATCTCACGGGCGACAGATACTCCGTCCTTTGTGACAGTAGGAGCGCCAAATTTCTTGTCAAGGACAACCAACCGGCCTTTTGGGCCAAGCGTAACCATCACTGCACGGGAAATTTTCTCGACACCAGTCACCAATGACTTGCGTGCTTCTTCATTGAACTGCAATTGTTTTGCCATACATATATCCTCTCTTAAGAATATTTAGTTCGTAATAAACGAATGGGAAAGCGTAGCGTCACGCCCACCGACATGTAACATACAAATAAAAACGCTGAGAAGCAAGTGAAAAAACCAATTATCCTATTACTAGTGCAAGAGCTCCACTAAGAATCGCCCCGAAAATATTACTTATTAGATTGACCATATCGTTGTCTACCCAATGAATCCCCCTTGCCAAGGGAAGTTGCTTCCCATGCAAATACCGATGCTCAGTAAGCAGATCCGACTTTTCGTCGAAATAATGGGCCTGTACCGTTGCACCCAGGATACTATCAAACAGACAACCTGCAAACCCTCCAAGGGTAATGACAGAGGCATAGGCAATATTTTTTCCGGAAAGGGGAAGGAAATTTCCGAGCCAACAAAGGGCGACCAGGAAAGAACCAAGCAGACCGGCTACGCTTCCCAAGGTACTTACGGCCCCTGAAAGCCCCGGAGCCATGGGCTTACCCGTGATAATCGATACGGGCTTTGATTTGGAAAGGATCCCGACTTCTCCGGCAAACGTATCGCTTGCAGCCTCTGCAATTGCTGTACCGAACATTACCAATGTGATCATAGAAGGAGAGAGGGCATACAGCAAAGCACACAAAAGGGCCATTCCTCCATTCGCAAACACTTGCATGGAATCACGACACCCACCCTTTTTCTGTATCTTGGAAGTTTCCTTGGCCTTTCGGCCCCTCCCAATGACACCAAGGACTCCTGCGGCAATAAAGAAAAGCATGAGCGAGAACAATGCCCCGAACCCCAGGACCCAAGTAGTCCCAAATCCAACCAAGAGGGAGGACAAGGCCCCACCGATGGTAAGTTGCTTGGTCAGATATGAAACAAGGGCTATACAAACCATAACCAAGGCAAGAATCCAGAAAGCACCCCCAAGCGAAAAAAACCAACCGTTGAGAAAGCTTGCAAAAGAACCTGACGGGGGAACTAGGTTTGCAAAGGAGTTCATACGAAAACCCCCGCGATGAAAGCACAGATCAGGGGGACTGACAGATTGTCTATCCCCAACGGGGTAATAGCCTCGATCAAGGAAGCGACAGCACCTATTAACAGAGAAACCCCGACAGCCGTTGCCAAAGGAAGGGAGGAAAGCGTAAGAATCAGCACGAGGCTGATAGTCAAACTTATCAGGAACATTGCAAGAGTCCCTACATAGGTTTTACCGCCCGAAGGAATCGGCAATTTCTTTTTACCCCATTTTTTTCCAATCAGTGCAGCAAACCCATCACCATACCCCATCACCAAAACACCGATTAGGCAGGCAAGGCTTGAAAGAAATCCGTTGTACTGTAAAAGGACAAGAAGAAGGAGAGTTACAGGGAAATAAATCAACCCGTAATTACGCTTCCGGTCATCGAAACCGATAGCCTTACCCCAATCAAGAAACGTGAAGAGACTATTGGTAATGATAAAAACAATCGGTCCTACCAAGGCAAACTTGAGCTGGGTAAAATAGAACATTTCCACAAACCACCAGTTTGAAACCCCAACATGAACTATCTTCCGAACCGTTTCGCTCGAAACCTTGGCAAATTTCCCCAGTGCAATAGCAAAAACAATTATCGAACCAAGGAAAATAAACGACACGACCAAACCTGCAATATTGTTATCCATGGGGGTATCATGCAAAGAAGGTGAAATAAATGCAAGGGGAACAGACCACGAATAACAAATCCTTATTTAAACGAACCCCTATCTCAATTGACATGCAATACTGCTCATGCTAACGTTAATCTGCTTTCGATTTTGAGTTGCAGCTAGTCCGTTATCCTACCCTATGGCCGTGTGCGTTACTGAATCGCTCCCGCAGACAGGTAAAAGTTCAAGACTGCGCCAAATGAAGCAATAATTGTATATACAGGGAACAAACCTGTGAAGGATGCTTTTTTATGGCCAAGAAAATTTACGTTGGTAACATGAGTTACAACACTTCCGAGGAAGAACTTCGGGACCTGTTTTCTCAGTATGGTACCGTGCTCAGTGCCAGTATCATCATCGACCGTGAAACCCGTCGCCCCAAGGGGTTCGGATTTGTAGAGATGGAAGAAGATTCTGCAGCCGATGCCGCAATTTCCCAGCTCGATGGCAAGGATCTGGGTGGACGCAACCTTCGTGTCAACGAGGCAATTGCAAAGCCACGTCCGGCACGCAATAACTACCGCGATTAATTTCGCATTTTTTCACTTGGATATATTATGATTCAGTAATGGGGCGGAGCCAGCGATGGCTCCGTTTATTTGTGCTAAACAGGGAGAGAACCCTTTTCCAAGTCCCTCACGAACGAAAACCGCTTTTGGATCACCCCGTCGCGATCGACCATAGATACAAACATTTCGTACGGCCTGACCCAGAGAGACTGGCTTCCCTCCGGACGGTACAATACCATCGTAGAAAGCGTCTCACTATCTATAACCGTATCAAAAACCTCATAGAGACCGCCCTTGAAATGACGGTATACCCCTTTTTCAATCTTCTTTCGATCAACTTCCTGCTTTACCATGCACCGCCACCTCCGCCTCCGAACCCGCCTCCACTGAAGCCGCTCGACCCAAATGACGAGCGGACCGGACTGGAAGCCCCTCCTTTTGCCTGGGCATACATCGTATGTTCCATGACGTTTGAGTGGAGTCTATGGGCAAGGGCACTATAAAACAATGCATCATACATGGGATTCGTACCACGATACCAATTGGGAGGCTCTAGGGTAAGGCTCTTGAATTTCTTGGCCCACTTGTCTTCGAGTCCAAGGACAATCGCATACCCCAGTACATGGTAAAAAAGCTGGGGATCATCATCGATCATCATCTTGAGCTTATCAATTTCCACCTTATCAATAAACTCCCGGTATCCAACAGTCTGTTCAAGGAGACTATTGGCATAGTCGCTTCGCTTTGAAATTACGATTGCAAGAAAAGAAAGGCACAAAGGAAATACCGTAGAGGGAATTGCCATCAGGATAGCATAGAGGGAACTGTTTCCAATCAGGTAAACCTGCAGGAAAACCATTACGGCATAGGTAACCAGAGCAAAGAGCCCAAAGGAAAACACTTTGAAAATCTGCTGGCCTCTTCTGAGGATTTCCCATTTGCGCATCATGTTCCAAGTAATGAAACCGCTTGCCAGGGCAATGAACCCACCAAAGGCCATCAAAGTAAGGGTTCCCTCTGCAAGATACATAACCGTAGACGCGATGGAATTCCCTACTACTACCAAAGCTGCAAAAAGTACAACGATAATACGCTTGGATTCAGATTTGCTGTTTTTTAGATTCCTCTCTCCCTTGAAGTAGGAATGGACACCACTTTTAGCGCGTTGCATTGCAGAGGCAAACTTATTGGTTTCCAGTTCCTTAAGCGTTACGCTAGACCCATCACCGCAGTCGAACAAGGCATCAAACAAGAGCAGCTCATGTTTTTTTTCAGTGGCAGGTTCCTTCACTTTGGTGAAAGTCATCTTCTTCTTGGTTTCCTCTTCAATAGTCAGGCACCCTTGGTCAGCCCAATAGAAAATCAATGAAGTCAAATCCTTGTTGTCGACGCTTCCGTCTGCAAGATACCCTACTTCAAGAGGAGAAAGCCCCTCAGGCGGATCAAAACGAACTACAGGGACAAACAAATCCTCTTTACCATATTTTTTAAAAATAAGCAGGGCAAGGATGCAGAGGGCAAGACCGAAGATTACCGCTAGGAGGGAAGCAGGCACGGTATAGTCCCGATAGGTTCTCATCCCGGTAAAATACCCCTGTTGCATCTGTACGCGTATGGTCAAGGCTTCTCCCGGGGAAAGATTATGGGCTGTTCCCGTAATGGTCTTTCGGTCAGCGGAAATGGAATAGTCTCCTACTTGCTGCGTTGAACCATAGGCACCACCGGTCAACCATACCATTGAGGGATCAATTGGCTTGGGAAAATGGAGGGTATAGGAAAATGAGGCAATCGGACATTGCCAACCTGTCCCTACAAGGTTGAAATACATTTCATCATAGTCACTGTATCCATCATCCCCGATATCATAGTCATAGGAAATTGCATAGCTCTTCAACCCCACAACCGTCTTGTCAGCGGAACCCAGCCGAAAGGTCACATAGTCGGCAGACACAGAATCCTGCTGTATCGGATCAGAACTTTTGAGATTGGTGAGCTCAACCCTTTTTTTACCAAACCGAATAGGAATCTCGCGGAATATCCCATGGCGGGGAATCGAAAAATTGACCTGAAAATCCTCGCGTATGGAATATACGTTACTCGGCGAGAGGGCGATATCCATGTTGTAAGTTTCTATGTAGTAGTCGGATGCCCAGACAAATGAACAGACAAACAATACAAGAAAGGAAATCAACCATTTTTTCATATTAGAATTTCACCTCAACGCGCGCTTTTGCCTCTTCCTCGATTGCAAGGTATTGTTTTTTAGAAAAATGGGCCATTGAGGCAACCAGAGACGAGGGAAAAACTTCGGTAATAGTATTGAATTGTTTGATAATTGCGTTGTAGTACTTTCGGGCTGAGAGAAGCTGTTCCTCAATTTTCTGCAATTGCTTCTGCAAATCCAAAAACCCTGCATTTGCTTTCAGGTCCGGATAGGCTTCGCTGAGTGCAAAAAGTGATTTCAAGGTCGAGCTAAAGCCTTTGTTCAAGGCATCTTTTTCTTCAAGGGTGGTTGCACTCATCGCTTTGTTCCGAGCTTCAATGACTGCTGTGAGGGTTCCCTGCTCATGTTTGGCATACCCTTTTACGGTCTCAACAAGATTGGGAACAAGGTCATATCTCTGTTTCAGATGTGCATCAATGGCTGAAGCGGCCTCTTCTCCCTGGTTTCTGAGTCTGACCAACCGATTGTATACCCCAACAAAATACATTGCGAGAACTACTATGATTGCGATGATAATAAATACAGCTACCATATGACACTCCTTATCAATATAGCGCTAGCATGCATCACAATACAGTGTCGGTCAAGGGTTGATAGAAAAAGAGGCCAGTTCAATCTTGCATTGCAGACAATTGTACTGTATCTTTATTCGTGTAAAACGCATAAATATTCCGTTTATATAAAGTAAGACAGGAGAATTATCACCATGAGGGAAAGACACAACCGGTTGGCCGTTGTAAAAGAATTGATAAAAAACAACCGTATAGACAATCAGGACACGTTACTTGAAATGCTCAAGACAGAAGGATACAACGTAACGCAGGCCACCCTTTCGAGAGACCTAAAAATGCTGAAAGTCGGAAAAATATCTGATGGCTGGTCAGGATATTATTACGCCCTTCCCGAAAATGATCTGATAAGCGAATCAGAGAAAAGCTATATACAAGACGTCCGCAGAGGTATCCTCTCTATTGAATTCTCAGGCAATTTCGGTGTCATCAAAACCAGACCCGGACATGCAAACAGCGTGGGCATCGCCCTCGATGTCCTTGCTTTGCCAGAAATACTGGGAACCCTTGCAGGCGACGATACGATTTTCGTAATCCTTCGCGAAGGAATGAGCAAAGAAGACCTTCAGGACAGCTTCAAAACCCGCATACCTGAAATAGAAGAATAAAGCAGCCTTGCACATACACGCCCCTCCCAATACAATGGAGGGGCGTTTTCGTCATGAGGAGAAAAAATAATGGAATTCAAAAATCTCGATTCTTGTACATCGTTCGCCAAACTCAGGAACCAGGAACCCTGTTCAGTGAAAGACATGCTTACGAAAGAACGTATCCAAGCCTTTTCCATTCTTGAAGGCGGTGGCCTTACCTATAACTATGCAGCTATGCCGGTTACCGAGGCAACCATCCAGACTTTACAAGAACTCAGCAATGAACAGCAGTTAATTGAAAAATACATAGCCCTGCTGAACGGGGAAACAATGAATACCGGGGAAAACCGTCTGGTGCTTCACCAACTTACCCGTGGCCAGATACTGAATCCTGTCTTTGCAGATAATGAAGACAAAGGCAAGTTCTACCAGGGGCAGCTCGAGAAAATCAAAGAGTTCTCCTCAAAAGTCCGTAAGGGGGAAATCACCGGTTCCACGGGAAAGCCATTTTCCACCGTTGTCCAGATTGGAATCGGGGGGAGCGACCTTGGCCCAAGGGCCCTCTACCTTGCTTTGAAAGGAAGCCAGGACGAAAAGCAGCTTGCAGCCAAGTTCATCAGCAACGTCGACCCTGATGATGCCGCCGATGTGATAAGTGGGCTCGATTTCGAGACTACCTTGTTCATCCTTGTCTCAAAAAGCGGAACTACTTTGGAAACCCTCACAAACAGGGACCTTGTGATAGAAGCAATCAAGGCAAGCGGAATCAAGGGAATAGACCCGTCAAGGCATATTGTAGCTGTTACCAGCAAAACCAGCCCCCTTGCTTCATCCGATACCGTATTGGACGCCTTCTTCATTGATGATTACATCGGAGGACGTTACAGCTCCACCAGTGCAGTCGGTGGAGTACTCCTTTCTCTTGCCTTTGGATATGAAACCTTTGCAGAACTACTACAAGGAGCCCATGAGGCAGACAAGATGGCCCTCGAAAATGACATAACCAAAAACGCAGCCCTCATGGATGCCCTTATCGGCGTATACCTTCGCAACGTACTAGCCTTGCCTACCACTGCGATCCTGCCCTATTCCCAGGGCCTGAACCGGTTCCCTGCCCATTTGCAGCAAGTGGATATGGAAAGCAACGGAAAACACGTGAACCGTTCGGGCGAAAAAGTCTCCTATGCAACAGGACCGGTCATTTTCGGGGAAAGCGGGACCAATGGACAACATTCTTTCTATCAGTTGTTACATCAGGGAACCGATACCGTCGCCTTGCAGTTCATTGGGTTCTCTGAATCCCAGTATGGCAAGGACATCGTGGTGGAAGGGTCGACCAGTCAGAAAAAACTCAATGCAAACCTTGCTGCGCAGATTGTAGCCTTCGCCCGGGGAAAAGACGACAAAAACCCCAACAAACAATTTGAAGGGAACCGATATTCTTCCCTGCTTACCGCCAGGACCCTCAATGCCAGGACCCTTGGGGCATTGCTTGCCCACTATGAAAACAAGGTGATGTTCCAGGGTTTTGCTTGGAATCTCAACAGCTTTGACCAAGAAGGTGTCCAGCTAGGGAAAATCCTTGCAAAGAAAGTGCTCGAAGGATGCAAGGATGACCCAATCCTAAAAGCCTATGCCGACCTGCTCTAGAGAAAAATGATGGTAAACCCCGGAGTCCAGGTTTCTTGCCCGGACTCCGTTTTTCTTTTCTCCTGCTAAAAGCTACCATGTAAGCCGGCCAATTTGTGTAGAAAAAATTGCAACAGCAGGTTTGAATATATGAATGGAATAGCGTTTCAAATAAAACATAGGGTGTATAAACAAATATTTTCCCAATAATGTTCCATTTTTCATATTATTTTGCAAAAGTATAAAAAAACCCCCTAGGGAAAAGGAGGTTAAACCCTAGAGGGAACAAAAGGAGGTTAGAAAAAATCCGAATCAATTGCTATCTGATCCAACGGATGCAGAAGCATGTCGTTCTCTTTCTGATTTGTACGGTACAAACAACGGGAGAAAAAATCAAGCAGTTATTCAATTTTTTATAAAAATATTTTATTCCTTTTAGTTACAATGCCACTAATTAACAAAAACCCTACTCGCTTTTCATAAAATTATTGCATCAATGCATAAATACTTGCATTCCTACGCACCTAGCCCTGTATCCGAATTTTCTCGGCACGGGCTCTTTGTACACGGACAAATGAAAAAAGGCGCCACATTTCTGCAACGCCTTTTCAGGGAATGGGATAGTAGTCAATCCTTGTTCTTCATCATAAAGGGCTGTCTGGTATTTTCCAAGACATCCCTCCAGAGAGAACCCTCAAGATCCACATGGTTTCTTGTACTTACCGCCACTTTGATAGGAAGGTGAACGAACCTATTGTTTACCTGCGCAATCAAGGCCTGGGTTTTTCCTGACATTGCCGCATGGACTGCATGAGCACCAAGCCGTGCACAATAGATCGAGTCAAAAGAATCTGCAGGGGCACTTCGGATGATGTATGAAGGATCGATATACTTGACATTGGTATCGATTCCCTCTTGTTTGAAATAGGCATTAATCCTGTCTTTGAGGAAAATACCGATATCCTGGTATTTCACATTGCCCGAGGCGTCGGTTTCCCCGGTAGAGGGAACCAAGTCCTGTCCTGCTCCTTCCGAAATGAGTACCACTGCGTGGCTTCTTTCAAGGATTCTCTGCTTCAGCCTTGCAAGTAAACCCTCAGGGCCATCGAGATCGAACGGATTCTCTGGGATCAGGCAGAAATTGACATCGCTCTGGGCGAGGGAGGTGTTTGCCGCAATGAATCCTGACTCACGGCCCATGACCTTTACAAGCCCGATGCCATGGATTGAATTCTTTGCTTCGATATGGGCACAGCGAACAACAGGGACTGCCATCTGTACTGCAGTATCGACGCCAAAGGAACTTTGGATGAACGAAAGATCATTGTCGATTGTCTTGGGAATTCCGATAACAGATATCTTAAGCCCTCTCTTTTTGACTTCCTCGCTGATATCAAAGGCCCCTCGGAGCGTTCCGTCACCGCCGACGGTAACAAGGATGTTTATATTCATCCTCTCAAGCGAATCAACGATTTCCTCGACCTGTTTTCCACCACCGCGGGCAGAACCGAGAATGGTACCGCCCTTTTCCTGGATGTCATCAACTACATCGGGGTCAAGGGGAATCAAGGGCCAAGGACTGTTTTCGAGAAGGCCCTGGTATCCATACTGGACTCCGCTGATCCTTCTCACCCCGTAACGATACCAGAAACATCTGACAACCGCACGGATTACATTATTCAAACCTGGGCATATTCCCCCACATGTACAGATTGCGGCATGTACATGAGCTGGGTTGAAATAGATTTTCGCACGTGGGCCGGCAACTTCCAAGGTTTCTTCATGGCGGGGAACAGGATGCCCTTTCTCGTCGATATCGGTGTCGATACTGTACAAGATATGGTCATCGTCGGTTACATAGTCAGCCTGCCCGTCATCATGGGTCGTACTCATCATTATAGGGGAGGAAATCTTTGCCTCTCCCAGGCTTGGAATAGAAAAATCAATCTTATTTGAACTCATCACACACCTCCGTGAAATTCTTCCGATGAACCTGCTTCATCAAGCAATTGGGAAAGTTGTTCGGAAAATCGGTTATATGGTATCGAAACCTGCTCTTTGACGCCCTGCTCGAAGGTTTCATAGAGTTCTATAAACCGTTCGGCAAAAGGGGTCAGCGTCGCACCATCGCGATTCGCGCCCCCTTTTTTGCGGTCAAGGACAGCAATACCAAGGTTTTTCTCAAGGTTCTTAACCATACCAAAGGCTTTTGAATAGGAGAGATCGAGAACAGACGCTGCTTTTCTAAGCGACTTCTGTTCCTGTACCTGTTGTAAAAGCCAGAGCACCCCGATTCCCATGAATTTTTCACCATCTTCATCGACCAGGTATATTTTTGTTTTTACTTCCATGCTTCGCCAGCAGCCTGGTAAACCAGGTCAACCAATTCTGGTATTTTATCACATTCTACCGAACAATAGGCAAGGCGGAGGGTATCATCTTTAATGCTGATACATCCGACCTGATATTTCTCAAGCAGATATTGCCTGAGTTGTTCGGAACTGCCCTTGCACTTGAATGCCATAAAATACCCGCTATTATACGGATAGGGTTTCAACAGCTCGGAACCGGCATGTTTTTCCAAGGCCTTTGTCAACGCATGGAAACGCTTTGCCATCTCCAATCTGGCATTCTCTTTATCCCTGAGATAGTTCTTTCCGTCGCGCATCGCATGGAGCAGGAGGCTCTGCCCCGGACGGTCACAGTTGGAAACCGTGCTACGGATAATCCCAAGGGTTTTTTTATTCAAGGCATCGTACTGGGCGGGGGTCAAAGACTTGGAGGCATAGGTCAAGAACCCGATTCTAAACCCCCAGACCATATCTTCCTTTGTCGCAGCGTCACACTTGATGGCAAAAATATTGTCATGGGCATTTGCTATCCGGGTAAAAAGGCCTTCCTTGGCTGTCTCCTCTTCAAAGAACAGACCGAAATAGGCATCATCACAAAGAACCATCAATTTCATGCCATCTTCGGCAAGGTCGATCAAGGCCTCTGCGATAGCGTTCATCTCAGTCTCACTCGGGGTATACCCGGTAGGGTTGTTGGGAAAATTCAAAAGGATACGGGCTTTACCCCCGCTCACCGAGGCAAGGACCTCTTTCATGGCAGCCACATTGAAGCCACCTTTGTCGTCATACAAAGGGAACGTCTTGACCGTCGCATTGACCTGCTGGGCAAAGATCAGCTCATAGTTATCCCAGGCAAGGTCGGGAATAACCAAAGTGTCACCACTCTGGGCAAAAAGCTGGGCCAGACAACTCAACCCGTGGGTCAAACCACCGGTTACGATCGGAAGGGAAAAATGCTTCCCCTGCAGTGAAGGATTCTTTTTGAAAAGCATTTCCTTCCAGAGAGCACGAAGCTGAGGGTCTCCACCGCCTGCTGCATAGGAGAAAATTTCTGCAGGAGTCAGGGAATCCTGGGAAAACTGGTTGTAGATATCGCTAAGATACATGGGCTGTCCATCAGATGTAGCCATACCTATCGTAGCATTGAAGCGAGTCGCCTTCAGTTTTGCCTCGGCGCTCTGGGCTACAATCCCCTTGGGGAAAAACATTCGACGTCCCACGTCGGATAGCATTTCGTCAACGATGGTACCTTTCAATATCTCATTCAATTCGATGGCAAGTTCATGCATAACGGATCCTCCACTTACTTATACCTGTATATACGTTTCCTGAAAAAATGTCACTAAACCTTTGTTAAAAAGAGAATTCGCCTTGCAATTCTTCCTTGGACAACTCTTTTTTCACCCTGGACTGTTTTTCTGCAATCAAATCAAGGAACGCTTCCTCATTTACGATATGCACAGAAAGATTCTCTGCCTTGGTGAGTTTGCTCCCGGCCCCACTACCCGCCAAAAGATGGGTGGTTTTCCCTGTGATAGAGGAAACAGTACGCCCTCCACGCTTCTCAATCTCTTCCAAGGCCAGATCCCTTGGATTGAAATGGTCGAAGGAACCAGTCACACACCAAACCTGACCTGCGAAAACCTGCTCGAGCCCAGTATCCTTGTTTCCAGATTCCTCAAAGCAGAGTCCCGCCTTGCGAAGTGCTTCGATTCGCCTTTGCATTGAGGGGTCGTTGAGACTGTCCACAAGCAGCCGGGCGGTTTTTTCGCCCATTTGTTTGATAGCAACCAATCTTTCAATGTCTTCGTTTCTCGCAATCGTCAAAAGTTCATCCATGCTGGTAATTCCACTGGAAACCAACAAATCGGCAGCCTTTTTCCCAAATTCACTAATACCGAGGGAAACCAGTACCCGGCGGAACGGTTGCTCCTTGCTTTTTTCTACCCCTTCAATGATCGCCTCAATTTTCTTTACCCCGAAACCGGGGGTATCGCTGAGGACCTTTCTGTAGTCAATGGTATAAATATCGTCTACATCCTTCAACAGGCCTTTTTCCAACAAGGCCGAAGCAGTCTCAGGGCCAAAGGATTCAATATCCATCTGTGCTTTTCCGATGAAAAAGGCAACCCTTCCCTTTACCTGGTCAGGACAGAGGGGGTTCGGACAAAAGGTATGGGCACCGTTTTTGACCAATAGCTTCTGGCAACTTGGACAGGTATCCTGCATTTTCCAAACAGCTTCCCCGTTCTCGTTTTTTTCAATTACACGCTCAACTGCCGGGATAACATCACCCCGCTTGGATATTTCCACGGTATCACCGATGGCCAGTTCAAGCATATCGATATAATCTTGGTTGTGCAAAGTGACATTGGAAACCGTTGACCCCCCTATCAAGACTGGTTTCACCCTTGCAACAGGCGTAACCCTGCCGGTCCTGCCGACCTGGATATCAATTTTTTGCACGACAGTCGTAGCCTGGGGAGATTCGAATTTATAGGCTATCGCCCAACGGGGATGGTGCGAGGTATATCCGAACTGCTCACGGATTGCCAATTCATTCACCTTTGCCACAAGCCCGTCAATCTCGTAGAGCAAAGCATTTCGGCCATCCGTACGCGCTTGGATATAGGAAGGGATATCGGAAAACGAACCACCAAATCCTTCAAGGGAGGCCTCCTTGAGTCTTTTTTGTGCTTCTTCTTTCGTTTTGCAGAACAACCCTATGGTAGGGTTGATCCGAAAACCATATTCCTTAAGTTTCGAGAGAATCATGACATGGTCGTCAAGGGGAAGGCCTTCTTCCCAGAATCCTTCATATACGAACATTTGCAGGGGGACCTTGGCCACTTCACTGCTTTTTATCCTTCTGATAGTCCCCGCCGCGAGGTTTCTTGGATTCGCATAGGGTATTTCCATGGATTTGTTCAATTTGAGAAAATCAGCTTTCTGCAGATAGACTTCGCCCCTCACTGCCAGGGTATCGGGATGGGGCAGGCGCAATGGGATGGAGGCTATCGTCTTCACATTTGCGGTGACATCATTTCCCACGGTGCCGTTCCCACGGGTTACAGCCTTTACCAGCAACCCTTTTTCATAGTAGAGGACCATGGAAATTCCATCAATCTTCTCCTCTATGACGTAGCTCAATCCCTGTCTCATTTTCTGCTGGCTCTTGGCGACCCAGGAAAGTACGGCCTCATTGCTATAGGCTTTATCGAGACTGAGAACCGGAATAGAATGTACTACTTCCGGAAAATCGCTACTGAGGTCACTACCGACACGCTGGGTCGGGGAATCAGGAAACCTAAACTCTGGATATTCTTTCTCCAGGTTGCTGAGCCTATCGAAAAACCGGTCATATTCCAAGTCACTCACCAAGGGGTGATTATCCACATAATAGGCCTTCTGATACTCCCTAAGACGGGAGGACAGTTGCAGGACCTCTTCAAGCAGGGTTTGTTTGTTTTCTTCCATAGGGGTAGTTTACTGTTCGCAAGTTTTCCTGACAAGGCAGTATACTTCGACTTTTTCGTCTTTATCAGGTCGGTTGCAAAGAGACGTCTATCATTGCAGATAATGGTGCAACATGGTATCTTTCAGTACTAGGGAGTCTATCCGATACATAATGGCAGAAAAGAAACCTTCATATGCAAAAATTAACATGCTCCATGGAATTGTCATATCCTCAAAAGTCGGTTCCGGGAAAATCGGGGAAATCCGCATTCCGGAACTCGACAACAATTTCGTCGTGGTGGGAACGCGCGATATACCCGGGACAAACAGGGTAAGGGTGCTGGATGAATCCATTCCTTTGCTTACCTCCTCGCAAATATCCTACCTCGGACAACCCATACTTGCCATGTTCGGATTTGACAGTGAATCAGTCCAACTCAAAAGCAAAGAAATTGAGATAAAAATACAGGATATTGATGCTGAAAAAGGGGAAACAGACAATAGGAAACCCTTTGAGTATAGCCATGGAAACCTGCAGACCGCCATTGATGCGGCGGGGTTGCTTGTACTGGAACGAAATTACCATTTTTCCGACCCACACGAAAGATGCAATGATATCACCCGTATCACCGCAGAACAGGAAGAAGACAAGCTCCATATCTATACCCCGACCCAATGGCCATCGCATGTACGAGACACAGTCAGTGAGATAACAACATTTCCCAGAAAGAAAATTATTATCCACAAGCTTCCTTTTTATGCTCCGCACGATGAAATGCTGATCAATCCATCTATTTTGGCTTCGATTGCAGCCATAGCCTGCCTCAAGGGAAAATGCCCTGTTGAAATCCAGAGCAGGATTGCAAACAAGCGCCCTACAATTGAAATCTCAAGGAAATCCTGGTATTACCCCGATGGGCGTGTACAGGCTGAGAAAATCCTTGCCAAGGTAAACCAAGGGGTTGCCCCCTTTTTCAGTGAAGAGATGGGCAATCAATTGATCGCAGGGCTTGTCCCCCTCTATCCGTTGGAAGCCCTGGAAATAACCATCAAAATCGAAACAGATGCTTCCCGGCCGGCTCACTTCTATGGCGACCTTGGGTATTGTGAGGCGCTATCCTGCACAGAAGCCCATTACTCGGTACTGGCTAAAATGACTGGATACAGCCCTGCTGCCTGGAGAATCAAATATGCCTCGGAAACCCCAGAGCACAACCAGGTGATACGAAGCGAAAAATATGCAAGGCTCAAAGAAATTATCAACGACACTTGTCTCCGTTGTGATTTCCAGCGTAAAAATGCCGCTTATGAGATGCAATCCCAGATGCGGGTGAAAATGTCTACGTTCTTTAACTACAGCAGAGGTATCGGGGTGGCCTGCGGAGCGGGAATAAGCGGTTTCAGCACTTCCTGCCAGAAATTACCGCAGCAGTCAGTGCAGGTCCAGCTCAATCCAAACAATAAAGTCGAGTGCAATACGTCGTTCTATACCACGGGATCCAGCTCAGAAATATGGAAGCAAATAATCTCTGAGGAGCTGAACGTCGAAAAAGACAATATCTCTTTCGCAACCGAAGAAAAGGAACTTATCGACAGCGGTCCTTCCGTTCTTTCTGCCAACAGTGGCAGAATGCCCTTCCAAATTCAGAAAGCCTGTATGCAGGTCAAGGAAAAACGGTTTCTACAACCCCTTCCCATTTGTGAGACCGTCATTTCGGCTAAGCAATCGGGCAAAAACAATGCCATGTTCTACAGCAACAACTGGATCGCCGTTGCCTTGGAACTGGAGATAGACACGGTGACCCTTCAACCCTTGGTCCGAAATGTCTGGGTGACAATCGCCACTGGCAGAATCTTTGATGACCAGAGCCTTAAAAGCAAAATACGGCATACCATCGTAACTACCTTGAGGGAGGGAGGAGCGTTGCTTTCCAGCGGGAAAAGCTTTTCCATCGATATCCAGATTGTCGGAGACGGGAATCAGATATCATCTTCCTTTTCCAGTGCCCTCAAGGGGGTTGTCACCGCATCCTTCCTGTCGGCTTTGGAGCAGGCCCTTGGGTCAAATATTCCAAATGTTCCTGTCAGTGGGGATACAATCCTGTCAACGATGAGGGCAAAGACATGAAAATTGAATGCTCAATAGATGGGAAAGCCTTATCACTTTCCGTCAATTCAAACAAACCGCTCTCTTTGATCCTCATGGAAGACGTAGGAAACAGGTCGCTGATGAGCCATTGCCAGGGAAACGGATGCGGAAACTGTATCGTACTCTTGAACGAAGAGGCCGTACTGAGCTGTATGGTCCCGGCCTTCCGTCTCAGGGAGGCAACCATCAGGACCTTTGACAGTTTCCAGAAAACAAGGCAATACAGGGATATAGAACGTGCATACCATGCAACGGGAAACACACCCTGTCCCAACTGCTATGCATCAAAAACCCTCATTATCGAATCGATCTTGCAGGACCTGACCAATAGCCATCCGGAACAAACCAGTTCCTCGCTTACTGGCCGGCTTCGTTTTACCAGTGATACCAATGAGTCGTTTGACGACAAAAACATCATCCAGGAATTGTCCCTGAATACCTGCAATTGCATGGATATGTCGGAAATGCTCCAGATAGTGGAGCTTGCCCTTGGCTACAGGAGGCGAAAACGTGTACGAAGGAATTAGGTCCCCAGCCATCCACATACCTAAAAACATGTCAGAATTCAATTCCATTGCATTACGATACCCAAAAGCAAAAATCTGGGCTGGCGGGACCTATCTGATGAGCCAGAAAAATTACTACCCCAGTGAGACCAATGAGGATATAATCGACCTTGGGGATATGGAAGAATTGAAGAAAATAACCAGGAATGACCGATTCGTGGAAATCGGTTCAATGGTTACGGCATCCCAGCTGCTTTCTGCAGGCAAATTGGTTTTGCCGGATATACTGCTGGAAACCCTGCAGTCGCTTTCTTCCCAGATAGTCCGCCGACAAATCACCATAGGCGGCACACTCTGCATCCCCGACAAAAGGCTTTCCCTCTCCACAACCCTGGCGGTCCTTGATGCAACTGCCGAAATCAAGCTTTTCCAGGGAAATAAAGTCTCGACCCAATGGATACCGATTTCCAGGCTCTACGATAAAAACGGGAAACTCGTGGTCAATGCAGATAAAATACTCATGACCAGAATCAGGATTGGACTGGATTTTGGCGACTACCAACGCTTTTATATCGTGGAAGACCCTATACGGAACATGGAGGAATGCGTTATCTTCGCATTTCAGGCCAAAAGTACACAAAGCTCCCTCAACAAGGTAAAGTTCTGTATGAACTTTCCCCAGAAAGCTTTTCATATCAACAAAGACATCGAGGCAAAGTTGTCAGGTCAAACCCTTCCGATCAACCCCGAACGTGTCAATACAATTTCGTATGAACTGGTTGCCGAATTAAAAAAACAACATAGTTCAATCACCGAACTGCAGCTTGAACGAGGCCGAAGGATGTTTGAATCTGTCCTGCATGGCATGAACTCGCAAGCCCTGTTAACTTGATTTCCCTGGAGTTTTCAATGGAAGTTACCGATACGCAAATCCCGGAAGGCGGCTTTGTCCACTTACACAACCATACTGACTTTTCTCTGCTTGACGGAGCTGCTTCAATTCCCAAATACATGGCAAAAGCAAAAGAAATGGGAATGACGAGTCTCGCCATCACCGACCATGGCAACATGTTCGGAGCCTTACGGTTCTATAATGCAGCAAGGGAAGCCGGTATCAATCCGATTTTGGGTTGCGAGTTCTACTGCAACCCTTCTAGCCGTACCGAGAAACCGGCCCCCGGCGGTAAGAAGACCCACCAATACCATTTGATCCTTCTTGCGATGAATGAGAAGGGGTATCACAACCTGATGGAACTCAACTCGATTGCCTATACCGAAGGTTTCTATTTCAAACCCAGAATAGACGACGAATTGCTGAAGTCCCATAATGAGGGGCTCATCTGCCTGTCAGCCTGTCTGGGGGGAGAAATCCTACAGTTATTGCTCAAGGGACAATATGAAGAAGCAAAAGAACGGGCTCTCTGGTTCTCCACGGTTTTCGACGACGACCGCTATTTCATCGAAATGCAGGATCATAACCTCCCCGAACAGAAACAGACAAACCCACTGCTCAAAAAACTGAGCGAGGAGACAGGGATTCCCCTTGTCTGTACCAACGATATCCACTATATCGAGCAAAGTGATGCGAATGCCCAGGACTTGTTGCTGTGTATCGGCACCAACTCTAAAAAAAATGACCCAGACCGGATGCGTTTCCCCAACTCCGAGTTCTATATGAAAACCCCCCAGGAGATGGAAAAGATTTTCTCCTGGTGTCCCGAGGCCCTGGCTAACACAAATCGGATAGCAAAAAGATGTAACCTTGAGATTAACTTCCCAGGCCCCTTGCTCCCGGAATTCGAGGTCCCTGAGGGATTTACCGACCCTGCACAGTATTTGACCTATCTTTCGAACGAGGGGTTGAAAGAACGCTATAAAGTAATTACCCCAGAGTTACAGCAGCGACTGGACTATGAGCTGGGCATTATCATAAAAATGAAATTCGAGGGATATTTCCTTATTGTCCGCGATTATATCTATTGGGCCAAAACCCATGATATCCCCGTAGGCCCGGGCCGCGGTTCCGGAGCAGGATCTCTCGTTGCCTATTCCATTTCCATTACCGATGTCGATCCTATAAAATTCAACCTTCTGTTCGAACGGTTTTTGAACCCTGAACGGGTGAGCATGCCTGACTTCGATATCGACTTCTGTTTCGAAAGAAGACAGGAGGTAATAACCTATGTCACTGAGCATTACGGTACGGACAGGGTAGCACAGATTGCCACCTTTGGAACCTTGAAGGCGAAGGCAGTCGTAAAAGACGTTGCAAGGGTTCTCGACATTCCCTTCGATGAATCGAACAACATCTGCAAACTCATCCCTGATGAACCCAAGATGAACCTGACCAAGGCTTTTGAGCAGAACAAGGAACTCGGGGAACTCGAGGCGCGCGGGGGTCTCTATGCGGAGTTGTTTGATGTCGCAAGGCGTCTTGAAGGGCTTAACAGGCATACATCGACCCATGCCGCAGGTGTCGTCATTGGCAAGGAAAAGCTCATAAACTATGTCCCTCTCTATCGTGATGCCAAAACCGGGGCAATCTCAACCCAGTACACGATGGACCTCATCGAAGAATGTGGCTTGGTAAAGATGGACTTTCTGGGGTTGAAAACCTTGACCCTCCTTAAACATACGGAAGATCTGGTCAAGAAAAAACACCCCGACTTCACTATGGAGAACCTTGACGAACAGGACCCCAAGACCTTTGCTATGCTCTGCAAGGGGGACAGTACTGCCGTTTTCCAGTTTGAAAGCACAGGAATGCAGAATATTCTGCGTGAGGCGCAACCCTCGAACCTGGAAGACCTGGTTGCCTTGAATGCCCTGTACCGCCCAGGCCCCATGGCCTATATCCCGCAATTCGTAGCCTGCAAACTGGGAAAACAACCCATTACCTATGCGAACCCCGAATTGGAAAACGAACTCAAGACAACCTATGGGGTCATTGTGTACCAGGAACAGGTCATGAAGGTCGCCCAGATAATCGCAGGGTATTCCCTTGGCGGTGCTGACATCCTCAGACGAATCATGGGTAAGAAAAAAGTTGCGGCCCTGGAGAAAGAGAAGGTCAAATTCATCGAAGGAGCCAAGGCTCTGGGAAGAACCGAAAAACATGCAGCTGAAATATTTGAAATGCTAGAACCGTTTGCCGGGTATGGATTCAACAAATCCCATGCCGTGGCCTATTCGGTTGTTGCCTACCAGACAGCCTACATGAAAGCCAACTACCCTGCCGAGTTCCTTGCTGCAAACCTGACCAACGAGATGGGGAGTCCTGACAAATTCACCGAATATCTCCAGGTTGCCAAGGATATGGGTCTGGAGATAATGCCGCCTTCTGTAAATTACTCAGACAAACACTTCTCTGTCGTAGAAGGTAAAATCGTATACGGGTTGGCCGGTATCAAGAACGTAGGGGAGGCAGTGGTAGAGTCCTTTGTCAAGGAACGTGAGAAAAACGGTCCCTTCAAGGATTTTCTCGACTTCTTGATGCGCATCGAGGCAAAGGCTGCGAACTCAAAGCTCCTTGAGTCCCTGATCAAGGCCGGGGCGTTCGACACTATGGGGGTAAACCGTCCTACCTTGCTAGAGAACGTATCTGATGCCGTAACCTATGTGCAAAAAAGGAAAGAGGCGAACGCTTTCGGACAGATTTCGCTCTTTGACGAAGAGCAGGAAGCCGAAATGGATACCTTCACCATGCGACCGATGGAAGACTGGGAACTGAAGGAAAAACTGGAAACCGAAAAAGAACTCTTGGGTTTCTATATCTCAGGACACCCAATGGATGCATTCAAACAGGCAATCAAGGAGAGGGTAACGGTTAATACCTCAAAACCCGAACAACTCCCGTTCGGCAAGAACACGAACATCATTGCCATGGTAACAGGTCTCAGGCCCTACACAACCAAAAAGGGCTCGATTATGTGCTTCTTGCAGCTTACCGATCTAAACGCCACCTTTGACGCAACGCTTTTCCCGAAATCCTATGAGCAGTTCAAGGATACCCTCCATGTGGATGGAATCTACGGGTTTAGTGGGAAATTCGACAATTCAAGGGGTATTGAAAAGGTTTCCTACCTCATCGACCAAGTCTACACGGACCCAAACGAACTTGCACCGGTAGCTGTTTCCTCTTGCCATATAGAAATGGAAAAGTCTTTCTGTACCAATGAACATATCACCGAGCTGAGGGATATCTGCCTCAGTTTCGGGGGGCTCTGTTCACTCGAGCTTATTATAAAAAATTCAGAAGACCTTACAAAGAGTTCCATTACCTGCGGAAGGGAATTTGCAGTCCGCTTTTGTGAGGATTTCATCCGTGAAGTGAGAAAGATCCCTGCAGTTCAGAATATATGGTTCGACTAATTTGGAAAAGTTGGATATCTTAATACATGGAGGACCCACATGAACCAGACCTATTCATATGATATCAACCCTGGGGTTTTTTCTTCTTCTCAGGCTCTTATGACGATTGCGAATGTTTTAGCGACCATAATCTCACTCTATTCCATATGCATCTGGCTCAGAATCATATTGACCTGGATAAAGATTCCTGGGCAAACGCAGGAAAACAGCGTAGCACGGTTTTTGGGCAAGATTGTTGACCCATACCTTGCCTGGTTCAAGGGAATTACCTCGCTACGTAGAAGCAGGCTCGACCTCACCCCTCTGGTTGCATTGGCTGCCCTCTCGATTGTCCAGAGCATCCTCAGGCTTTTCGGAGCCTACGGCAAGATTACTGTTGGACTGGTATTTGGTTTGGTCTTGCAAACCCTCTGGGGTTATATCCTTAGCCCTATACTGTGGTTTATTATTATCTTATTGATAATCCGATTGGTTTTCTGCTATAAGCGAGGACCCAACACTATCCAGTACATCAAGATGCTCGACTCTATGATCGGGGGCGTCTTGAATTGGGTACAGGGATTGTTCTACAAGAACAGAACCATAAATGACCGGCAACTCGTTACGACAAGCCTGGTGTTCTTTGTGCTGGTCTATTTTATATGTGCTGGTTTTCTCGGTTTTGCGGTAGCAGCCCTGGCAAAGATCCCGTTCTGACATGCAATATCTCCGCAACCTCAAGGACAGTATCTCTACATTACCAAAAGTAGGCCCTTCAGCCACTAAATGTTACTCAGAGATGGGCATTTTTACATTCTCTGACCTCTTGTCACTCTCACCCCGTGCGTGGGAAGACAGGAGTATGATACATGCCTTGGGAGAGCTTGAGGACGGGATGACGGCAAATACACTCGTTGAAGTGGTTGCCCATTCCTACTTCGGTCCAAAGTTTTCAAATAAAAGAACCTTGAAAATCCTTGTAAAGGATGTCTCACAGAAAGGTTACGGAAGACTTTCCCTCGTGTGTTTCGGCAGGAACTTCCTGGAGAAAACACTCAAAGTAGGACATATCTACTATCTGTATGGGACAGTAAGCCGCCATATGGGAGAATTGCAATGTTCGCAATTCGAGATGACCCCTGCAACGGAGGACGGTGACTTTCCTGATTCCTTCGGGAAAATTCTCCCTATCTACCCGCTTAAGGGAACCCTAAGCCAGAGGATCATACGCCGGGATGTCTTGGCAATCCTCTCAAAAGTCGACCGCTTCGAAGAAGAATTACCGCTCTCGATCCGCACAAAGCATTCGCTCCTCTCTTTTGATGAAGCACTGAGGATCTGGCATTTCCCTCCAAGTCTTTCTTCCCATGACCATGCGCGAAAGACGCTTGCCTTCAGTGAGCTATTCTACCTGCAGCTTGTAGCCAGACGGAGAAATGTTTCCCTGGCAAGGGGGACTTCCCAGGGACCGTCCACTCCTACAAAACTGGAACTGAAATTCATTGAGGATCTTCCATTTCCCCTTACCGCAGACCAAATGACAGTCCTAAAAGAAATCCGTAAGGATCTGGACAGCGAGCAAGCCATGAACCGATTGCTCCAAGGAGATGTAGGTAGCGGCAAGACACTGGTTGCCTGGATAAGTTCTTTGCATGTACTCTCAACCGGAGCACAGGTAGCCTTCATGGCCCCAACTGAGTTGCTTTCCCGCCAACATGCCGAATCAGCGGCAAGACTGCTCGAACCGCTGGGAATTCGCATTGCATTTCTTACAGGATCAGTCAAGGGGAAAGAAAGGAAACTCCTGCTTCAGGCAATTGCAAAGGGAAATGTCGATATAATCATCGGAACCCATGCCCTGTTTTCCAAGGAAGTGAGTTTCAAGAATCTCCGGTATGTGATCATCGATGAACAGCACCGTTTCGGGGTTGAACAAAGGCTTGCCCTGTTGCAGAAAGCCGAGGTCCCAGATCTGTTGCTTATGACGGCAACCCCAATTCCCAGGACACTCTCCCTGACAGTATTTGGAAACCTGAATGTTTCGACTATCAGGACCATGCCGCCGCAAAGAGTCCCTATCGTTACCCACCTTGTAAGCGAAGGAAGCAGGGAACGTATGTATAAGGCAATTTCTGTCGAGTTCAAGCGAGGCCACCAAGCCTATTTTGTCTATCCCCGGATCGATGATACGGGAGAAAGCAATCTACGCGATGTGACCAATATGTTTGAGTTCTTGAAGGAACACTATCCCCAGGTTCCTTCTGCCCTCATCCATAGCAAGCTCGACGAAGAGGAGAAAATGGCAATCCTCAAAAACTACCAGGAAGGGAAACTGCAATACCTTGTTTCAACCAGTGTCGTAGAGGTCGGAATCGACATCCCCAATGCAACCTGTATGGTAATCGAGCATGCAGATAGATTTGGGCTCAGCGCCCTCCACCAGCTTCGCGGACGGGTGGGAAGAAGCCATCTGCAATCCTATTGTTTTTTGGTATTCGGCAATGATCTCACCGACGATGCCAAACAGCGATTGAAAGTAATGAAGGAATCAAATGACGGTTTCTATATTGCCGAACAAGACCTGGTTATCAGGGGGCCAGGGGAAATTACAGGGACTCGGCAATCGGGATTCCTCCGCCTCCACTATGCATCCCTTAGCGAAGACCTCGATTTAATAGAACAGGCGAGGAAAGAGGCAGACCGGATTCTGCTGACAGACCCGGCTTTCTTGACTGAAGACAATAGCGTAATCAGGAGAACCCTCTCAGAGTCATCTCCATTTGAGGAAGAAAACCAAGAGGTTTTTTGAGTTGCCTTGAATAAACGCTTCCCATATTTTATTATCAAAGGCATTGAGGTAGCGAAGTGCGAGTTACAGGTGGAAAATATCGTGGCAGAACGGTTCTGTGCCCCCCCGGGGTTATCAGACCTGCAATGGATTGTATGAGGGAATCATTATTTGATATTCTCGGAAATTTGGAAGGTCAATCCTGGCTCGACTTATTTACCGGAAGCGGTTGCGTAGGAATCGAAGCAGCCTCAAGAGGGGCTAGCCCCGTACATTTAGTCGAGAAGGACCGTGGTAAAAAAGCCACAATCTTGAATAACATAGGGATGGTTGAGTCAGAAATCCAATTGTTTATGACCGATGTAAGACGGTTCATCCCTACGGCAAAACGGCAATACGATATTGTGTATGCAGATCCTCCATTCCCCATGGATGGGAAAATAGAACTGGCCAGAGCAATCGATAAAGCAAAGCTGCTGACCCCGGGTGGTCTATTTATCATTCACTATCCCGCCGAGGAAAAAAAAGACTGGCCCAAGGAAATCGGAAACCTTCTCTGTTATGACGAACGAAAATACGGCCGGAGTACCCTCCGGTTCTTTAGGAATAGTAAGGAAGACGCAAATAATGGAAGTTAGTTTTGCAGCAATTGACCAAAATAATGTATCACATAGCAAGTTCATGACGTATAGCTACGAGACAGATAGTTATTATTACGCAAGGCTAGCCTTCTATTTTGAAATTGTACAGGAAGCTGCAGGTCTCCATGCGGCATGCAGGGGTTGCAGTATCCCCGAGATGCATAAAGAAGGGAAAACCTGGGTAATCACCCGATCCCAAATCCATATAGACCGATATACCAGATGGCCGGAGACAATCTCCATTGAGACATGGGCCCAAAAACCGCTGCGTCTGCATCTGCCTAGGGTAATACGAGGTGTCGACGAGAAAAAAGAACCGGTCTTTACCGCGACAACCTTCTGGGCAGTCTTGGATATCGAGCATAATGGCAGGCCCTGCCGCCCTGGGGTAATCTCCGAACGCATAGGACAACCTCCAGAGGAATTGGAGCAATACAACCTTGATGTCGATTTAAAACGAAGACCTACCTATGAAGAATCCGGTTGCACGACCTTGTCAGTCTACAAGCCAACCATCCAGTATCTCGATTCTGACAGCAACCAGCATATAAACAATATTTCCTATCTGAACTGGGCGATGGAATCACTTCCCGATGCATTCAGGAACCGGGTAAAAGTGTCGGATATAGATGTATCCTGGATCAGACAGACATTCGCAGGGGATACTATTACCGTATATACGGGAAGCTTGGATGCCGAAGCCTTCCAATCAGAAACCCCAGTCCTATTTCATAAGATTGTGAGGACTGAAAAGGACCTGAGCAAAACAACAGTATGGGAAGGAATGACCACCTGGCAGAAACGACCTGAATGAAGAAAATCAGATAAAGACTTTTCTGAGGGAGGGGTCTTTTCCCAACAGGAGTCCTATGGACTCCCTCACCGGGAAAAACCCTTTTTTCTCATTGGCTGAATAATAGCAATACCAGCATTGTTCATCGCTCTTGTACCTTGCATCACAACTTACCACATACCTGCTAGCCCACCCTCTCTCAGGGGTGGGAAGGATTTCTGCCCTGAAAGATGTTTTCCAGGAAATCCCATCGGAACTTTCCAACTGAAGGAGAATCGAGGTAGTCTTCCCCTTCTTTTTGTCCCAGCGCATCGCACATTCGAAAGCGGCAAAACCATCGCTTGCCTGCACGACCTTAATGCTACCACAGGCCATATTCCTGTACTTGTCATTCGCATCCGGCTTGAGCAGGGGCTTTCCTTCATTTGCAAGGATGTAAGGCCCTTCCAGGGTATCGGCCGTTGCCAAGGCAAAATAGGTTGAGGCTTTTTGTCTGGAATCCTCAAGAACCGTATGGGAAGCTCCAAAATACAGGCTATACCCTTCATCTGTCTTAAAAAGCTGGGGACGGGAAATTCTGGGTTTATCAAGCCGATAGGAGGCAAACGGAACATCCTTGCTGTCAAGGATGATTTTTGGTTCACTAAAGAGAATGAGATCGGTTGAGGAACGCAATTCAAAGCGACTTGAACTTATTTTTTCAAAGTCCCTTCTTCTCACATGCCCCTTTCTCAGGGCAGGAAGGGAAGAATCGTGTTTCTCATATAACAGATACCAGACACCATCCTGATAAAAAACAAAGGGAGAGTGCCCTCTCATCTCAATCATTTTCCGAGGTTCCCAGGAAATGCCATTTTCACTGGTGAAATGCTCAAGGCCTACCCAGGTATGGGCAAAGAGATGCCATTTCCCATCAGGCCCCTGGTCGGGAAACAGAAAACAAGGATCGCAAAGGCGACCAAGGTACCAGAGACTTCGGAGAACCGGTTCATCACTGAAGGGAAACCAAGAGATTTTGGAAAAAGAAGAAACCGAGGGAAGATTCATCGTCAGTCCTCACGTCGAGGGTTTTTTTTCCGTTTGGATACCAGTGGGGCCAATTTATCCTCAAGCTGGAATTTTTTTGTCATCCATTTGATAACAATCGAATACAACCAGAAACTCCCTCCGATACTTACCAAAAAAGACAAACCAAGCCAAAGGGGAACAAAGTTGCTATTCGGGTCGACAAAGCGTGTAATCAATATAAAACAGATTACAAAGAGAAGGAGCATGATCACTATATTCAGGATAGTGGCTGCAAGCATAAACCAGACAGTATTGGATTTCTTAGACATCGGTTGTTTCCTTTTCTCCCTTCGGGGGGAATAGTAAAGTAAGGGCAAGGAGAATTCCGCTTACCACCAAAGAGGCATCGGCAATATTCCAGGTCGGCCAACGGTCAAACCCTAGAAAACCATAGGTGTTGACTGAAATAAAATCAACCACCCTGAAAGAACGGAATATACGGTCGGTAAGATTACCCATCCCACCACCAAGGAACAAGGCAAGAACCCATCGTTGCAAGGGGGAAAGGCTATACTTATTCGAAAAAAAGACATAGGCAACGCCAATGAGAAGAAATACAGGAAAGATGATGAATCCCAGCAACTTTACAAGTATAGGCAAACCAAGCCCCATACTGAAAGCTATTGCCGTATTGCGGACATGCACTATATACAGGAAATCCCCGAAAAACGTATATCCAATGGTGTTTTCAGCAATATGGGTGACAATCCAAGCCTTTGTAAGCTGGTCAGCTGCAAGCACCAGCAAGGTTAAGAATAACGGAAGAAATCTGTTTCGGGGTTTAGTATCCATAACGGCAATATACTACAGACCCGTTGGGTTAGCAACAAAGACAGTTTCCAGGCCAAAGTTCTTTTTCAGGTGTCCTGCAAGTTCCTGCACCCCGAACACCTCACTGAGATAATGGCCACCGGCAATGAGGGTAATCTTGTTTTCCAGGCAATCGTTATACACCTGATGTTCACATTCGCCTGTAATGAAGCAGTCAAGCCCCTCATCCAGCGCTGCATAGACATCATCGCTTGCCCCACCGCTTACGATACCGATTGTCCTTATCTCCTGTTTTCCGAACGGAAGGATAATGGGATTCAAGAATCCCAAGGTCTTTGCGATGGAGGCAGGGTCTAGGGAAACGGCAGAGACACCCTTGAACCCAAGGGTCTTTCCTTTGTATAAGGCAAAAGGCTCAATCTGCAGCAAGCCAAGCAAACGGGCCATTACCGCATTGTTCCCGACTTCACTGTGGGCATCAAGGGGCAGATGGGCTGCATAAAGGTCCAAATGATTGTCAAGTAATGTTTTGACCCTGTTATAATGGCTCTTTGTTATAGGAAGGGGGGAACCCCAGAAAAGGCCATGGTGCACGATAAGCAGATCGGATTTGGCCTCAATGGCAAGGTCAAAGGTCTTCTGACATGCATCAACGGCAAACGCCACGCGCTTTACTTCCCTGTCAGGGCCCCCGACAACCAATCCATTCGAAGAACGATCGATAGGGGCAAAGGAGGCAATATCCAGATACTGGTCAAGATAGTTTATCAATACATCACGTTTCATGGTTGCAGTATAAAGAGTTGACACCATTTGTTCCACCACCTATAGTTCGGTCATGACTGCAATGGTAACAACCGTCAAAGAACTTCCCTACGAAGAAGCCTGCTTTGACTTTGATCTCGAAATGATACATGAATGCCGCAAGAATGTTTCCGATGAAGGCATCATCGGACAACCGAGGGCTATACGTTCCCTTGCTATGGGATTTGCCCTTGAAAAAGCCGGATATAACATATTTGTAAGCGGAAACACAGGAAGCGGAAGATTGGAGGCTGTCAAACAGATGGCTGAAAAGGCACGTATGGATATCTCCCATGTAAAAGATATTGCCTACGTCTGTAACTTCACCCAAAGCGACAGCCCTCTTGCCTTGACCTTCTCACCTGGAAAAGGGCAGGAATTTGCCGATGCAATGGAAATTTTCTCCCGGAAACTTGTCCAGCTTGCCGTAGAGAAGACAAATTTCCTTGAAGCGTCCTCCAAACTGGTAGAAAGCCTAGAAAAACAGTTTCAGGACAAACAGATTGTCGTGTTCCTCAAGCACCTGAAAGATGACCTTATCAGGCAGGAACCACGCATCAATACGCTCAATGAGGAAAAAATCCTGAAAGACCCGATCACTGGACGCTATAGGGTAAATCTGCTGGTCAACCATGCTGACACCACCCTCAGGCCATTGGTAATCGAGTCTCACCCGACCTTCTCCAATCTCTTCGGCTCTGTGGATGCCCACCAAAGCAACTATCACCTTGCGCTCCATGCAGGATCGCTTCTTGAAGCTGCAGGAGGCTTCATTGTCATAAATGCCGAGGAATTATTGGCTGAAACCGGCCTCTGGGATGCCCTCAAGCGTTATCTAGACTCCAACGCATTGGCCCTTGAAGGCAAATGTTTCCCCAAAGGAGAGATGCGAAGCGGCGGTATCCGACCACAGATGGCCCCTATCAGTGTTAAAGTGATACTTATTGGAAGCGAGGATACCTTCGACACCCTGACTGAACATGATGAACGGTTTCTGGGACTCTTCAAGATTTCGGCACAGTTTGATTACTCGATGGCAGCTACTGCGGAAAACATTGCCAAGACGATTTCCGTATTGACCAGATATGCCGAGAAAAACAATCTCCTTCCACTCAGCGATGACGCCCTCAGCCAGATGCTGCGTTACAGTGCCTGGTTCTCGGAATCAAGAAACGAACTGGCAACCCAGTTCTCCCAGTTATTCGATGTCCTTATCGAGGCAGATTACTGGGCAAGGGCAGCAGGCAAGGATTCCATAGACGGCGCAATGATCCTCAAAGCCAACGACGAACGCAGTTACATAAGCGGAATCTCGGAAAGCCGCATCAATGATGAAATTCTCAATGGCGAAATGATTATCAGCCTTACCGGTTCCAAAACCGGAGTAGTTAACGGTTTGGCTGTCATGGACCGTGGTGCGGCTTCTTTTGGAACCCCAACGGTAATTTCTGCAACTGTCGCACCGGGGAATGAAGGAATCGTCAACATTGAACATGAGGCCGGGCTGAGCGGGGAAATCCATGACAAGGGACTGCTTATCCTTGAGGGTTATCTGCGCAAGCACTATGCAAGGACCTTTCCGCTTTCCATCTATGCAGGGATTGCTTTCGAACAGTCCTATGCAGAAGTCGATGGAGACAGCGCCTCTTCCTCTGAATTATATGCCCTGCTCTCTGCAATCGGGGAACTTCCGATACGGCAGGAAATTGCCGTGACAGGTTCGGTCAACCAGATGGGCATGATACAGCCAGTAGGCGGTATCAATGAGAAGATCGAAGGGTTCTTCAGGACTTGCCAGGCAACAGGCCTCACGGGGAAGCAGGGGGTTATCATCCCCTATCAGAATGTAAAAAACCTGATTCTCCCCTATGAAATCCTGGATGCTATCAAAAACCATACCTTCCATATCTATCCGATCAAAACCATTGATGAAGGGATGCAGGTATTGAGTGGTAGACCGCCGGGGAAGCGCAATACAAAAGGCAACTTCACCCCGGACAACTTCAATTACAGTATTGAGGACAGGTTGCGCAAGATGTATCAGGCAGTGGTTGCGACTAGAGGCTAGAATCTGGCTCTGACAGTTCCTTCATGAAGGGAAATACAAGGGCAAGGGAAAGGACAACACTTAGCAGGTCTGCAATAGGCTGGGAAATCTGAATCCCGAGAATTCCTACAAATTTCGGTAGGGTTGCTATAAGCGGAACAAAGAAAATCCCTTGCCTTGCCAGAGCCAACACTGAGCTCTTCGCCCCATGGTTAGTACTCTGAAACAGCATCCCGCTAAGGGTATTGAATGCCATGAACGGCATCAAGATACACTGAAACCGAATGGCTACGGTACCGATTTCAAGTACCTTGGGGTCGGAAATGAATACCCGTATTATGCTATTTGCCCCAAGAAAGCAGAGAAACCCAATAATCGCAAACGAGCTCACTCCGACTTTTACGCAGAAAACAAAAGCTTTTTTGAGCCGGTCATACCGTTTGGCTCCCCAGCTGAACCCGGAGACCGGCTGGAACCCCTGCCCGAACCCTATCAGGGCAGAATTGAGAAACTGCATAATCCTATTCGTAATAGACATGGCTGCAATCGCAGCATCCCCAAAGGGACCGGCAAATACGTTGAGACAAATTACGGAAACTGTTCCCATAAGGTTTCGTATCAACGAGGGAAGCCCAACTTTGAAGATATCCTTATATACCTTCCAAGAAAAACGGAAGTTCCGTATTGAGAGATGCAAATTGCTCCGATGGTAAAGAAAATGGGAGAGCAGGATACCAAAACTGATCAATTGACTGATAATGGTAGCCAGTGCCGCCCCACGGATGCCCAGATCAAGACCAAAGATAAAGACCGGATCCAGTATAACATTGATAATAGCCCCACTGCTCATGCCTATCATCCCCAATGTTGCCTTACCTTCCGAGCGCAGGTTGTTGTTCATCGTATAGCATACGGTCATCCATGGGGCTCCGATCAAAATGGTCGAACCATAGGCTATGGCAAGCGGTTCAATCGTGGAAGTAGATCCTAGAAATCTTACCAGGCCAGTCATATGGGTCAACCCAAAGAACGACAGGCAGAGAGCAACTCCAATTGAGGTAAAAAATGCCGTGCTGAACACTTCATCGGCACGTTTGTTCTCCTTTGCCCCCAATAGCCGTGCAACGACATTAGCCGACCCCTGTCCAAAGGTAATCCCGATTGCCTGGATAATGCTCATAAGGGAAAAGACAATCCCCACGGCAGCGCTTGCAGTCGTACCGATATGGCTGACAAAAATAGTGTCGGTCATGCTGTAGAATGAGGTGATTAGCATGGAGATGATAGTCGGGACAGCCAAGGTGAGTATCAGGTCCTTGACCGGTGTATCAATCATTCTCTTATAATTTTCTTCAATGGAGAGGTTATGTGAGTTACTCACCGGGAGAACCACTGGAATAGCATGATTCCTGTCGCTACAGATACATTCAAAGAGCCTTTTGTACCAGACAAGGGAATGGAAACCCTTCCCAGCGAGCGGTCACAGAAAGAAAGCAGTTCGGGACTCACCCCAAGTTCTTCACTTCCGATTACCACAGCTCCCCGTTCAGGGAAGCAAAAAGAGGCAAGGTCACACCCGCCGAGTTCTAAGGCAAAGGAGGGAAGGTTCAACCTCTCCAGTTCAGAGACGACCAGTTTCTCATCCATTATGCGGTAGGGAATAGTCTGGGTGCACCCCCTTGCAGTCCTTTGGCACCGGGGATGGTTGATATCTGCAGTTCCTTCAACCAGCCAGATTTCCTCAATTCCAAAAGAATCGGCTGTTCTGAAAACAGACCCCACATTGAAGGGGGAACGGAGACGGTCAAGTATAAGGATATGGGGAAGGATTGTCCGATGGGAGCTATCAAGCTCGCCGTCTTTCTGGATAAAATCCCAGTCAGAAGGTTCGCTACCCAGTACGGACAGTAAAAACTGGTGGATATCCTCACAGGCAAAGGCTAGAGCCTCACCTTGTGCAGGGGCAATTTTCTTTGCAAGCTCCTCTAGTTTTGATTCTTGCCCAGGAGAAAGGACCTGTTTGAATTGGTTCTCCTGAAAAAGGGAAAGAAGACTTGCAAGGTAAGCAGTATCTGGCTTTTCCCCTTGGGTGGCAAGCAAAGCCTGTTCATGAAAAAGCAGTGCAGTTTTACGTACACACGTCCTATTCTTCAGGCTTTTAAGCTTCGTTATCGTTATCATCGGTGTTCTGGGCCTCACTAGGACATATGCAGATTGCGAATTCACCCTTGATACTTTGCCTGGAAGAAAGGGAATCGGCAACCGTCTTGGCATCACCGTCCAAAAATTCTTCGAAGGCCTTCGTCATTTCCCTGCCGGCCAGTACTCTTCTCTGGGGAGCCAGCTCAAAGATTTCCAAAAGTGTTTTTACTACCCGATACGGTGATTCATAGATAATGAAAGCTTCGTCACGGTCCAAAAGGAGTTGCAGACGTTTTGTCCGCCTGCCTTTGCGGGGACTGAGGAACCCTTCAAATGTGAAGGTCTTGCCAACATAACCGGCAACACTCACCAAAGTTGCTACAGCGGAAGCCCCAGGGATGGGAACAACGGAAAAACCTGCAGAGCGTACTGAGGTGACAACCCTCGCCCCGGGGTCACTGATACCAGGGGTTCCTGCATCACTGACATAGGCAATGTCATTTCCTGCCTCTAAAAGAGAGACAATACCCTGTGCGGAATTAATCTCGTTGTGTGCATGACAGGCAATAAGACGCTTCTGGATATCGTATCTCTGGAGCAGGGCTTGCGTATGCCGGGTATCCTCACAGGCAATTATGTCGACTTCCTTCAGGATTCTTACTGCCCTGTAGGTGATATCTTCCAGATTCCCGATTGGGGTGGCAACCATATATAGAGTATTCATGCACCGTAGTCTACACGCTTAGGCATGCTGGGACAAGATGGCGTCTTTGCCTTTGGCACATTGGCATTTTTTACCATTGCACGGCAAAAAGAATGCTTTTTTCGCCGGAACCGAAGGGAAAACATCAATCCAAGGCCCTGCTTAGCGAATCGGGGAAAGTTGGCACGCCATCTGCAATGGTATTTGCGTACACAAAACCATACAGACAAGCCACCCGGTGGCGCAAGGAGACAATAATGCAAATGTTCAAAAGGATCGCGGATATCTTCAACTCTAACGTAAACAGCGCTCTGGACAGGATCGAGGACCCGGCGAAGATGATCAGCTACATGATAGCCGAGCTGCAGGATACACTGACCAAGGCACGGACCTCCAAGGCCGCCCGCCTGGCTGAGAAAACCAGCCTCGAGAGGGAGAGGGGGGAGCTGCTGAAGTCGGTCGCACGCTGGGAGGACCGCGCCAAGCTCGCCATAGCCAACGGCCGCGAGGACCTCGCCCGCGAGGCCCTGGTGGAGAAGAAGCAGGCTACCGAGCGGGTGCGCAGCATCGAGGCGCAGCTGGAGAACCTCGGGTCGATACTCTCCAGCCAGGACGCCCAGCTCTCCCAGATCGCCGACAAGCTCAAGGAAGTGAAGGACAAGCAGCAGATCCTCGTCCAGAGGGCCAGGAGCGCAAAGGAAAAGAAGAAGGTCGCCGACACGCTGAGAAGCAGCGACAGCAGCGAGCTCGCCGGCAAGTTCAATGAGCTGGAGAGCAAGATCGAGCGCATGGAGGCAGACGCACAGATGGCCGGGTACCACAGGGCCTCCCCCACCGACGAGTTCGGCAAGATGGAGAGCGACAGCGCCATCGAGTCCGAGCTTGCCCAGCTCAAGGCCTCCATGAAGGAGAACCTGTAATGACCTACTACAGACATGATTCGAACAAGCTCTACAGGGAGCACGACGGTATGTTCCTCGGGGTCTTCCAGGGGCTTGCCAATTGGTCGGGCCTCCCTGCCTGGGCCCTGAGGATCATCGGCCTCATCCTGCTTTTCAGCGTCGGGTTCTTCAAGGTGGCAGCACTGTACCTCTTGGCCGCAGTGCTGATGCCCCCGCGCTACTAGCTGCAAGCTGTTCGCGCCAGGTGACGTTTCCATGTGAGTTGTTGTAAAAACAGGATATCGTTGATCTCCTGTTTTTTTATAGCCTGTCCTGGAACTTCCGGTAGAGTCCGCGAAGCTGGTCATTAAATCAGGGTAGTATCTTTCTGGTAAAATAAGCCATACATGGCAGGTTTTACCAACCGAAGAGTATCACGGGGAGTGGGGAGAGGAAAGCACCCTGCCCCCCCCAGGCGGGCCAATACATTGGCAAACAAGGAATTGGCGGGTTTTTTTGCCGGGAAGGCGGGTTTGGCACGGTTCCTGCAAATAGGTTTGTACAAACACGGGTGGCATGACTACCCAAGGAGCATAAGATGGGCGTTTTTTCAAGGTTCTTAGATATAGTGAATGCCAACATCAACTCGCTTCTCGACAAGGCCGAAGACCCCGAGAAGATGATCAGGCTGATGATGCAGGAAATGGAAGATACCCTCATTGAGCTGAAGAGCTCCTGCGCGGCGAAGATGGCCGGCAGGGCCAAGACCGAGCGCATGTACAAGGAGAGCGAGAACGCCATGCAGCGCTGGCAGAGCCGCGCAGAGCTGGCGATAGCCAAGGGGCGCGAGGACCTTGCACGCGAGGCGCTGCTGGAGAAGAAGCGGGCGAAGGCTGAGGTGGACAGGCTGTCGGGGGAACTGGACGTGGCCGACGGGCTGATCAAGACCAGCAAGGACGAGATCAACCAGATCGAGGACAAGCTCGCCTCCGTCAAGCAGAAGTACCAGGTGATGGTGGAGCGGGCGAAGCGGGCGAAGGAAGAGCAGGCGGCCCAGGACACGCTCCGGCGCGCGGCCGAAAGCGCCACGTACGACCGGTTCTCCTCCATGGAGGAGAAAATCGACCGCATGCAGGCAGGGAACACCCTCAACAGGGCCCGTTCGAGCAATCTGGACGACAGGTTCAAGGACCTCGAACAGATGGATGACATCGACGCCGAGATCGCTGAGCTGCTCAAGAGAGCGGGCAAATAACAGGCAGGGGAGAAAGAGATGGAAGCCGCTTGGATTCTCGTGGTAATCTTCAGTTTCGTGATAATCATCTCGGCCATCAACAACCGGCACGAGCTCAAGAAGAAAAAGCTCGACGCCGCATTGCGGATGCAGGAGATGTCCCAGGGCATCAAGCCGGGGACGTACAGCTCCTTGAGGCGCAGGGACAGAAGACGCGAACGCAAACATACAGAGGGAACGGCAGACGAGGGCGATGGCACCGGGGCCTGGGAGAAAGAGAACAACAGGGCCCAGCTGAAGAAAGGCATCGACGATCTGCAGAAACGCCTCGACAATATCGAAACCATCATGAACAGCCGCAAGGGTACATCCTACGGCGATAACGAATGAGGAAAAGGAAATGACAGCTATGGCAACGAAAAAACTTTACAGGTCGCCCAGGGGCAAGATCTTTGGGGTGTGTGCGGGTCTGGCCGAATGGCGCGACTTGCCGGTCGAACCGGTACGATGGATTGTGCTCATCACTATTTTGGTGACCGGGTTCTTCCCCGGGGCCGTGCTCTACCTCCTGGCAGCACTGATCATCCCCATGAACCCTGCTGATTCCGTATATGAAAACGGACAACACACCGCAGACGACGACCCTCGTTCCGACGAGGACCTGCAATCGGAATACGAACGGCTGAAACGGAAAGTGGAAAAAATGGAGAACGACATCTTCAACAAGGAACGAGACTGGGAAGACCGCTTCCACGAAGGGAAATAACATGCTCAACGACTCAAAAGCCAACAAGGTTTTCATGCTGGCACTGGTTCTGGTAATTGCCCTGGTAACGTCGATACAATACTCGGGCAATAAAAAGGACCTTGCCAATAGGAATGAAGAGACTTTCAGCCTCAACAAATCGGATTCACTGGAAATCACTACAATAAGCAATGATATTTCTTTGGAAATAGACCCCAAGGCAAAGCAGGCCTCTGCGAGTTTTGGCGGAGGGAAAACTGCCAGCCTTTCAGTTGAAAAAATAGGAACAAAGGTTTCTATAAAGGTCAGTACCATTAAGAGAGGATTCTTTTCCTTCTCCCCCACCAATACCTCTCGTCTGGTTATAATTATTCCGGAAAGGTATCTCGCAAGACTTTCCATTACTACTGTCAGCGGTGATATCGATATCATGAAAGATATTGCTGCAGAAACTATTGCGGTCAAAACAATCAGCGGAAACATTGATGCATTGAACCTCAATGCAGAGAATTCGGTTTCGATTGCCACAGTGAGCGGACAAATAAGCTGTTATTCCATCAAATCCGAAAACAAAGCCTCTATAGCCACGACTAGCGGGCAGATTGATATCAATGAAGTACAGGGAGCAGATATAGAACTTCGCACCATCAGCTCCGATATCGAGGCAACTGCAAGAGTTAAAGCAGGTGGAGAAATCAAGACTTCATCTACCAGTGGTGAAATACAGCTTGATCTCAGAGGGAATGAAAACCTATCTGTTACAGCCGGGTCGACAAGCGGTGATATACAGGTACATGCAAAAGACCAAGAGACTCATTCCTTCTCAGACAAGACAGGAACAGGTGTTACCCAGGTATCTGCAAAAACCATAAGCGGAGCAATCAAGCTTCTGTATTGACCAATAGTCATCAACTATCTTAAGAAGGCCCTGCACTGAAAATGCAGGGTCTTTTGTTTTACATCCGGTTAATCGATAGGTTGCAGCCAATAGGATTGGCTGAAGCTTTTCAGCCTTTCTTCACAATAGGGGACAAGATGGCATCTTTGCCTTTGGCACATTGGCATTTTTTACCATTGCACGGCAAAAAGAATGCTTTTTTCGCCGGAACCGAAGGGAAAACATCAATCCAAGGCCCTGCTTAGCGAATCGGGGAAAGTTGGCACGCCATCTGCAATGGTATTTGCGTACACAAAACCATACAGACAAGCCACCCGGTGGCGCAAGGAGACAATAATGCAAATGTTCAAAAGGATCGCGGATATCTTCAACTCTAACGTAAACAGCGCTCTGGACAGGATCGAGGACCCGGCGAAGATGATCAGCTACATGATAGCCGAGCTGCAGGATACACTGACCAAGGCACGGACCTCCAAGGCCGCCCGCCTGGCTGAGAAAACCAGCCTCGAGAGGGAGAGGGGGGAGCTGCTGAAGTCGGTCGCACGCTGGGAGGACCGCGCCAAGCTCGCCATAGCCAACGGCCGCGAGGACCTCGCCCGCGAGGCCCTGGTGGAGAAGAAGCAGGCTACCGAGCGGGTGCGCAGCATCGAGGCGCAGCTGGAGAACCTCGGGTCGATACTCTCCAGCCAGGACGCCCAGCTCTCCCAGATCGCCGACAAGCTCAAGGAAGTGAAGGACAAGCAGCAGATCCTCGTCCAGAGGGCCAGGAGCGCAAAGGAAAAGAAGAAGGTCGCCGACACGCTGAGAAGCAGCGACAGCAGCGAGCTCGCCGGCAAGTTCAATGAGCTGGAGAGCAAGATCGAGCGCATGGAGGCAGACGCACAGATGGCCGGGTACCACAGGGCCTCCCCCACCGACGAGTTCGGCAAGATGGAGAGCGACAGCGCCATCGAGTCCGAGCTTGCCCAGCTCAAGGCCTCCATGAAGGAGAACCTGTAATGACCTACTACAGACATGATTCGAACAAGCTCTACAGGGAGCACGACGGTATGTTCCTCGGGGTCTTCCAGGGGCTTGCCAATTGGTCGGGCCTCCCTGCCTGGGCCCTGAGGATCATCGGCCTCATCCTGCTTTTCAGCGTCGGGTTCTTCAAGGTGGCAGCACTGTACCTCTTGGCCGCAGTGCTGATGCCCCCGCGCTACTAGCTGCAAGCTGTTCGCGCCAGGTGACGTTTCCATGTGAGTTGTTGTAAAAACAGGATATCGTTGATCTCCTGTTTTTTTATAGCCTGTCCTGGAACTTCCGGTAGAGTCCGCGAAGCTGGTCATAGGTAAGGGACAAAAGCTTGGCAGCTTCTTTCTGGTTACCTTTGGCCCTTGCAAGTGCTTCGCGGAGGTAGAGGAGGTCCAACTCTTGCCTTGCCGTCTCATATTGGGAAAGATCAAAGGGTTTCTTTGGCATTTCCTGATTTTCAGCAACGGCAGCCTTTTCCATCGTATACGGATTTTCGAAAGGATCCAGCGTAAGTTGTTCAATGACTTGACCATCGCTACGATACACGGCCCGCTCTATCACATTCTTCAATTCACGGACATTTCCTGGCCACGAGTAACCAAGAAGGACTGCAGATACCTCTTCGCTAAGGATAGGCATCTCCTGCCTCCCACATTCCAAGGCCATTTTCGCGGCAAAATAGTTTGCCAATAGAAGGATGTCATCACCTCTTTTTCGCAGAGGGGGAAGAAACAGCACCTCAAAGGAAAGCCTGTCGAGCAAATCTTCCTTGAACTTACCTTCCTTGCAAAGTTGGGGAAGGTCTGCATTGGTCGCACCGATGATACGGACATTCGTTTCGTGGGTAACAGAAGATCCAACCCGCTCATAGGTACCATATTCGACAACCCTAAGGATTTTTTCTTGGACTTCAAGGGGGATGATGCCGATTTCATCAAGAAAGAGCGTACCTCCCTCGGCTTCCTCGAAACGCCCCTTCCGGGTTTTCTGGGCCCCGGTGAACGCTCCTTGCTCATATCCGAACAGTTCCGTCTCTATCAAGGAAGGAGGAAGGGCTGCACAGTTCACTGTCACGAGGTTCTGTTGCCAACGAGGGGAAAGGAAATGAAGTCTGCGGGCTGCTATTTCCTTCCCGCTTCCCCGTTCCCCTACCAGCAGGACAGACCTGTTTACCGTCGCAGCCCTGCTCAATTGGTTTTGAAAGTCAAGAAAGACTTCACTCTCGCCTAAAGGTTGCTGGTTGTAACCATTATGTCCTGATTCCATGGGAGCCCTCCGATTTGGTAAAATAAGCCATACATGGCAGGTTTTACCAACCGAAGAGTATCACGGGGAGCAGGGAGAGGAAAGCACCCTGCCCCCCCAGGCGGGCCAATACATTGGCAAACAAGGAATTGGCGGGTTTTTTTGCCGGGAAGGCGGGTTTGGCACGGTTCCTGCAAATAGGTTTGTACAAACACGGGTGGCATGACTACCCAAGGAGCATAAGATGGGCGTTTTTTCAAGGTTCTTAGATATAGTGAATGCCAACATCAACTCGCTTCTCGACAAGGCCGAAGACCCCGAGAAGATGATCAGGCTGATGATGCAAGAAATGGAAGATACCCTCATTGAGCTGAAGAGCTCCTGCGCGGCGAAGATGGCCGGCAGGGCCAAGACCGAGCGCATGTACAAGGAGAGCGAGAACGCCATGCAGCGCTGGCAGAGCCGCGCAGAGCTGGCGATAGCCAAGGGGCGCGAGGACCTTGCACGCGAGGCGCTGCTGGAGAAGAAGCGGGCGAAGGCTGAGGTGGACAGGCTGTCGGGGGAACTGGACGTGGCCGACGGGCTGATCAAGACCAGCAAGGACGAGATCAACCAGATCGAGGACAAGCTCGCCTCCGTCAAGCAGAAGTACCAGGTGATGGTGGAGCGGGCGAAGCGGGCGAAGGAAGAGCAGGCGGCCCAGGACACGCTCCGGCGCGCGGCCGAAAGCGCCACGTACGACCGGTTCTCCTCCATGGAGGAGAAAATCGACCGCATGCAGGCAGGGAACACCCTCAACAGGGCCCGTTCGAGCAATCTGGACGACAGGTTCAAGGACCTCGAACAGATGGATGACATCGACGCCGAGATCGCCGAGCTGCTCAAGATAGCAGGCAAATAGCACATAGGGGAGAGAATAAATGGAAGCCGCTTGGATTCTCGTGGTAATCTTCAGTTTCGTGATAATCATCTCGGCCATCAACAACCGGCACGAGCTCAAAAAGAGAAAGCTCGACGCCGCGCTAAGGATGCAGGAGATGTCCCAGGGCATCAAGCCCGGCACGTACAGCTCGATGAGGCGAAGCGAAAGAACACACAAATACAAACATACAATAGAAACGGCAGACGAGAGCGATACCCTCGGATCCTGGGAGAAAGAGAACAACAGGGCCCAGGTGAAGAAAGGCATCGACGATCTGCAGAAACGTCTCGACAACATCGAAACCATCATGAACAGCCGCAAGGGAAATTCCAACGGCTAGAACGAATAAGGAACAAAGGAAATGACAGCTATGGCAACGAAAAAACTTTACAGGTCACCCAGGGGCAAGATTTTCGGGGTTTGTGCAGGTCTGGCTGAATGGCGTGACTTACCGGTCGACCCGATACGTTTGATTGTGTTCATTACGATTATAGTGACCGGTATCTTCCCCGGGGCAATACTCTACCTCCTGGCAGCACTGATCATCCCCATGAACCCTGCAGATACAATCTACGGGAACGGCGGGACTCATTACTCCGGAGAAAAGGATGACGACGACCCTCGTTCCGACGAGGACCTGCAATCGGAATACGAGCGGTTGAAACGGAAAGTGGAAAAAATGGAGAACGACATCTTCAACAAGGAACGAGACTGGGAAGACCGCTTCCACGAAGGGAAATAGCATACGTAACTATGCAAAGGAAGCAAAGGCTTTTTCATACATTCTCTGGTTCCGCCAATTTCCCTGGGAATGTCGATACAATGATAAAATTGAAAGAAACGAGGACTCAGGATTGAAAATCTTGGGTCTTTTGTTGCATATAGGCATTATTTGTTGCTGTTTTTAATAGATTTCCAGCACTTACCTATATTTTGTTGCATTTCTTAAAAATTATGTTGCATATTCTAAAATATTCGGATATCATCCCATCAATTTGAACTAGAAGGTGCAACCATGGAAAAAACTTTTCTCGTCCTTTCGGACGGTAGCATTTTTTCTGGCTACGGATTTGGAAAACTCGCTCCAAAACCTTCCGAACTGAATGCATTCCCCCCGATAGGGGAAGCGGTATTCAATACCAGCATGACCGGTTACCAGGAAATCCTTACAGACCCTTCCTACCATGGCCAGATGGTAGTAATGACCTATCCACACATCGGGAATTATGGTTGTGAAGAAAATCTGAACGAAAACGCCCTTTGCCCGCAAGCCATACCGGCAACGGCCCTGGTTGTACACGAATTGTATGACGGACCCCTTCCCCAGGGAAAAACTTCCCTACGTTCATTCATGGAAAAGCATGAGGTGTACGGAATCACAGGCGTAGATACAAGAAGGCTGACATTACACCTTCGCGATTTCGGTTCCTGCAATGCCCTTTTGGTCCGGTCCGATTGCTCTACCTTGAAAGGCAAAGAACTTATCCTGGCAATGAAAGCCTTACACGCTTTTCCCTCAATCAGTGAGCGAGACCTCATCGAAGGAGTCTCGGTCAAAAAAATCTGTGTCGACCCTGTTGTTGAGATTCCTATTCCTGAAAAAGAATCCCTACGGTTTGCCGTGGTCGATTTCGGGATTAAGAAATCCATTATCAATGAATTGTACAAACGACAAGTACGGGTAACCCTGTTCCCAAGTTCAGTGACCAGTGAAGAAATCCTCAATTCAGGATGTTCAGCTATGTTTCTTTCCAATGGACCTGGAGATCCTGCACTACTCACCCATGCAGTACGTATGACCAAAGAAGTAATCGGCAAGCTACCCGTATTTGGTATTTGTCTCGGACACCAGATTATTACCTGCGCATTGGGAGGGAAGACGGTAAAAATGAAATTTGGACATCACGGGGCGAACCATCCTGTCCGTGATTGTGTGACGGGCCGGACTTTCGTCACCAGCCAGAACCATGGATTTATGGCTGATAGAGAATCACTACCTCCCTGCACAAACCAATGGTTCATGAATGCAAATGATAATTCCAATGAGGGTTTGATCCATACTGACTTACCGGTTATGTCAGTCCAGTTTCACCCTGAAGCTTCTCCTGGACCCCATGATGGCTCTTGGATCTTCGACCGCTTCCTAGAAGTGGCAAAACAAGGAGTTACTACACTATGAGCGCAAGAACAGACATTCATCGAATCCTGGTTATCGGAAGCGGTCCAATTGTAATCGGTCAAGCCTGTGAATTCGACTATAGCGGAACCCAGGCAGTGAAAGCACTCAAAGAAGAAGGCTATGAGGTTATTCTCGTCAATCCCAACCCAGCCACGGTTATGACAACCCCTGGTATTGCAGACCATATTTATATGGAACCTCTGAAACCCGAATATATCGAGCAGATTTTCCAGCGGGAAAGACCCGATGCCATCCTGACCACCATGGGAGGGCAGACAGGATTGAACCTCGCCATCGAGCTTGATAACCTGGGGCTTCTAAATCAGTACGGGGTCGAAGTAATCGGAGCCTCAATCAAATCGATTGGCCTTGCTGAAGACAGGGGATCCTTTAAAAAAATCGTAGAGGGACTGGGTCTTGAGAGTGCTAAAAGTGTAGTCATCCATTCACTTTCGGAAGCCCAGGCTTTCAAAGAAAAGCTCGGACTCCCGCTCATTATTCGCCCCAGTTTTACCCTTGGGGGCATGGGGGGATCGATTGCCTACACTGAAGAGGAATTCCCAACTCTCATAGAACATGCCCTGCAGACCAGCCCCAATCACGAAGCACTGGTTGAAGAATCACTTATCGGATGGAAAGAATTTGAAATGGAGGTAATGCGGGACAAGAACGACAATGCAATTGTTGTGTGTTCAATAGAAAATATCGACCCGATGGGGGTCCATACCGGCGATAGCATTACCATAGCCCCAATCCAAACGCTCGACGACCGGCAATACCAGATAATGCGGGATGCTTCGATAAACATCCTTCGCGCTGTCGGGGTTGACTGCGGCGGAAGCAATGTTCAGTTTGCCCTCGATCCAAAAACCGGAAAAATGATTGTCATCGAGATGAACCCCAGGGTTTCCCGATCCTCCGCACTTGCCAGCAAGGCCACAGGCTTCCCAATTGCCAGATGTTCTGCAAAACTTGCTGTCGGTTATACGCTTGACGAAGTACTGAACGAAATCACGGGCCAATCGGTATCCTGTTTTGAACCCGCTCTCGATTACTGCGCAGTAAAGGTCCCCCGCTTCGAACTTGAAAAATTCCCTCTTCCCTGCAGCGCCCTGGGGACCCAGATGAGAAGTGTCGGAGAAGCTCTTGCCCTTGGCAGGACAGCCCTTGAGGCCCTTAATAAAGGCATCAGATCTTCAGAGAGGGGCTTCGAGGGTTTGACCGATCTATGTGAAGATACAAAATTCAGCAGGGAACATGTTGATGAATTGCTCCATAGTGCCCATCCTTTGCGTTTGATGGCCGCCTATTCCGTCTTGAGTCAGGACGGGGAGGAAAAACTGGATGAGGTTGCCTCGATTACAGCTTTTGACCCTTGGTTCCTCTATCTGCTGGTGCAACAAACCAGACTGGACAAAGAGATTGTCAAAGGACTCACCCCAACTCTCTTGGAGCGAGCAAAGAAGGCCGGAATGAGCGACAAGCGTATCGCCAAGCTCCTCAAGAAGGATGAGCAAGATATCGAAAGGCTTCGCTTTGCCCAGGTAATCCATCCCTCGACCCATTTCGTCGATACCTGTGCCGGGGAATTCAAAGCACTCACCCCCTATTGCTACACCACCTATGGGGAAATAAATGAACCTAAGCCCCTGGGAAAAGACGCTGTAGTTATTTTGGCAAGCGGACCTAACAGAATCGGCCAGGGACTTGAATTCGACACCTGCTGCACGCTGGCTTCCCTGGCCTACCAAAAACTCGGGAGAAAAACCATTATGGTGAACAGCAACCCCGAAACCGTTTCAACCGACTTCAACATAAGCGACAGGCTGTATATAGAGCCTTTAGCAACAGAGCATGTAAAAGAAATACTCAGGCAGGAACAAACCAAGCACGTTGTGGTCCAGCTTGGAGGCCAGACGCCACTGAATCTGGCTGACAGCCTCCAAAACAGCGGGGCAGACATCATAGGTACACGGCTTGAAGGACTCGACGAAGCAGGAGACAGGGATCGTTTTTCCCAATTGGTCAAAAGATTGAAATTAAGGCAACCAGCAAACAGAATTGCTAGAAGCAAAGAAGAAATACTGCCGATGGCCATCGAGGTAGGCTTTCCTGTGCTGATTCGTCCTTCCTTTGTGCTCGGTGGACGAGGAATGTTCATTGTCTACGATGAACAGGGAATCAACGATTTCTGCTCAAACAGCGGGATTGAGGCTAGTAAAAAAGCTCCTGTCCTTATCGACCAATTCCTCGACGATGCCTTCGAATATGACCTTGATGCCGTTTCTGATGGGACAAACCTCTATATAGGGGGCATTTTGCAGCATATTGAAGCAGCAGGGATTCACAGTGGCGACTCTGCTGCGGTTTTCCCCCCTTACAAATCCAAGCCCGAGATATTGTCCCAGATGAAAGAATGGGCACACAAGCTTGCAATTGCCTTGGAGGTTAAAGGCTTGATGAATATCCAGTTTGCAGCCAAGGATGACAAACTGTATCTTATCGAGGTCAACCCAAGGGCCTCCCGTACTGTCCCTTTCATATCAAAGGCTTCAGGGGTCAACCTGATTGAGGCAGCGGTAAGGGTATGGGAAGGACAAGACCTTGTCAGCCAAAACCTAGTCAAAAGACAGGGTACCTACAGCGAAGGGCGTTGCCTGACCGGGTGGGCTATCAAGGAAGCCGTATTTTCTTTTGATAGGTTCTCCAATGTCGACCCGTTGCTCGGGCCGGAAATGCGCTCTACTGGGGAGTCCATAGGAATGGGGAAGACGTTCGGTGAAGCCTTTGCCAAAAGCCAGGCAAGTGCAGGAAATCGCCTACCGGTTTCAGGAAAAGTAATCATAAGCGTCAATGCAAAAGACAGGAAAGCAATTATTCCCATTGCAAAAAAACTTCAGGAAATGGGTTTTTCCATTGCAGCGACCCGAGGAACTGCCAGATCGTTGTTTGAAGAGGGTATCTTGAGCGAAGTGGTCCAGAAAGTCCATGAGGGCAACCCAAATATTACCGACTACCTTAGGGCAAAACAGGTAGATTTGGTAATCAATACCCCTGTAGGCTTCCATGCCCATAAAAGTGACGATGAAATACGAAGTGAAGCAATGCGTTTAAAAATTCCCTATACTACCACAACCAGTGCGGCAAGCGCGGCAGTCCAAGCTATTGAATATCTCCAGAAAAAGCAATTTACCGTAAGGGAACTCCCCCAATAACCTTTTCCAGCTTCCGGTTTCCTTACAACCAGGCAATTGCCTTTTGAATCTTGATGTTATAGTATGGGAGTACTTTGCAAAGGAGGCCCACGGGGACCCATTATGGCAGAAGAAGCATTTTCACAACGAACAGCTACGTGCGGGGCACTTACGAAAGCAGATAACGGCAAGACCGTTATTCTCAATGGATGGGTCCATAGGGACCGAAACCACGGTGCACTCCATTTTATCAACCTGAGAGACCGATATGGTATTACCCAGGTCGTCGTCGACGACGATGCCAGTATCGAATTACAGGATACCGCTAAAGAACTCAGGATGGAATTTTGTATCGCCGTGACGGGCATTGTCCGCCTTCGCCCAGATTCAATGGTCAATCCTGAGATGGCAACCGGAGAAATCGAAGTAAAAGCCGAAAAAATCGAAATTCTTTCCAAGTGTGCTCCACTTCCGTTCCAGATTGACGACGGGAATGAACCACGTGAGGATCTCAGGCTTAAATATCGTTATCTCGATTTGCGTACACAAGGCATGCAACAGAGAATGAAATTGCGAAACGATTTCATTTTCTCCATCAGAAAATACCTTGAAGAAAAAAACTTTCTTGAAATCGAGACCCCCACACTCATTAAGAGTACTCCGGAAGGAGCCAGGGACTTTGTCGTTCCCAGCCGCATTTATCCTGGAAAATTCTATGCCCTTCCCCAAAGCCCTCAGCTTTTCAAGCAAATCCTGATGGTTGGCGGTATCGACAAGTATTTCCAGATTGCCCGTTGTTACCGTGATGAGGATGCCCGCGGAGACCGCCAGCTGGAATTCACACAACTTGATATCGAAATGAGCTTCGTGAAGCGTGACGATGTCCTGCTCCTTATTGAAGAGTTGTTCAACCATGTCTTCAAGGAAGTTATGGACTACGATCTTCCTGCTCATTTTACCAGGCTTTCCTACCATGAGAGCATGAATACCTATGGCTGTGACAAGCCTGACCTGCGGTTCGATATCCCCATGTTTGATGTCGATGACCTTGCATCAAAAAGTAGTTTTGGGACCTTTGGAGAGATTTTGGCAAACGGTGGCCATGTAAAGGCACTGTGTGCTCCCAAGACCGAGGGTGTTGATTTCTCACGCAAGTACATCACTGAACTTGAAGACGCTGCAAAGATCTATGGGGCCAAGGGGTTGGCATGGATCAAAGTCGGAGCAGACAAAGCCCTCTCCGGTGGTGTAACAAAATTCTTCGGGGGCTTGGAGAGTGAGCTCATAGATCGGCTTGGTGCCAATGAGGGCGATTTGATCCTGTTCGTTGCCCATGAAAACTGGAAAAAGTGTTGCACCAGCCTTGGGGCTGTAAGAACTAAACTCGGCAAGGATTTGAAGTTGATCCGAAAAAGCTTTGAATTCTGCTGGATTATCGACTTTCCTTTGTTTGAATACAATGAAGAGGAAGGCCACTGGGAAGCTGCTCACCACATGTTCAGCATGCCCCAGATTGAATACCTCGACACACTTGAGTCCGATCCAGGTAGCGTAAAAGGTGACCTCTATGACTTGGTCTGCAACGGATATGAGTGTGCAAGCGGTTCTATCCGTATCCATGATGTCGAATTGCAGAAGAGGATTTTCAGAATCTGTAACTTTGATGATGAGACAGCAGAGGAAAGGTTCGGGTTCCTGCTCAATGCCTTTAGGTATGGACCACCCCCGCATGGCGGGATTGCCCCCGGTATCGACAGGATGGTAATGATTATGAGTGAGCAAACCTCAATCCATGAAGTCATTGCATTCCCGAAGAACACCGCGGCAGTAAGCCCGATGGACGACTCCCCTTCAGAGCTCGACCAACAGCAACTTGATGATTTGCACTTGATCATCAACAAGCCAAAACAAAAAGAATAGTACAACAGCCCCGAATTAAACCTCGGGGCTTTCTTTTTCTCTTACAGTACAAACATTGACAAATGCATAATTGTTTTGTACCTTACATACATCTGAATTTGCACTGCAATATGAATCTACAGTACAAACTGAGCAGGCGATGGGCCTTCTGGCCTGTGGGGCTGGGTCCGTAAGGACAACAGGTGAATAGAAACATCTGTGGGACGGTTAGTATCCCCACGGATGTATTTTTTTTATTCACCGGGGATATAGTCGAATCATAAGGAGTGCCAAAAGCTACCGGAGGTAACTGATGGAACATCAAACTGATCGAAAAATTGCCATGAGAATTTCTCGTGGGAATATCTTTCTGAACGCGCTTCTCTCTGTATCCAAGCTAATCGTTGGTGTAGTCGCCAATTCCAGCGCAATGGTAAACGATGGAATAAACAATGCTTCCGATGTAGTCAGTTCCATAATTGTCATCATCGGTCTTCGCGCAGCATCAAAGGCATCGGATAAAAACCACCAATACGGACACGAAAGGCTTGAATGTGTTGCATCCATTCTGCTTTCAGGGATTGTCATGGCTGTCGGGTTCGGCCTCGGCGTCGATGGTATTCAAAAAATATTCAAAGGTACCTACAAAAATCTCCCGATGCCAGGGATTTTGGCATTGATTGCTGCTGGAGCCTCGATAATCATAAAGGAAATTATGTTTATCTATACCAGATGGGGGGCAAAGAAACTTAAATCATCAGCCCTGATGGCTTCGGCATGGGATTCACAAAGTGATGTTTTGGCCACGACCGGGGGCTTGATCGGCATTGCCGGTTCGAGATTCGGATTCCCCATTGCAGATTCTTTTGCTGCAATTATCATCGCCGGTTTCATCCTCAAGGTAGGAATCCAGATTTTTATGGATGGTATGAATAAAATGGTCGACCAGGCATGTCCACAGGAAACTGTAGAAGCTATCACGGGAGTCGTACTAGACCAGAAAGGGGTACTGTCCCTTGATGTGCTTAATACCCGGCAGTTCAGCTCTAGAGCCTATGTCGATGTAGAGATCTCTGCAGACGGAAAACTGAGTCTGGTAGAAGCCCATGCAATTGCTGAGCGGGTTCACCATGCAATTGAACTTAATTTCCCTGAGGTAAAACACTGTATGGTCCATGTAAATCCTTTCAAAAAGAATTATACTAGCATTACCGCAGACAAATGAGTTACTATTGGGCATGGAGTTAGACAATGAGTGAATCAAAACATATACGTGCCGATTTTGTCCATGGACACTACCAATTCAACACCTCTGATGGATCGGTATATGAGCTGGGGTCTACAGGTCCCTATGATTATTTGCTGGGTGCTCTGAGCGGGTGTCTGTTCAGCACGTTTGAGGCCCTTTCGGTCAAAATGCAGGTTGCCTGGGAACATGTAGGATTTGAAGTGCTCGGAACAAAGAGGGAAACCTCTCCAACCACACTCAAGGAATGCACTATCAACGTTACGGCAACCGGGTGCGACAACCAAGAGAAATTTTTGAAGGCGTTCGAGACAGCTACACGGTATTGTTCCATATACCAGACCCTCTCCAAAGTCGCAGAAATGCATTGGACAGTCGATTTCTCCCAGGAGCGATAAGGTGGAAACAGAAAACAAGGGGCGATATTCAAATATTTTGCTTTTCGATGCATTTGAAAGTGCCCTGAGTTATTTGTTGACAGAAGACAGCGAGCTTTTTGAGTGGCATAAGGCAAAGATAAGCATCGCCCATTGTTTTGCCTCACATTTGCAGCGAGAGCTGAGAAAAGTTCTTGGCCTTTCCCTTGACCCCAGTTCCAAATCCTCTCTTGCATTGCCGCAAAACATGAAAGTTGATATTTACCCGATTGTGGGAACAGTTCCAGTCGACCTGTTGGTTCATGACCGCAAAGAGAGCCGGCCTTTGGCAGTGGTGTTCTATAATGATTACCTTAACAAAAGCCAAATGGACAGGCTGAGAAAACTGCAAGGACTGGGATGCAGCCTCGTTTTGGCCGTAGCATTTCTTCCTCAGAAAGACTATATACTAATCTATCGTTCCAATGGCCCTAGGATTGACTACTACCATTTTAACAAACAGGAAGGGATGAGCTCCCTCTTCATGCAGAAGGAAATGGATCATGATTCTGGAGATCTCCAGCTTTCGCTGGGAATAAAAACCCGGAAATCCAGGAAAAAGAAAAACCATACTATTTCAACGGATCAATAACCCGGCTTTTCCCTGTAATCTTGTTTACTCCCCTTCTGTGTGCATCCTCGCAGCCTTTCCAGCTTTCCTCATAATTCTCAGATTTATACTTCTGGGTCATCCACCATACGTCTTTTTTAATCCGGTCGATGTTGGCAAGTTCCAATTCAGTTATTGCTTTTACAAATTCGGCATGGGAAGAACCTGACAAGACCTTTGGGGAGATTTCCAATAATTTCTGGAAATGATGCAGGCAAAATCCTTTCCCCTTTGCCAAAGCCTCTTTAAACTCAGGATCTTGGTTCCATAGATAGGCAATGGTAAAGCAATACCGGGTAAGCCGGTCTTGCATGGAAGTACAGACAAGGCATCCTTGCTCCCTTTTTTCCAGTTGGATTGAAAAATCTGCAATGGCTGCCTGCATTTTCCTGCCAGGCTTGGCCCCGAGCAAGGCCTCAAAGCTTTTTTCGAACTTCTCTACAGTGGTGGAAAGATAGGTATCGGTCATCAAGGCAAGGCCCTGCGGCTTGTTCGCCGAGAGAAGCATCTGGTAATGGGTCGGGCAAAACCCATGTTCATTGACTTTTACCCGTGTCTCGGGATTCATGACTGAATTCCCAAGATAAAAGGAGATTGCATATTTTTCTGACTCTTCCATCAAGTCACATACAAAACATTCGCTTCCGCTTTTTACCCCATCCCAGACAGGGATTGTTTCTAGTTCTATCTTCATAGTCCCCGATTGTAGCATGTTTCAGGTTTCTTCAAATTGGTTTTCCTGTATTTTATGGAAATAAAGGAAAAGCCAGATTATCGTTTAGACAACCTGGCTTCGCCCTATAAAACTATAAGTTAGATCTACCTTCTGACGAGGTCCTCTGCTTTCTTGGCAATATTCTCGGCTGTAAAGCCAAAAACCTTTGCAAGATAATCGAGTTTGCCAACCTCACCGAACTGCTCGCCAACATTGACAAAATCCATCAAAACAGGATTGGTCTTGACCAGATATCCGGCGATTTCCTCGCCAACACCACCGGCATACCGTCCGTTTTCACAGACTAGGATGCGTTTGCAACGCTTTGCTACCTGATCGACCAAAGCATAGTCAAGCGGGCGAATGGTGTGAAGATCAACCAATGTTGCATTGATTCCCTTTTCCTTCAGCAAGGGCAGGGCTTTCTCTGCAGCAGCTACCAGAACCTCACCGGTTGCAAAGATGCCAACATCATCACCTTCATTGAGAACAATACCCTTACCAAGTTCAATCTTGGTTCCGACTGGATACCGATGGGAAGCACCCTTACGGGCAGCCCGGGTATAGGAAGTCTTGTTTAGGTCATAGGCTTGTCTCATCAACTCATAACAGCTCTGGGTATCGCTCGGGTCAATGATTGTTACACCGGGGACCTGTCGCATAAGGGCAATGTCCTCGAAGGGCATATGGGTGCCACCATTGAGCTGGGCCGTGATACCGGGGTCACTTCCAACAAGGTGGATTACCTGATGGGTATACCCTACGGAAATGAAGAACTGATCATAGGCCCTGCGACTGGCAAAACAGCCGAAGGTATGGGCAAAAGGAATCAGGCCTGTAGAGGCAAGACCGGCGGCAACCCCGATCATATTGGCCTCGGCAATTCCACAGTTATAGAATCTGTTGGGGAAAACCTTACAAAAAGAACCTGAGCCAATGCAACTCGAAAGGTCAGCGTCAAGCATAACCACTTTTTGGTTTTCGGTAGCCAAATCATTGATAGCAGCCATTACGGCATCGCGCATATTGGAAATTGTACTTGTATCTCTCATTCCTGTACCCCCTCACGTGCATAGAGGTCGTGTACTGCCTTCTCGGCAGTAGCAGTATCGAATGCCATGCTATGGTTCCCAGTGATGCCTTCGCCTGGGATGAACCCATAGGATTTAATGGTATCCATGATAATCATGCTAGGCCTGTCGGTCACGGTTTTTGCAACCTGGACGGCATGGTCGATTTGGTTGAAATCATGTCCGTTGATTCTCTGGACATGCCAGTTGAAACCAAGCCAACGGGTATCGATATTATCCATATTGACAATATCAGAGGTAGGCCCGTCCAGCTGGAGCTTATTGAAATCGGTAAAGGCAATCAGGTTTCCAAGCTTCCATTGGGCTGCAGTCTCTGCTGCTTCCCAGATTTGGCCTTCCTGGCTCTCACCATCACCGATGATGGCAAACGTATTAGCTTCGATTTTCTGGATTCTCTGGCCAAGGGCGATGCCTACTGCAGCACTGAAGCCCTGTCCGAGAGAACCACCGGTAAAATCGACGCCGGGGGTTTTTGTCATGTCACAATGACTGGGGAGTTTTGTCCCCCCCTGGTTGAGGGTCATGAGCATTTCAATTGGGAAATATCCTTTACTGGCCAGGGTTGCATAGACTGCAGGACCGGCGTGGCCTTTTGAACAAACGAGACGGTCACGGTCAATCTTCTTGGGATCGGCAGGGTCGACCCTCATTTCATGGTAATACAGATAGGTCAACAAATCAGTGATAGACATGCTGCCACCGATATGCCCTGATCCGAAATGACCAATCTCTTCGATTGTCAACTTCCGGATTTCCAAAGCCTTCAGCTTTAGTTCCTTAACATCAAGCATTGTGTTCTCCTCTATTTTTTGTTTTTCATTTGCATCAATTCCTGACACCGATTAGCATTCAAATCGGAGAGGGTATATCCCTTCCGTTCCATTGTTGCAGCAATTACGGTCATTTGGGCTGCTCTCTCCAAAAGTTCCATTTTGTCAAAAGCCTCGAGCAAGGATTTCCCGATAGTCAAGGCGCCATGGTTTTCCATGAGCAGGACATCATGATCGATTGCTTTGCTTGCCACTTGCTGGGCAAGGGACACTGTCCCCATCAACCGGTAATCGACCATTTCAGGTTCTTCCAGAATATAATAGGACTCGGCGATCATCTTTGTATTGATTGCACACTTGCCATTATCGGTAATTGCCGTAAAGGCTGAGGCGTAGGTAGGATGGGCATGCACAACAGCCTGGCAGTCTTTTCGGTTTACAAGAATGAGCCTGTGCATTTCTGTCTCTATGCTCAGCTTGAGATTCTCTGTCAGGTTTTTTCCTTCCAGAGTTACTATGGCAATCTGTTCATAGTTCAACGAAGCCTTATCAAGTGCCGAAGGGGTGATGCAAAACAAATCATCGTTGATGCGAAAACTGATATTGCCACCGGAAGCGGTAGTAAGCTGTCGATTATATAATCGCGTCATAAAGGCGGCTACCTGTCGTCTTTGTTCATCGTACTGATGTATATCCATGGGCGGAGTATAGCATGCATCCCCCTTCCTGTTAAAGTTGTTCATTCCTGATGTAAGGATGTTTATAGCTTGAGAAGGGAAGGTTGTTTTGCTACAATGGGCGATGTTCCAGTAATTAGAGGAGACGTATTATCATGAGAATGTCCACGTTGTTTTCCAGAACCCTCAGGGAAGCCCCAAACGGTGCCGACTGCAAGGGATATGAATATCTGCTGCGTGCAGGATTTATCCGTCAGATGGGTGCCGGTATTTTCTCTCTGCTTCCATTCGGGTTCAATGCAACCAGGAAAATCGAAAAGGTTATCCGCGAAGAGATGAACGCCATCGGCGGTCAGGAAATTCTCATGCCACTGGTAAACCCAGCCGATATCTGGAAAGAAACCGGAAGGTTTTACAGCATCGACAAGGAAATGAGTCGCTTCCAGGACCGGGGGGGAAGGGATATGGTCCTTGCCATGACCCACGAAGAGTGCGTAACCGACGTTGCAAGGGGCGAAATCGACAGCTACAAGCGTCTTCCCCAGCTTGTCTATCAAATCCAGACAAAATGGCGTGACGACCCCCGTCCCCGCGCCGGCCTTATCCGGGTACGCGAATTTACCATGAAAGACAGCTATTCTTTCGACCGCGACCAAGAAGGTCTCGATGCTGTGTATGCTGACCATTACAAGGCTTATTTCAGGATTTTCAGTCGTTGCGGACTCCCTGTTATCGTCGTTGGTGCCGATAGTGGCATGATGGGTGGGAAAATTTCCCATGAGTACATGTACCTCTCCCCCATCGGGGAAGATACGATTATCACCTGTCCGGAATGTGGATATACGGCAAACCGTCAAGTTGCAACCTTCAGCAAAGAATACTATACCGAAGAAATGAAGCCAACCGAGAAGGTCCTTACCCCCGATTGTAAAACCATTGAAGACCTCTGTGCATTTCTCAAGATTGAAAAGAGACAAACGGCAAAAGCAGTGTTCATGGTAGGAACCTTCATCAATGCGGAAAACGGTGAAGAGCAGGAAAAGCTCATCGTTGGGGTTATCCGTGGCGACATGGATGTAGAGGAAAACAAACTGCAGAATGCAGCAAAGGCCAATTCTCTCCGCCCTGCCCATGTCGAGGAAATCCTGGCAGGGGGAATGGTTCCCGGCTTTGGGTCTCCCATCGGGGCCCATAAGGATGTACTGGTAATTGTTGATGATTCCGTGGCTAAAAGCAACAACCTTGTAGCCGGTGCGAATGAAGAAGGTTACCATCTTCTGAATACCAATTTTGAGCGGGACTACTCTGGAATGGTCGCTGACATTGCCAGTGCAACTTCCGGCTATACCTGCCCAACCTGCAAAGGCTCACTGGTTTCCTCAAAAGGCGTTGAAGTTGGAAATATTTTCCAGCTGGGAACTCGGTATAGCGAATCAATGAACTGTTATTTCCAGGATGTGGACGGGGTAAGGCGCCCTGTCATTATGGGATCCTATGGAATCGGGGTCGGAAGAATGCTTGCCTGCCTTGCCGAAAACTTCAACGACGACAAAGGCTTGGCACTTCCCATTACCGTTGCCCCTTATCAGGTCCATCTGGTAAGTTTGGTCAAAGATATCGAAGTCGGGGAGAAAATCTACAAAGATCTGTCAGACAGTGGTATCGAGGTCCTCTTTGACGACAGGAAGGAATCGGCAGGAGTAAAATTCGCCGATGCCGACCTCATCGGTCTTCCTATCCGCATTACCGTGGGCAACCGCTCGCTCAAGGAAGGAAAGGTTGAAGTCAAATTGCGGAGCAACCTCGAAGAAACCCTTTCCTATGACCTTGAGAATATCGTTGGGGAAATCAAGGAGCTAATCGAAAAGCTTACTTCTGATATCAACAACAATGTAGTGGAAAAGGATTGGGTAAAAGCCTAAGCAAGTCTCTCATCAATACAAGTAAAAGGCCATGGGATCCTACAGGAAACCATGGCCTTGTTTGTTTTTTGATACTCTACTACTTAGACGGTATAAACCCTTTCACATTCTCTCAGTTTGCACCCATTTTCTTCAATTGATTGATAATATAGGTGCGTTTGGCAGCCTTTGCATATTCCAGTACAGAATGTCCCTGATAATCCCTGGCGTTGATATCGGCACCGGATTTCAGGAGTTCAGAAACAATCCTGGTTTCATTGTTGGTGTTTACCGCTAAAATCAAGGCGGTTTCCCCAAGATAGTTGCGTGCATTGAGATCAGCGCCAGCCTTGAGTAATTCTGCAATGATTTTCGGGCTCGAGCTTTTATTTGCGGCAAGATGCAAAGCATTTGAACGATACTTTGGTTCAGCCTCTTGGATATCAGCTCCAGCTTCAAGCAAAGCTTTTAGTACACTGACTGAAGGATTGTACTGGGCAGCTAGCATGACAGGGGTTAGGCCCCATTCGTTTTGGGCGTGAATATCGGCACCTTGGCTCAGAAGCGTTTTAATTTCTTTGGCCTTGGTTGAAGATACTGCAGCGGCGAGTAGCTTTTTGTTAAGACTTTCTACATTTCTGGACATAGTTGTAAAAACTCCTTACTCATTATTTTATTTAGAATTACTCTTACACAGTATTTCAAGTTTTTCTATTTTTGTACAGAGTTTCTTATTCTTTTACCGAAAAAGTCACACCAAGACAATTTTATTTTACTCTGGATTTATTCCTTTGGATTTGCGTATTGTCTGAATAATGATGTATGATATTCTCATGTTGACAAAAGAAATTATCCAACAAGTACCGAAAGTAGAATTGCACGACCATCTGGATGGAGGACTCAGGATAGAAACTATCCTGGAATTGGCACGTGAAAACAACGTGGACCTTCCTTCAAATAACCCAAAACTCTTGAGAGAGTGGTTTATCAGGGGTTGTAAACAAAAAAGCCTTGCTCTGTATCTGGAAACATTTTCTGTCACTACTGCAGTCATGCAGACAAAAGAGGCCCTTGAACGAGTAGCTTTCGAAGCCGTTGAAGATCTTGCTGCACAGCATGTCTGTTATGCAGAAATTCGTTTTGCCCCGATTCTTCACACTGCAAAAGAACTAACATCAGAACAGGCTGTCCAAGCGGTCCTTGACGGGTTGCAGCGTGGGAAAAAGAAAACTGGCATGCCATCGGGACTCATCCTTTGTGCGATGCGCAACCAAAAACCTTCGGTATCCCTGGATATTGCAGAACTTGCAGTAGCTTTCTGTGACCGTGGAGTCGTAGGATTCGACCTTGCAGGCGACGAAAGTGGCTACCCCCCAAAGAAACACTTGGATGCTTTCCAATATATCCGAAACAAGAATTTTAATATCACAATCCATGCAGGGGAAGCCTTTGGGGTTGAATCAATATGGCAGGCAATCCAGGTTTGCGGAGCTCACCGAATAGGGCATGGAACCAGACTGATCGAGGATATGTCAATCGAAAGTTCCCATATTGAAGAAATGGGATCGCTGGCAAACTTCATCCTTGATCGTCGAATTCCAATGGAAATGTGTCTCACCAGCAATGTAGGAACGGGAGCAACCTCTGATTATGCACACCATCCCTTCCCTATCCTGTTCAGGAATAACTTCAGGGTATTTCTCTGTACGGACAACAGGCTTATGAGCGACACCGACCTTAGCAAAGAAATGGAAATCGCTGTCCAATACTATAACCTGAACATCAGGGATCTTGAGAAATTGACTATCAATGCCATGAAATCGGCATTTGCACACCATGACATCAAAATTCAGATTATCTATGATGTAATCAAGAAACAGTATGCCGAAATCAGAAACAAATATGGAATAATGGATTGATTTCTGAAATACGGGACAATTAACTTGAAACGGACCGTATCACATGGTCCGTTTCCATACATCGATTGGGTTTATTTTCATCCGTATCCTACAATAGAGGTAGGCAAAGAGAAGCCCACTGAGATGGGTAAGGTGTGCAACATTGCCGCCTGCGCCGAAAACCTGGCTGGAAAGTTCAATGAACGCATAGAGGACCACAAGCACAGGTGCCCTTATAGGGATGAGACCAAAAACAAAAACCCGGGCATAGGGATAAAAAACCGCAAACATCAACAAAACCCCATAAATTGCGCCGGAAGCTCCCACGAGAATTACATTCGTCCCTGCTGCCAGATAACACAGGAAGCTAATAATACCACTTACGATTCCTGTTAATAGGTAAAAGAGCAGAAACTCTTTACTCCCAACCCTTTGTTCCACCATTGTCCCAAAAATAAAGAGACTGAGCATATTGAAGAATATATGGGAAAAACCGCCGTGTACGAACATATAGGTAAAGAACTGCCAGATATATCCATGCAGGACGAACGAAGGAATCATTGCCAGATAATAGGCGCTCCTAGGAGCTATGTATGTGGTAAGAAGGAAAACCACTGCATTGATGATTATCAGTTTGAGTGTGATATTCGTATACGTATTGTTCCGGAATCTCCGGTTGATTATGCTTTTGCCTGTATTCATACACAATAAAGTATCGATGTAGGGGCAATTCGTCAATCAGAAAAGATTTAGCTATTAATCTTGGCATATTGCCCCCAGCACCTAAAGCAACCTACGGAAACAGATTCTTTACAAGTGTGAAAAAATGCCATGCTGTTACTTTTTTTCACAGCATTACCCAACAAAACACCTTTGCAAGAATTACTTTTAGTGATTTTTTATTTCTTTTAGAATGTATTTTAAAGTTGGCACGGCTCCTGCACTATACTTATTGAACAGAGCAACAGTTTTTTTCAAACCTCCTTTTAAAATGTGATTTCTTAGGTGCCAGCGATTCTCTCCCCACCAAATATTCGCTGGCACCTTCATTTTGTCCAAAACAATCCAACCAAAGAGAATCGGCTTACTTTCGCTACAGTATGGAGAAACATGTATTTTTCTTTTGCATAGCTGTTTTGGTTCCCCCGATAACCTCGAAACCTATCTCCCTTAGCTACAGAAAGTGTAACATACTTGAAGACTGTTACTTTTTTTCACAGTACATGATTCAAGATTTCTCTCAAATAACATGCCTATAGTTGTTTTTTACATTCCCTTTGTTCATATAAAGGAAGTTGGCACGGCAATTGCATTATTATTGAACAGAGCAACAGTTTTTTCAAACCTCCTTAAAATGTGATTTCTTAGGTGCCAGCGCTTCTCTCCCCACCCAATATTCGCTGGCACCTTCTTTTTGCCCAAAGAGTGGTATTCCTACCTGGGGAAAAGAAGTCCTTCCACAGCAGTCCCCGTATTCTCTTAAGCATCAGAACATACCTATAGAAACACTTCAACCAAATAAACCTTATGATCAGCCGAAGTGTAAACTCTTTGTATGCTGTTACTTTTTTTCACAGCAGACAAGCATAGGCTAAAGCATAATAGTATTCTTATAGTGATTTTTTATAACCATAGGTCAATTTCAAGGAAATTGGCACGGCAATTGCAACATTATAAATGAACAGAGCAACAGTTTTTTTCAAACCTCCTTAAAGTGTGATTTTCAAGGTGCCAGCGATTCTCTCCACCCCACCAAATATTCGCTGGCACCTTCCTTTTGTTCCAAGACCTATCTATTTTTAAAACAAACAACAATAAGCCCCTTTCCCACTAGATCGCAGCTTTCTCTCGTGTGCGTTCTCCAGAAACATGCTTATTTTCCATAGTGAAGGCCATACGTGTAACAGTCTTGTGTACTGTTACTTTTTTTCACAGCAGCTTTTCACTGATGTAGCTGTTATATTGTTCCTAAAGTAATTAATAATGTCCTACAGTAAGATTTTCAAAGTTGGCACGGGTTTTGCATCATAGTTATCAACAGAGCAACAGTTTTTTTCAAACCTCCTTAAAGTGTGATTTCCAAGGTGCCAGCGATTCTCTCCCCACCCCACCAAATATTCGCTGGCACTTTCTCTTTGCCCTTTCGGCATCTTCGTATTTTTGATATAGTGGAATATATGGCAACAAGCAGAAGAGATCGTGCAGACTCCTATACAAAAAGAGCTCACAAAGAGGGCTACCCAGCCCGTTCGGTATATAAGCTGGAAGAAATCCAGAACACTTTCAAATTGGTCAAACCAGGTGATTCCGTCCTTGATGTCGGAGCCGCACCTGGTTCCTGGACCCTTTTCACCCACAGAGTCCTGCTCAAAGAGCAAGGCAAAATAATCGCAGTCGATTTGAACCCGTTAAACCTCAATCCCATCCCTCATACGGTGACAGCCTTTGTCGGGGATGCTTTCAGCAAGGATATTCGGTCGAAACTGGTTGAGAACGGTCCTTATGATGTGATAATCAGCGATGTAGCACCCATGACAATGGGTAATCGTTCCGTCGACACTTCCCGTAGCGAATACCTGGCATCGCAAGTGATATACCTTGCAAGCGAACATCTCAAAGTGCATGGCAACCTGGTGGTGAAGGTTTTTCAGGGCGGGGGACAAGTTGAACTGATTCAGACAATGCGGAGCATGTTTGCAAAAGTAAAGCCCTTCAAGCCAAAGGCCTGCAGGGACGATTCTTTTGAGATATACCTGGTAGGTCTGGATAAAAAAGAATCCTAAGACGCCAGAGGGAAAAAAGAACGTCAGCTTTGACGTTCTTTTTTTGCCTTCGCAAGATTTCTTGCCGCCCCGCTGTTATCGACCAACTCCAAAACCTGTGAGAACTTCTCTTCAGCGGCAAGAGGATCCTTGTATTCATTGAGAAACAGAGTACCTAGATTATTCAAAGACTCTACATGGGTAGGGTCAGCTTCAGCGATTTCCTTATACAGGGAAAATGCCTTTTGAGGGTCGGTCTCAAGGCAAGTACGGGCTTCAGGAAGGCTTGCAAGCTTTTCTTGTATCATGAAGAACCTTTTGCTATCAAAAAGAAGCTCCAAACGCAATGAGAGCAGTCGTTTTTCCTTTTCTGTAGGATTATCACTCAGAGCGAGGGAATACCAGTGAATCGAATCCTCTCTGTTTCCCCTCCCATACTGGATGTCCCCGAGCAAGCGGCAAAGGCGTAAGCTTTCGCCATACCGCTCGACACAGGAAAGCAACATCTGGAAAGCCTCCTCGTTTTGTTCAAGGCCAAGAAGCACAACAGCCAGATTGTATTCCAACCCCATCGATTTTCCCTGTAGGACAAGCAATTTTCTGATATGGGTTTCTGCTTCGGTCCATTGGTTCTGAACCATGGCATTAAGCATCCTTCGTTGATGATACCAACCTAAAACATTCACAACAGGCCTCCTGTATGCCGGAAGGAAATCCTACCGGCACTGCATATGATCAGAGGAAAAACACCCCAAGTACCATGACAATGACCAGGGTAGTTAAGCCCTGTACCAGCGTTACACCGGTCTGCGTTTTATAGGCAGTGGCAGTATCCATATCGGAGAACTGTGAGACAACCCAGAAATAGCTATCATTTGCATGTGATACTGTCATAGAACCAGCCCCGATTGCAAGAAGCGTAAGGACCTTGGCCATCTCCGAGGTCCAGCCCAGCTGTACCATCAAAGGAGCCATCATTGCTGAAGTGACAATCATGGAGACTGTAGAAGCTCCCATGGCAGTCTTCAACAGGGCAGCAATGATAAACGGAATCAAAAGCCCTGCATTCATCTGTACCAGACTACCTGAAAGCACATCAGCGATAGGAAGCGATTTCAAGACTGCACCAAAGGCACCACCGGCACCGGTAATGGCAAGGATGCTGGCAGAGCTGTGAATGCCTTCACTGATCCAATTGAAGGAAGTTCCTTTCTTTTCGGATTTGGGAATGAGGGTAATAGCAAGGCCTACACCAAGGATCAAGGCTGTTACAGGATTTCCGATAAAATCAAAGAAAGCTTTTGCAGCGCCAGAGCCAAACGGAGTTGACGGGAAATCGGCAATCGACTTGAAAGCAATCAAGATAATAGGAAGAAGAATAGGGGCAAACGATTTACATGCACTAGGCAATTTCCCGTATTTATCTACCAGTTCTTCCAAGGAAACCTCAGGATTTGCGGGAATATCGAATTTGCTGGAGATTTTCAATGCATAGAAGTAACCAACCAGCATAACAGGAATCGACACAAGCAGCCCAACGAGAATTACCAAACCCAGATCGGCATTCAACGTACCCGCCATGATAATGGGTCCGGGAGTGGGAGGAACCAAGCAGTGGGTTGCATAGAGCCCTGAACTTAAACAAGTTGCCATCACAGCCAGGGATACCCCGGATTTTGCGGCTAAGGCCCTGTTTATGGGTGAAAGAATAACGAATCCAGAATCACAGAATACAGGGATACTCACAATGTATCCTGTAAGACTCATGGTCAAGGGAGCATGTTTCTTTCCGACAACCTTGAGAATGGCATTGGCCATTGTCAGGGCCGCCCCTGTTTTCTCCAGGATGGTGCCAATGATGGTCCCGGCAATAATGACTATGCCGATACTTCCCAAAATTGAACCGAATCCTGAGGTAAGGGTAGTGATCAACTTATCAACAGGCATTCCGCACAGTACCCCGACAAAATAACCGGAGAGCAACAACACAATAAATGGGTGCCATTTGAATTTTGAAATCAATAACACCATACCTACAATAGCGACGATAATCACGAGAAACAGATACCATCCTGCCATTTTCTTCCCCCAAACTTTTTATATTTCATCATCCCGAAGGATAATTGATGTTCCAGTATTATTGTGAAAACTCAAATCCATCATTGAAATCGATTGCTCTATGGCAGCGGATCCGGAGCAATGGGAAATTCCAAGTACCGAAATATCCATTTCCTGAAAAATCTTGAGCGTGTCCCCAATTCTTTTTTGGTCCGCCTCGACAAGATGAGTCCCCCCAAGCAATGCATACACTTTTTGGTTGAATAGCGTTGCGACTGTATCGAGCATATTCAGAATTCCAGGATGCGCGCATCCGACAATTACGACCAACCCTCTCTTTGATTCAACGACCAGAAGTATTTCATCCTCGAAGGTGTCTTCTTGAAAAGAACCATCAAGGGCAATACGTTTACAAAACCGCGGATTAACCGGTTCTTCAGGGTGAATCCGAGAATATCCGCTTACAATCCAGATCCCTGGGACAACCTCTGTTTTACCAGAAGCAACCGTTCGATGTTCTACAGCATGACTATTCAGGAAATCTTCATCAAAATCATTTCCAAGGTACTGGAGGGAAGGTCCCGACTTTCCATATTTCTGATCAAAGAAACCCTTCCCTGTCCATAAGGTAAGCGTTCCCTTTCCCCTTTTCTCAACAAAGGAACGGAATCCTCCGCTATGGTCATAATGCCCATGACTAAGAACTACATTTCTTACCGAAGAAAGCTCTTTTCCTAGTTTTTCGGCGTTTCTTATATACCTGTCACTCTGTCCTGTATCAAACAGAACAGAATGGGGCCCACTCTCTACAAGGAATGAAAGACCATGCTCGACGGCAAGCCCTGTGTGTTCACCCAAGGAATTCTCTATGAGGGTCGTTATGTTTATTTCCATTACCAATACCTTTGCATATATAAAGCCAACTTGTCAGTTGTCTGACAAGTTGGCTTTATACTAAACCACCTTTTTGAATCCTGTCAAATTATTTCTTTAAATATTTCCGAAGAACCGCTGGATATCGGAAAGCGCATTGTTCAAATGCTTCGCCATGGCAGATGCTGACGCTTCGGCATCCTTGGCTTCTATTGCTTTTAGAAGGTCATTATGTTCATCTATAGAAGATTCAAGCCGCCCGGGGACATGCAGACTGGCATACCAGCCTTCATTAAGAGTCTGCTCCATTGTTCTCATAAGGCCGATCAAGGTCCTGTTTCTCGTAGCTTTTGCCACAGCAAGGTGGAAGGCTCCGTCAGAGGAAATCGCCTTTGATACATTTCCATCCCTTACAAAACCGACGAATTCATCGTATGTTTTTCTCAGAGTCTCCAGATCCTTTGCACTTGCCCGCTGGGAGGCAACTGAGGCCGCATGGGGCTCAATGAGGAGACGAACCTCGAAATGTTCTCGCAGGGACTCAGCATTTTCTACAACCCAGCTATGTACAGGATGGACCATAGCGTCTTGGTCATTTATAAAAACACCCTTACCCTGGTAGACCTTCACGATTCCAGAAACCTCAAGCATGCGCAGGGCTTCCCTGATCGAAGACCTGCTGACCTCGAGCCTTTCGGACAGCTGTTTCTCGCTATATAGACGATCACCGCTTTTCAGGTTCTCATTTCGTATTATTTCTTTGATGGCGTCGGTAACCATGACTGACAACCGTTCTTTCTTGAGGGATTCCATTGTTCCAATGGTACAAGCAACGATGTAATTCTGCAAGTAACCAGGTCTCGTTACTGGTAAAACCTGGAGCACACATGGTTTTCATTTTCATTACTATAGCCTATACTTGCTAGCATGAAAAAAACAGTGAAAACAGTTATCATTGACGGTCAGGGGGGAAGTCTTGGGAAGGCCCTCGTAACATCCATCAAAACCCGTTTTCCAAACCTGGAAGTCCTGGCAATCGGTACCAACAGCATGGCAGCTAGCGCGATGCTTCGCAGTGGGGCCGATGCAACAGCTACGGGGGAAAACCCAGTTATAGTGGCTTGCCGTACTGCCGATATCATCATAGGCCCCCTCGGTATCATTGCCGCCGATTCCCTCCATGGGGAGATAACCCCGAAAATGGCCCTTGCCATTTCCCAGAGCACTGCCCACAAGATTCTTATCCCTATCAGCAAATGCAACATAACCATCGTAGGAAAACAGGACTTCCCACTCGGGGACTTGGTAGATAAGGCAATTGAAAATCTTGCTGAATTACTGGAAACGCTATAGATCTGAAGGCAAAGTGCGACTAGAAGCTATCATTTGGATTGTTGACAATTTTTCCCTATCCTTATAGGATTGCATGCATCAAGCTTCATGAAGAAGCTAGCTTTGAACAAATTCACCCAAAACGAATACAGAAGCCATGAAGGCAAAAAGAATTTTTCTTTTTTGCAGTCGTGGCTTTTTATATGGAGATTCCGTGGAAGCTTACAAACAAAGCCTAGTGGACAACAGAACCCTCTGCGTCTTCGATAATGAAACGCTCATTTTCTCGGACAAGGGGCGTTGGCTCAACCCTCTCTTTGCCCTTGAAACCTTCCTTGACACCTACCAGGGCAGTAAAGATCATTTGTATGTACATGACACTGCCGCAGGCAAAGCAGCTGCAGTACTGATGGTCCGCTTCGGGGTAAAGAAGGCTCATATCAACCTTATCAGCGATTTGGCCGTAGCCTATTATCAGAGAGCAGGGGTAGATGTGACATGGGAGAAAAAGGTCGAAAAACTAGCCTGTATGACTGAGTCGTTGCTCGAGACCATGGAAGACAGCGACAAGATGTACCGCTTGCTCAGGATGAGGGCACACCTTGTCGATGGTGTCTCTGTAGAGGTAACGGACGCATGTTTTTCCTATGGCCAGAAAACACTGTTTGAAAATCTGAGCTTTTCAGTCCCCCAGGGTGGACAACTCCTGGTCAAAGGAAGCAACGGGAATGGAAAGACAACCCTTCTCAAAGCCCTGATGGGGAAACTGGACCTCACAAAGGGAACAGTCCTCATCGAGGGGAAACACCCTTCCCAATTGCCAGGAAGAACAATCGGGTATATCAAACAACAACAGGCACACCAACAGCAATTCCCCGTATCTGCCTATGAGGTTGTCAGCATGGCGGTCGATACTTCGCTATCCCCAGAGAGGCAAAGGTGGGAAATTGATACAAGCCTGCGCCGTACGGGAGTTTTTGAACTAAGGAACCAAAACTTCTATACACTAAGCGGAGGGGAACAGCAGAAAGTTTCCCTGGCCCGTTGCCTTTGCCAGAAAGCAAGGCTTCTGCTTCTCGATGAACCCACCTCCTTTCTCGATGCAGAGAGCCGAAGGGCGCTCCTGGACATGATACGCTCTTTGAGTGTAGGGGAAATGCCTACCATGATACTGGTAACCCATGACCGGGAAATCGGCCTCGACCTTGGTTGGTCCACGTTGGTACTGGGAGAAGAGCATGACTGATTTCCTTTTCCTGCTAACGCTGCCCCCTGTTGCCAAAGGACTGGCCGCAATGGCAATAGCGGGGCTATGTTTCCCTGCCGCGGGGGTCATGGTTCTTCGCCTTGATTTGATTCCCATGCGCTATATGTTGATGCATGGGGTAATTTTGGGAGGAGCAATCGCCTTGGCGTTTTCCCTTCCTCTTCTTCCCATCACCATCTTGATCAACGTCCTGCTCGTCTTTGCCATGCTAAAAATGGCTGGTGACACCTCAAAGGGTTTCGGGGTCAGCAGTGCGGCAGCTATGGTGTTCACCATGGCAATCGCTTCATTGGTAATGCAGGTTTTTGATGTCCCGGCAAAAGATACCCTGCAGTTGCTCTGGGGCAGTCCCTTCGCCCTCAATAAAATCGATCTGCTTTTGCTTTTCTGTACTGCCCTGACGCTCATCCTCTATATTTGCATCAAGTTCAAGACTATCAGCGCCATGTTCTTTGACCAAGAAATTGCCCAGTCGCTGGGAATCCATGTCAAATTCCATTACACCGTGATGGTTATGCTCATCTCGCTGGTAATCGCACTGGCAATGAAACTCCTTGGGGCTTTGCTCATCGATGCTTTGCTTGTCCTTCCAGTACTCATTGCTGCGATTCGTTCCCAGAGCTTGAAACAATTATATGTTTTATCCTGCCTGACAGGCCTATTTGTTTCGATAATCGGCTTTTTGGCAGCGGTTGCAACGGATCTGCCACCCAGTGGTTCGATAGCCTTGCTCTCAGCACTTCTCTTTCTTATTGTCTCAAAAACCAAAACAAGGAAACACCTATGAAAAAAAGAATTCTCACCCTCCTTTTGGCAATTTTTCTGCTTACTTCTGCTCTTTATGCGGAAGGAGCACCTGAATTGCAATTATCGGCTACATCTTTAAAACCTAAGGTTGTTGCATCAACCTCCTGGACCGCTTCTTTTGCGGATCTTGGGGGAGTAGATTATGTCACAGTCATTGCCCCCCCTTCTCTGGTACATCCCCCTGAGTATGAAATAACTGTCAAAGATGTCCAGAACATCAGCAAGGCCGATTACTTCATATATGCAGGATATGAGCGGATGATGAAAACCATGGGGGAATCCATCAAGGGTGATTCTGTACAGATGATTCCGATAAAAACAGATACTAGCCTTGCTACTGTTAAAGCCCAGGCAAAGATAATCGCATCTGTATTCGGCACGGAAGAAGAAAGCCTGCAAAGGGTAGCCCACTATGCAGAAACCCTTGCTAATGGGAAGAAAGCGGTCGCTGAGGCTGGATTGCAAACCAAGAAAGTCCTTTGCCATTCAATGCAGGTCTACCTTGCAGAGGAGCTTGGATTGCAAATAGCAGGTACCTTCGGGCCGGGGCCCATCACTGCAAAGCAAATAGCAGACGCGGCAGCCAATCAGTATGACATCATCATTGACAACATACACAACCCTGTGGCAGCCCCTCTTGTTGAAGTCTCGCCTGCAAGCAGACTAGTCGTCTGGAGAAACTTCCCCGAGAGCGTGAAAAGAGGAAGCCTGGAAGAAATGGTCAGCGAAAATCTGAAGGCACTTCTGGATGAATGATGCCCTAATTTGCAAATAGTATTAGCTAAAATCTATTTAACATGTAATTAAGGGCTATCGTTTTGGTTGAAACGATAGCCCTATTATATTCGATTATAAAAACTACCCTAGCAGTAATAGCTTCCATAGTTTTCTCTCAGAAATGCTACGGATCGCCTCGCTGCGGTCTCAGGATCGGGGAAAGGAAGAATCTCAACCGTCGTCCAGCCATCATAACCAATGGAACTGAGCGCATCGAATATCTCGTCCCAAGGCATATGCCCATCGCCGGGGGCATGTCGGTTCGAATCGGCAAAGTGAATGTAGCGTACAAATTCACTGTTCCTGATGAGACTCTTGCCGATATGGTCATCCTCGATATTCATATGGAAAACATCAGGCATCATAGTGAAATTGTTTTTATTGACCTTCTTGACCAATGATACACATGCATCAAGGTTGTTGATAAAGTCAATTTCATACCGGTTGACCGGTTCGAGTATCAATTCAACCCCTTTCGTCTGGGCATACTCCGAAAGGCTTCCTGCCATGTCGAGAAACAATTGTTCACACAGCATGGGATCTCGCCCGGATATAGAGCCACGGGTCCGCCCTATGTTTACCAACTGACCAAAATCGCCTGCCAGGTCAATGAAACCGCAGAAGGTAGAATATAATTCAGCCCGTTTTTCCTTGTCTTCCTCGGTGAAAAAAAGGTTGCGTGCTGCAAAAACCTGTCCCGAGGATACGGCACTGACCTGCATATGATTCTCTTTCAACAGGCCTTTCAATTCGGAACGGGTGATCTCGTCTGGACGTTTGAGTGCAAGCTCAACTCCATCGTACCCGATTTCATGGGCAAGCCTTATTGACTGGGGAAGCCCCCTGAAAACCACAAAGGCATTGGGCATAGCCTCTGCTCCCGCAATGGCAACAGATAATTTCATACTGGTGTTTCTCCTGGACAAATAGTTTTTCGTTCGCCTTCAACATGAGGCAAGGGCTTTGCAGCCCCTGCCCTGCATTCTTTACTTACACAACTGTCTGGCACGAAGGGCAATATTCTCTGAACTTATCCCATATTTGGCCAATAGTTCTTCATAGGGTCCGGTTTCCCCATAGGTATCATCCAGACCGATGGCATCGAATTTGCACGAAATGCCTCTCTTCATAAACACTTCGCTTATGGCAGAGGCAAAACCACCCATCAAGACATGCTCTTCAACACACAGTAGCCTGCCTGTCTTGTGTACACTCGCTTCCAAGGTTTCCAGATCCAAGGGTTTGACAAAAGGAACACTGAGGACTTCCGCTTTGATACCTTCCTTGCTAAGCAACTGGGCCGCTTCATTGGCAAAGGACGCGGTAATGCCATTGGCTGCTATCGTAATATCCTTCCCTTCATGGGAACACACGGTTCCAAGCTTTTCAAAGGAAGGCAGGTCAGGCATTGCATTTCGGTTGAGCCGAATAAATACAGGACCTTTTTGGCCCAGGGCATACTCCAGGGCTTTTTCAGCCTGGGCAGCATCAGCTGGCACGATCACCTGCATGTTAGGAAGTGCCCTCATGATAGCAATATCACAGATTGCCTGGTGGCTTGCACCATCAAAGGAGTCAGACAAACCACCGTAGGCACCTGCAATGACAACCGGCAGGTTATTATAGCAAAGAACGTTCCTAATCTGGTCGGTACCTTTCAAAGCCAAAAAGATTGAGAAGGCATTTACTACCGGATGATAGCCGCAAGTAGCAAGACCTGCAGCGATATCGACCATATTTCCTTCAGCTACACCACAATTGAAAAACCGATCTGGGTAGGCTTTCCCAAAAAGCGCACTCTTTGTCGATGAAGACACATCGGCATCCAACACCACCAGCTCAGGGTGGGTTTCTCCAAGCTCGACAAGTTTCCTGCCAAAGGCATCTCGCATTGCAAGGCTCATAATGCGGCCTCCTTTTCTTCAAGATCTTTTCTCAGCTCTACAATACCCTTTGCATAGGAGTCATCATCGATAACCGCCCCATGCCAGGTATTCTTCCCCTCGGTAAAGGAGACACCTTTTCCCTTGACCGTGTCATAGACAACAGCCTTGGGCCAAACGTCATCGCTATCCATCCAGGCAAAGGATTTGAGGATATCTTCTGTATCGTTTCCGTCCAGTTTCTGCTTACAGACATTCCAACCAAAGGCGGAAAGCTTTTCGGTGAGGGAATCCATTGGCATAATCTGGTCCTCGGTTCCATCAAGTTGTACCTTGTTGTAGTCAACCATAAGGACGAAATGTTCGGGTTTGAATTTTGCAGCGGACATCAAAGCCTCCCAGCTCTGGCCTTCATTAAGACAACCTTCCCCGGTCAATACATACGTCCAGTAGGTTTTCTTGGAAAGCTTTGCCGCCAGGGCCATTCCCAGCCCGATGGAGAGTCCATGGCCTAGGGCTCCTGTCGACATGTCTATGCCCGGTAGCTTATGCATGCAGGGATGGCCTTGAAGGCGGGAACCCATAACCCTGAATGAGGCAATCTCGGAGGGAGGGAAATAGCCACGGTTTGCCAATACTGTATAAAGATTAACCGAGGCATGCCCCTTGGATAGGATGAACCGGTCCCGGTCTTCCCAGGTAGGCTCGTCGGATTTGATATGCATACGGTTGAAATAGAGACTGGTCGTCAACTCTGCGCTGGATGCTGATCCGCCCCAGTGCCCTGTCCCCCGTTCATGGAGGGTATCAAACATGACCATCCGAAAATAGGCGGCCAAGGCTGCAAGTTCCTTTTCATTGAATGTGCGCTCCTTCTCGGAAAGCAAATCCATGACATTCTTTTTCATGGTAGGAGACTCCTTGTTATTCCAGTTGGGTTTTCTGTATCAAGTAAGGGGAAATTCCCCAAAGTCAGAATTGCATACTGTATACAATACAGATACCACTCTTGGCTTCGTTTGTCAAATGAAAAACTGTATTACTTATACAATTAAATAAATTTTTCTAGAAAAATATAAATAACAGATTTTATTTTATTATATGTTATAAATTAAATAATATTTCATTTTTGTATACAATTCATGAATATTGAAACCTTACTCCTCTATTCAACCATTTTTAATTGACGAAATAATTAATACGCAATACAGTATTACTGATTGTAGGAGATACATAATGCCTAAATGTGTACAGAACAGCCTTGCCGACCAAGTTTACACGATGCTCAAAGAGCAAATTCTTTCAGGACAATTGAAGGGCGGCATGAAAATCCCTGAGGAACAGCTTGCAGAACAGTTCGGGGTATCCCGCACTCCTATCAGGGAAGCTATCAGACGCCTCAGTGAGTACGGTCTGGTAACCATCAAGCCAAGAAGCCATGCCATTGTCTCCATTATTACCCAAAAGGAAGCCGTTGACATAGCACGGGTAAGGGTTTCCCTTGAACAGCTTGCAATCGAAAGCATTGACGAGAATGCCTATGCAGCGAATGTAAAAGAATTCTCCCGATACGCTGCTGATTGTCAATATGCGCTGGGAATCGGTGACAGAGCCACCGTTTTTGAACAAGACAGCCTCTTCCATCTCGCTTTGATAAAAGCGTCCAACAATTTGGCCTTGTTCAACATCTGCGAACGCCTTGATGCAAAAATCCAACAACTCCGCATTGCCCAGGATCTTCCCGAAGATGAATTGACCTACTACCTCAATCAGCATTCACAGATTATGAGCCTCTTGAAAAACGGAGAAAAAGAAGCCTGCAAGAAATTGATCTATGAGCATATAACCCATGATTTGACCAGTCATGTAAAGGATTCTGAATAATGGATAAAAACGATATCATCCTGACCTATGGATCGGACCCCGTTGCAATGACAAGGGCATTGCTTGAAGCAATCGATATCGAATCGCTCATTTTGGATAAGAATTCTTCGATTGCCTTGAAGCCGAACCTGGTAGTAGCCGCAACTGCAGAAAGTGGGGCGACCACTCATCCGTCAATTGTACGTGAAATCATTTCTTTTCTACAGGAGAGAGGTTATTCCAGGATCAAGATAGTCGAGAGTGCCTGGGTAGGAGACAGCACCAAGGAAGGTTTCAGGGTAAACGGGTATGAGGCAATAAGCAAAACCTTCAAAGTGCCTCTCGTCGATGTCAAAGATGACGATTACGAGAAATTGACCTCTAACGGAATAACCATGGAAGTCAGCAAGACAATCCTCGATACCGATTTTTTGATCAGCCTTCCTGTTTTGAAAGGACATTGCCAGACAGCAATGACCTGTGCCTTGAAAAACATGAAAGGATGCCTTTCCGACAGGTCAAAAAGAATGTTCCACAACCTTGGCCTCCACAAACCCATAGCTGCACTCAATGCTATCAGATGTGCCGACCTGGTTATCGTAGACAGCCTCAACGGCGACCTCGATTTCGAAGAAGGTGGCAATCCTGTGAGGACAGACAGGATGTTTGCAGCAAGGGACAGCGTTCTCTGTGACAGCTTTGGCTCTCAGCTTCTGGGGTTTGAACTTGAGGACATCCCCTACATCCAGCTTGCAGAGAGTATGGGGGTTGGTTTTACAGATCTATCCAAAGCCAGGGTTATCCAGCTAAACGAGCCTACAAATGACAAAGTGGCACATCCAAGCGGCGAAGTCGCGAATCTGGCAAGATACACACTGCCCAAGAATGCCTGCTCAGCCTGTTACGGAAATCTGATCCACGCCCTTAAACGGCTGGACGAAGTCGACCGTCTGGGTAACCTTGAAACCAAAATCTGCATTGGCCAAGGCTACAGAGGTGAAACAGACAAGACCAGGATAGGTGTAGGGGTTTGTACCAGAGGCTTGGGCAAAAGTCTTGGAGGCTGTCCTCCCAAGGCAATTGACATGATTCAGTTCATGAAAGAACTATAGGAGCTTCCTTGCCAGGCTGTCGATACACCTGATATCTTCCTCTTTCAGGGTTATGGATCCGCAAAGACTATTTTCGAGTACCTGTTCAGGCTTCCTGGCACCACAAAGCACATTCATTCTTGGGATATAGGCCATTGTCCATGCAAGTACAAGATTTCCGACCGTACATTGGTAGGCAGTACACATATCCTTGAGTTCTTCCAGCATAGCAAGTACCTGCATCCTCTTTTCAATCTTGAACCAGGGGATGCTTTCTTTTGCAGTCCCAACCACGTTGGATTCTTGTTTTACATTCCCGGTCAGCAACCCTCGTTCCAAAGGGCTGTAGGCCTGAAAGGTTATATCATTTTGGTTGCAATACAGAGCAAGGTCTTCGTTTTCCCGGTTGAGCAGGCTGAACCGTTTCTGGATGATCGAAGGGGACCCATATTTCTGATATTCCTCTATCTCCCGTTGGTTGACGTTGCAAGCGCCATAACAACGAATTTTTCCCTCTCTCTTCAACTGTTCAAACGCAAATACAGTCTCTTCAATCGGGGTATCAAAGGGTTCCATGGCAGGCCAGTGAGTAAGCAGCACATCGATATAGTCGGTTTGGAGGCGTGACAGACTCTGCTCGACCTGTACCCTGATACTTTTCTCCGATAGGTTCCTGCGAATGGTGACACCATCACGACTCTTGTGTACGGATCCTTCATCATGGTTTCCCCAGACAAGGCCACATTTGGTGGCAAGTACAAATTTTTCCCGTTTCCGTTTGATGACCCTGCCCACGATTTCCTCGGATTTCCCGTTTCCATAGGCAGGTGCGGTATCGAGATAGTTGATACCTAGTTCCAGCGACTTCTCAATCGTCTTCTCACAGAGCCGGTCATCACTGTCACCCCAGCTATCGCCCCCACCCATTGCCCAAGTCCCGAGGGTCAGGGCAGGGATAAGGATTCCGGTTTTACCAAGTTTCATATAGTGCATCATTACACCTTCCGCCAAGCATCGGCGAGTGTTCTCTTTGCATTGGCAATAACCAATGAGGAGAGTTCTCCCTTCTGGGGTTTGACTTCGAAACTCACCGTCATCGGCTTATCTTTTTGCAGATATCCTATGGCAATGAGTTTTTTCAGGTAAGAGGCAAGGTAATCAGCATCATTTTCGCTTTGGGGAAATCCAAAACGGGGGTGGTTATCCCCATATGCAGGATTCGAAGGATCCTTGATATAGGTATTTCCCATATGGGCATGCCTGACATACCTTACGACAGGGTCAAGGTTATCGTCCAGGTTTTCCCCGATCATCGGGATATGGCTGCAGTCAACCAGCAACCCGAAAGACGGGTATTGTAGGCAGACAGTGTCAAATAATGCCTTGGCCCGCAAAGAAGGGCCGATTAAGGCCTTCTTATCGATTGAGTAGTCAAAGGCTTCAAGACAAATGGGGAGTGAATACTGTTTTGCATATTCACAGAGAATCTGGCAACTCTCAATCAACACTTCCATGGATTGAAAAATGGTCTTATCTTCATAATGACCACTGAGAAAGGACAACCCAAAAGCTCCGATTTCAGCTGCCTCGTCAATCCCCTCCTTCACAGCAGCCACTGCTTTTTTTCTTTCTGCCGGATCAAGGTCATTAAGATTAAGGTTCTTTGAAAGGGTTTTCCCCTGAGCGCCAAAAGCAACTTCCATATGGGCTTGATCAACCCAGGAACGAATTTTCTCTTTCATAGAGGGCCAGGGGGTGCTGGCAGTTTCTACCACATCAAAATAGGGGTCTTCAAGCACCCGCAAAAAAGTATCTTCAAAGGTTTTCTCACTTGAAAAAGCTTCAGGATAAGCCATATGGTGGATAATGCCTACCTTGAGGTACCGCTTGATATCACAATCCATTGCTATCCTCCAATCGTGAGGCTATCTCCTGCATGCAGAGTCTGGGGGACGAGAAGGTTTGAACCCCTGTCCTTTGTTGGACTGTATCCTGCATATGGGCCATGGAAGCCTGAGCCAATACTATGCATTCTGATCCAGATACCTGCATCGCCATGTGCAATACCAGCTCATCATGTTTTTCTTTGTTACCCTCTTTCAAGGCAACGATAGCTTGTGGGCAACAGTAACTGGAAAGTTCAATTTTCTTGTTCTGTATGGTAGCTTCTGCCAGCAGTTTCTCCAATGTTGGATTCACTGTTGACTCAGCAGTGGCCAACACGGTAATACGGGAGGAATTCCTTACAGCCGCTTTGCACATTGCATCATCGATCGCGACAATTGGAACAGAAAAGAATTGCCTGAGTTTCACAACGTGGGGAGTCAAGGTCGAACAGGTAACCACGAGCAAATCAGCTCCGGTCATCTGTGCACTTTTAAGGTCATGCATCAAACGCTCGGTATTGTTTTGTGAAAAGAGTCCTGTATCTGCAGGATCAGTTGCCAGAAAGTCATCAAGTATATTGTTGATCTTGACACCTGGGCCGAGTACCTTTCTTAATTCTGTTTCAAAGGAGTCATATACACTCTTTACGGTATGGACCAATACGATTCGTTTCATGTAACACCTCATGATTCAATAGGCAGGGGAAAACTCCCCTGCCCTCAGAATCATTGTTATTTGGCTTTTCCGATCTTCTTGAGGTACTTTGCCTCATAGTCTGCCATGAAGGCAGCAGCCTGGGTGCTATCCATGAACTGGCTGATCAAGCCATTCTTTTCGATATACCCTTTCTGCCAGTCTTCTGACTCGCTGACCTTTTTGGCCATATCACTATAGTACTTGACGGCTTCAGCAGTCATATCCTTAGGACCGACAAGCCCACGCCAGACGGGTACTTCAACATTCTTGTAGTTGCCAACTTCACTGAGAAGTGGGGCATCCTTGAGGTCACCGGAGAATCTGGTGGTTGAAAGAGCAAGGATCGGCTTCAGTTTTCCGGCAAGTACATACTGGGCTGCAGCTGCAGGCTTTGACATACAAAGGTCTACATGTCCACCGAGAATTTCAGTGATGGCGCTACTGGTTGAATCGTTGGTAATAAAAGCAAGCTGGTTCTGGTCAAAACCAAGTTCTTCGATCAAGGCTTCATAGGTTGCAATATCGTCACCCTTCGAACCGGAGATGACCACAGAGGCTCCACCATTGATTGCATCGATAACCTCGGCAAAGCTGGAATACTTGGATTGTTCACCAATATACAGAAGCTGTTTGTCTACGGCCATCACGGCAATGGGGGTAAAGTTCTCAAGTCTATTTTCGGTGTTCTTGACCATTGGCATCAAATCACCGCTATTGAAAGTCAAAAGAGTGTGGTTTGCAAGGTCACCTTTCGTGCGGGAAACAGCCAAACGACCGATTTCTCCACCACCATCAGTCTTATAGCTGATAAGAAATGACTTATCAACCAAGCCGGCTTTGGTTGCGATATCTGAAATCTGCCTGGTATAGATATCGGAACCACCACCTGGCTTTGAAGTTACAGTCCATTCAATGTCACGTGAGGCGGAAAAGATATCACTCTTAGCTTCGGTTCCACCCTGGGCAAACAAAGGCAGTGCCAACACTACCATCAAAGAAACGATAGCAAACTTTTTCATACAATCTCCTTCTTTATTTATAACAGGTCAAACACCTGTCTCAAACCATTATGATCAGGCAACTTTCTTTTTCAGAACACCAAACTTCGTGAGCAGGGCACGTACTATAGGAAACAGAATCAGGATAAAGAGTACAATTACAAAAGCACGGGCAATTGGCTTATCGAAGAAAATATTGAGGCTTCCCTGGCTAATGATGAAGGCTTTCCGCATATTCGATTCCAGCAGGGGAGCCAAGACAAAGGCCAGAAGCATAGGTGCCGTACTGTAACCGCTTTTCTCAAATACATAGCCCAAAACCCCAGATATCAGCATTACAAACACCCCATACATCGAATAGGTGGTGCTATAGGAACCAACAAGGCAGACAATCGAAATACAGGGAATCATGACCTTAACAGGAACCGAAAGAATCTTTATAAGGAAGGGGATAATTCCCAAGGCAATGAAAAGGGTGAGCAGGTTTGCCAAGAACAGACTGGCAATAAGCCCCCAGGCAAAATCCGGATTGGTCGAAAACAGCAAGGGCCCGGGATTCAAACCCCACATCATAAGGCCGCCAAGCAAGACTGCACCGGTCCCTGACCCAGGGATACCCAGGGCAAGCAAGGGAGCGAAGGCACCAGCTGCAGCTGCATTGTTTGCAGACTCACAGGCGGCGATTCCTTCGACGGCACCGGTTCCGAGAGGCTCTTCACTCTTGAAAGCCTTTTGCGTTGCATAGCCCAAAAAAGCACCGGTTGTCGCACCAGCCCCTGGAAGAACCCCAACAAACGTCCCGAGCACTCCACTGCGAATGGCAGGAGGAAGCAGACGCTTGATATCATGGAACGTCAACAGACTTCCCTTGATAGTCAACTTCTCCTTGATGGTACTTTCTGTTACCTTGTTTCGATCTTCCATGAGGCGCATAACCTGTGCAAACCCGACCATTCCTATAACGAAGGGAGTGAAAGGGATACCTCCGAGCAGATACATGTTGCCGAATTCATATCGAGGTACCCCGCTGAGCGTATCCATTCCCATTGCAGCGACGAGTATGCCGAAGGCAGTAAGGATGAGACCTTTTACGGGGTTGTCGCCAACGAGCCAACCAATACTTGTCATAGCGACAAGCAGAAGGGCTGTCATCTCGGCAGGACCAAATTTCAGGCCTACATCAGCCAAGGCTGGTCCCATGAAGGTAAGAATCAACATCCCGATAGTCCCACCGACAAAGGAAGAGACATTCGAGGTCAAAAGGGCTTGCCCCGGCCTGTTTCTCTTGGTAGCCATCGGATACCCATCAAGGGTGGTCATGATAGCGGGACTGTCTCCCGGAATATTGAGCAGGATTGCACTGAAAGAACCGCCATACATATTCGAGTAATATAAGGCACCCAGCATTATGATTGCGGTATTCGGGTTGAACTTGTACGTCAGGGGAAGCAATAAGGCAACTCCGGCCAGTGACCCTATTCCAGGCATAGCCCCGACTATAAGGCCAAGAACCGCACCGAAAAGACAAGCGAGAATGTTCTGGAAGGTCAAGACGACACCAAAACCCTCTACGAGCATTTGTAAGTTATTCATTTCCGGTACCCCTTACCTAAAAATTGCATCCAGGATGATTCCCTTAGGAAAATCAATCCCGAGCCAAAGGGAAAAAACCCCAATAACGATTGCCATAATCACAACGAGGGCTATCAACGTCGTTTTCCAGCTTGATTTCTCAAAAACCCTGAGCCAGAGAACCATATAGAGGGCAACGCTGGGAACCAACCCAATGATAAAGGTACTTACAATGATGGAGACCATGCCAAGTGCACATAACCACCCATCCATTGGAAATACCGGAGCCTCTTCCTTAAAGGAGCTGATAAAAGAAATCAGGCTCAAGGCAAGAAGCAAAACAGAAATCAGGGTTGGAACAAAACCAGGCCTTGGTCCTTTCATTGCATCCCAGAATCCATATTTGGTTAATCCGTAATACATGAAGACAATCGCAACAAGTGCAGTAAAAACAGGAATAATCCTATTTGCGGGCACCTTGAATTTTTTTCTTTCCACGTTTCGATCCCTCTTATTTTCGTCCAGATAAATGATTGGCCATTTTACTTGCCATTTTTACAGCATTTTCAAAGGCTTGGGTTTTTACGATACCTTTTCCTGCAATATCATAGGCAGTCCCATGGGCACAGGTTACTATCGGGGCAGGCAACCCTCCTGCAATGGTAATGCCTTCATCGAAACCTTTCAGCTTCAAGGCAATTTGGCCTTGGTCATGGTACATGGTAACCACGCCGTCAAAATCCCCACGAAAGGCCTTGATAAAGGTTATGTCGCTCGGATATGGACCTGTTGCATCGATTCCCAGAGCTTGTGCATCCTGGATTGCTGGTTGAATTACGTCAATTTCTTCTCTTCCGCAGAGACCGCTTTCTCCACAATGGGGGTTAAGCGCAGCAAGGGCCAGCCTTGGTTTCTCAATCCCACTGGTTTTCAGCGATGAATTGGCCAGTCTGACTGCACGGAGAATGCTCTCCTTGGTAAGGTTCCTGCTCACTTCACTTATGGGTATATGACTGGTAGTCCGAGTGGTCCAGAGGTTACCGACTACATTTATCTCACCGAAAGGTTCAGTGAATTGGAACAGGTCAGCCATATAATGGTGCTCGCTTTCAAACTTGCATCCGGCTTCCTTCATTCCTGCCTTGTTCAGAGGTGTAAAACAGAAGCCCTCGATTTTCTTGTTTTTGTAAAGATCAACCGCTTTTTCAAGCATTTCAAGACAGGCCTTTCCGGCTATCTTGTTCAATTGCCCCACAGGGACCAAAGCAGGGTCTATATTTTTTTGGTCCAAAACAGGCAGGCCTTTGTCCCAGTCAATGGCATCCACACTCTCTACGACCTGAATGTCCGTATATGAGCCAATATAGGAAAAAGCACGATTAAGAATCCGCACATCACCGATTATAATTGGATTGCAATATGCAGTGAAAAAATTCTCCACTGCGAGCTTTGCTACAATTTCAGGACCAACACCTGCCGCATCACCGAGCAAGATTCCCATTACTGGTTTCTCATTCATCAGAAACTCCCTTTGATTCAGTCATCCGGCAACTTTCTTCGTTGCCCGATGCATTATACAAAGCAAGTAACGTGCCAACTTTTAAAAATTGTATACAATCTTCGATTTTAATCATTTTTGTGTACAGTTAATTGTTGGAGAAACCAATAAATAGAAACATAGGTCATTGATTTTTCAAATTTTTCTGATGCATCGAAGAAAAATGTTTCAATGTTTCATATTTTGTTCCATGTTTCATTTGAAACATCTATGAAACATACTGCTACTCTAGTTCAAATTGGGAAAAACGCCTCCAAAGCGTTGTACGGCTTACCCCAATCTTTCGTGCAAAGGCATCCCTGCTTAAACCGCTCGCAATAAAAGCTCGGTACTGGTCTTCGGGCGAAGAAACGTTCTCTTCAACCTTCTTCCTTTTCTGAAGGGGAACAACATCTTCTGCATAGAGGCTTGTAGCCCCTATATCAAGTTGCTCAATTTCTTCCCTCCCAACAAATTCCACGCTGTTGAGAATTGCAAGTCGTTCTGCTGCATTCCTCAATTCACGGACATTTCCCGGCCAGAAAAACCGCTTGAGCTCACCAAAGGCCTCTTCATTGACTGCAGGAACACGGTGGTTGTTTTTCAAGGAATATTGCCTGACAAAATGCGTGAACAGCAGGCCGATATCATCTTTCCTTTCACGAAGAGGGATAAGTTGAATATTCAACAGACTGATACGATAGAAAAGATCAAGGCGAAACCTGCCGGTCTTGACCTTCTCTATGATATTGCTATTTGCGGCACTGATAACCCTGACATCAACGGGGACTACCATATCTGCCCCGATCTTTCTCACTTCCTTCTCCTGGAGCACCCGTAACAGTTTGGCCTGAAGGACCAACGGGATCTCCCCAATCTCGTCGAGGAAAAGGGTTCCCTTATGGGCCAGTTCGAACAACCCGCTTTTCCCTCCCTTGCTCGCCCCTGTGAAGGCTCCTTCCGAATACCCAAACAACTCACTTTCAAGAAGCTGTTCGGGCAAAGCAGCACAGTTCACGGCAACAAAAGGTTCATGCGAACGTGGGGATGCATTATGGATACTTTGTGCAAAAAGCTCCTTTCCGGTCCCCGTCTCACCGAGTAATAAGATAGGACTATCGACAAGGCTGAAACGCTTTGCTTTCTCTACCAGCTGGAGCATATGGGCGTTTTGGGTGACAATATTCTCAAACCGATACCTGGCTACAAGTCCCTTACGGTGCAATTCAGTTCTGATCTTGTGTTCGGATTTGCGGATAGCTTCTGCATTCTGGAATGTAAAGAGTACCCCAAAGGGTTGGGAATCTACCTGGATAGGCTGCTGGCTGACAAGAATCTGCTGGCCCCCGATTGCCTGCAATTCCTCCCGGCTAGATACTGAGGCAAGAGACTGAGACCATTTGATTCCCTTGTATACGGCTTCGATTGGTTTTCCTTCAAGCGGAGTACAGGCAAACAAGGATGCAGCCTGACGGTTTCCGGCAATGACAACGCCTGAGCTATTTACTGCAAGCATTGCATCCTTTGCATTGTTCAAAAGGGTAAGCAGGAGGTTTCCCCTCGTCTTCACACGGTCCAACGAGCGTGCTGCAGCAACGGCATCTTCCACGGAGTGGATGATAGCTTGGTTTCCTGTCTTTACGTGTTCATATTCCAGGCCATTGTTTTGGCAGATCCTGCATAGGGTAAGTCCCCCTACGAAGACCTTGCAACCTTTGGCTTTCAGCTCAAAGACAGCCCGCTGTACATCATCTTGGTCATGTACCCTGCAAACAGAAACAGGATATTCGATAAGTGAAGATATGATGTCCTCACCGCATAGTTCTTCATTAATGACGATGCCGATACGGCAGGTATCAAACCGTTGCTTCACTTTTGCCAGCGCCTCGAAGAGGTCCCCGCTATCCATAATTATGGGAACTACATGGATGGATGGTTTCTGTGAGGCAATCGCAGAAGCGGTAATACCCCTGGCTACGGCAATATCGGCATCAAGGCTTTCGATTAACTTTGAATCGGTACCTACAAAATGGGTGGTTGAGATGGAAAAACCATCTAAATCGTACTGAGATATTACTTTATCAAACTGTTCCTGAAGCTCTAGATAGGGAACGACAACCAAAATCTTAATCAAGGACTATCTCCGTTTCGGGCAGTGTATCACGTAATGTGAGGCTTTACAAACCAAGAGGACTCTTGGTATTGTGCCAGCGGAGGCAAATTATGTCATTTTCCAAAATTATACAATACATCCTTTTTGTAGCACTCGTCCTTTTGACCGTTTTCAACTTCTATGCCCTTACTACCGGTAGGAAAAAGAAGCTCAAAGGAGAAGAGACCTTCAAAAAGATTTTAAGGGACCTGGAGAACAGGGTTTTTTCAGAAATGAAAAAAAACCATATTTCCTTTGATGAAAAACATGGCTATATAAATGATACAAACCAAGGGTTCTTCCTGGCTTTCGATTCCAAGAACAGGAAAATGGGAATTGCAACCAACGATGAATTTTTTCTCCTTGGGTATGACGAGGTTGTTTCCTGTGGGGTAAAGAGCGACCCCCTTCAGAGAGGGCTGGTCACAAATGTCCGCGTTGAGCTAGAGACAAAAGAAGACCTTCTGGTTTTTGTCTTTGGTACAAAAAAGTGGAAAACCAAATCGCACTGGGGCGCCTTTCTTCTTTCAGACGCCCAGGAATTCTGTGATTTCGTCAATTCCCACTCTGCAAGCCAATAACACATAATACAAGGCTGCCTATTATTTGCCGTTTACTACCGTTATGCTGTCAGGGACCAGATGGATGTCAAGCTGATTGAAGGGGATGACAATTCCCGCATCTTCCATTTTCTTGCATATCTCCCCATGGAATCTCCAATAGACTTTCCAATAGTCTTCCGGCTTCGTCCAAGGACGAACAATATAGTCGACTGAGGAAGCATTGAGTTTATGGACTTCGACCATGGGGGCGGGATCGGGAAGTATCTCGGGATAGGTAGCAAGTATGGAATTGACCACTTCCTTAACCGTCTGTACATCTGAGCCATAGGCTACACTCAGTATCAAATCGACCCTTCGCTTCTCCATATCGGAATAGTTTACGATGGGATTGCCCCACACCAGTTTGTTCGAAATGGTTATTTTCTTATTGTCAGGGGTCGAGAGGGTAATGCAGATTAGGTCCATATCGGTCACTGTCCCGGAGAAAGACCCTGAATCGATGTAATCCCCGATCCTAAAGGGCGAGATGATGACAATCATGACACCGCTGAGCAGGTTTCCGATGGTTTCCTGGAAAGCCAAACCAAGGATAACCCCAGTGATTCCCAAACCGGTGAGAACCGGGGCCATATTAATACCCATATGTTGCAAGAAAAGAATAACAAGGATGATCCAACCAAAGATATTCACTACCTGTATAACAAAACGTGCCATCAGGTCATTGATTTTCTTTGACTTGGAAAACACTTTTTTCAAAAACCTGCAAAACCAGAAAATCAACAATTTGCCGACAAGAATCAGCAAAAGACCGGTAATCAGGGTTACCATATATGCCACGGGGCCCTTTTGGACCCAAGACTGCAAAGAATCGGACAACTGGGTAAAAAAACTTGCATTTCCAGCATCATTTACCAGGGGGGCTGTTTCTCCGGTGGCAGTCTCTGTCACTTCGTTTGCAAAAGCCATGAAGAATGAAAGCATAGTTCATACATCCTTTGGAAGTTGATATAAAACCCTACCATCGGGCAAATAAAAAAGCAAGGGAAGAAAATTCTCCCCCTGCTCCAATTCAACATGTCCTGGCTTTTATCTGGCAAGCAAGGTATGCAATTTTTTAGTGAAAGAAACAGGATCCTTGGGCATGACACCTTCTGCAAGAAGAGCTTGGTCCAGAAGCACTGAACAAAGATCACTTACATATTCCTTATCTTCGCTCAGCTCGATTTTTTTGACCATCGGGTCTTCAACGTTGACTTCCAGAATCGGTTTTGCCTCTTCAAAGTCCCCTTGCCCCATGCTCTTGAGAATCTGCTGCATCTGTACCGAAGGATCGTTCTCATCAACAACCACAACAGCCGGAGAATCGACAAGCCTCGAGGAAATTACGACATCCTTGACTTTATCGCCCAGTGCTTCCTTGATTTTCTTGACAATCGATTCCGATTCCTTGGTTGCCTCTTTAGGATTCTCTTCTTTCAAATCGTCAACGGCACCACTTTTATTGATTGCCTTCAGGGATAGCTCTTTATAGGTGCCAAGTGACCCTACGACGATATCGTCGATATCATCATCCATCAACAGGACTTCATAGCCTTTCTTCCGATAGGCATCAAGCAATGGACTTGATTTCAGGGTGCTTTCCTTGCCTCCGGTAATGTAATAGATACTCTTTTGGTCTGCAGCCATTCTTTCCTTGTAGGAAGCTAGGCTTACATAACCCTCCTGGCTCGAGGATTTGAACCTGACCAACTCAAGCAAAGCATCACGGTTTGCATAGTCCCCGTACAGACCTTCTTTCAGAGGGCGATTGTATTGGGTAATGAATTTGGTATACATTTCCGGGTTCTGTTCGGCGATTCTCTGGAATTCCCCAAGCAATTTCTTGACCGATGCATTACGGATAGTGGACATGACACGGTTTTGCTGGAGGATTTCGCGGCTTACATTGAGAGGAAGGTCTTCACTATCAATGATTCCCCTCACAAACCTCAGATAGGTAGGGAGAAGTTCTTTCTCATCATCGGTAATATAGACCCTTTTCACAAAGAGCTTAACCCCAGGGCGATAATCGGCATTATTCATGTCGAAGGGAGCCTTGGCAGGGACAAAGAACAGGGTGGTGTATTCTGTAGCACCTTCTGCCCTGGTATGGATGTAGAAAAGCGGATCTTCACTGTCGTAAGACGTATTCTTGTAGAATTCGTTATAATCTTCAGGTTTCAGTTCGCTTTTGCTTCTTCTCCAAAGGGCTGAGCTGCTATTAATCTGTTCAACCTTGTGTTCCAGGGTCTTTACAGGGTTGCCATCCTTATCCTTTTGCTTATCATCGACATGCTCTTGGTCATAGGATAAGAAAATGGGATAGGCAACATGGTCGCTGTACTTTTTGACCAACTGCTGGATTTCCCAACGGTTTGCATATTCTGTCCCCTCATCATTCAAATAAAGGGTAATGGTAGACCCCTGCTCTTCGCGGGTGGTCTCTTCCAGGGTGTACGAGCCTTTACCGGTACTGGTCCATTTGTAAGCTACTTCTTCACCTGCTTTTCGGCTGATGACTTCAACTTTGCTCGAAACCATGAAGGCGCTGTAAAAACCTACGCCAAACTGCCCGATAAGGTTGCTGTCTTTCTTCTGTTCCTCAGTAAGGGAAGAGAGAAATTTCTTGGTTCCGCTCGAGGCAATCGTTCCGAGGTTGTCGGTCAGATCGTCATGATTCATGCCCAGACCGTTATCGCTGATAGTCAGGGTGCGCTTCTCGCCCTCAGTAAAGGAAATGTCAATCCTGGGTTCAAAGGAAATACCTTTGAGCTTCTCGTCTGTAAGAGAGAGGTATTTCAACTTGTCCAAAGCATCGGACGCATTTGAAACCAGTTCACGGAGAAAGATTTCCTTGTTTGAGTAGAGCGAGTGGATAATGAGCTGAAGTAGCTCTGAAACTTCAGTCTTGAATTTTTTCTGTTCCATTCTAGATACATACCTCCAAAGGGATATTGGCAAACATAATGATTTTTTCCTCAATCGGCAACGGCTCCTTAACAAAAAAACAACCTTAAGGTATGCTTCTTGCATGAAGTTTTCGCAACCATCAACTGCACGCACCTATAACCGGCTTAGAGTCCTTAATGTTCTTTCCCTGCAAAAGACATGCAGCAGGGCCGACATTGCCAGAATCCTGAACCTGAACAAACCCTCGACAAGTGAAATTGTCGACAACCTTCTTCTTGAAGGGCTCCTTGAGGAGCGGGGGAAAAAAGAAACGTCAAACGGAAGACGTCCCACTACTCTTGTCTTGAAAAAGGATGCACTTCTCGTCCTTGCCGTGGATATGGGAAGCAAAAACACCTCCGTAGCGCTAGCTGACTTGGACGGAAACCTTCTCAGGTTCGAACGATTTCCCACCGGGCAACGACCAAAAGCCCAGGAGCTCTGCTATTCGGTTATCAAATCCTGCCTGCGCATGACCCGGCTTGCGACAAGTCCTATCGTCGGCCTCACCGTGGCAGTAAACGGAATAATCGGCGAAGACAGGAAAACCTTGGTTTCAAATGATCTCTGGGAATGGAAAGATGTACCATTGGCGCAGGCTATAGAGGCTAATACCCATATACCCACAATACTGGTGCATAACGTAGAAGCCATGGTCAATGCAGAAAGATGGTTTGCCAAAGAGGAAGGGCAAAATTTCCTGTATATCAACTGGGCCGAACACATTGGCAGCGCCTGGGTAACAGACAATAACATAAGCGCTCAGCACGCTCGGTTCGGACACCTGTCTGTGGCATCTACCGGTTTATGCAGGTGTGGCAATATCGGGTGCCTTGAGACAGTAGCCGCAGGATGGGCCCTTAGCGAAAAGAATGAAAACAAAACAGTAAAGCAGCTATGCTCCGAACCCTCTGACCATGGATCAAACGACTTACTGGCAGCTTGCACTGCCATGGCAAAGGCTTTGGTCCAGGCTTGTACCATTACCGGTTGTCAGAAGATCATCCTGGGAGGGGGGATTAGCAACATCGGTGACAACTACCTCCAGTTTCTAAGCCAAGAATATGCCAGGCAGGCACATTCCAGGCAAACAGAGGTACAGATCAACCGTTCACAGCTCGGAGACAAGGCTGGTCTGCTTGGCAGCGTGGCGACTGCTTTGGATACCTGGGTCTTCCAACGTGCCCTTATCAGGACATTGGACCAAAACGAAATACACTGATAGGCATAAAAATACCGCTACCCGAAACCGAGTAGCGGCAACCTCCTTGAAAGCCCCAGGATCCCTCCCCTGGGGTGTGTTCACCCGCTGGAAAATCGGACTGAACATGTGACACGACACTAATGATTATTACATGGTTTTATGTCCGTGTAAAACATTTTTATAATTATTTATTGCTTTTTGCCAGGAAGAAGCTTGCTTGAAAATCAGTCATCAAGCCTCGTTGGTATAGGTAATCGTTAGGGAACCGTTATACACCCCAGCGGCAAATATATCAGTGGCAGTCTTGGTTACCACGACCGTAAGCTTACCAATGGCAATATCTTGTTGCACTCCTGAGAGAAAGCCAATATTAAAGGTATCCCCTTCCCGTACGGAAGTCATTACATTCGTAGATTCCAAAACAAGGGAGGTATTGAGAATATTAGTTTCATTCTTCTGCAAAGGAGTGGCAGTAAAGCTCAAGGCCCCTCTCCCTGCAACTGGAAGGTTTGAGGAGTACTTGAAATACACCGACTGTTCGACTTGCCAGGCATCGCCAGAAGGAAACAGAAACTCCAAGGATGCCACATTTCCCTCTTCTTTGGTCCCATTTTCATAATACATTTCTATGGTAATGTCTTTGACAGAAATCGTCCCATTCAAAAAGACAACAGCCTCGGAGGGAAGGCTTGCAGCAACCAAGGAAAAAGAAAATACAAGCAAACCGAAAACCACTATATATCGTTTCATAGGCTCCTCCATCATCAGCAAAACAAACTTTACAGGTTCCTACAGTATAGCAAAGAACGAGAAAGACTTGTACAAAAAAGGCTGTACGGTTTCCCGGACAGCCCAGACAGTACAAAAAGGTAAGGAAGCGTATTAACCAGAGATCACTGAGAAGGTTATGGTTGACACATAATCTCCAGCTGGAGCTGAATCCACAGAATGACCTTCTTCAATGGCAGCTCCCGTATGATCATCTCCTCCGGTGGTTTGGGCAGGCGAGATGGTAATGGTTGTCTCAGCTATCTTATCAGACCCAGAACCAGTAAACGAGAAAACGGTATACCCGCCAGAAGCAGGGGTAAGCGGAGAAGAAGCCGATACAGCAGCAATTTTCACGCTATTCTCTCCAGAGACAAAATCCCCGACAACCATATTAAACGTGAAACTGCCAGTGCCGTTTGTACGATAGCCATACACAAATTCGGGATCGGTTGTAAATGCATTGTTCTTCGTTACTGATGCCTGGTACAATCCTTCGACTGTATGAAACCCATGCTCAAAATACTCACCGATGGTGGCATTCAAGGTTGCGGTCGCTGGATTGCCTAGCGAAACAGCAAAGACCCCAGTTAAAACGACAGAAAGAAGTACCAAGACTATTAAACTTCGCTTCATATTCATATTAAGGCTCTCCCTTTATCAACTATTAGATAGATTTCTGTACTTAGGATACCTCCACTAATAACATATGTCAAGAATACTACATCGATTTGTAGCATAATTATTATTAATTTATGTTTTATTTCTTATTTCTTTATTTAATATGATTTTATGTTTTCTTGACTTGTTACGTATGTAGTAAACAACAGCTTATTTAATCTACATTTTAGCCTACCACATACTGGAAAAGCATCCTCTACAACAAAAACAATGGCCAACAGTCTCTGTTGGGTTTTAGTTCGAGGCAATATCTATCGATAGAGTCGATTCATAGGCACCGGCAGTTGCAGAGGCAACATCGGCCTGGTTAGCCTTTACTCTCAACGTATAGGAATACATTCTCATTCCCTGAAAAGAAGGGAGCACATCCAGCAGCTTATACGACCCCGACACAGGGACTTTCTCAATCGATTCAACGCTAAGCGATGCTATGCCTACAGTTGAAGTATCATCCCCCAGTTTGATAAAGGGAGTCAACGTGGCACTCACCACTAGATTGCTTGTCGTGTTCGTCCTGATCGCATAGGTAAGATTTACCCCATCTTGGCTGAAAGCATCATCAACAGAGGCTTCACTTACAATCGTTGCCGCTGCCGAATCGATTAGAAAACCGTGAACCAGATATTCAGGTACCGCTGTAGTAATCGACAAAGTAACCTTTTGTGGCGATATCGATGCAAAGAGGAAAGGTACTGTAAGTAATATACTAGTTATTAAGATACATCTTTTCATTGACTGGGTTCCCTCCAAAAAAGGCGTGCAAGCACCTTCTTTGTCCAATCAAAATATAATGCCAAGGGTAAACTTATGTCAATGCAACAGGTTTAATCCATAAATAATTATTAATCTTAAATTCAATATATTTTTAAATATTTTATTTATAGTGTTTTAAACATTTCTCTCTTATGACACGATTACTCTGTCATGCAGTATATTTCAGTAAAAGTTTTGCATTCAAAAAAGATTTATCCCATGGACCTGGAGACGTAGGAAGGGTGTAGGAATCCTGCCTATTAGCCAAAGATATTCCCTTATGTCACTTCGGAAGAAGTAAAAAGTGTAAAAAACTGCATTAATATGCCTAAAAAATGTCTTATTTTCATATAATACAATATATTATAAATTTTTTATTTACGATTTGCATGTGTCATTTGTTATTTTTCACTGCTAACACTTCTTACATTTTTTGAAAAAACTATTGCTTTTTGCTTCAATTAGAGCTACATATGCAATATATTAGGTAGCAATGTAATAAGTTTCATGCTATATTCTATCTAGCCCTACACCTGTTTACGAGAGGATATAAAACCAATGATAATGCCAATCGCATCGGAAACGAAATCTACCATGATTGCCAACCAGCTCGAAGAGATGATCCTGTCTAAAAAATTTAAAGCAGGGGAATCCCTTCCAAGCCAGCATAAGCTTGCACAACAATTCTCTGCAAGCAGCAGGAGCGTTCGTGAGGCTTTCAAGAACCTTGAGGCAAAAGGACTCATCCAAGTCCAACAGGGAAAAAAAGCAATGGTCAAAAGCAACAACCTTGACCAATTCGTTGAATCGCTGTCCATGTCCATGATCAGCAAACAGGCCCCTGACAGGAAACTCCTTTCCGATCTCATGCAGGTACGGACCACCGTAGAGGTTTCGGCAACCAGGGAGTTGTCCCGCGACCCGAACAGAATGTTGATCGTAAGGTCGCTCGATAGGTGTTGTTCGAAAATGGAACAGCTTTTGCCAACCATGGAAAATACCAAGGATACAGAATCCATCAAACAGTTCAAACAAGTTGAGTTTGAATTCCATACAGCCCTGATCAGATCAAATGACAATGTCATCTTGAACAGTATCTATGAGAATCTTTCCCCGCAGCTGTACACTGCCCTCGATAGACTTCCCGAGACCTACAACGAACAGAAAAAGAAAGTCAATGAATACCGCTATCTGGTCGAAGCCTTGGAAAATGGACAGACAGACCTTGCCGTCGCCCTGACCTTGGTCAACCTGACCAACATAAAGGACAAGTTCGAGACTCTCGATATCTAAATGTTAAGGTCCTTGGTTAAAAAGGAGCCTGCAGGCTCCTTTTTTTATGCCCTAGCAAACCCAAAAACCCTGAAGACACACCTTTGATTGTGCAGTTTTTAATGTCACAAGTAGGATATATGTATATATCTTATAGACATTTTTCTAAACAGATGACATAAATAAATTTTTGATATGTTTTTATTGCATAAAGTTACGATTTTCAATATTCTGTAATAGTTAAATAAGTGTAGACTTATGACATCATATATTAATGATTGCTTTCACAATAAGGATAATACAAATGAATTATATTTCTGAAACAAAAGCTTCAAGAATCGCATCAACCCTTGAAGAAATGATTCTAGATAATAGACTTAAAAGCGGAGCATTCCTCCCTTCCCAACAAGTGCTTGCCGATCAATTCAAGACATCAAGCCGTCCTATCCGGGAAGCACTCAAACTATTGGAAGCAAAAGGACTGGTCACCATTACCCAAGGCCGAAGGGCTCAGATTAAAAGCAACAGCCTCAACCAATATGTTGAATCGATTTCGACAACGATAATCAACAAACAAACAAATCCCGGGAAATTGCTTCGCAATCTTATGCAGGTTCGAATAACGATTGCAACGAGCGCTACACGTGATTTTTCTCGTATTGAGACCAAGGACTTGCATCTTGCCAAGCTTTGGAGATCTGCAAACCAAATGGAAAGTGCACTTCCTTTAATCTACCAAAAAGATGCACAGGGCCTCAAACAGTTCCAAGATGCTGAAAATGAATTCAACCGTACCCTCATATCTGCAAACGACAATCAGATACTTTCCTCCATCTATGAAAACCTTGCCCCGCTTCTCGATTCTGCTCTGTTGTCGCTTCATTTTTCTGCTTCGCAGCTTGAAAAGCGTGCTAAGAATTATTCTTATCTCTGCGAAGCCTTGCAGAACGGACAGCCTGACCTTGCCGTTGCCTTGGTCCTGGTAACTCTCACGACCTTGCAGAACAAGGTGAATGACAAGTTCCCCGATGAATCGGCTGTTGCCTACGCATAAAGGATTCAGTTTGTCTAAAAGCCTCCGGTCATGGTATAGTCCAGCCCGGAGGCCTTTTTTATGGGGAAACAAATCATTGAACTTGCACATGCAACGGTACGAAGATTGGGAACCAATATCCTCGATGATATCTCCTTTTCGGTGAACGAAGGGGAACATGTTGCGATAATAGGCCCAAATGGAGCTGGGAAAAGCACCTTGGTGCAGGTAATCAGCGAAGAAATACATCCCTTATACAACCCTCTCTCAAAGAGGCTTCTTTTTGGCAAAGACCACTGGGAAGTGCTGGAGCTCAGGAAAAATCTGGGAATTGTCTCGCAATCACTCCAATTCCTCTGCAACAGTTCCTATAGCGGGTGGGAAATAACGGCATCGGGGTTCTTCAGTTCCATCGGTCTGGACTTCCACCACCGGATAACGACAGAACAGGCTACCAAAATAGAAGAATCCTTGCGTTTTTTTGATGCCTGGAAGCTCAGGGACAAACAAATAAATAGGCTTTCCTCCGGGGAGGCAAGAAGGATCCTTTTATCGAGAGCCTGCGTCCACGACCCCAAGGTCATGCTCCTTGATGAAGCAGTCGCAAATCTTGATTTCCCTTCAAGGCACCAATACAGGAAAGAACTTCAATTACTGGATAAGAAAGGAAAAACCATTATTCTTGCCACCCATGAATTGAGTGAGATTATTCCAGAAATTGAACGGGTAATTGTCATGAAACAAGGAAAGATTATTCAGGATGGGCCAAAAACAGAGATTATCAGAGAAGATATCCTCAGCGATATTTATGGAGCAAAGGTTTTCGTCGACCAGCGTGAAGGCCTTTTCACTGCTTGGTGCTAGCCTTTTTTTCCACGCCCTACTTTTTTTGTAGTATACTCAAACAAAGAACGATACAAGCGAGGTGTACCCATGAAACGGTGTTCGATAATTATCCACAGTGTAAGCGGCAACTGTTTTATCATTGGTTCTTACTTGAAAGAATTGATGGAGCAAAGGAGTGTTGACGCCCGGCTTTACCGCGTTGAAGACCCTGATTTGCATATCTGGGCAAACAAACAGGAAACTACAAATGATTTCTACGAAGATATTCTAGCCTTGCCTGTAGCAAGCCTTTCCACCCTACTTAAAAGTGATATGGTAATCCTCGGAAGCCCAACAAGGTTCGGAAACATTACAGCAGAGATGAAAACCTTTCTCGACACTACCTTGCCACTGAGCAAGGAGAGAAGTCTGGAAACCAAGTTCTTTGCCTGCTTTACTAGCTGTTCCCACTCAACCTGCGAGGGTGCCCATACCCTCAACGCCTTGATTTACTGGTCCCAGAATATGGGAATGCTGCATATCCCTTATGGAGTCCACGAAGAGATCGAGAACTTGGACCAACCGGTTGCGGGCATTGTTCACCTTGCGGGGAAAGAGGATTCCATCAGGCCAAGCGAGCAACTCGGCCAGGAGATGGAAGTGTATGCCGATATACTCAGTGCCTATATTCAGGAATAGCCAGGCAATAGCAAATGTAATAGCAAGAGAGCAGCCAAAAGGCTGCTCTCTGTTTCTTCGCTAGTGCCGTTTTCTTGAGAATAGTTGCAGGAATTTCTCTGAGATATGCGTGAGGAAAGATTTTCCATACCGTAATTTGTAGTCACTTGCGGCACTGGCAATGGAAACCTCTTCACTCCCACTGGTATATTTCAGGTTATCCCAATGCCGGACTATCCACATATAGAGGTCAGCCTCGGTTTTTCCCCTAAACGCAGATAGTATTTTTTCCCTACGAATCTCATCAACTATTGGCTGAAACACATTGGTGTACCAGGAGACGGCAGCTTCCTTGAAGCTTATCTCTTCAGTCTTTTCTTGGTTTATATAATATTTATGAACCAGAATATGATTTACGAGCTCTGGGTATGATCCTGGTCCCGAAAAAACAATCTGTTCCATCGGTAGATAGGTTGGTTCATACTGATCAATAAATCGTTTTCGCTCATATTCTACCACTCGCTTTCTCAGTTGCCGCATTGTCAAACCGGGTTCCAGAGGGATTTCTGTGTCAAGTTCGACAACTTCTGCATCGATAAATTCCACTCCCTGGGTCTTGGCTACAGAAACCCGATGGTTTCCGTCCCGGACAAAATACCAATCACCTAACTTGTACACTGAAATAGGGGGAAGGATTATATATTGCTTTGAGGCCCTGTCGATACTTTGCCACCGAGAACGCAAGAGCTCTTTTTTTGGGTAGAAAGCCAAGGAAAAATCATGGTACCGCCCCTCACTTCCGATAATTTTTGCAATCGGAATGGTTCTCATACCAAGATAGGTTTCATTCTTTGGCTTTATCAGTTCAGTTACCGCGTACAAAGAAAGCAGGTCAGAGTTTTTCCAAGCGAGGCTGCTCATCAAAGACTGCATCCTTCCACGGCTACGTGCCTTTTCAAAATCTTCATTGGCTTGAGAGAAAAAATTGGTTCCCATTTCACAAATCCTTTCCGAGCGAAGGGTCATCGAGTATAAAACTCTGAAAAACATTAATAACCTTGGTCTGTTTATAGACACCATAACGGTTGGCATTCGAATCTATCAGATGCACATGCCCATGTAAAAGATATTTTGGTTTAAACCAATCCATGAAAGCCAAGAAAGTAGAAAACCCACGATGGCACCGGTCTACATCATCATTGATCCCCAAAGGAGGGGCATGGGTAAGAAGGATGTCGACATACCGCCCATGAAAAACCTTATTCCACAGAAGATGGGGGATCATCTTACACATTCTCCAGAACATTTCCTTCTCGGTAAATTGGTGGCGACCTTTGTTGTATTGCATAGAACCACCTAGGCCTGCAATGATGAGATTGCGTTTTTTATCATACACGACCTTTCCATCGGTATAATCCCCCCCAAAAGCAGGGAGGAACTGCATCATGCCTTTCCCATCGGCATACCCATATTGGTTGATCGTATTTGCATGGGATGTAAACTGGGTGAGGAATTCCAGATTATGGTTACCAAATACAAAATACAGCGGCTTATTCAGGACTGAAATGACATATTCATAATATTTCAACGGAAGATCACCTGCAGAAACCACAAGGTCTACATAACCATAGCGGGATGCAAGATTCTTTGAGTAGATCAAAGGATCGGTTTCATCTGCAATACAGAGGATCTTCATATTCACCCCACACTATATCCGCAATCCACGACCACGGTCTCAGCGGTAATCGCTGTTGCAGATGAGAGAAACAGAACGCAATCGGCAACCTCATGAGCCTGAACCAGTCTCTTGAGACTTGCCCGATTCTCAAAAACCGTCTTTATGGGATTAGTATCATCGTGAAGCGAGGGGGCGTCAAGTAATCCAGGGGCTACCGCGTTTACCCGTATATAGGGGCCAAGCTCGGCAGCAAGGCTCTTGGTATAGGAAACCACAGCCCCTTTGGAGGCATCGTAATGGGCGGTTCCTCCAAAACCCGGATGGAAGGCATTTATCGATGCAATATTGATTATCGCACCTTCACCGCTCTTTCTGAGCAGAGGGATTGCCTTCTGGGTTACCAGAAACATACCTTTGACATTTGTATCGAATACTTTGTCCCAGTCTTCCACGGGAAGCTTTTCTTGCTCAGCTACCGTAAACACCCCACTGTTATTCACCAATACATCAAGAGAGGAAAGACTTTGGAAAAGGTTCGTTACGCTTTCTTGCGAGAGCACATCCATCTCGGCGATAACCAAATGATCCCCAAGCTCTGATTGCAGGTTCTCTGCACCAAAACGGTTATGGCTATAGGTACAGATGACTCGATCCCCCCTTTTCACAAAGGCGCGACACAGGGCACTGCCCAAGTTACTGGCGCCACCGGTTACCAAAATGGTCTTCATTGCATATCCTCACTAAGAAAATCTTTTAAGACCTTACAGGCAGGATAGTCTGCCAAGAGGTCCTTGGTTCCTTGTATATAACTCTTTGGGTCATACGGAGGACACATAGTTGTCGCACAGAGTGCATACCCTTCATTTCCCAGCAACTTCGTTCCTTGGAAGCATCCCCCAGGCACAATGGTCACAGGACTCTGCTGGTGATCAACCGGACCCAAGAGAGCAAGGGAATGGCGGCCATCCGGGTAGAGTATCAACTGCTGCAAGGGAGAGCCCTGGAGAAAATACCAGAGCTCTTCGGTAGGAAGCCAATGGAGGGAAGAGAAACTCTGGGGAGTAATCAAATAATAGATAGTACCACCCAAGATCTCGGACCCTTTGCGATGGGTAATTATTTTCCGGTAGAACCCACCTTCCCCTTCAAGTCTTTGAAGTCCAAGTTTCTCTATAAGAGACTGTGCATCGTCAATCAAAGTGGCCAAGCCTTTGTAATGGAACGGACCAACAAAGAAAAGGATTCTTTAACCTTCTCGCCCGTTTCCAGGACTTCCTTATGGTTCAAAGGTTGTTCAAGTATCCCGGCTGCCATATTGGTAAGACAACTGATACCCATCACCTTCATTCTCATATGACTTGCAACTATTGCCTCGGGTACCGTAGACATACCAACTGCATCTGCCCCACAAAGACGGGCAAACTTTACTTCGGAGGGTGTTTCAAAAGAAGGACCTGCAAACAACTGGTAGACACCTTCCCTGAGCTCAAGCCCCATAGCCTTGGCGCAACCTCTGGCAACCTGGCGAAGATCCTTGTCATAGGCATTGGACATGTCAAAGAACCTATCTCCCAGTTCCTCATAATTGGGGCCACGGAGAGGGTTGTCACCCATTATCTTGATATGATCGCTGATAAGCATTAAATCCCCTGGTTTCCATTCCTTGTTCACACACCCGGCGGCATTTGTCAAAAGCAAATTATCGATACCCAAGGTATGCATTACCTGGATAGGGAATACCACTTCATCCATTCCATATCCTTCATAGTAATGAAAACGGCCTTGCATACACAAAACCTTTTTGCCTTCCAGCATTCCGATAACCAGCCTTCCTTTATGTCCGGAAACGGTAGAAACCGGAAAGTAAGGGATTTCACTGTAAGCAACATATATGGGGTTTTCTATCACCTCTGCAAGATCGCCAAGCCCACTACCCAAAACCATGCCGATCTCTACAGGGTCTGTTCCGATTTTCGATTCAATATACTGTGCAGCTTCCTGCAATTTTTCCAAGAGTTTATCCATCAGGTCCTCCAACAATCCAAGCGTACTATATTTTATGGTTTCGGGAAAGCGATGCTACATAGCGACAGAACAAAGAAACAGCCCCGAAAGGCTGTTTCTTGCATATAAAAAAAGCATTTTTTGACTAGAAAGGTTCTCCTGAAGCTTTTGGAGCCGCAGAATGTTTTGAGAAAAGGACCAAAGCCAGCAAGGTCGCCACGTATGGAAATATTTTGAATATGGCAGGAGGTACAACATCCAAAGAAGGAATAACCTGGGAAACATTTGCAATTGTGGTTGCTATGCCGAAAAAGAATGTGGCACCGAGAATCCCAAGGGGTTTCCATTGCCCAAAAATCAAGGCGGCGATTGCCAAAAAGCCTAGACCTGCGACGGTTCCATTAAATTCACCACTATAGGTGACCAAAATTACGCCGCCACCAAGCCCTGCAAGGGCTCCGCTCATGACTACCCCGAAATATCTCATTCTATGTACGTTTATACCTGCAGAAGCTACGGCTGACGGATGTTCTCCACAGGCGCGTAAGCGCAAGCCAAACGAGGTCTTATAGAGGAGAACCCAGGAAAGGCCCCAGATCAACAGACATAGCCAGGTTGTCCAATAGCTTTGGCTGAAAAGCAAAGGCCCGATAACAGGAATCTTGGATAGGAAAGGAACATCCTTTCGGATTATGCCCATCAGAATCCTGATGTTTCCGCTTCCGCTAATGGTTCTTGCAAGATAGACCGTCAAAGCACCGGCCAACATATTGATTGCGGTTCCACTGATAATCTGGTCAGCTTTCAAATTGATTGATGCAAAAGCATGCAACAAGGAAAAAAGCCCACCGGCAATAACAGCAGCCAGCAATCCCAGGGGAAGAGCCAAGGTAATGCTATAGACCTGTACCAATTTGATGGTAAGGGCAGAAGAAAAATATCCGATGAGCATCAAGCCTTCCAGCCCAAGGTTTGTAACACCGCTTCGTTCGCTATACAAGCCACCTAACGAAGTGACTAGCAAGGGAATCGTATAAGCAATTGCATAGGGAAAAATTCTGGTGAGTGTTATCCACATGTTACTTCACCTCCTCTGGTTTTTTTTCGTTTTCCTTCAAATCCAGCCCTTTCTTTTCATTCTTCATTTGGATTCTATGGAACAAACCATCCCACATTCTCTTGAACAATACACTGGTAGCTGTGAAGTAAATGATTACTGCAATAATGGTATCTGCAATTTCGGGAGGTACACTGGTCATGGCATTCATAAAACCCTTTCCCGACTGCAGAATTCCAAAGAACACCGAGCTGAACACGACCCCGATCGGATTGCTTGCCCCAAGCAAGGCGACGGCAATTCCATCAAACCCCTGTGAAGGCATAACGCCGATCTGCATGTTCCTCGAATACCCTGTGTAATAGGTCAGACCTGCAAGACCTGCAAGGCCTCCCGCGATCATCATGGAAATAATTACGTTCCGGTTTACCTTGATACCTGCATATTCTGCACAGAATCTATTCGAACCGACTGCTTTCAATTCAAAGCCAAGGGTTGTTTTGTCAAGGATAAACTTAATGATAAGTACCGATACGATTGCCACCAATAACCCTAGGTTCATGTAGGAACCGTTGAATAGCTTGGTTAGCCAAGGGGCTCTCAATGACTGTGAAATTGCAATACTGGCAGACTCTGTTTCCAAAGAAGGTCCTTTGAGATAAGCAGGTACAAAGTAATAAATAGACCAATAGGCAATCCAGTTCATCATGATGGTTGCAACAACCTCATGCACGTTGAATTTTGCCTTGAGAAACCCTGGGATAACGCCCCACAGAGCCCCCCCGAGCAAGGCTGACAGTATAAGAACTGCCAAAAACAACGGCCTCGGAAGGAATACATGATGGGCAACCAGTGTCGCACACAGACCCCCTATTAGCATTTGTCCTGCAGCCCCAATGTTGAACAACCCGGTCTTGAAAGCAAAGGCAACAGAAAGGCCCACAAGCATCAGCGTTGTCGAGGTGGCAAGGGTATTGCCAATCCTCTCGATATTCATCAAAGCGCCTTTGCTCAGGTACAAAAACCCTTCAAAGGGATTACTTCCGATAGAAGCCATTAATATGGCACCTGCAATCAAGCCAAGCACCACGGCACTGATGGCAACAAGGAAGGCGTTGCTCTTCAATTCTCTGGTTTTTCGTTCTTTCATTGGGCACCTTCCTTATGCTTGACGCCAGCCATCATCAAGCCAACTTCTTGTTCATCGGTTTCGCTGGTTTTTACAATATCGATAAGTTCTCCGGAGTTCATAACCGCTATCCGATCGGAAAGATTGAAAATCTCATCCAGTTCAAAAGAAACGAGCAAGACAGCATGGCCTTTATCCCGATGGGCAACCAGTTGCGAATGGATATATTCAATTGCCCCGACATCGAGCCCTCGAGTGGGCTGCACAGCGATAAGAAGCTCAGGGTCGGAAACAACTTCCCTTCCTACAATCAGCTTCTGCTGGTTCCCTCCCGATAATTTGCCAGCCAAGGAATGGATCCCTTCTCCGCTACGGACATCAAACTGAGTAATGACCTTTTGTGCATATTGCTGCAGATATTCTTCCTTGAGAATCCCGTTCTTACTGAATGGGGCCTTGTAAAATTCCTTGATCGCAACATTATCACTAAGCGTCTCGGTCATGACAAGTCCACGTTTCTGGCGATCCTCGGGAATATGCCCGATACCGATTTCATTCCGCTTCCGAATCTGGGCATTGGTAATATCATTCCCATCGAGGCTAATGGTACCACTTTCAACCCCACGCAACCCGGTGATAGCTTCAATCAACTCAGTCTGGCCATTGCCATCGACACCGGCAATACCAACAATTTCTCCGGCTTTGACACACAGGTTGAAGCTTTTTACGCCGAGTACTTTTTTATTGTTCATGACATTCAGGTCATGGATATCCAAAATGACCCTTCCCACTTGGGCTGGCTTCTTATCTACCTTAAAACTTACCGGGCGCCCCACCATCATCGAAGCCATCTTCGCCTGGGAGGTGGTTTTCACATCGACGACCCCGATTACCTTGCCTCGACGGATTATCGTACAACGGTCGGCTACCGCTTTGATCTCATTGAGTTTATGGGTAATAAGAATGACAGATTTTCCCTCTGAGATAAGATTGCGCATGATTTGCATCAAGTCATCTATCTCCTGGGGGGTAAGTACTGCGGTAGGTTCGTCAAAAATCAAAATATCGGCATCGCGGTAGAGCATTTTCAAAATCTCTACGCGCTGTTGCATTCCTACGGTTATATTTTCGATAATCATATCGGGGTCTATATTCAGACCGTACTTTTCAGACAGGGTTTTGATTTTCTTGGAGGCTGTTTTCCGATCCAAGAAAAAATGTCCTTCCCTTCCTAGGATAATATTTTCCGTGACAGTAAAATTATGGACAAGCTGGAAGTGCTGGTGAACCATTCCGATGCCAAGGTTGCTTGCATCGTTTGGGCTATTGATAGAGACTTGTTTTCCCCTGACTTTGATATGACCCTCGTCAGCATGGTACAATCCAAACAAAATACTCATCAACGTAGATTTTCCGGCACCGTTCTCGCCTAGTATTGCGTGAATTTCCCCTTGCTCCACTTGCAAGGTAATATCGTCATTTGCAACGATCCCTGGAAACTCCTTGCGAATGTTCAGCATTTCAATAACATGACTCATCGGTAGACTCCCTATGAGGACACGCCAAGCGTGTTATTTGGATTTTATAAATGAAAGTACACAAAGGCCACCGTTGTTTGGTGGCCCTTGCTACTTAAAAAAACGTTTCCTTGGGCTTATTTGTACAGTCCATCAGCAGAAGCTGCAACTACAATCTCGCCACTCTTCATCATTGCATACACCTTGGCAACTTCGTCAGAAACTGTTTTGGAGAGGTTCGGATTCTCTACAGGGATTCCGATACCGTCGTTGGTTGCATTGAGGCGGAGGACCTGTCCACCAGGGAAGGTACCGTTCAATTCGTTGGTAATCATATCATAGGAAGCACGATCAAGATACTTCATGGCAGAAGTCAGGATGATAGATTTCCCATTGGGCATCACGCCTTCGCTGTATTGGTCTACATCAACACCGATGACCCATACTTTCTGTCCAGCTGCTGCTCTGTTCTTTGCTTCGTTGATAACGCCTACGCCAACTCCACCAGCGGCTGCGAAAATTACGTCAACACCCTTGTCGTACATGGAAGCAGCAATCTGCTGTCCAGCACTGATGTTATCGAATGAACCCTGATAGAGATCGTTTTCCTGCTTGAGAACAATCTTGGTACCATGGGTTGCGTTGGCATACTTGATGCCCTGCTGGAAGCCCCAGTTGAATTTCTGTACAGCGGGGATTTCCATTCCGCCAACAAAACCAAACTCTGCGTCTTTCATCTGCAAAGCTGCTGCAACCCCGGCGAGGAATCCTGATTCCTGTTCTGCCCAGTATACTGCAACAACATTCTTTTCAATGCGGAAAGTCTGGTAATCTGCGGTATGGGGTTCGCCGTCAAGGATGACAAACTTTACTTTGGGATATTTGTCCTGAGCTTCATACAGGGAAGTCTCGAACTTGAATCCGGGGCAAATAATCAAATTATAGCCGGCATCGACAAGGTTTCCGATTTCTTTCAGGTAATCGGCTTCGGTGGTCCCTGAAGGTTTGAGGTATTTGGTCGTAAGGCCATAGTCAGCAGCAGCGCGAACAATACCTTCCCAAGTTCCCTGGTTGAAGGATTTGTCATCTATCGTTCCACTATCAGTAACCATACCAACCCGAAGGTTGCTTTTTGCAGGACCTGCTTCTGAAGTTCCCTGGGCAAATGCCATAGAACTGAGCATGAGTAAGGCACAAAGCACAACAGTCAATTTCTTCATTACGTTCTCTCCTATTTTGTGATGAACACAAAGAGTCTTTATACCGTATATTCTACATTCTGCCATTCTCATTGTCAAACAAAGAAATCTTTTTCAAATTCCTCAAAATTAAGCTTCAAATTGTGGATATACAGACAGTTAGACTGATTGAAATTTCAAAACAGAAATAGCATGGATCCCTCGCAATAAAGAATTACATCAAAAGAATACAAACTATGGGAAAATTTATTATACAAAACACCTACCCCTGTAGTATAGAAAAGAAATCGCTTACAGTGATTGCCCCACCCTAGGGAAGAACTTGTTCCTTTTCGATGCAGGCAAGAATGAAAGGCCCGACTCCCTTAAAATCATCTTCTACGACTTTTTCCCTTATATAGTAATGAAAAGAACCGTCGCGGTACGGGTTGCCCCCAAGCCCGGCTACAGAACAGATTCCACCCAAGTGCAATTGACCTTCACTGTCTTGCCGCAGATATTTTTCCTCGATGCAGCGCATCGCTTTATTTGCCTGAAAAAGGCATCTCGATCGCAACTCAGGCTCAGTCACAATGCCGACACGTACTGCTTTATAGAGCGTATAGGAAAACATACTTGAACAGGAAGTTTCAAGATAATTCCCTTCCATAGAGCCCATATCCAAAACCTGGAACCACATGCCACTTGTATCCTGCATCCGGAGAAACGCCGGAATCAAGGTTTTCACAATGCCACACAGCGCTTCCCTGTCGCCATGGTCGGCAGGAATGTAATCGAGAGTGTCGATGACAGCCATGCAGAACCAACCCATGGCTCTTCCCCAGAAATGGGGAGAAAGACCTGTATCCTTGTCAGCCCAGCGTTGCCCCCTGGATTCATCATAGGCATGGTAAAGCAAGCCTGATTCACTATCCCTCAGGGTGTTATATACTACAAGGATCTGCCCCGCAATATCATCAAAGCCTTCCGGTTCATTGAATTCCTTACAATACTGGGCATAAAAGGGTCCTTGCATATACACCCCATCCAACCAAATCTGCCAGGGATAGATTTCCTTGTGCCAATACACCCCACTTAGGGTCCTTGGTTGGTTGTCCAGCTGTTCTTTTAAGGTTTTTGCAGCCAGGAAGAACCTTTTTTCTCCGGATCTTCGATAAAAAGTAAAAAGGTTCCTGCCGGCATTGATCTGGTCAAGATTGTACTCGCCTTGCCGGTAGGTAGCTATTTCTCCATTTTCTCCGATAAGGGGGTCATACAATCCATAGGCCCAGTCATACATACCCTTATCACCGGATAGATCCCCAGCCAGAAGGCAGCCAAGTATGACAAGACCGTGTTCATAGTGCCATCTCATCATACCTTTGTGATATCGGGAAACGACACTTCTGGCCATCAAGAGAGAGAGGGGTTCAGAAAACTTCATGATCGTTCCTTCCTGTAACAAATAAGAAAACCTCAGTGGCCTTCTCTTTCAAGAAGGCCGCTGAAAACAAAATCTACCAGCTAATTCAAAAGATTGTTTTCCTTAGCAAACGCAACACCCTTGTCATTCCAATCCTGTCCGCCAAGCTTCTTGAATTCTTCAATCCACTTCGTCCAGTTGCTAGGGGTAAGCACTCTCTTACCGGTAATAAACTCACTGAGTCCCTGCTCATAGAACCTCTTGAGGTCTGCATTGGGAATCGGCAGGGTATCGGAACCAATGGCAGGCGTCCATTTCCGGCTTTGCATGTCTCTCAATACCGTAAGGGCAGACATTTCTTTTTTGCTGACCTCGGTCATATATTTAGGATAACGTGCGTACAGCTCAATATCACCATTGTAGAAGACCATGTTCCGTAGCTGAGTAACTGTCTGGCCACCTGGGGCAGAGAATGCAAGATTGGCATCAGGAAGACCGGTGGCAACTGGGATTCCGTTGGCATCCTTGGTATAGTTCACCCCTTCAACACCCCAACCCAGAAGGAAATAACCTTCATCGGAAGCCATCCATTCAAGCAACTGGGCAATCTTATCCGCTTTCCCTTCCTTGGCCGCTTTTGCACTTATTGCATAGATACGGAAGTTTGCCGTGTAGGGTCCGATGGAAGATTTTCCTTGCGGTCCCTTCGGCGGATCAATTACAACCCACTGGCCGTTCGGGAAATTCTTATCAAACGGGGCATAGTTCGACTGGGCTGCAAAAGCTGCATTCTGTTCACGCATGATGCCGAATCTTCCCTGTTTCCAGGCAGCACGGAAATCATCTTTCTTGTAAGCAAGCCAGTTCGGGTCAATAACCCCGGTATCAACCATTTCCTTCAGATAAACCATTGCATCATAGAATTCAGGCTTCAAAATATTCAGGCCTGCACTCGAAAGGGTCATATCCCAAGTACCATCGACACCAAAGGCACCAAAGAGGGGTTCGAGCCTTCTGCCGGGCCAAGCTTCGAAATTGTTGATTTCCTGGAATGCTCCATAGCCCCAGGTATCATTTTTCCCATTCCCGTCCGGATCATTGAATGTGAAGGCCTTGAGGACCGTCATCAGCTCGTCCAGAGTCGTAGGGACAGCAAGCCCAAGGTTATCCAGCCAGTCTTTCCGGATCAACAAACCTTCATTCCTGGCAATTGAACCGGGATCGGAAAGCCCATAGCTTTTCCCATTGAAGCGAGCCATAGCCTTGCTGACAGAATCATAGTGATTCTCCGTCCTGACCGGCATTTTTGCATACAGGTCATCGACCGGGGCTACCAACCCCTGACCTACCAGACGAACAAGCACATCACGCCTTACCATGAACAAATCAGGTAAGTTGTTGGCAGCAGCGGCAGCCTGGATTTTTACATCCTGGTCGCTTTCATTGGAAGGAAGGGCTGTAAGCTTCAAATCGATATTCAGTTTATCCCTGATGAGGGAAAAACCAACCCAGTCGGACGGAGGCGGCCCAGCCTCTGTAATTGCAGCACCATACCACAATTCAACGGTCATAGGAGCGGATGCTTTTGCTGTATCTGTCGTTCCTTGTGCTACCACAGGAACTACTGCCAGTGAAAATAAAGCAACCAAAGCAACCAGGTAAAGCATGTTTTTCTTCATAATCAATCCTCCTTACTATGCATCACAATACTTATCAGTTTTGAAAAACCAGTAGTATCGATTTTAGATTTCACGACATCAACCCTTCACACTTCCAAGCAAGGTACCCTTTGTGAAGTATTTCTGAATGAACGGATAGGCAATAACCATAGGGATTGCACTAAGGAACACCGAGGCCGCCTTGATAGCCGCAATCGGGGCATCGCCAAAGGCATTCACCTCAACATATTCATTCATTCCACTAGCCATAAGAATGTTTCTAAGCAAGATAGGTAACGGCTGTAAGTCGTTGCTGTTCAGGTACAGCATGGCATGGAAGAAATCATTCCAGAAAGAAACCCCATAGAACAGACCGATAGTCATGATGATTGCCTTTGAAAGCGGGAGGATAACCCTCAGGAGAACCTGGATCTCGGTAGCCCCATCGATACGAGCCGATTCTTTCAATTCATTGGGAATCCCCTCAAAGAACGAGCGCATTATCAAGCAGTTATAGGTACTGATGGCACCGGGAATGAAAACAGCGGCAAGGTGGTCGATGAGCCCTATCCTGGTAACTAGAAGATAGGAGGGAATGATGCCTACATTGAAAACATACGGAATGACAATAAGGATATTGAAAAATTTCCTTCCAGGCAGAGTATGGATCGAGAGCACATAGGCAAGGGGGGTTGTAAGCAACAAGGAACATGCAACGCCGCCAACCAAAATCAAGAGACTATTTTTAAAAGCAAGCAGAAAACCCCTGTTGCCCAATAAAGCCTTATAGGCAGAAGTCGACCATTTCCAGGGAAGCAGGAACATTCCTTCCAAATTATTTCCAATATAGTCGTTCGGCCTAAACGAAAGGGTTACGGTACTCCAAAGGGGTATGGCAATTACGAATAACAGAACTGTTAAAAATACATTCACTATGATATTGAAGGACTTGTCTGCCGCTGTAGGCCTGAGTGCAACGGTCTTTGCTACGGGTTTCAGGATTCCCCGGTTTATTTTCTGCTCGGTACTATACATGTTTTTCCCCTTAATATAGCGAAGAGCCGCCAAAACGCCTGACTAATCGATTTGAACCGAGAATCAGAAACATACCGATTACACCTTTGAACAACCCTACGGCTGTAGCAAGGCCAAACTGGAATTCCAATAAACCCTGACGGTATACCCACGTGTCGATAATATCGGCAACAGAGAGGACCGGAGTGGAATAGAGCATAAAAATCTGGTTGAAGCCTGCGTCAAGCACCGTTCCGAGCCGAAGCAGGAGGACAATGACTATGACCGGCCTGATAGAAGGGAGGGTTATATAGCGAACCCTTTGCCAGGAATTTGCACCCTCAACCAAGGCTGCTTCGAACAACGAAGGATCGATCCCCATAAGTGCGGCTATAAAAATGATTGCGGTCCAGCCCATTTCCTTCCAAGCATCACTGAAAATGACAATCCAGGGAAAGGCATTGGTATTCGTCAAGAAATCTATGGGTTTCCCCCCGAACAGTTTAATGACATCGTTTATGATTCCATCCCCCGGGGCAAGGAGGGCCAAAAGAATCCCATACATAATTACCCAGGATAGAAAGTGAGGCAGATAGGCAAGCGTCTGTACGATTTTCCTTAGATGCGGGCGGGAACATTCATAAAGGGTTATGGCAAGCACAATGGCCAAAGGAAGGCTGAAAACCAATTTTCCCAAGCTGTACATCAAAGTATTGCGCAACAATTCCCAAAAGTAATAGGAGTGGATGAAGGTAAAAAAATTATCCAGGCCAATCCATCTGCTTCCCAGTATCCCATCAAGGGCCATATAATCTTTAAAGGCAATCTGTCCGTTAAAAATTGGCACATACCTGAATAAAATATAATAGGAAAGAGGGATTATAAGGATTGCATACACCGATTTATGGCGTTTAATCTCCCTGATTTTTCTATTATCTCTCTTTTTTACTTGTTCAACACCCATATAAAAAACCATCCTCGCCTATTCATAAGAATACGGCAAGGAATGGGAACAATGCAGAGAGACTATTGTACTTTTCCGACTTTTTAGACGACCAACCTTTATTTTTTGGTTCGAATAGACCCCGGTGGATACCCTTTGATTTTCTTAAACACCCTACAAAAATAAGCTTGGTCCTGGAACCCGGTCTGGCTTGCTACCTCATTGATGGAAAGGCCTGTCTGCCTAAGCAATTTAGTAGCAAGATACATCCGGTGACGATTGAGATAATCCCAGGGGGAGAGACCTATTTCCTTTCGGAATATTCTTGTCAGATAATCTTCACTCACATGTACAGCCTCGGCAAGCTGCCAACGAGAAATCTGTGAGGTTGCATGGTTGGACAAGTAAACCACTGCCCGTTTGACAAGGATCCCGGTCAAAGGGGGAAGCAGTTCACTGCCACAAAGCAGGCCCATCAGGCGGGAGTGAAATTCATTGCTGTCGACAATACTCGTATTGGCGATCAGGATATTCGGAATCAAACAGAGTCTCTCCACCTCTGCCTCACCCCAGGTTTCCCGCACCAGGACAATTGGCACAGAGGAAGCTATTGTACCCTTCCGTATTGCCTCGATGTCTTCATAGTCGCTGTTAGTTGAAATCATGAGTGCAGGGGGTCTCTGGGCAGCCAATTCCTTGAATTGTGCAAAGGAGGAAACATGAACAAGCAATTCAGGGAAAACTAGGGAGGAAAGAGCTTGGGGCAGTTCCCCAAAAACATAGATAGTCCCCCCTTCACTCATCAGGCCCAGGGATTCAAGGGCATCGGCAATATTGGAAAACCCGTCAGGACACCCCAAACACACAAAAGGAAGGTTTACCGCTGTGGGGTTTCTCCTCAGCACATGCAAGGCAAGCTGTAGTTCAAGGTCTCCTTTTCTGGCATCCCAGGCTATCAGTTGTATAGAAGGGGGGATTATTCCTTTCCTTCCAATATCCGAGGCCCTGAATGTATCCACAGGGCCAAGGTTCCCAAATCCGCCAGGAAGTTGTTTTCCCTCAGTTTCCGATATGAAAAAAGAAACCGAAGGAACCTGCACGGGCAAGGAAATCAGCTTTCCCCCCAAAGTCGGCCAGGGAAGAGAAATCGTTACCTGGTTGCCTTTGCAGGAGAAAAGCCCCCCGCTCATCACAAGGATTCGCTCCACCAGGGAAAACCCCGGATCCTGCCTATAGAGATCTGACTTCCAACCAGGAAAATCGGATTGCAGGGTAACATGCAAGCCATCCGCCCCCACATCAGAGGTAACGATACAATGATATCCTTCAGACAGGATCCTATTGCGGATGATAGAAAACACTTGCAGCAACCGTTTTTTATCGCCAAACACCGCAGGCAAGTCAAGGTTTCCCTTATATTGCGCATTCCCTTCAGACAAGAAATCCTGTAGCAAGGAACTGCAGTTGAGAATTTGGAAATCCAAACCCAAGGCCCCTGTCTGCGAAAGGGTGAGATCTAGGAGATGATTTACCGTGGAAACTTGATTCTCAACGGCCTGAAATGTTTCCTCAACGTCAATATCTGAGATGTTTTTCGCTTTTAGGCTATCAAACAAATGTAAAATGGAATCCAGGGGATTGCGCAACCCTTCACTTACATTTACGAAGAACTCAGTCCTTGATCGCTGGGCACATTCGGCCAGCTCCCTTGCCTTGTTTGCTGCCTCAATTAGAAAGGTTCCCTTGATTGTACTGCTCAAGGCGGTACGGAGATCTTCCAGGAGGCTGCCATCAAAACTTTCCGTTTTTGCAACCAGATAGCCCAAGGATTGATTCTCCATAAACAAAGGCTCTACAACATAGACCCCCTGGCCAAGCCCCTTAAAAAGATGTGGGGGGAGCAACAGGTCTTTTTCAAAAAGCTCTTCCTCCTGAAAAATCCGATTGCTATCATACCCCCCAACGAAATTGCTCGTTTCCTCATCAACGTACATGACAAGATATCCTTGGGGCAACCCTAGCAGGGGCAGGTGTTTTTCAAGGATGGCAGAAATAGAATGCAGGCTTCGGACACAGAGCAGATCATATTCAAGCGAGTTGAGTTTCTTTTTCTGGAGGGAAAGGGCATAGGCATGTTCTGTTGAAACCAAATCCTGTTGCCTTAGAAAAACATCACGCACAGGCCCACTGAGCTCCTGACGAAAACCAAGAGTTGCAAAAAACTGCTCATACCAAAAAAGAGCCTCAGACAACCGGTTCGAATCTCCCCCTGCATCAAGGAATGCATAACAAAGGTTTTCAAGTTTTGCTTTTATTTCATCCAAAACCGGTTTTTCCTTTCCCGTATATGCTGCTGCCAACGCAAAAAGGGGAATGATTTCACGTTGCATTGTCTTTTCGGTAATCTCGAATTCGTTAGCCAGCCACTCGAGAAAAGCTTGTTCCGAAACGAAGATGTTCCTTGCTTTTTCGATTCCACCAAGAGAATCTTCACAGCCGCAAGAGCGCCTGATAATACATTCGGCAGGAAGAAGCAGATCGGGGCCACTGAGAGTATCTTTGTCAAGCATATCCTCCACCAGTGACCAGGAAAGCAAAGCCATTTGTTTGACTGGCATTTTTGCTGTAGTGCAGGGAATTTTCAACAGATGGCTTTCGCTACTGTCGTTGAAACCGAGAATACGCAGTTCAGAGGGAATCTGTATGCCACGTTTCTCCAAAATCTTTCCTGCATCGAACATCATCAGATCGCTTGCACAGGCTAACGTATCGAAATCTTTCCCGGGGACCAAACCCCTTTTGGTTACGAGCTGGTCCAAAGCTTTGGAACCCTCAGTCCATCCGAAAGGATCAGAGACCAGACAAGGATCAAAAGGAAGATTGAAGGCCTTCAATACATCAAGATAGGCCTGATAACGGTCATTGGAAGACTGATGGTTTTCAGGGCCCCTGATAAAAGCAATCCTAGAGGCCTTATGGGCGATAATGCAGTGGGACAATTCAGAGTGGACACCTGCGTAGGCATCAAAGGATATATCAGGAATCCCTTCTTGTTTCATGCCGATAGTCACACAGGGCAACGAACCGAATCTCTTATGGAAAGCCTTTACCTCTTCGATGCTGACTGATCCCCCAAGTGAGGACCCCCAGCTTATCAGGCCATCGATATTCTTTGGGTTCGCAAGGTTGAAAAGAGTATTTTTCAAGTATTCAAAATCCTGTGGACATTCAAGTCTCCCTCCAGGAAAAACAAAAAGGGAATCGCCAGATCGCTGGGCAACGGCAGCGACATCTGCCCAAAACCCATTGGAAGCCCCTGTATGTATGGAAGCAAGTACCAGCCCTATTTTTCTCATATCTTTGGAAGACAAGAAAAACCTCCTTACCAAGTAGCAAAAGGGATAAACAACTATAGCACAGCCTATCTCAGCTTGACAGCATAACCGACGTGACGTTATCATTGGAACAATGTTTCAATTTCAATCAATGGAAAAAAAACTAAGGCATTTTAATGGCAATCTTGAGCGTGCAATGCCAATACTTACCCCCACCGGGGTTATTCTTGGATTGTTGCTAGGAGCCAAGGTGTCGTGGATGAAACCCTCGGTTACCTATTTGTTCGCCTTCCTTACCTTCTGTGGGGCTTTGGGTATAAACTCCTCTGATTTCTTCAAGGTCCTGAAAAAACCGAAACCCATATTCGCATTCCTGCTTGGAACAAACCTGATCATGCCAATCATAGCCTGGTCGGTTGCAAATGTTGCTTTCCCGACAAACACTGCCATAATCACGGGCTACATACTTCTCATGGCCACGCCAACTGCGGTTTCGGGTTATATCTGGAGTTCAATCTACCAGGGTAATGGAGCGCTTTCTTTGACCCTGATTTTGGTTTCCACGGCCCTCACCCCTTTGCTTACCCCGTTTACAGTCCGTCTGTTGGCGCAGACCTCCGTTGAGATCAACACGATGGGAATGATTCTGTCGCTCTTTAAAATGGTTGTTCTCCCCTCCCTTTTCGGGATTCTGATCAACAATATGACAAAAGGAAAGGTGAACGAGCATATAACCCCAAGTCTCAAACCTTTTTCCAAGCTTTCTTTGATTCTGGTCATCATAATCAACACTTCCCAGGTTTCTCAACAACTCATCGCCAGTGCCTCATGGGCCTACCTTCCGATAGCACTTCTTTGTGCAATCATTGCAGCCTCAGGCTTTCCCATTGCCTTTGTGATCGGAAAGTGGGCAAAATTACCAGAGGAAGACAATGTCAGCGTAACCTTTGCAATCGCGCTGCGAAACATCAGCGCAGCCCTTGTCCTTGCAATCGACTATTTCCCGCCTGAAACTTCACTACCTGTAATATTTGGGATTGTTTTCCAACAATCGATCTGCGCCGTCATGGGACATTTCTTCTTCGGAAAGAAACCTCATCGGTAACAATTTGCTTTTAATGATAGGAGGAAGCTATCGTGAAACCCATATCTGAAGCAAAAGAACCCGTACAACGAGCGGAACGGATTTTGCAATACGGGGAAGGCAACTTCCTGAGAGCCTTTGCTGACTGGCAGGTCGATATTCTCAACGAGAAAACTGATTTCAACGGAAATATTGTCATAGTCCAGCCACTGGAACGAGGCCTTGGAAATCTTATCAATACCCAAAAAGGCCTTTACACTACAATTTTAAGAGGTGTCCAGAACGGAAAGAATATCGAAGAATACCGAACGATCACCAGTGTGAGCCTATGCCTCAACCCATTCAACGAAGAGAAATGCAAGCAATACATAGCACTGGATGGAGATATAGAGAGAAAAAAGCACGGAGGCTCGCAACGGGGATACTCAGTGAGTCTTCTTGGTGGGGACAGGATTTGACAAGGATTAAAGGACTAACAGATACCGTTAACCAATATCTGGTCCAAATTTGGACCAGAGGAATCAGAGAATCTCTCAAAGCATTGGAGGAAGATGCAAATGGAACGATTTAAACTATTACAGATTACCCCGGAAGACAGTGTTGCAGTTGCAATCGAGCCTTTGGCAAAGGGACAGACCCTTGAAATTTCAGGAAAAACAATTACCTGCCAGCAAGATATCCCTTCGGGGCATAAAATTGCCCTACGTCCAATTGCAAAGGGTGAAAAGGTAATCAAATACGGCTACCCAATCGGGGAGGCAAAAGAAGATATCGGACAAGGTTTCCATGTCCATGCAAGCAACCTCCATACGCTCCTTGCCGAGACCTGCGAATATTCCTATAACGAGGAAGTTGCGAAACAGTTCATGGCAAAGGCAGAGGTGAATCGCAGGAAATGGGAAGGCAAAATACCCACGATCCAGGCGTTTGAGCGCGCAGACGGGGCAATAGGCATACGTAATGAACTGTGGATTGTCCCTACCGTAGGATGCGTAAATAAAGTTGCCGAAAACCTGATTGAATGGGCAAAGCAAGGACTTTCCGGCTATAACTATGATGGTATCCACGTCTGGTCCCATCCCTATGGATGTTCGCAGCTGGGCGACGACCATGAGGCTACACGTGTTATCCTGTCCGATTTGGTCCATCATCCGAATGCAGGGGGAGTGCTTGTGCTTTCCCTCGGGTGTGAGAACAATACGCCGGAGTCATTCAAGGCTCTTGTCGGCCCGACCGATCCAAATCGGGTGAAATACCTCATTTGCCAGGAAGTCGAGGATGAATTGGAATCCGGCAAAAAGCTCTTACAAGAATTGGCAGGTACGATTTCCAGGGATAAAAGGGTTCCTGTTCCCATGAGCAAATTGATTGTCGGCTTCAAATGCGGTGGATCTGACGGTTTCAGCGGGATTACGGCAAATCCTTTGGTTGGTCGTTTCTGTGATGAACTCACTGCAATGGGAGGTACTTCAATCCTCACAGAGGTTCCCGAGATGTTCGGAGCCGAGCAACTTCTGATGAACCGTGCGGTTACCAAAGAGGTCTTTGACCAAACAGTCACCTTGATAAACGATTTCAAAAATTATTTTGTAAAGCACAACCAAGTCGTCTATGAGAACCCCTCACCAGGCAACAAGGCCGGCGGGATAAGCACCTTGGAAGACAAAAGCCTAGGATGCATCCAGAAGGGGGGGCAGGCACCGGTTGAAGCAATCCTGAACTACGGTGACAGGGTAACCCATTCCGGGCTAAACCTACTTTCAGGGCCGGGTAATGATATTGTATCCACCACTGCATTGACGGCCTGTGGAGCCCATATCATCATCTTTACCACCGGACGCGGTACGCCACTTGGCGCCCCGGTCCCAACGTTGAAAGTAGCTTCAAACAGCGCTTTGGCTGAGAAGAAAGCAAACTGGATCGATTTTGACGCCGGTCGTCTGCTTAAGGAAGACAATGAGACAGTCCTCTCCGATTTGCTGGCAATGATTGCTGATGTTGCCTCGGGAACCTATCGAACCAAGAACGAACAAAACGGATATGCCGAAATTTCGCTATTCAAGGATGGGGTCATCCTATAAGAAAACGATTTCAAATATAGAAACTAGGAGTTACTGATATGAAAAAATTTATGGATGAGAATTTTCTTCTGCAGACAAAGACTGCCGAAAAGCTGTTTCACGAATATGCCAAAGACCAACCGATTTTTGACTACCATTGCCATTTGATCCCTCAGGAAATTGCACAGGACAAGCGTTTTTCAACCATTACCGAGGCCTGGCTTGGGGGTGACCACTATAAATGGAGGGCTATGCGTTCCAATGGGGTACCTGAATCGTTGATCACCGGGCAAGGTGCCGATCCTTTCGATAAATTCTATGCCTGGGCTTCCACCATGGAAAACAGTTTCGGGAATCCGCTTTACCATTGGACCCATCTTGAGCTCCAGCGTTACTTCGGTATCGATGAGGTCCTGAACACAAACAGCGCGCGAGCAATCTATGACGAAACCAATAGGAAACTGAAAGATGACCCCACGCTTTCCGTCAGGGGTATCATGAAGAAAATGCATGTTTACGCTGTAGGGACAACCGACGACCCTGCTGACGACCTGCATTATCACATGGATATTGCACAGCAGAAGGATTTCCCCGCTTCGGTAATCCCTTCCTATCGTCCCGATAAAGCCCTGAATATCGAAAAAGATACGTTCATCCCCTATATCGAAGGCTTGGCAACTTCAGCATCACAAAAAATCGAGTGTGTAGGCGATGTGGTCAAAGCCTTGGTCTCCCGGCTGGATTTCTTTATATCCCTGGGGTGCAAGGCTTCTGACCATGCGTTGGTCACAGCTCCGGCTATCTTTAAAAGCGAGCAGGAAGTCAATGCAATCTTTGTAAAGAAGATGGAAGGGAAAAACCTCTCTGCAGGGGAAATCGAAGCCTATAAAACCTTTGTGATGACAGAGCTTGCCCGCGCCTATGCAAAAAGGAACATCGTTATGCAGTTGCATTTTGCAGCCATCCGTGACAATAACGGTTTGATGTTTCAAAAACTTGGACCCGATACCGGCTTTGATGCATCCCATGACAAAGAACTGGCAGAAGGTCTCTCCGCTTTTTTGAACAATCTTTCGGTAACAAACGAAGTTCCTAAAACAGTGCTCTATTCTTTGAATCCCAAAGACTACTACACGCTTGGGTCCTTGATGGGATGTTACCAGGGAGGGATCCCGGGTAAGATGCAACTGGGTTCTGCGTGGTGGTTCTGTGACCACAAGGATGGCATGGAACAACAGATGAAAACCCTTGGCAATCTTGGCCTGCTTCCCCGTTTTATAGGGATGCTCACCGATAGCCGGTCCTTCCTTTCCTACCCGAGGCATGAATACTTCAGGAGAATCCTTTGTAATATTCTGGGAACCTGGGCAGAAGACGGGGAAATTCCAAACGACCTTGACATGTTAGGGTCCGTGGTAAAGAATATCTCATTCAATAATGCAAAGGCATACTTCGAGGATTAATATATGGAAAAGAAGGAATCTGAGGAAACAAAGGAAAAGCAACAGACCAGCGGAGTCGTCAGGACAATCGCTATTTTGGAAACGCTTTCCCACAACCAAAGCATCAATTTGGAGTCACTCGCCAAGGAAACCCGGTTGCCGAAAGCCACGTTACTCAGGTTCCTGTCGACCCTTGTGTCGTTAGGCTATGTATATAGAGACCCTGCAGATCTCTATAGCCTGACGCTTAAAATGTTCTCAACGGGTTCCCATGGGCTGGAGCATATTGATTTGATCAATGTTGCCCAGCCTGTTGCCCAGAAGCTCTGCACCCAACTAGGGGAAACGGTACACATGGGGGTACTCGAGGAAACCCAGGCGGTCTATGTACTGAAAAAGGAATCCTCGTTTACTATCAGGATGTATTCGAGGGTAGGAAAAAGCATTCCACTCTATTGCACCGCTATCGGGAAGGTCTTGCTGTCTGATATGAGTAAAAGCGAGATTGACTCCTATCTTTCAAAAGTTCCCCTTAAGCCGTTTACCCCAAACACTATTAAAAATCCCGAAGAACTTAAAAAAGAACTGGAGGACATAAGGAACAACGGATGGGCTTCAGACAATGAGGAACATGAAATGGGAACGCTCTGCATTGGTGCCCCAATTCGGGACTATACGGGTAAAGTTGTAGCGGCAATGAGCGTTTCCTGGCCATTGTTCCGTTTCAACCATGAGGAAAAAGAATTGATAGTCAATGCCATATTGACTGAATGCAATAAGCTTTCAATGTTACTGGGGTGGCAAGCCTAGCCTCAGAACCCTCTTTTACGAAGAACGAAAAAGGGTAAAAAGGAGATGGCCATGGATACGATTCGTTGGGGAATGATTGGTTGTGGTTCAGTTACCGAAGTGAAAAGCGGCCCGGGGTTCCAGAAAGCCGAAGGCTCCTCCCTCGTTGCTGTCATGCGACGCAACGGTGCGCTTGCAGAGGATTATGCCCGTCGCCACAAGGTAAAACGCTGGTATGACGATGCAGATAAGCTCATCAACGACCCTGAAGTAGACGCCATCTATATTGCCACTCATCCAGATTCCCATAAAGACTATGTTATACGCGCTGCGAAAGCTGGCAAACCCATTTACTGCGAGAAACCTCTGGGAAGGACATTTGAAGATAGCCAGGCTATGGTCGAGTTCTGTAACGCCCGTACTATTTTGCTATTCAGTGCCTATTATCGACGGGCTTTGCCGAAATACCTGCACATAAAAAAGCTCCTTGAGGAAGGCAAACTGGGGGATATCCGTTTTGTAAACCTTCTTATGTACCAGACTATAAAAGAAGATGATAGAAACCCATCCTGGAGGGTTAACCCTGCTGTTTCCGGCGGGGGAAGGTTTTTGGATGTAGGGTCTCATTCGCTCGACCTGCTTGACTGGTATCTCGGGCCCATCGAAAAAGCGCAGGGACAGAGTGCAAACCAGGCTCAAGTCAACAAAGCCGAGGATATTGTCAGCGGGAGCTGGGTACATACAAATGGAGTCCACGGAACAGGAATCTGGTGTTTCAACGCATTCAAGGATGAGGATTCCATTACCATCTACGGGAGCAAAGGAAAGCTTTCTTTCTCAGTATTGGACATCGGCGCACCCATAACACTGACAACCGATGATAAAGTCGAGACACTTGCAGTTCCCACTCCACCAGAGCATGTTGCACAACCTATGATTCAGACTGTTGTAAATCAATTGTTGGGAAAAGAAATCTGTTTGAGCACAGGGGAGAGCGCAATGCGCACCGATTGGGTAATGAAACAGCTGCAAGGAAAATAAGGAGATTGCCATGTTTGTATCGCATAGAGATGAAATCACCAAAAAAGAACTTGAGGGAAAAGGTATCAGCCGGGTGACAAAGCAGGTGCTCATAGGCCCAGATCAGGGCTGGAAGGACTATGTGATGAGAATGTTCACCTTGGGAAAAGAGGGCTATGCCCCCCGGCATTCCCATCCCTGGCAACATATTCTCTATGCCGTAGAGGGAAAAGGGACCTTATTCATGGACGGAAAGGACTACCCGCTTACACCGGGGTCAACGGCCTATGTCCCTTCCGACATTGAACATCAGGTACTGAATGCGGGAACGGACAATTTTGTCTTTATCTGCATAGTCCCTGAATACGGTGACAAATAACCGAAATCGAACCTAATGGCTAGGATGGTGCTCACAGTTGTGGTCATGGACATGTCCATGGTCAGGGTTTTCTTCGCCTATTTCCTGTTCCTGCCCCTGCAAAACGAAGAATTCCTTGAGACTCTCCAGTTCTTGGTTGAAAGACCCCTGCATTATCCGTATCCCAATCTGTTTCCCAAGCATTGAAAGCAATGGATAGGAACGTTCCCCAAAGCAATGAATTGCCTGTGGTTTCCCATTCTGGTGCATATAATCAAGCAATCTGGAAACAAACCCAACATGGCCTTCTTCATAGTCTTCAACCATATATACGTCCAAAAGGTCATGTTTTTGCGGATCGTAGAGCATTTCAACTACCGGAAAGACCGGTGAGGGACTCTTTGATGATAGCACTGGGTCAGGAAACAGGAAAGTCACGTAGTAAAGCACTTTTCCCGGTTTTGCTTTCATAAGCCTGAATTCCTCAACCATTGCTTCGTTTTTCAGCTCTGCCTGGGGATATTCGATCGAATAGGCGTCATCGGGAAGAATCCTGGCAGAAACAGTGAAAGAATCCCCGCTTTGCTGAAAATAGGGAACATATTCGGTTGTAGCAACATCCTCGAGGCCCAGCGATTCAAGCCAAGGATTGAGGGAAGAATCTTTTGTCTCTTTGCCAAACTTGGAGAAATAGGTTTTTGCATACAGGACTGCCTTGAGTAACAATATCAGGTCTTTCTCATCTGCTTCTTCCAGGTACCAGGGGAATTTATACTGCCGCTTGGTCCGAAACTGTGGCAGTGCACCTTCGCCAAAAGAAATACTGAAAGCCTCAAGCTCCTCCCGTTCCTTTTCTTCAAGGTCTTCCACCGTATTGTTCAGCGTAACCAGGTAACATTCCTGGGAGTTTTCAAGTTCAGCTAGGGTCAAAGGAGGGGAATCACTCTCTTCAAGGCAAAGGCGAAGATAGGCAGAAAGCCCTTTCTTTCCAAGATAGCCGGCAAGAGCCCCTTCAACAATGGAAACATAGCAAGGCGTCCCATCGTTCATTTCGACGGCGAACAGGTCGCTCTCGGAAAAAACCTTATCTATTTCGCATTCCTGATATTCCTTCGCTAACGTATACAGCTCTTTACTTGGCATGAAAATCCTCCGTGTTGTTCAATCATACCGAAAAAACCGATACTGTCCATCTCTCTGGGAAAAAAAGAAGTTTGCATTGTTTTGCTTGTGATTGGTATACTCACACTTTACTATAGAGCTGGTTAATCATATCCTTGCTACCAATTTTATGAGAAGGACGAAGCAATGACAGGAATCGAAAAGCATCACAGTGAGAAACGCTTTGACATGGAAAGAAAGCCTATCAGACAAAAACCCTATCTCAAACTCCTTACCTGGATTTTGAGCTTTCCCGAGGTATGGAGTCATCGATTGCATATCAATAAGAAAAACATGGATGGGTTGAAGCCTCCCTATCTTCTCCTATGCACGCACATGGCTTTCCTCGATTTCAAAGTAACCACGGCAGCAGTGTTTCCCCATCGCTCGAGCTATGTGGTGGCAATTGACGGTTTTCTCAAACGAGAATGGCTTTTGCGTAACGCAGGGGGAATTTGCAAACGGAAATTTACCAATGACATCCAGCTTGTCCGGCAGATACAGCATGTACTGTCTAAACAAAAGGGCATCCTGGCTCTCTATCCTGAAGCCCGCTATTCCCTTATTGGAACCACTGCCGTATTGCCTTCTTCCCTGGGGAAAATGGCCAAAATGCTCAAAGTTCCCGTCGTAGTCCTCAATATGCACGGCAATTACCTCAACAGCCCCTGCTGGAATCTTGCAAAGCGGGGAAACAGGATAGAAGCAGACCTTACAAGACTCTTTACAGTCGAAGAATTGGCAAAAACCTCGGTGCAGGGTATCAACGAGAGAATAGCAGAGGCTTTTGCCTACGATGAATATGCCTGGCAGAAAAAAAACAATATCATTATCAACCACCCCCAAAGGGCCGAAGGTTTGCACAAAGTCCTGTATAAATGCCCCCATTGCCAAACTGAATTCCAAATGGACTCATGCGGAACAACCCTTAGCTGTGGGGCCTGTGGGAAAAAATGGGAAATGACTGAACTGGGGGAACTGAAGACTATTGAAAAAGCGAGGGATGAAAAGGCTTTTGTTACTGAATTTCCCCATATCCCCGATTGGTATACATTTGAGAGGGAGGCAGTACGAAAAGAAATCGAAGAGGAAACCTACGGTATCCAACTGCAGGTTGTCGTAGATTCCCTACCGAATGCAAAGTGCTTCATTACTGTCGGAGAAGCCGTACTGCACCATTCCATGGAAGGTTTTCGGTTGGAAGGGACTTTTGACGGTGAATATTTCTTACTGGAAAAGCCTGTCCTTTCCATGTATTCCTGTCATATTGAATATGCATATTTCGGTAAGGGAGATTGCCTTGACCTTTCCACGCTAACAGATACGTACTACCTTTTTCCCAAGGGCAGTAATTTTTCGGTAACGAAAATTGCTTTGGCAACAGAAGAGTTGTTTGACTTTGAAAGCAGGGCATCACTATTCAGAAAGGAAGAGGCTGCCCGTTAGGCAGCCCCGTCCTTGCTTGTATATATGTATTATCGGGAAAGAATCCCTGCCAATCTTTCGTCTGTTATATAGCGTGCCTCATAGGCAATGTTATATCGATTGAGTTGTTTCGAGAAGGATTGCATATGGTTCTCCGATCCCCTCAACAGGTTTGAATAGACAGCGAGGGAATCAGGATCATCGGTCTCGGCCAGGTAAGTTTCCAAATCATGGATATCAAGGTCTTCAATGGTTGCCCCTACAATTAGAGCGTCCTGAGGTGATTTTGAGCCCTGCTCTACCAAAGACATATACAACGCAGCCAACGTTGGGTTTTGGAATTCCCCGGGTTTTGAACCTACGACAGGGTCAACAAGGCCTTGGGCTTGGATGAGGGTGGCAACCGCATCCATGTGCTTCTGTTCGCTTTTTGCAATATTGGAGAATGTCCTGATACCCCAGATATCATACAGGGCAAGGTATACATCGCGGGCAAGCTTTTCTTCTTCCCTCATGTAGAGAATACCCTCAGAATCGGAAGACATGGTACCTACAGACGGTACAGTTGCCGAGACATTCTGCACTTCACCATTGGGTTCGGCACCTAGTGAGCCCAAAACGGACAGACCCATTACTATTGCCAACAATGTAAACTGATAAAACTTTTTCATGGCATACCTCTTTTAAGCATGGCCAGCACAAGCTGGCCATGTATCAATTGCCGAATGGTTACCTTGACCATCTCATTCCAGAACCAAGGCGGCTTCCATAAACGGGAGCTTCCCCTGTTACAAGGCAAGTTTCACGAAGTTCGGCATCCAAGCCCTGACTTCCATACATGCCATATCCCCTGCCTTCAATCCCCATCCGAGTACCTGCAAGGGGTTCCTCTCCGGTTACCAGACAGGTCTGGGAATAAGCATTTGCGTTTCCCCTGCCAAAGAACTGATTCTGTGTCGCTGCGGTATTGGCAAATCTACTATTTCCATAGGAGGCTGCCGATACGGAAGCTACTGCTACGACTATCAGGATCATCACGATTGCAAACTTTTTGTTCTTCATGTTCATGTTGTCCACCTTTGAGCCAACTGGCTCTTGTTTCTTTGTTCTGGCTAAACAATAGTTCTCTCAGGTGGAAGAAGACTGAACATAGGATAAAGATTGGGTAAAGCTACACATATTTTTTACCTTTTTTTGCTTTTTTTTTCCCATGCAAGGAGTTGGCATCCTCAGAAAAAAATAAGGGGAGGCCTCCAAGCCTCCCCCTGTGATTGAAAAACCTGAGTTATCGCTGGACTCGCCCGCTGCCATCACCCTTACAGAGAGCTTCGACCTCGCTCTTGCGAGCCAAATTGAAATCACCCTCGATGGAATGTTTCAGACAAGATGCGGCAACTGCAAAATTGATTGCATACTCCTCATCCTGGGGATATTCGCTCAAGCCATAGATTATTCCGGCTGCGAAAGAGTCTCCGCCACCGACACGGTCGATGATATCGGTAATCTCATAATGGCGGGAAAGGTAGAATCCTGTTTTCCCACTGAGAGCTGCACTCCATCCATTATGGTCGGCACTCTTGCTTTCACGCAAGGTGACAGCAACAACAGAGACATTAGGGAACTGTTTCTTGACCTCGGCGGTTAATTTCTCATAGACAGAAGTATCGAGGGACCCGGAGGTCACGTCGATACCGGCTTCAATACCGAGGCATTTCTGAATATCTTCCTCGTTTGCAATGATAACATCGGCATATTTGGCGAGCTCCCTCATTACTTCAGGGGCTTTTTTTCCGTAGTTCCAGAGTTTTTTACGGTAGTTCAGGTCAATTGAGACAGTAACCCCGGCTTCTTTAGCTGCTTTCATGGCCGCAAGCGAGCAATCGGCTGCACCCTGGCTAATTGCAGGGGTAATGCCGGTAATATGGAACCAGGCGGCATCGCCCATGATTGACTTGAAATTGAAATCTTCAGGTTTTGCAAGGGCTATCGAACTCTCTGCACGGTCATAGACGACACTGCTCGATCTCTGGTTTGCACCGGTTTCCAGGAAATAAATCCCTACCCTGCCACCTTTGGTCATATTGACTTTTGAAACATCGACACCATATTTCCGTACTTCACAAAGAGCTGCTTCACCGATTGCATTTGCAGGCAAGGCGGATACAAATTGGGTATTCTTGCCAAAAAGAGAGAGGGAAACAGCAACATTGGCTTCTCCACCCCCGAACGTGGCTTCCAAAGAAGGGGACTGGAAAAACCGTTCATGTCCCGGTGATTTCAACCGTAGCATTATCTCGCCGAATGTGACAAATGTATTACCCATAAAACTCCTCCTAAATAATAACAGGAACGTAACTTTTCTCTTGATATTTGAAATCATAGAGGGTATGCTAGTATCTGTCAATATTATTTTGAAACAACGTTTCATAATTGATTATCAAGTAATAGATTCAATCTAGATAACAAGAAAGGAAGGAACGAAAATCATGCATGAAGAATTATTTAAACAAATTCACGACATCGGCCTTGTCCCAGTCGTAAAGATTGAGGATGCAGCAAAGGCAGAAGGACTTGCAGGAGCCCTGATCAAGGGTGGGTTGCCCTGTGCAGAGGTCACCTTCCGTACCGAAGCTGCAGAAGAGTCAATAAAACGCATCAGCAAAGCCTATCCGGAAATGCTCGTAGGGGCAGGTACAGTAATCAATATAGACTTCGCAAAGAAGGCCGTTGCCGCCGGTGCCAAATTCATCGTATCCCCTGGGTTCAACCCTTCGGTCGTTGACTGGTGCATTGCAAACAATGTCCCAGTCGTTCCCGGTGTATGCACCCCCAGTGACATTGAACAGGGACTCGCACGCGGCCTTACCACACTCAAATTCTTCCCCGCCGAAGTTTCCGGTGGTGTTGATATGCTCAAGAACCTCGCAGGTCCCTTTCCCCAGCTGAAATTCATGCCTACCGGCGGTATCAGCCTTGCAAACCTTGCATCCTATGCAAAACAGTCAAATGTGCTCGCGGTGGGTGGTTCCTGGATGGTGAAGGCAGACTTGATCGATGGCGAACAATGGGATGCCATCGCCCAGATCTGCAAGGAAGCCGTCGTTGCCCTCCAGGGCCTTGAATTTGCCCACCTTGGTATCAACAATGAGAATGCAGAGGAAGCGGAAAAAGATATCAAGGGCTTCGAAGCACTGGGAATGACCACCAAAAGGGGAAATTCCTCGGTGTTTATGAATACGACTATCGAGGTACTGCCCAAGATGTACCTCGGAAAGAACGGGCATATCGGGTTCCGTTGCTTTGATATCGAGCGAACCCTTGTTTACCTTGCCAAGCATGGCTTTACCCCTGATGAGTCCACTATTGCAAGAGATGCAAAGGGAAACATCAAGGTTTGCTATCTCAAGGAAAACCTGAGCGGCTTCGCAGTCCACTTGGTCAGGGCCTAGTTAACACTACTTTTTAGAACTTTACGCTGTAAACCGGTGCGAATATGTACGCACCGGTTTATTTTTTGTATTCTGAACCTATGGAATACCTACAGACAAACAAGCTTACAGGGAAACAACTCTCAGAGGTCCTCTCGCTCCAGGAACTTTGTTTTTCCAAAGATAACCTATCCAACAAACCTTTCCTTTCAAATGAATTGAATTGCAGCAAAGACTTCCCTTGTTTTTACCTGGCCTATGCAGAAGGGAACCTTGTCTCCTTTTTGACCTGCTTTCTCCCCTCTCCTACCGAAGCTGAGGTCAATGGATTTACCCATCCTCAATTTCGAAACAAGGGCCTGTTTTCTTCCCTTCTCTCTCTTTCTGAAAACACTTTGAAACCGTATGGCTACACGCAATACCTCCTCCAGGTAGAACCCCACAGCAAAGAGGGGATAGGTTATGCGAAAAAGCATTGCCCTGATATTGCAAGAACAGAATACCGGCTCTCGCTGACTAAACAAATCTGGGAAAACAGCAGCAAACCCGAGCCAATGGAAATTGTCCCTGCAAGGATCACTGCAGAAAACCTTGCCGTGTATGCAAGGATCTCTGCTTCAGTGTTCAATGAATCCCTTGAGCAGAGTACTGCCTATATATCCACTATTGTGAACAATCCCGAACGGGAAGCCTTTCTCTGTAATTACGGGGAAACCCCTATTGGGGTTTTTAATATACATTATGAAGAAAAAGATATGGCAATTCTCTATGGAATCGGCATAACCCCCCAATACAGGGGAAAAGGAATGGGAAAGCAACTGCTTTCCCTTGCACTCGACCTGGTATTTGAAAAGATACAGATTGCGTACCTTGATGTGGATTCAGACAACCCAATAGCCTTGTCTCTCTATCGCCGCATAGGATTCTCAACCTCTTTTCAGGTCGACTACCATACCTTACTTTTATCATAATTAAACCGATTTTAGCTTCTGTTTTATTTTCCTTGACGCATGGAATTGCGAGCGGTAGCATTACTTATCAAAGACAATTACCTATATAATACAAGAAGAGACTCTCTTTGTAGAGTAATTGTCATTTAATGGAGGATACGATGAAAAGAACGCTTACTATCTTGGCAGTAATGCTACTCCTTGTCCCTGCTCTGTTCGCTCAGGGAACAAAAGAAGCTACACCTGCCGCAACAACACCAGCAGTTGCAGCTCCTGCACCAGCGGCAGCACCTGCTGCAAATGCAGGCAGTGTAAATGCATACACAACCTTGGAAGAGCCCTTGGCTGCAAAACTCTTTCAGCTCTTTGAAGCAGAAACCGGGATTAAAGTTAATTTTGTTCGCCTTTCCGGCGGAGAATGCGTAGCCCGTCTTGAAGCTGAGGCATCAAACCCACAGGCTTCGATCTGGGTTGGCGGCGTAGGACTTGACCACATCACTGCAAAAAGCAAAGGCCTGACCACTCCTTATGTCAGCCGTTTTACGGCAAAGACCCCTGTACAGTTCAGGGATCCTGATAATTTCTTCATCGGCCTGTATGTCGGACCCCTTACCTTTGTAACCAACACCGAAAGGGCAAAAGAACTCGGCCTTACCCCTCCAAAAAGCTGGGCAGACCTCCTCAAGCCAGAATACAAGGGTTATATCCGCATGGCAAACCCCAATACTTCAGGAACAGCTTACAACGTATTGACAACCATGCTTGATGTATTTGGTACTGAAGACAAGATGATTGAGTACATGACAGCCCTTGACAAGAACATTGACCAATATACCAAGAGCGGTTCTGCTCCTGGCAAGAGTGTTGCAACCGGAGAAATCCCTGTTGCAATCGGTTATGCTCATGACCAAGTAAAACTCAAGGCAGCCGGTTCCCCAGTCGTCATCACAGCCCCTTCGGAAGGTACTGGTTACGAGCTCGCTTCCATGTCGATGGTTAAGGGCGGTAAAGATACTGTCAATGCCAAAAAGCTTTACGACTGGATTCTCTCCAGCCCAGATGCCCAGAAAACCTTTACCGAATGGTACGTGGTTCTCGTAGCTGAGGGAGCTGCAAAACATCCAGATGCTCTCTCCATCAATGAGATCAATACGGTAACCCAGGATATGGCTTGGGATGGCGACAGTGTCAATAAGACACGTCTGCTTGACCGCTGGACCAACGAAATTGGTAACAAGAGATAATTACCCTTTGTAATTTACCTTTCATACCACCCTGCAGGATTACCTTGCAGGGTGTGTTTAAAACGGACAGACTAGATGTTTACAAAAAAACGAGTCACGCAGTTTTTAATAGCTGCCTTAGTATTCCTAGCCGCCGATTTCTGGATGTATAATTCCCTTTCTTCAAACTTCCTTACGTATGAAGAGAACCGAAACTTCAAAGAAATCGAACTGTTTGCACAAACAGTCCCTGACAACACTTCCCTCCTTTCCTTCCAACAGTGGGTTCCTACTGTAAAAGAAAGTATTACAGGTGCACGTGCCTATTATTTTTCCTATGACCAAAACTCCTTCGACTTTATACCTACTGTAGGATCAGAAACCGCACGTTCGATCTGGGAGGCAAATAAAAATTCGGAGGATTTTAAAAAGGCTCTTGAGAGCGTCTATTACCTTGAATCCATGAAACTCTCAAAAACCTATAAAGCCGACTACTCGCTTGACCCGGATACAAGTGTGCCGGCAACTGCAGCAAACTCCCAAGTCTATTTTGTACCGGTGATAGACGAAACAGGATATCAGGTCTCAGGTGCAATCATGATCCTGGTGCCTAATAAAATAGCTTCTGGATACAACAACCTTCTAAGAACCCTCTTCATAGGTGCCGCTATCATATTCTTGAGCATCATGCTAGTCCTCACCTTTACCCGTGATCCCATGACTGGGTTCTTGGTCTTGGGTTTGTTCTCGATTGTCTTGATATTTATAGCCTACCCCTTACTGGAGGCTGTTCGTCTTTCCTTTATGAAAGATGGACATTTCTCACTTGCAACCTGGAAGGAGTCTCTATCCCCAAATTATCTGGTAGCCCTCTGGGGATCTCTCCGATTGGGTGTGATGACAGCAACCATTTCCACGGTTGTGGGATATATGTTTGCCTTCCTCATCGAACGCACTTCTTTCAAGAAAAAAAGAATTATGAGTACCTTGGCAACTATGCCGGTTATCTCTCCTCCTTTTTCCCTTTCACTGTCAATAATCCTGTTGTTTGGAAACAATGGTTTGATTTCCAAAAAGCTCTTCCACTTATCAACTTCCATCTATGGGCTGGGAGGGCTCACCTTGGTTGAAGTCATCGGGATGTTCCCGATTGCATTTATGACCATAAGTGGGGTTCTCAGGCAGATTGACTCAACGGTCGAAGACGCTTCTCTCGACTTAAGTGCAACTCGGTGGCAGACATTCAAGGCAATCACCTTCCCACTCTCTGCTCCCGGTATCGTCTCTGCCTGGCTTCTGGTTTTTACCAATTCCCTTGCTGACTTTGCAAACCCTTTGCTGCTCAGCGGAGACTATAGGGTCCTTTCCACTGAAGCGTATATGATGGTAACGGGACGAAGCAACCTAGGCTCCGGGGCTGCCCTATCCTTCCTGCTTCTGATGCCCACACTTACCGCATTCCTTGTGCAAAGGGTCTGGGTAGCTAAAAAGAGCTATGTTACGGTTACAGGGAAACCTTCGACGACTTTAACAGAACTTACCAACAAGAGCGTTAGGGTTACACTGGAGACAGCCTCCTGGATTTTCATTGGATTCATAGTTGCCTTGTATATGACAATCATCGCAGGGTGCTTTGTAAAGAACTGGGGTATCGACTACTCCTTCACCATGGAAAACTGGGGTGAAGCCTTGAGCCGTGGGTGGACAAGTATCCGTGATACCGTTACCTTGGCCCTGATTGCAACCCCGATAGCAGGCCTGCTTGCCATGATGGCATCTATGCTCATAGTCAGGAAAAAGTTCCCGGGCAAACGGTTCTTGGAAACACTGATTATGACTCCGTATGCTATTCCAGGAACCCTTATCGGTATCAGTTACATTTTGGCATTCAACAAGCAGCCTATCCTTCTTGTGGGAACCGGGGCAATCATTGTTATCAACTATATCATCAGGGAACTTCCTGTCGGTGTTGAAAACGGGATCACGGCCCTTCACCAGATCGACCCTGCCATCGAAGAATCGGCAGCAGACCTGGGGGCTGATGTTCCGACAGTATTCAGAACTATAGTACTGCCCCTGATTCGTCCAGCCTTCCTCTCGAGCATGTCTTATACCTTTGTTCGTTCGATGACGGCTGTAAGTGCCATTATTTTCTTGATTTCGGCTCGCTGGAACCATTTGACCGTTTTGATTTTCAATTTCTCGGAAAACCTGAGATTCGGTCTTGCCAGCGTCTTGTCAACCATCCTGATTGTCATCGTCCTCTCTGTCTGGGCCTTGATGCAAGTCTTGGTTAAGGATGACAAGCTCACCCAGAAAACAATTTCGACCCGGTAAGGTGGTATTCTATGAACGAAAAGAAAAGTGTATCGGTAACGCTTGAGCATGTTACGAAACGATTCAAGGATGTAAAAGGCAAGTCTGATGTAATTGCCGTCAATGATTCGAATTTGGTTATCCAACCAGGCGAGCTGGTAACCTTGCTGGGCCCTTCCGGTTGTGGAAAAACAACAACCTTGAGGATGATTGCGGGTTTTGAGCTTCCCTCAGAGGGAAAAATCTTTATAGGGAACGAGGAAGTTACCATGCTCCCTCCCAACAAGAGAGATACTGCAACAATGTTCCAGAGCTATGGCCTCTTTCCCCATATGACTGTATTCGATAACGTGGCCTACGGATTGAAACTCAGGAAAGTCCCTGTTGAGGAAATCAAGGTACGGGTCGAGGAAACCCTGGCAATGGTTGGGTTGGCCGACTATGGGGATCGAGCCCCATCGAAACTGTCAGGCGGGCAGCAACAGCGCGTAGCCTTGGCACGAAGCCTTATCGTTGCCCCTTCGGTCCTGCTTCTGGACGAACCCCTGTCCAACCTTGATGCACTGCTGCGCGAACAGATGCGTGTTGAAATCAGGAAAATCCAGAAAACCCTGGGCATTACCGCTGTATATGTCACCCATGACCGTGTTGAAGCTATGAGTCTCTCAGACCGGGTTGTTGTCATGAAAAATGGCTTCGTCCGCCAGATAGGAGCCCCATCAGAAATCTATGAAGCTCCCAACTCACGTTTCGTAGCTGGTTTCGTAGGAAAAGCAACATTCTTTCCTGTCAAAGTAAAAAACCATGATGGGAAGCTATGGACCTGTATCCTTGGGGACAAAGAGGTTGTAGCAAGTCAGGCCGGTGAAAACGTAGCGGTAGGGGATGAAGCCGTCTTGATGGCACGCCCAGAATCATTGCGCGTCGTGGAACCTGGGAAAGGGCATATAGAGGGAACGGTAAGGATGAATGTCTATCTTGGAAACAGCCTTGAGGCATTTATCAATACTTCTTTCGGAGAAGTCCTCGTACAGATTGATGACCCCCATGCCAAGAAGGTATACCCTGAAGGTGCAAAGATCTCAATTGATTTTGCCCCCGACAGGGTCAGGCTCCTGGAAAACAACGAAGACTAATAGTTTACGGTCTCCCTTGTAGAAGAAACACCACCTGCCCTTTCCTGTGAGAGGGCAGGTTTTTTTATATACAGCCATCCACAAACCAGGGAGGTAAGCGGGGAGACCAATACCAGGCCGATACAGCCCACAAAGGTGTGGAGTATCTCGGCAGCTATCGTCTTTGAATTGAGGATACTCATTATGGGAGTCCCCTGTGCCATATATACCATCATGACCGTTAAGTAACTTCCCATATAGGCAAGCAACAGGGTTGTTGTCTGGCTTCCCACTACCGATTTACCGATAACAAGTCCACTGGCAACCAGTTCCTTGGCTGTGATATCCGGTTTTTTCTCTACAATTTCGCTGAGCGCTGCACTGATATCGATGGAAAGGTCCAGGATAGCCCCTGAACAAGAGAGATAGACAGCTGCCTGGAATATCTTGGTGAGGTCGAGTTTCATATATCCTGCATAGAGAAGCGATTCAGACCATTGCATTACCGATCCATGCACTTGAAAATACACGGTAAAAAGAATTGCCAACAAGCAGGTTATCAAAGAACTCCCTACAGATCCGATGATTGCCGCATACGCTTTTTTCGTACAGCCCCCAACCAGAAGCAACGTCATCACCATAAGGCTGCTCCCCACCAAAAGGGCCAGCAAAATTGGGCTATACCCTTTCAAGGCAAAGGGAATCATGACCTTCCAGATGGCAAGGAATGCGAACAGGAAGGAGAGGATGGTACGGATTCCTGTGTAGCCTGAAAAGACGACGAGCAGTAACGCAAACAAACCCATCAACTGGAGTTCTTTGGACAACCGGTAGTGGTCGACCATATTCGTAAATATGACCTTGTTCGAGCTGTCCTGTTCAAGCAACACCCAGGCAAGCTGGCCTTCGGTAAACACTTTGTCAAATTCCAATTTTCCGGTAAGCAGGTTGATCCCTTCATATTGTTCACCAGTATGGGGTCCACTGAGAATCTCAACAGTACACCGCTGCTCCCCCATCCTCACAACCCCTGTCTGATACATCATCGTGTCATTGGTTTTGATTACCCTTGCCTTCGCCCCTTCGGCGTTAACGTAGATTGCACGGCCGAATCCGGTTGGCAGCAAGACCAAAACCAGACATAGGAGAGAAAAAACACCAAGGAAGACCGCTTCCTTTCGATTGAATTGTAATTTCATGTAACTGCCTTATTGATGAAGTTGGCACCCTGTCTTGTGCAAACAGGGTGCCGGGTGAGAGAGAAACCTAGACTAATTCACACCTACAATATCGCGTAACTTGTGAAAGATATCTGTATTATCATAAGACCCAGAGAATAACTGCTCGCCTACTCCCTTTGCATAGACAGATATGGGGGTACCCGTGTGTGAGTAACTCGTCCAACCGATACCTGCCTTGTTGTTCAGGATATGGGTGACAGTGACCGAAAGGGGATCATAGCCACCGTACAGAAGAGCCGTGACATCATCTTTGGTCCTCTTATCGGAAGGAAGCATGGACTGGTGGAAAGCTTCCTGCAACCGTGCATACTCCACCTCAGTAAGGACCAAGGCTTTGTCGGTTGCATTTGCATTCGGTGCTACCAAACCAAAGTCCTTGGTCACAAGTTCCATTACCTCGTCGAAGCTCAGATTTGCGTTTGCACTCTTCATTCCCTTTATGATTTCGTCAAAGGCAACATAGGAGAGTTTCTGGTTCTTGAGAATTTCAAACGCGGTGTTATACCCGGTGGAAGCATAACCAATGGTCATTCCACCAGTCTCATGGTCACCGGTGACTACTATCAAGGTCTCGTTGGGATGCTTCTGGGCAAAATCGATCGCAACCTTGACTGCGTCATCGAAGGCGAGGATGTCTGAAATCTCGGCAGCTGCATCATTGGCATGACAAGCCCAGTCAATTTTTCCTGACTCAACCATCATGAAAAAGCCTTTTTCATTGTCAAGGACGTCAATGCCCTTCTGAACGAATCCTGCAAGTGATACATCCCTATCATCAGTATCGATCGAATAGGGCATCGAACCACCATCTTGCAAGCGAGGACTCTGGGCATATACTTTTCCACTGTTTGCATCCAAGGCCTCGATGGCTTCTTTTGTATCGACAAAGGTATAGCCGTTTGCCTTGGCAAGGTCGTAGATACTGGCCTGTCCCTTGTCAGTGGCTTTATTGATCGAACCACCGGCAAAATAATCGAAACCGCTACCTATCAGCTGGAGGCCGATATCATAATAGTTGTTCCTTGAAGGGGAATGGGCATAGTAGGCAGCAGGGGTTGCATGGTTGAGAGTGACGGTAGAGACAATCCCAATCTTCCAGTCTTTCTGACTCTTGAGCTTCTCTGCGATATTCTCTGCCTTCGTCGTTTTATCGACTCCCATCCCAAGTACTCCGCTATGGGTTTTGATACCACTGGAAAGCGAAGTAGCCGTGGAGGCAGAATCGGGACAGAAGGAAGTTGCATCATAGGTAGTCTGCAACCCCAAGACAGGAAACTGGGTGAAACTCAGGGGGCTAAGGGCAATATCGCCTTTTGTGTTATTGCCATTGAACACCTGGGCAGCATTGATCTGGACATGGCTCATACCATCACCGATAAACATGAATACATATTTGGGACGTTCAGAAGAGCCGAAGCCTTGCATTGTTTGAGTCGATTGTTCTTTAGTCCCCTCAGCGCCTACCAAGGAAAGAACACACAGCAAAAGAACCATTAGCGATACAAATCTTTTTTTCATCATTTCCTCCATACAGCGCCAGCTTGGAGAAAAAATGTGTCGAAAATGCAAGGCAGATATGAATATTTTGCTAATCAATGAAAGGAAACCCTTTTAATGATCCTATAAACCAAAAAAGTAAGCCAAGGCGAAGGAACCTTCTTCTGTCCGAAATCCCACTCCTTCCAAGCTACCCAGATAGACTCGGGGGTAAAAAAGCCTTTGGCGTCAGCTTTGGAGGTCACTAACTCCAACATATCCAGAAACCTTTGGTCGTGATGGACCCAAGGGAAAAAAGACAGCACATCCAAGACATGCAGGATATCATACCAGATGAACGGGGCCTTCAGCTTCCTGAAATCCGTTCCCATGAAGAACATGTAGGGATGAAGGATCCTGCTCTCCTGATAGAGACCAAGAAGACATTCGGTTCCCAGATGGCAGGACTGAGTGTATTCATTGGGATGAGAGAAGGCCAGCAGTTTCAACATAAGCAAGGTGGCATAGGGACAAGGATCCGCTTTCTTTCCAGGCCCCCGGAAAGACCCGAGTTCTTTTGAGACAGCACAAGGCCATCCGTTTTGCCTCTGTAGGGATATAAGGAAGGCCAACCCATCGTCAACTGGGCCAAACCCCATCCTGTCTGCAATAGAAAGAAGAAGCGGGGCATCACAGAGAGCCCAGGCAAAAAGATTTTCGCCTGTACCCCCATGTTGTTGCGAAATTTGCATGGGTAATTGAAACAGGCCCTCTTTTGATTTTCCCATTTGGAACCTCTCGGCAAGGCCTGTAAAATCGGCATCATCCTTGACGATACCCAGATCAGCGAGGAACGAGAGCTTATGATAAAGCTGACCTGCACTTTTATGACTGCTTAGTACAGTTCCTGGCCAGGCATTCACTTCATCGATAAGCCCAAGGATAAGTGGATGGCAAAGCAGCTTTCTTTTCGCTTGCAGTACTTGAGGATCAGAATCGGGCAACCCAACCAAATCCAAGAGTGTCCGGTAAACAACCCAAGGTTCATTTGACTGTAACAATAATTCGAGGATTTCTTTTTGCACAGGACGCTATCCCCCTTTTTTATCGATACTCTTGCAACACCTTGAGTGCCTTGAGTGTCAACCATTTCGAAGGCTCCCCTTTCTGTTCAATGGCTACCTGCAACCGTCCATTATAAGAATTTTCCAGTACCCACTTTCCTTCACTTGTTGCTTTCTTCTCGATCAATTCCAGCGATTCATCCAAACGGGAGTCATGGATTTCCAAGTCCGCAAACAATTCCATCAACTCCAATACATCGCTCTGGTACATCAGGGGAAAACCGAATCGAAGCCAACCGGGTTTGGAAACTTCTTCCAGCTTGTGGCTTTTCTTGAAAATATGATGGATGAGGAAGTATTCGCACAGCTCTTCGATCTTCGAGGCAACTTGGTCATTCCGTTTTTCCAGGGGAATTGCACAAAGGGCCTTGAGCCCTTTCGCGACGCCCATATGGCAGGAATGCCGACCCCAGCAGGAGCGGTACCGGTCATACATCGGTCCAAGGGGAGGACGGTCATCGCCATCATCTGTCCTTTGGTAGGTACAGATCCATTCAATGGCTCTTTGTACTCTCTCGTCTTCCAGATAACCACATCGGATGAGACTATAGACCATATTCCCTGTCAAACAGGGGATAACCAAGCTTGCAAGGCCCGTTTTTGTCCTTACACTTTCTGAGGTGGAAAACCCTCCGCTTTCAGCATTGAAAGAATGATCCAGAATAAAATCACAGGCGCGCACAACACGCATATCGTCTGCAGGGGCATACAATTCTGACAGGACCAAGAGAGTCCAGACTGTCCCAGTATATTTATCAAGATAGAACCTTTCGGGAATCCCCCAAGAGCCATCACTGTTCTGTTTGTCCAGGATTCTGGCAACTACATCGCCTTTCCCGATACAATTACAGGTTTTCTGTACCTCGGGGTCATCCAGGGGTTCATCGAGCAACCGAGTCAACGTAGCAAATCGAACTGAAGGGTTATTCTCTTCAAGCAACCAGTCAATAAGTACCTTTTCCATAAGGACACCTTCTTTGCATCATGAACGCACTCGCTCAATACTTGTTTTGACAACAGGGCACCAACACTTCAACAAATATACTATCACGTACCATTTTTATATTGTCAACGATGGGAAGGAGCCTTTCGCAATGAGGTGAAAACCCCGCGCAAGGCTTCTGCAATAGAGTATGTTGAGTCCATTCCCCTACCGGGGCTTTGCAGGAAACAGTCCCAATTGGTGCTTCCAAAACAAAGTCCCCGGCCTATGCAAAAAAGTTGCTTTTCTAGCTCGAGCATGGACTGAATGTATTATCAGATTATGAGGAAAGCATGCAAAAACAAAGAATCAGGAATTCTCCAACCGTACATTCTCCTCAATTTCGAAGGGGTTCATCACTCCGTTCACCGATACATTTTTGAGCATAAGATGGACATTACGAAGCCTCATGCCCCTTCCCTGGGGCAAAGGGAGCCCAAGATACATCTCGCTCTCCTCCACAGGATGGGATTCCTCCTGATCGAGGGAAAATGTACAGTCTTCAATGCAAAGGCCAGTGATTGGGGATTCAGGCAACCCCACGATAAAAGCAATGGAGGAAAGACAGCCAACAGCCTCGCAATCCGTAATCCTTATATCAGAAACGGAGGGGGTCTCGGGACAAACAGGGAGCTTCTCCAAAGAAAAATCCTCGTTTGAAAAACTTCCGCAACGATAATAGAGGTTAATCGTCAAGGGACAGAGATTTTTTACCATTTTGAGTCCCAGAAAGGAAAGGTGGGAAATCTTACCGCCCCTTCCCCTTCGTGTTTTGATTCGTATACCCCTATCGGTTCCATCAAAAAGACAATTTGAAACCTCTACATTGTGAATACCAGCAGCCGTCTCACTCCCTATTACTGCCCCCCCATGGGCGTTACGGACTGTGCATTGAAAAATCCGTACGTCCTTTGTGGGTCTCCCTGTCAGAATCCCATCGGGGCCACTCCCACTTTTAAGGGCTATGCCATCGTCACCTACATCGATTACACATCCTTCTATTGTTACGTTCTCGCAGGAATCGAGGTCTATCCCATCTGTATTCGGTGCATTTTTCGGGTTCTTGATACTGAGGTTTTTAAAAACAAGGTTTCTCGAATACAAGGGATGAAGGGTCCAAAACGGACTATCCTCAAGTGTTATGCCCTCCAAGAGAATATCGCTTGAATCTTTTACCTGGACTAAGGGAGGACGAAGGAATTGGGATTGCCTTCCTCCCCCGCCACCCCCCTGGCTCTTGTACCCAGGATTCAGGAGGGCAAAGCGTTTCTCTGTTTCTGTTGCCGGCTCCATTTTGAGATTGCGTTTTCCTAGAGAAAGATCCCACCAGTAATGCCCGCTACCATACAGGGTACCTTCCCCTTGTATCGTCACCCGATGAGAATTGAGGATATACAGACAAGGATGCATGCAATAACAGTTAATACCTTCCCAACGGGAATAGACTGGGATATATTTCCCCTCTTCCGGTATAAACACGATTTTTGCATCTTTGTGTATATGCACCTCAATATCATGCCCACTGATGGTTATAGGGCCCGTACGCCAGGTTCCAGGCCCTATTGACAGGCAACCTCCCTCAGCAATGGCAGTAAAAGCCGCTGCAAAGGCTTCGGTATTATCAAAAACCCCGTCATTGTTTGCCTCGAAGTCTGAAAGAAAATACTGTTTCATTTTTCCCTCCAAATATCATTTCTTTACTTCGCTATCGGTTTTACCTATAATCAATCATATGAAACAAATTGGTTTTAGAGCACATGACCTCGGGACATTCCCTTCCGTCTCTTCCTTGGCTCAGGAAGTCTCAAAATACCAGAAAGAGAGCTATATACAACTAGCACCTGCAAAAGCCCTTCCCCTGTTTCCCCAAATCAAGGACTATACCCCAGAACTGTTTGAAAACCTCAAATCAGACCTTGCAAAAGAAAACGTCAAAATCGCAGTCTTGGGCTGTTATATCAACCCGGTCCACCCTGACTTGGATATACGAGAAAGGCAACTCAGGGATTTTGAAACCTGCCTTCGTCTTTCAAGCCACTGCGGAGGCCTTCTTGTCGGGACCGAAACAGGGTCGATACAACGAGACTGCTCCTTCGACCTTGGCACCTTTGAACCTGAAATTCTCACTCGTTTCTATCGTTCTATCGAACGATTGCTAAACACGGCCGAACGTACCAAATCGACAATAGGAATCGAAGCGGTCAGCAGGCAACACACCATCTGTTCGGTACAAAGGTTGGCTCGTCTGGTTGAGACCTTTGATACACCCCACCTGCAAGTCATCTACGATCCTGTCAATCTGGTGCCCTGGACGGGAATCTGTGAGCCAGACGGTTCGGTACGGAAGGTCCCGACTCAGGAAGCCCAGCATTCCTTTTTTTCCGAAGCTCTCGATGCCCTCGGGGAAAAAATCGCAATCCTTCATGTCAAAGACTATGCATTGGATGAAAGAGGCTGGAAAATTGGGAATTTACCGGTAGGAGAGGGGGTCCTCGACTGGAAAGGACTTGAACACGAGATGGAAAAACGAAACATCTCGGTTCCCTGGCTACTGGAAAATATCAATGTCCAGACACTCAAACAAACACTTAAAAACCTAGCTTGATTTTGAACTCCCCAAGAAAGGCCTGCAAGGTGCTATGTTGCGCTGTTTTTGTACTTTCCAGCTATTGGGTAGGAAAAGCCCTTCCGCGTTTTGGAGGAAGGGCTCAGATTCTACAGGAGGAAGGGCTGCCCAAACGAAACAGGGCGCCGGTTATCGGCCAAAACTTTCGATAGGTAGATTGTGTCGAGTTCAAGTTCGGAAACCAACCGGAGAAGCAACTCCTCGGGAACCAGATTCTGTTCGCAAAACAGGAAAACCAATGCCTTCTCGGCAATATTGCCTGGTTTAAGCGAATTGAAATAAATTTCCTCATCCTTTACACCGACATACCGTTCACAGATATTCTTATAGAGCATTGAACGTTGCATGGCATATTTCAAGGAATACAATTCGTCCCGCAGGGCTTTTTCCTGACCCCTGGAAGCTTGTTCCCCCAACGGCTTGAGATGAAAAAAGGTATACTCTTTCCCTGGCAGGAAATGGTGTTCGTCACAACGGGCGGCATAGTTCGGTTCCAAAGAACTGTTCTTGTGCTCGTCGCCCCCTACGATAATAAGGGGATCAAAATAGAGTGCAGGGCATTCCTTCCCGTCGACTTGGTAATACCGGTAGGTATAGAATGCATCTTTCATGCAATCCGGGTGTTCGCAATAGGCTGTGAGGGGAATGACATCTGTTGCAATATCCAACATGAGCCTTGCCGTCGAATTGAATAAGTCACGACGGAAATTCAGGATCAAGGTGGGGAAAATAAACATGACGCCCCTTTGCTGGCTATGATTCCTTACCACATACGCTAGGCGTTCATCGAAAAAAGACGCCTCATCAATAATAAACGTTCCCACAGTCGGATTATCTGCCAATACCTGTTCAAGGCCAAAAGAGTCCCTGATACGGGCAATATTATCCCCGCAGTGAATGTACCCGCTACGAAAACACAAGGCATCCTCAGGATAATCGGAAAACCTTGCCCCATCGATCTCAGACCTGACGAAAAAGACCTTCCTCCGGTCGACTTCCCCACTGCTGGTGAGGGAACGGACTTTGTCCCCCTTTTTCTGGGCAATGGCAGCATCACGCCAGACACGGGCCGCAAACTCAGTCTTACCAGAACCCATGGGGCCAATAAGTAACACCCTTCTGCCAGGAAGGGTGAAATCAAAATGAGAAAACGTATCATGGACGTCGATAGTCGGAAAACCTAGGCTTTTCAGAAAATCAGTACTCTCAGTTTTCTGCTCAATGCGCGGCATTCTGTCCCTCAACGATGGCAACTCCACAGGAAGCACCAATCCGGGTTGCCCCTGCGTCAATCATCGCTTTAGCCTCTTGATAGGAATGGATTCCCCCGGAGGCCTTTACACCAAGTACAGGACCTACGGTTTTTCGCATCAATTTGATGTCTTCTACTTTTGCTCCACCGGTAGAGAAGCCAGTGGAAGTCTTCACAAAATCAGCACCGGCAGCCTTCGCTAGACGGCAAGCCCTTGCTTTCTCTTCATCGGTCAATAGACATGTCTCAATAATCACTTTCAGGAGGCTTTTATTGCAGGCTTCTTTCACCGCTGCAATATCATCCTGGACAAGTTCGTCATCATGGTTTTTCAACCACCCGACATTTATAACCATATCAATTTCCGTGGCTCCTTCAGCAACCGCGTGCTTAGCCTCAAAGGCCTTTGCAGCAGTAGACATGGCCCCAAGGGGGAAACCGACAACGGTACATACGCGAACGTCTGACCCCTTCAACATTTTGGCACACAAAGGCACCCAGCAACTATTAACACAAACCGAGGCAAACCGGTATTCCCTAGCCTCATTACAAATTTTTTCAATATTATCCCGGGTAGCATTTGCTCCGAGAACCGTGTGGTCAATGTATTTCGCGATAGTATCAAGTTCCATGGCAACCTCCAGCCTTAAGGTATACGCCTAGCTTACTCCAAAACCCGAGCGGTTTCAATGTTTATCCTTTGAGAGGCTCGTTTATGAAAAGCTTGACGAATAGACATTTGCACTATACCCTATTCTCCATGATTCTGGAAACAATAGAGCAGTATTACACATGGGCATTGATTGCCATATTATTGTTGAATTTTTCACAACGAAAAATTCCCAATTCGCAAAAGAAACGATTTGCAACCATATATCTGGCTGCTCTCCTCCTGATTTTCGAAGTTGGAGTCGTAACGATCCTTACCCGGGGACTTCCCCAGAAGCTGGCTTGGCTAGACTTGGCTCTCTGTGTTGGACTTCTCTATATTTTCAGGGAGAAGGCCTGGCCTTTCAGGCTCCATTGCGCTGAGTGCAATGTAAAACTCGATATCAATCATATTATCGGACACGATGACAACCTTTGCCAGGAATGTTACTACAAAGCACATCCGGAGGAAGCCGCAGCAGCTGAAGAAAAAAAACGGCTGGCTTCTTTGGATAATCCCCAAGAGGAACCTATCCCCATGGTTGTCCCTGACACTGTCGGGGAAATTGACTGGGATCTCTGGGACCCCAAGGAAATATGCGTCATCACCTACCTGTTCGAAAATGACCAAGTCTTGTTGATTGATAAAAAACGGGGACTGGGTACCGGTTTGGTAAATGCTCCCGGTGGTCATATAGAATTGGAAGAAACTGCAACGGAAGCCGCTATCAGGGAGTTCAAGGAAGAAACAGAACTCGACATCGTAGACCCTGTACTGGTCGGTAAGTTGGATTTTCAGTTCAAGGACGGTCTTTCGGAACGGGGATATGTCTTCTTTGCCCATTCCTATACAGGAATACCCAAGGAAACCGAGGAGGCCCGTCCTTTCTGGTGTCCCGTTGCTGCGATGCCCTATGATAGAATGTGGGAAGATGACCAGCATTGGCTCCCGCTTGCACTGGAAGGAAAAAAATTCGAGGGACGTTTTATTTTTGACGACCAGAAGATGATTGATAAAACCATTACCATAGAGGAAGACGAAAACGAGTGAAATAGGGTTAGGATGCTGGCAGTTTGGAGGCTCTTTCGGGTTCTGGGAGAACCAGGACCGTTCCGATTCGATCAAAGTGCTTCATTATGCCCTAAAGACAGGAATTCGCCATTTCGATACAGCGCAAGGGTATGGAAATGGTGAAAGTGAACAATTCACCGGACAGCAATTAAAACGTTTTTCCAAAAGCATTCCGAGAAGCGAGCTGACCATTGCTACAAAAATCATGGCAAAAGGTCCTTTGCAGGTTCGCAAGGATGTTGAAACAAGTCTCAGAAGGCTTTGTACCGACTATATCGACATCCTTTACCTCCATTGGCCAAGCAGTACGGTTCCGCTTGCCCCCATCATGGACGCCTTGGCTGAAATAACAGAAACGGATATGGTGATGACAATCGGGCTAAGCAATTTTCCCCTTCCACTTCTGCAGTCCTTCAGAACCTATCCCATTGGATATTACCAGATGCCTTGCAACCTTTTATGGACAAGAGGCCTTGAGCAGACTCTGCTCTATTGTAAAGAAAACAAAATCAAAACGGTTGGGTATAGCCCGCTAGGCCTTGGTTTGCTCAATGGTAACCATGAAGCAAGTCCCTTGGATGGGAGAAAGGATTTCTATTGCTATGCCCCTGAATCCTACCCTCTCTACAAAGCACTTTATGGAAAACTCTGGGACCTCAGCTGCAAGAAACGATGCTCCATTGCCCAAATAGCGCTTGTCTGGGCATTAGGGCAGGGTTTTGATTCTGTCCTTCTGGGGGCAAGGAATAAAACACAGCTGCAACAGAACCTTGCAAGTAGAGATCTAAGGCTTTCTGGCGTCGAGATGCATGAATTGTCAGTTTTAGCCGGTAAACTTGCCTCCTCTGCGCCAATTTCACAAGATAACATCTTCAACCACAGGTGGTAATGATGAGAAATCCTCTCGGCTCTGCCCTTTATGAACTGGAAGTCAAGAAATCGCGCTTCATTGCCTTGGCGTACCCCTGTCCAAATCTTGCAGAGGTGAAAAATCTGGTAACAGAAGTAAGGAACCTACATCCATCGGCCTCTCATGTCGTCCATGCTGCAATAATCGGTCCAAAAGGTGACGAATACAGCTGTAGCGACGACCATGAGCCCAAGAATACTGCAGGAAGACCGATCCTAGAGGTTTTGAAAGGCAGCGGAATTACCAATGTTGCCCTTCTGGTTGTCCGCTACTTCGGAGGTACCTTGCTGGGAACCGGCGGATTGGTAAAAGCCTATGGGGAAAGTGCAAAAAAAGTATTGGAAGTGTTACAGACAGAGGAGTTGGTCGAAAAGTGTTCCTTTTCACTCTCCACTTCCTACGATTTATTTGAACCGATAAAGAAAGTATTACTCTCTGTGCAATGTACAATAACCGAAGAACGTTTCGAAAGCGCTATCACAATTGCCGGAACGTTACCTTTGCCAAATAAAACTGAGCTGGAACAGCTGGTTATTGAAACTTCAAACGGAAGAAATAGAATAGTATTTAGCGTTTAGACAATCGTTCGAAATGCAGTTCCGGGATTATCTCTTCCTCTTCGGGCCCTGAATCATTGTTCTTTTCATACAAAGTACCGGCATCAACAAGTTCAACCAGGCGAATCGCGATGGAAAGGGCTTGTTCAATGGCCTTTAGCTCAATCGCCGAGCAAACATCATCTTTCGTATGGTAAACCGCAGGCTTAGATACATCATCCCAGGCCATAGCTGTCAAAGTACAGGCCTCGATGCCAGACCGAGAGCCTTCAGCTGCATCGGTACCTCCTGCAAGGAACGGTATGCTCTCTCTTGATGCATCATAGCCCATCGATTTGGCAATCTGAACGCATCTGCTTGCAAGGCGAGTGGAAAGAGGCTGGGTCCCATTGATATCCCGGTCAAGAAAAGTAATCTCATCAGCATAGTAAGGACAGTCAAAATTGAGCTGTATTGCTTGGTTGCAAAGGTCTTTGTGCTCGGAAAACCACTGCTTGGAACCTTTCAAACCGACTTCCTCCCCATCAAACGAGGCGAAGACCAAGCGTGTATGTTCAAGAGTATTCCCACATCGTTTTCTCCAATCAAAAAAACGGGCTAATTCTACCCCCATACAGCTTGAAACAAGGTTATCCCCTGCGCCAGGGGAACCTTCACTAGTGACAAACCCCCAAAGGGGTAAAACAAACGGAAAACAGAAGGTAAGGGCACTGTTGAGAATGATACAGGGTATTGGCGGCAGGTTGAAAGAAAACAATTTCCCGGTAAACAACTCGGTAAAGAGCTGGGTAAGGCAGGCTATGCAGAGAAAAACAAACAGAAGCAAAGGAACCAGCACTTTTTTTGCATACATCAGCTTATCCAAGCTGTTGTACTTATATAAACGGGCACTGTCGTGGTGTCCTGAAAAAATAACTGTATGGAGCACCTCTTTTTTCGGCTCGAGCACCCCATGCACGTTGGCTCCCCTTCCTTTTGGAGTATATTTTTCGCCAACCGGTTTGAAATATATGAAGCCTCTTGCCACATACCACAGAAAAAGAAGAAGCACAGAAAGGGACATAACAGGAAGGCCCAACCAGAGCAGAGCCAAAGCGAAAGGGTAGACAACAACCAAGACCTTCAACCAAAGCGTGTAAGCCTGGTTATACAAGGTAAATTCCTTGTATTCGGTGGTATCACAAAAACCTTTGAGCTCTTTTTCCAAGGCCGAAGCGGTTTCCCTTGCATTTTCACTTCCTGAAATTCTTGGTCCATATAAGGAAATAAGTTTATCGGCCAATGAGATTGAGAGGGAGGCTAGACGTCCAGCCTTCAAAGTCTCGATCTTTTCCTTCATTTCCTTTTCGGTTTCTTTAACCAAAGGAGGTTTTTTTTGTTGTTTTCGGTTGAATAAGGGTAGGCTCATATGAAATTATGATGTCAATATAGAAAGGAACTGTCAAGAAACAACCTTTAAGTCCCAACCTTCTTGACAAAAAGCGGGTCTCTCAATATAGTGAGAATCCGATTGGTAGCAAAACAACCTGATAATCGCATGGCATTTTCGCCATGGTCTTTTAATGGAGAGATGTCCGAGCGGTCGAAGGAGGCAGTCTTGAAAACTGTTGAGGCGCAAGTCTCCGAGGGTTCGAATCCCCCTCTCTCCGTTCTATCATTTGTTTTGCATTGATTGTGTTGTTTGAAATGGAGAGGTGCGAGAGCGGCCGAATCGGGCTCCCTGCTAAGGAGTTGACCTGGTAACGGGTCCGGGGGTTCGAATCCCCCCTTCTCCGATTTTGTTTTTTTACATGTATTGAGACCATAGCTCAGCTGGATAGAGCATCAGTTTGCGGAACTGAGGGTCGAAGGTTCAAATCCTTTTGGTCTCATATTTTTTTAGCGGTTATTATCACCGGGAGAGATGTCCGAGTGGTCGAAGGAGACGGACTCGAAATCCGTTGTACCGTCTGACGGTACCGAGGGTTCGAATCCCTCTCTCTCCGATTGGCTTGGATACTTTTTTGTTTTACCGTTCTGTTCGTACTTGGAGAGGTGTCCGAGTGGTCGATGGTGCACGCTTGGAAGGCGTGTGTGTTGAAAGGCACCGGGGGTTCGAATCCCCCCCTCTCCGTATTTTGTTCCCAGTCAACAGATTCTGTGCTATGTACGTTCACCCAACCCCGTCAGGACCGGAAGGTAGCAGCGGTAAGTGAATTGTACATGAGACACGGGTGATTTGTTGGCTGGGTTTTTTTTGCCCAAAGCACTGTGCCGAAAACTATCCACCTTCTGTTGCATCGATACACGTTTATACCAAAACATGCTATACTTGGCTTGTATTTTTTCCGAAGGGAGTTCCCATGGCATATGAAGTAACGGCTACCAGAAAACGTCCCCAGTTGTTTGACAACCTTGTGGGTCAAGAGTTTGTGGTATCTACCATCAAGAATGCAATTGAACAAGGCAGGATAGCGCATGCCTATCTCTTCAGTGGTCCCCGGGGAGTAGGAAAAACCTCTTCTGCCCGTATCCTTGCAAGGGCACTGAACTGCGACTCCGGTCCGACCCCCTATCCTTGCGGAACCTGCTCAAACTGTACGGAGATAACCCGTGGGAACAGTGTGGATGTCATCGAGATCGACGGAGCAAGCAATACCAGCGTAAACGATATCCGCCAGATCAAGGATGAAGTCTTGTTCCCCCCGCAGACCAGCCGTTATAAAATCTATATTATCGATGAAGTACATATGCTTTCCACCAGTGCATTCAATGCGTTGCTGAAAACCATAGAAGAACCCCCTGCCTATATTGTTTTCATCTTTGCAACTACTGAACCGCAGAAAGTTCCCGCTACCATCCGTTCCCGCTGCCAACAGTTTCATTTCCGGCTTATCGACCTGGAAACCATCAAGATGTGTCTCTCCGATGCCGCCAGGGAACTGGAAATCGAGGCCGATGATGACGCCCTGTTTTGGATAGCAAAAGAATCTACAGGGTCCCTGCGAGATGCCTATACTTTATTTGACCAGGTAGTATCTTTTTCAAACGGGCATATAACCCTGGAACAGATAAGTGACAAACTGGGACTGGTTGGCATCGACCAGATCAACCATGTAGTGTCAAACCTACTTGGGGGCAAACACAAAGAAGCCTTGCTTGCCGTACAGAGCCTGCTCCAGAATGGCGTCTCGATTGAACAATGCATCAAGGATTTTACCCAGTATTTCAGAAGTCTGCTCCTCATGAAAGAAGGAATTACCGAGGAGTCCATCCTGGGTGTACAGAGTGACCGCATTCCTTCCCAGATTCGAAATGCCTATGCAAAAGAACAGCTTGAGGCTGGGGTGGAACTGTTCCTCACTCTCTACAGGGATATACGCTATTCGCTCAACCCGCGCTTTGAACTGGAGCTTGCCGTAAGCCGGCTAGGCTCCCTTCCCCACCTGGCTTCTACCACAACCCTGCTCAAAAGACTTTCGCAGCTAAAGGATGACTTACTCCAGGGAAAGGTAGCTCTGTCTGCCACAGCCCCTCCACAACCCATGGTGGAAACCGAAAGGGAAAAGCAAATCCCCCGCCAGGCAGTGGTTCAGGAAATACAAAAACCAGAGGCAATACCTGTGAACCTGCCAAAACAGGTGGTACCTGTCCCTGTGCAGCGTCCCTTTGCCAAAGAGGACATCCCAAGTTTGGTAGGAAAGCTTTCCAACACACCAATACTCTCCCAGGTGGCACAATCGATCAAGAAAATCGACAATAATGACAACCAGCTCACGCTCACGTTCACTACAAAATTCTGCAAAAACAAGGCAGAGGAAAACCAGGATAAATTCCGGCTCCTTATCAAGGAAATCTCCGGATATTCAGGAAAACTATCCTTTGCCTATATAGAAACGGAAGAAAAAACCCAGGGACTCAAGACAGACCCGGTTATTAATAAAATCGCCTCGGTTTTCCGAGGTGAGATATCCTAACGATTATGTATCAATAAGGAGTGCAATATGGATATGAATCCATTCGAACTAATGAAAAATATGAAAGGCATTCAAGAGAATGTCCAGAAAATGCAGGAAAACCTCCCGAACATCACCGCGACAGGAAGTGCCGGGGCCGGTATGGTGGAAGTGACCGTGAACGGGAAATTCGTGGTTACCAAAGTAAAGATTTCCCCGGATATTGTCGACCCAGAGGATGTATCGACCCTGGAAGTACTCGTTGCCTCCGCTTTCAACTCTGCCTCAAACAAAGTGCAGGATAAGATAAAAAGCGAAGGGATGAAATATGCAGGGGCCTTCGGCAACCTGATGCCACAGGCCTGAAGATGACAGCACTGGAAAACCTGGTACAGAACCTTGCAAGGCTTCCCGGGATCGGCCCCAAAAGCGCTTCTAGGATTGCCTATCACCTCATCAAGACCGATGCAGCCTACAACAAGCAGCTGGGATTGAATATTGCCACCATCCAGGAGCAGGTTTTCCCCTGTTCTATCTGTGGCAGTTTTACAGAGATTGACCCTTGCCCAATCTGCGAAGATCACTCCAGGGACCGGAGCCAGCTGTGCATCGTAGAGGCGCCACAGGATGTAATAACCCTGCAGTCCAGCGGGGCTTTCAATGGCCTATACCATGTTCTTGGCGGAGCAATCAGTCCCTTGGACGGCATCGGACCAGAAAACCTTTCGTTTGCAAAGATGCTTAAAAGGATTTCTGAAGGACAGTTCAAGGAAATAATCATCGCAACAAACCCCACAGAGGAAGGTGACACCACGGCATTGTATATCCGTCACATCCTCAAGGATAGACAAGACCTTACCATTACAAGATTGGCCAGCGGGCTGCCCATCGGCGGAGACCTTGAATATGCAGACAGAATTACGCTAGCCAGGTCTTTGCGCGGAAGGGTTCAATTCTAAATCAGAGTGTAACTACAAAAAAGGCTCAGCGTTTGCTGAGTCCTTTTTTCTCTTTATAGGGTGCGTTCATTTAATCCCGCGTTCTTTCTTGATTTCCTCGTATGCTTCCTGGATTTCCCTGAATTTTGCGGTTGCATGAATAAGGAACTCTTCACCCATACCCTTGGTTGCCAAGGTATCCGGATGAAATTCAATACTCATTTTACGATAGGCTTTCTTCACTTCTTCATCGGTAGCAGTAGTGGAAATATTGAGAACCGCATAGGCATGTTCCGAAATGGAACATCCGCCATACTTACGGCAGAGGGAATCTACAAAATAAGAAGGAATATGGAAAATAGTTGCACCCTTGCGAATCATATCCTCTTCGGCTTTATTGACATTCCCATCAGCGGCTGCCACACGATAAAAGATATCAATCATCAACTGAAGAATATTCGGGGCATGGGAAAAGTTTTCATAGAACTGGGCGGCAAACTGGTCGAAAGTCCCCCCACCGGTCAAGGCGGCATCAAAGACACGCAAGGCAGCATCATGTTCCCGCTGCCCGAGGTTGAGATCCCTTCGGATAAACTCCTCGACTTTTTGCTGTTCACTTCCGGTAACCTTTCCATCGACCGAAGCAATTCGGGCAAGCATGGAAAAAGCACCTACGAAAAATAGCATCTGTGACTGATCTTGGGTTGAATAGAAAGAAGGTGCGCGGTCCTGGAAAGGATTCCCCTGTTGCTGGGCACCACCGGGATATTCACCGGCCTTGTCGAACATATGACCAAAGGCAATACCTGCAATCATCCCAAGGGGTCCACCGAACATGAACCCCAGGGTTCCTCCGAAGAGTTTACCAAACCATGCCATACGGATTACAGCTTATCGATGAGCATCGAGCATTTACCGGAAGGAATCGGGAGGGTCTTCTTCTTATTCTCTGCAAGGATCTCAATTGTAAAATAGTAGAGTTTTTCAGACTCTAGACGGATTTCCCAACCACGTTCGGTTTTGTTGCTGAGAATGGTAATCATGTTTCGTTTTAGCGACAGGTTCTCTATCCCCATGGCTTCCAGGGAAGGCATGGTCCAGTTAACCGTCTTGCGGGGCAAGGAAATATCCAACCCGATAATATTTTCTATCATCAGGGTTATGGTAACCAAACCGGCATAAGGCATCAAACGCCTGCGCGGGAATCCTTCGATTTCCGTAGTAGTTGCAAAGCCTTCCTTGTTTGGAAGATAGGCTTCCCATACATCACCTATGGTATCGGCATCGGGATGCAGGGTATCAAGCAGGTAATACATATGGCGAATGGCACATTCCCGGGCAAAGACAAATTCATTGTAGCGTTCCAACCCTTTGATAACAATAAACGTATTTACAGGGAGGACACCTCCGCAGAATCCATTACCACCTTCACTGAAAGCAGGTGAGGATACAGGCACCCCTGGGAAGGGATTGTCTGTCCCGAATTCTTCAGGGTCATGGAGGTATTCAATCATCGAGGCAGCCCTTTCATCATTGGGGATCTCGGCAAGCAAGGTCCAATAGGCTCCGATGAACTTGTTATGTACACGATTTTCCTTGATATCCAGGTCATAATAAAACTTGGATTCATTATCCCACATAAGTGAGTTGATCCTTGTCTTGAGGGAGAAGTAGATTCTCTTATACCTGAAACTCAATTCTTTATCGTTTAGGATGTCGCCAATTGCTGACATATATAAAGCATTCACTGCAAGCTGGGCGTTGAAATCAAGGGGATAATAGACATGATCCCTTGGTATATTCCCGCTCTGGCAGGCAGAAACAGGAACAGAGAACAATCCATTGGATTTTTGGAAAGTAGCCTGGACCCAGGAAAAATATTTCTCCAGGACGGGGACAATCTCTTTTAATCTCTTCTTATTGCCGACTTTATGATAAAATCCATATTCTACATACGCAAACAACGGTGGGAAAACACCTTCCGGATTGGAAGCTGAAAAAACCGGTTTTCCATTTTCAATGGAATACTCACCACGTATCGCCCCGTTTGCTTCCTGTTTCTGGTAAAAATAATCCAGCAAAGGGAACGGGGAATTGTTCAAATTGCTATATACAAGAAACAATGCGGAAAAGCATGATAAATACTGGTTGAATGTGGTCTGTCCTGGGTATGACAGATAGGAGCCAGAGAACCCATTGTCTTCAGTCCCTTGTTTCCAAAGTTCGTCAATCCATACCCATGACCTGTCGTACATATCGACAAAATCCTGGTCATAAAAATGTACGAACGGTACCAAATCCTTAATCAAGTGGAGACTCCTTACTATCTTAGGTCAAAACTGTAAAAACTACATAAGACGCGCATTTTCTAGAATATACTCTCTTTTACTAGAAGTCAATCGGATTTACATCATCAGAATGAATGGTCTATTTCTTAAAAACAAGAATTTGCTTTCTCGTTTATCTCAATTAATCATTTACATAATAGCTAATTGTTTGCCAAAAGGAAAGATTAATAAAATATGAAAATCAACACTTTTTAAAATTGACAATCCGTTTTCAAATCAAATCTTTTGAGAGAACCTACAAAACAAACACAGAAAGACTACCGGGAAGCAATTCTGCTGAAAAAGACATGCAGCCTTTGGAAATCTCCTCCCCATCAACATGGACTGGCATGGGTTGGTTTTCACAGACCAAGCTGATCTTTTTTCCCCTGACAACACTGAAAGAGGGAAGTTTCACCTGGGTTCCCTTGAAAAATTTTAATGCTATAGGAACCAGACGGCTGCTTTTAATGGGTTGGTTGGCATACACGATATCGAAAAAACCGTCATCAAGAATTGCATCGGGACCCATGATAAATGCAGAGCCCATTCGCCTGCCATTGCAGATGCTCACCTGCTGGGTGTCCAAAACGGTTTCCTTCCCATCAATGGTCATCCGCACATGAAAGGGCTTGGGGTAATGAATCAGGATTCGTATCAGGGCAAATACATAACTGAGAGTCCCTGAGACATGCTTGAATTCACTTGCAATGAAATTGACCAGAGGCTCGAATCCCATTCCTTCGCCATTTACAAAATACCTTCCTTCGGGATACAGGCCCCCGAGGGAAAGACCAGTATCGATTAGCCGGGTTTTTCCATCCAGGATGATCTGGCAGGCTTTGGGAATCGAGAGAGGAATACCCAAGGCCCAGGCAAAGTCATTTCCCCTACCGATAGGAATAATCCCCATAGCGGGACAGGCAACCCCTTTTTCAGATACGGCCCTGAGCAATCCATCGGCTACCTCGTTAACGGTACCGTCCCCTCCCGCTGCCACAACGATATCATGTCCTGAAAGGGCTGCGTCATAGGCAAGTTTTGTTGCATCATGCATCTTTTCCGTGAGCTCAAAAGAACAGTCATACCCACCTTGTGAAAAGCAGTCGACTATCTCTTGCTGATGGTCTTTGGCTTTTCCCTTAGCGGCATGGGGATTTAGTATTATCAAGAGTTTTGCTTTGGGCATTACCAGCTCCTTGCCATAAAAATTAACCTATTTACACCCAGGTAGCAATAGCCTATCATGGGGTTGTGAATACGCTTCAATCAAGAAATTCTTTTCTCCCCACTTCCCTGGAAGACATGCATATCCGTGGTTGGGAACAGCTGGACATCGCCTTTATTTCGGCCGATGCCTACGTTGACCATCCGTCGTTCGGAACTGCTCTTTTGGCACGTCTATTAGAAGACAAAGGTTATCGAGTAGGGATTATATCACAACCTAGATGGAACACAACCGATGACTTTCTAAAAATGGGAAAGCCCCGGCTCTGTGCCATGATAAGCGGGGGGAATATCGACAGTATGGTCTCCCATTATACTGCGAATGGAAAAATCCGTAGCAAAGACGAATACAGTCCTGGGGGAAAAGCAGGGTTCAGACCCGACCATGCAACCTTGACCTATTCGGCGAGGGCAAGGCAGGCATATGGGAAAGAGACTCCAATTATCATTGGAGGATTGGAATCATCATTGCGAAGAATGAGCCATTACGACTTCTGGTCCGACACAGTCCGTAAACCGATTATCCTCGATGCTAAGGCTGACCTGCTCATTTTCGGCATGGGAGAACTACAGACAGTAGAAATCGCAAACAGACTCAATGAAGGTCAATCAATCAAGGAAATGACCGATATCAGGGGAACTGTATTTGCAACCTCCCAAAAAGGCCTTTCGGAATTGGAAAACCAATACCCGATTATCACGTTGCCTACCTATGAAGAAGTAAGCGATCGCGATAAAACATCAAACACCCCTACGGAAGCAGGGAAAAAAGCTTATGCACAGGCGTTCCAGACAAAATTCCTGCATGAAAATCCCATGCATCCAGAACGGTTGGTTCAACGTTGCATGGATCGTTTTGTAGTGCAGAATCCCCCTCCTCGCCCTTTGACACAGAAAGAATTCGATGAGATTTACTCTTTTCCTTATACACTCGACGCCCATCCCGATTACAGCAAGGCCGGGGGCATCCCGGCCCTGACTGAAGTACAGTTTTCCCTCACTAGCAACAGGGGCTGTTTCGGAGCCTGTTCATTCTGTGCCATAACCAGCCACCAGGGACGAATGATTCAGGTCCGTAGCAAGGAATCCTTGGTCAAAGAGGCTGAAAAAATGAGCAGGCATCCTGCTTTCAAAGGATATATCCATGACTTGGGAGGGCCTACCGCAAACTTCCAGGGACTCGCCTGCGACAAGCAGGAAACCTTCGGCCCCTGCCCCCAGAAAGAATGCCTTTGGCCCAACCCCTGTAGCAACCTCAAGGATTATCACGGTCGATATCTGGATATCCTAAAGGCCATAGAAGCGGTACCCGGAGTAAAGAAAGTCTTCATCCGTTCGGGAATCCGATACGACTATCTCATGGAAGTATGCCAGGAACCTACAAGAAGCAAATTCATGGACCATCTGGTCAAGAACAATATAAGCGGACAACTCAAAGTAGCCCCGGAGCATGTAGACCCCGAGGTACTCGATGCCATGGGAAAACCTACCGTCGAGCTCTATGACAAGTTCTGCGAGGCATATGAAGCAACCAACAAGGCTGCCGGTAAGAAACAGTACCTAATTCCCTATTTCATAGCTGCCCATCCTGGAAGCACCCTGGACAGTGCCATTACCCTTGCCCTGTATATGCAGAAAAAAGGATTCATTCCTGACCAGGTCCAGGAATTTTACCCGACCCCTGGAACTATCTCGACCTGTATGTACTATACTGGCATTGATCCCAGGCCTGGGAAAAACCTCTGTGCCATATATATTCCCAAGGGGAGGGAAAGACACCTGCAACGAGCCCTTCTGCAATTCAACAAACCAGAAAACAGGACGCTCGTGATGGAAGCATTGCAGAAAGCAGGAAGAACAGATGTTTCAAGGCTATTGCTGCAAAACAGGTACAAGAGATGACAACCAAGATAGCTGACAGTAGAAAAGAGTTTCTCCTGAAAACATTTGCCATAGCAATTCCTGTTGTCATACAGAACCTGCTTTCAAATTCTCTTTCTTTTGTAGATACACTTATGATAGGACAGCTCGGGGAAGCGTCAATCGCAGCAGTGGGCTTGGCAAACCAGATGTTTTTCCTCATCAGCCTTTTTTTCTTCGGGATCACCAGTGGATCATCCATATTCCTATCCCAGTACTGGGGAGCCAAGAATCTGGATGGGATACAGAAAGTCCTCGGATTGTCTATCTCTATTGCAGCTACAGGGGCTTTATTGTTCTCGATTGCCTCATTTGCAATCCCGAGGTCGATTATGCATGTCTTTACGTATGACGAGGCAGTGGTTTCCATAGGTTCTACGTATTTACGGATTGTGGCCTTCAGTTACATAGCCTCATCTATAAGCCAGATTTTCGGTACAGCCCTTAGGGTAATAGGAAAAGCAAAGACCCCACTTGCCGTTGCAGTTGTTTCCCTTGCGGTCAATGCACTGGGTAACTACCTTTTGATCTTCGGCATAGGGCCGTTCCCCCGTATGGGTGTAGCAGGGGCTGCACTTGCAACATCTTTCAGCAGGATTCTGGAAATAGTGCTTCTCCTCTATTTCATCTATCATAAGTATCCAACCGTTTCTATCCAATCGAGAAATGCCTTCCGTTGGAAAAAGCAGTTCATCCTTCGAGTTGTCCCTACGTGTACCCCAGTTATCCTCAATGAGCTTTTCTGGGCACTTGGAATGATTGCCTACAAAATCGCCTACAGCAAAATGGGGGTCGAGGCTATCGCCGCAGTCAATGTAACGGAATCGATAGCAAGCCTTTTCTTTGTAGCTATGATGGGCATAAGCAATGCAACAGTGATTATGATCGGGATCAAGATAGGGGAAAAGGAAGAAGACCTTGCCAGATTGTATGCAAAACGGTTCATACTCATTGCACTTGCTACCGGGGTTCTCTCCGGGCTCCTGGAATCTCAGCTGGCCCTTCCTTTCACCCGGTTGTTCAACATCGGAAGCTCTGTCAAAACCATGGCACTTTACTGCCTTTATGCCAATGCTTTGCTATTACCTATCAAGAGCATAAACATGTCGGTAATCGTGGGCATCCTTAGAGCGGGGGGAGACACAAAGTTCTCCATGTTCGCTGAAATGTTTGGAGTCTGGTGTGTTGGGGTCCCCCTTGCCTTTATTGGCTCCATGGTACTGCATCTTTCCATATGGAATCTATACTTATTACTTGGAATGGAAGAAGTTGTAAAGATAATTATCGGCCTTTCGCGTGTACGTGCAGGAAAATGGATTCACGACCTGACGGAAAAACCTTCATTGACCTAGGCTGTATATGCACGTATATTCTACTATAAAGGAAGGTATCCAATGAATACTCGGACTGTTCTTACAAATGGAACCTTGGTAACCGGTTATGCCAAACTGAAGGATTGTGCGCTTTATATTAAAGAAGACGGTACTATCGGTGATATTTTCAACATGCGCCGGCTGGAAGAAAAGCATTTCCCTCCTGAAACCACAATGATTGATGTCGCCGGCAGCTATATCATGCCCGGTTTCATTGATTCCCATATACATGGGATTGGTGGATATGGCACGGAAGACTGTGACCCGGAATCAATTTTGGGAATGAGCGAACGCCTTGCCGATTTCGGTGTGACGGCCTTCATGCCAACAGTCTATACCGATAAACTCGAACGTATGATTGCCAGCATAAAGGCAATCGTTGCTGCGATGGGAAGTGAAAAAGGGGCAAAGATCATGGGGGTGAACATTGAAGGCCCCTTCATCTCCCCCATCCGTCTCGGAGCCCAGAACCCTGCAGGCGTACAGCCTGTCAATATCGATATTTTCAACCAATTGATCAAAGCCGGCGAGGGCAAGGTCATCTGCATGACTGTCGCCCCAGAATTAAAGAAAATGCGTGAGCTTGCCTTACTTGCAAGACGGGAAAATATAGTCTTGCTTGCCGGACACACAGATGCTACTTATGAGAATATCATGGAAGGGATGCAATGTGGCATTTTCCACTCTACACATTTCTTCAATGCCATGAGCCGGTTGCACCAGAGAAACCCAGGAACAGTAGGCGCCATCCTCATCCAGAGAGACATGCAATGTGAAATTATTTGTGATGGCGTACATGTCCACCCTGAGTTGGTAAAGCTATTACTGAGGGAAAAACCCTCTGACAATATAGTCATGGTTACCGACTCTCTCAAACCGACCAAACAACGCACAGGAACCCTCACGGCCGACGGAGTCCCCTGCGTACTCAACGCCGAGGGAGCCTTTGTCAGCGCCAACAACCCGGATCTTTTCCTTGGATCTGCATTGACGATGCTCCAGGGAGTTAAAAATGTTGTAAACTGGGAAGTGCCGTTGCAGCAAGCGGTACAGATGTCTTCAAGCAATCCTGCCCGGATCTACTCATTCAACAAGCAAGGCTTGCTGGTCCCCGGATACCAGGCCGATATCGTAATCCTTGACCAGAACCTGCAGATGAAAGGCCTTTTCATCAACGGGGATCTAATCAGGGACCGCTTTGCCTGAAAGTCACAAACAAGCATTTAGGAGTAAATAAAATGGATTCTGCTATCAAGGCTCTCAAACCAGAGCAAGTCTGGAACTATTTCTATGAACTTTCCCAGATTCCCCGTGAATCAGGCAATGAAGATGGTGTCCGCCAGTACCTGCTCGCTTTTGCAAAAAAGTATTCACTTGAGGCAATCACTGATAAAACAGGAAATGTCATTATCCGCAAATCTGCCTCAAAGGGTTTTGAAAACCGTCCTTCCGTTGCGCTACAGGGCCATATGGATATGGTTTGTGTAAAGACACAGGAGAGCAGGCATAATTTCCTTACCGATCCTATCGAGCTTGTTCTTACCGGGGATTTTCTCCACGCGAAGGACACTACCCTTGGAGGCGATAACGGAATTGCCATAGCCATAGCCTTGGATATACTATCCGACCCTGAATGCAAACATGGTCCACTCGAAGCCATTTTCACGGTAAGCGAAGAGACCGGGTTGACCGGGGCCTTCGGCATTGAAAAGGAAACCATCAAAAGCCGCCTGTTGTTAAACCTCGACAGTGAAGAAGAAGGTGTTTTGTATATCGGCTGCGCAGGGGGTCTTGAAGTCAGGGCGCAACTTCCCTCAGTGCTGGAAGACATCCCGTCAGGATACCAAGCGTTCTCCCTCACCTCAAAGGGAATGCTCGGTGGACACAGCGGAGGAGAAATCCATAAGCAGCGGGCCAACGCAATCAAAGCAGTAGCCAGGGCGCTGGTCCAAGTACAGACCAAGATGCTGTTCTCTGCAGAGGGAGGCACAAAACGAAATGTTATCCCTTCAACCTGTACCATCTCTTTTGCAGCACCTGTAGCAGACGCTCCAGCCATTGCTGCTATCGTTGAAAAAACTGGGAAGGAACTTTCCCTTGAATTTGGGATCAGCGACCCAGGTATCAAACTGGAATTTGTGGAGGCACCCCTTCCGAAACAGGCGGCAAACGCTTCCCAAAGTGAAGCATTTATAAGGAGCCTGTATATTGCCCCCCATGGGGTCGATGCAATGAGTTTCACTATTCCTGGCGTCGTGGAGACCTCTTCGAACCTCGCAATACTCAGATTCCAAAACGGTATCTTCTCGGTAATATCAAGTCACCGTTCCTCTGTCCTTTCCGCACGCGATGATGTTGCGCACAGGATGGGAGAGGCTTTGCGGTCCTGTGGTGCTACGGTTTCCTATGAAGGGGCATATCCTTCCTGGACTCCGAACCCATCCTCAAAACTGACTGCCTTCTGTGCAAAGGCCTATGAGGAATATGCCAAGAAAAAACCTGTTATCACTGCCATACACGCAGGACTTGAATGTGGGATTATCAATAGCCAGGTACCTGGGATGGATTCCGTTTCCTTTGGTCCCGATATGTTTGATGTGCACTCGGTAAAGGAAAAAATCTCAGTCTCCTCTGTAGAGAGAATCTGTGGTTTTACCCGTCATCTCCTTTCCATCATAGAATGAGAAGTGTGGTGATAGGGATTGCAGGGACCCTTGCCGCCTGCCCTGCAAACTCCCCATTTATAGGATGGAACCGCGATTTTACCAACGAGGCCTATACGTCTTCGTTGGTAAAGGCAGGTTCTATCCCGATTTTGCTCCCTGTTCTCTCAGAGGCAACGCAAACCCAACTAGATAGCCTCCTAGACCTTTGCGACGGCCTGCTGTTGCCCGGAGGCTCTGATATCGACCCAGCATTCTATCACGAACCGAGGCATGGGCTATGTGGCCTTTCCGACAATACAACCGATGGCTTCCAGCTGGCCTTGCTAAAAAGGGCCCTTGCAAGGCAAAAACCTGTTTTGGGTATTTGCAAGGGTTCCCAGATGATTAATGTATGTTTCGGGGGGACGCTGTACCAGGACTTCACCTTACGCACTGAAAACGGGTTTCTTCACAACCATTACGAGAACGCTACAAAGGGCTGCCATCAAGTCACCCTGGCTGAGGATTCTCTGTTAGCCTCCATTTTCAAGTGTAAGGACTTGCAGGTAAATAGCCTCCACCACCAACAAATACATGATTTGGGACCAGGACTAAAAACCACCGCCCTTACAAAGGACGGTGGAATAGAAGCCATTGAGGCTAGTTGCAAAAGCTGGTGTGTAGGGGTCCAGTGGCACCCTGAGGCAATGATGATGGCATCCGAAAAAATGCTTCCGCTTTTCTCGGCCTTCGTCTATGCAAGCAGGACTGCCTGAGCAAGCGATTTTGCCATTTCATAGGCTTTCTGCTTATCTTCCTCAGATGGGGCCCCCTGATATTCCACACATCCGATTACATCGAGTTTCATCGATTCTACAAATTCCGAGAATTGCTTCTGTGCCCCGCCTGACCAGCCGAAAGAACCGAAGCGTATGGTCTTGCGACCGGTAACATGGCTTCTTTCGAGAATATCCAAAACATGGTACATGGGGGGGAACATCTTATATTCATACGTAGGCATCCCCACTATCAGACCTTCCGATCTCCAGGCTTTTTCCAGTACGAAGGATTCATGAACCTTGGGGATCTCTATGACATGGACCAAAACATTCTCACTCTCGAGCCCTGCCACTAGGGAAGGGACAAGCGCTGCGGTATTACCGTACATGCTTGACCAGACAAGGGTAACTTCCTTTTCACGTGGACCTTGGCTGTACTTGGCAAGCCGAAGGTACCAGTCAACAATCTTTTGGGGTTCTTTTCTCCAGACAACCCCATGGCTTGGGGCAACCATAGTAAGAGGACATTCTGCGAGTTTGGCAATCCCCCGTATCACGAACGAGGAAAAGGAGGATACGATGTTGGCATAATACCGTTCGGTTTCCCCAAGGATCAACACTTTTTCTTCTTCCGTCAATTCGTCATCGAAACACTTCTCGTACCGACCGAAGGAACCAAAAGCGTCGCAACTGAAGAGAATCTGGTCTTCCTCTGCGCAAGTCATCATGGTTTCGGGCCAATGGATGTTCGGTGTCATTATGAATTTCAAGGTCTTGCCACCAAGGTCCACGGTCTCCCCGTCCTTGACAGAGCGAACGTTTTTTTCAATTTTATAAAAACTCTTAATCAGGGGAACAGCCTTCTCGGAACAGAGAATTTCTGCATTCGGATATTTGCTGACAAAAGCATTCATTGCCCCTGTATGATCGGGCTCCATGTGGTTTATTATCAGATAATCAACGCCTGAGTCGTTAAGTTTAAGGTCAGACAGTTGTTCATCTACAGCTTTGAGGGCTCCATCCCAGTCTTTGACCAAGTCTATCAGGGCTGTTTTTTCTGTTCCCTGCACGATATAGGTATTAAGCATGACACCATTGGGAATAGGCCAAATACCTTCAAACAGGTCTCTTGTTCCGATTTTTGCCGAAACACGGTATACTCCGTTTGTAAGCTTATCAGGTTTCATATCATCTTCTCCTCATAGCAAAGATACACGAAATACCAACCAATGTGAATGTATCCTACAGTAACAAGACTTCGAAAAGAGCCTCTCTGTTCAGAGTTCAGACTGTCTCTGGATAGAAAACATATGTTTCTGGCGGGCTTTCCAATCTGGCATATTTTCAGAAAGAAAAGCATGGAATTTTTTTCCGTGGTCAAAATGAACCAGATGCGCCATCTCATGGAGCACGAGGTAGGACAAGTCGCCTTCATCCAGTGCAGCGGCTCGAAGGGAAAAGCTCAAAGTCCCTTTGGCTGAGCAACTACCCCATCGCTTCCTGCTGTCCCGCACCTTGAAAGGGGGGAGCGGGAGGGAGAGGATTTCCGACCAGCGAAAAACATGCACCCCTATTCTGGCCTGTGCATAGGACCTGTACATTTCCTTGATAATTTTTCGGATTTCTTCTTTCTCTGGCTTATCACCGATGAATCGTATCTTGAAGGTATCGTTTTCATAATCAGCAGAATCTTCAATAGAAGGTATCAGGGAGAGAGGACATAGTTTCCCCCAAAAAAGGAATTGATCCCCATTCTCCCAGGTTTGGGCATACAGCCGACCCAGTTCCTGCTGCTTTGCAACGGTTGCCACCAGTTTTCCATAGTTTTTCTCAATAACCCGTTCAACCGACCTAATAGAGACACTCAAGGGAGCAGAGACCCTAACCGAACCATCGGATAGTACCCGTATGGTGACATTCTTGCAGTTACGCTGTCGAAAGAGCGTGTAAGTAACCGCTTGTACTTTACCTATGCTTTTCATTTTGCTACAGTTACTCCCATGGAAAACAATACACCAATGATACTCCATTTATTCCAGGAGATGCCATATATTCTCGATTCGGAGAATGCAAAGACTCTTTTCCAGGCATATGGAACCATGCTTGAGAGAATCGACAGATCAGCAATTGGTTCAGAAGCCTGCATTGCCCTGTCATCGGTATTGACTGTCCTTTTCTCAGGACATCAGGATCCCCCTGACGAAGTAACCAAACTAGCTATAGAACAGGGTAAGACCATTCCCGAAAGAAAAAAGGATTGGGCTATTGAGCCCGGTGACTATAATTTCGTACAGCTTCCCTTTACCCCGACAGCTGAACAGATTGAAGAGGAACTGCAGCCTCTATTAGAGAGACAGGCTTGCGACGGCTGTTCCACGATCTATATCAGGATGATCAAGGAAAACCTTTTGGAGGTTATCGTACAGGTGATTTGGGCCGTCTAGAAGAACAACGGGATCAATAACGGGGAGACAAGGCTCATGACCACCCCATGGTAGATACTACCCACAACCGTAACAGAACCAAAGCGGGAAGAAAGAAGGGGAAGGGTAACATCCATGCTTGTAGCCCCTGCGGTACATACTGCCGGATAGTAATATTGTTTGCCAAGTCTCCCGAAGAATGGAATGAGAAAGAAGGCAAAGCTTTCCCTCAGCAAATTGCTCACAAAGGAAACGGAACCTAATACAGGATACCCCAAATCCGTGATCATTATCCCGGAAAGGGAGTACCATCCGAAGCCACTAACAATCCCCATAGATTCTTTTATGGTAAACGTTGTCACCAAGGGAACCAGCAAAGAGCCAAGGTAAGAGCCTGCTATGGTAAACAAAGGCAAAAGCAACAGCTTTTTATCCGATACCATCCCTTTGAGACTGATGTTCTGATAAACCAGCCCCATCCCGACACAGGCGAGCATTGCATATAACAGGTAGGAGACAAAAGAAGATTCAAACCAGGAAAACAGAGGTGTCGTGAGACGCAACACCATTCCTGAGAGTACGATACCAACAAGAAAAAGTGGTTCCTTGAAGATGTCCCAAAACTTTCGCAAGAGGCTTCCCTCTTTCCGGGGGGCTATGGCGATTGTTAGTTTCTGACTCCCTCTGTTGAAAAGCCGGGAGGCTCCCAACGAAAGGATAACGGTCCCAAGGATGCCAAAAACCGTACAGGCCAAGGCAGAGAAACCGATTGAACCCAACTTTGAAAGAATCCCCTCAATGCTTCCGGTGTTAACACCCATAAAGAAAAGCAAGGTCCAGACAAAAAAAGACTGGGCTATTGAAGCCTGGCGGGAAAATTTCCGACTTACAACATGACGGGCTAGCAACATACCCCCAACAAGGGCAGCTGCAAGTTTTCCCAGATATATAAGAGTGTCCATAAGATGAAAATGTACAGGAATACTTGCAACGTGTCAAATTCACTTGTTTCAACCCGAATCCTTGGGTATAGTTTACAACATGACAAATGAAAAACTGAGTGATACTATCCACCGTCTGAATTTCAAAGACGGGCGGCAGATACTTCTGGTTGGCACCGCGCACGTTTCCAAAGAAAGTGTAAACGAGGTTGCCTCTTATATAGACAGCGAAAAGCCCGATCATATTTGTCTCGAGCTAGACGATGGTCGTTTCAAAAATAAGGAAGATGAGGGCTCTTGGTCCAACATGGACATCAAAAAAGTCCTTAAGGAAAAAAAGGGGTTTCTCCTTATCACAAATATGGCCCTCGCCTCTTTCCAAAAAAGAATGGGAAACCAATCGGGAAGCGCCCCGGGCGAAGAGATTCTCGGTGCAGCCCGGATTGCAAAAGAGAAGGAAATCCCCTATAGCCTCTGTGACAGGGAAATCCAAATTACCTTTAAGCGCGCCTGGAGAAAATCGAACCTCTGGAACAAGGCCAAATTGATAGCTACCATCATCTCTGCTGTTTTCAGCAAGGAAGAAATCTCTGAAGCTGAGCTTGAAGAACTGAAAAAATCAGATGTTATGCAAGGGATGCTCGACGAAATGGCCAAGGAGCTACCTGCTGTCAAGACAGTCTTGATCGACGAACGGGACAGGTACCTTGCCACAAGCATCTATCAGGCACCGGGAACAAAGATCCTTGCAGTAATCGGGGCTGGACACCAGAACGGAATAATATCCTGCATGCAGAAGCTTGAGGACAAACAACTCTCTGCCGACCTTTCGGAGATTACCGAGATTCCTCCTGCAGGTAAGGCAGGAAAAATTCTTTCCTGGGCTTTTCCCGCCTTTATCGTGGGCATTCTTCTGTATGGTTTTTTCCAGTTTGGGCAGGACCAGGGGATAAAGATGTTTGGCTACTGGCTTGCAACAAACATGTCGTTTACTGCTTTGGGGGCTATCCTCTCGCTCGCCCATCCCTTGAACATATTGGTAAGTATCGTAACCGCACCCTTGGCAAGTTTGCATCCGGCAATCGGGATCGGTATGGTAAGCGGACTCATGGAAGCCACTCTGAGAAAACCAAAGGTAAAGGATTTCGAGACACTTTCCGACGATGCCTTGAAGCTCAAGGGCTGGTACAAGAACAGGGTTCTCCATATCTTACTGGTATTCCTTCTGACAAGTATCTTCGCAACAGTGGGTAATGTCGTGGTCTTCCCAATCCTTTTAAGTATGCTCGGATAATGATTCAGGGTTCCAATTAGCTTACAGTCAGATACTGCCAGAAGTCAAAACCTTCTGGCAGTATCTGTTTATGGATTTGGCAAATTTGTTACAAATCCTCTTGTTCCTGTTTATGTTTCTTTTTCATGGAGTACATCATTTCATCTGCTTTTTTCGAGAGACTGGCAAGAGACTTTGCATCCTTTGGAAAAACCGCCCAACCAATACTCAACGAGGCACGGATGACCATACCATCCACTATATAAGATTGCCTGGCCTCATCCAGAATTTTATCAAGCGTACCCTGGAACGTATCCATATGTTCCAGTAGGACCACAAACTCATCGCCCCCCGACCCTTGCCAGAAAATCTCCGGAGTCGAGTTTTGAAAGTATTCGTTTAGTGGTTTGTTGTAAGATTTCATCTCCGCTCAGATGACCATAGCTATCATTTATTTCCTTGAAGTTATCCATGTCGACAAAGCAATAAATGAAAGCGTTATCTTTTCTCTTCATCCTTTTTGCCAACTCTTCTTCCAAAATCCTCCTGTTCTCGATTCCCGTAAGATAATCAGTCCTTGAAACAGAACGAAGAGTTTCCCTTTGAGATTTCCAATGTATCGAAGAGGTGATTGCAAAAGAAGACAGGATACTGAGCAGAAACGAAACCAAGGACTGAAGAAACAGGTTCTGTTTTACAACCCAGCCCATGACTGGCCTGATTTCAAGGTTCCAATGATTAAGACAACAAGTCAAATCCTATTTCAAGGGCATTTTTCAAAGCCCTGTCTGTTGATTGCGAAACCAAAGAAACCCCATTGATCTCACCCAATTCTACACTCAGTCGGTAATCGAAACCCCGTTCAGTATATAGTTGCAAATCAGAGTCTAGCAGTACTGCTGAAAGTTTCAAGACGATGCATGCATTGCCCCAGAATTCAGAATCACCGATTACAATTGGTTGTTTTCCTACAATTACGATCTCCCCCCCTTCAAGGGATAAGACAGAAGAAGTCCCCTGCATGGTTTTGATATGGCTCTCCAATTCTGTATCAGAACCTGACAAATCGTTATCGCCGACTTCTCCCGTAGGGGAAGCATAGGAAATCATCGTGCCCTCTTTATCCACCAACACAAGGGAGATTATCGAATCGTAGTTGAGAAGTCTTTCACTGATTTTTTCCAGAGATGGGAAATCCCCCCGTATTCTTCAACGAGAAGGGCAAGGGTGGCTTCGTTCTGTAAATCTATTTTTCGTTCCCTGCTCACAAAGACAATTGCCATTGAAAAACATAGCGAAAAAATCAAGAGATTGAAAAAAAAGATGTTCCATTCCCTCTTTGAATAGTTCACACCATTTTCCCACAAACAAAAAGTGCTTCTTTTACACTCTCACACCGGCAGATAGCTAGAGTTCCGTTCAATTTTGTTGTTTTCGGAACCAAGACCTTGGAAAACCCAAGCTCTGCTGCAGCTTTCTCCCTTTTTTCGGAAAAACCTACATTCCGCACTTCGCCTGATAGACTTAGTTCACCGAAGGAAATGAGTTTGGAAGGGAGACTAACACCCATCAAGGCAGACCAGAGGGCGAGAGCAAGGGGTAGTTCAATGGAAACTTCATTGAGTTTCATCCCTCCTGCTACATTCACATATATATCTTGGTCATTGAGACGGATACCTGCATGTCTTTCAAGCACTGCAGCGATTCTGGTTACCCTGGCGTTATCTATCCTGTCTGAGTAGACCCGGGAAAAACCACTCTTGGCAGGAACCGTCAATGCCTGGATTTCTACAAGGAAGGTACGGGTACCCTCTATTACCGCGGTATAGACGATTCCGGGGGGGGTGCTCTGACCTTCCCTGTCTGTTATGAAAAAGGAAGTCGGGTTGGTTACCGCTAGCAGGCCTTTTTCAGACATATGGAAAATTCCGATTTCATCGATTGACCCAAAGCGGTTCTTTGCCGCCCTGATCAACCTGACCCCACTCCCTGCCTGATCAAAGTACAGCACGGTATCGACCAAATGCTCAATAACCTTTGGTCCAGCAAGAAGGCCTTCCTTGGTAACATGGCCGATGAGAAAAAGGGAAATTCCTAATCGCTTTGAAAGTCCTACGAGTTCCGTGGAGCAGCATCTGATCTGGTTCACAGATCCGGCTGGGGACGAGACTTCGTTGCTACTAAGAGTCTGGAGGGAATCGACGACAACGACATCTGGCTTTGTTTTTTCAAGGATTGTGGCAAGGATTTCTATCCGGGTATCACAAAAGATTGCTATGTTGGAAAGGGAGAGCCCCAATCTTTCAGCCCTTAGCTTAACCTGGGAAGGTGATTCCTCCCCGGAGACGTACAATACGGTACGACCAAACGAACACTTCTCAATCATCTGAAGCATCAATGTTGATTTGCCGATTCCCGGTTCTCCCCCCAGCAGGATAGAGGAGCCACGCATGACTCCTCCTCCCAGGACACGATCTAGCTCGGAGATACCGGTTTCAAATCGAAAACCAGGGTCTATAGCAATATCCTTGAGAAAGACAGGGCTTTCATTGGTGTTGATAACCACTGACTTCCCCGCCTTCGGCAGGGGAGGGGCGGCAATCTCTTCTTCAAAAGAATTCCAGCTTCCGCAGTCGGGACAACGTCCAAGCCACTTCGTCTCAATTCTACCACACTCTGTACATACAAACTGCACGGCCCTGTCTTTCACAGATATATCCTTTTAATAAAAGATTTTAGAACTTTATCAACTCAACATCAAATACAAGATAGGAATTGGGGGGAATTACACCAGGATACCCCATGGTCCCATATCCAAGCTGAGGAGGGATAATCAATGTTCTCTTTTCTCCAGCAGTCATGGTAACCAATGCCTCATTCCATCCTTCGATTACCTCTCCGATGGAGAATTGGGCCGGGGTACCCCTACGGACAGAACTATCGAAAACCCTTCCATCGAGCAAGGTTCCTGTGTAGTGAACGGTAACGGTCTGCCCTCTCTTTGGGTTTTTCGTTCCGGTACCTTTGCAGGTAACCACATACCGAAGACCACTTTCGGTTACGATTGCATCAGGCCAACGGTTCTTAAGTTCATTCTCGATTTTGGAGGATTCTTTCTTTTCCCGTTCCTTTGCCTTTTCCTCTGCAGCAGCAACGTGCTTGGAGAATGTTTCACGTGAAACTTCGAAGGCTTCAGCCTCGCTTCCGACTTTGAGAATCTCTACGGAAGTGAGCTTGTCGCCCTGTGCAATTGCATTGACAATATCCTGACCTTCCAAGACATGCCCGAAGATTGTGTGTTTTCCATCAAGCCAAGGGGTAGCGACATGCGTGATGAAAAATTGACTCCCGTTGGTTCCAGGCCCTGCATTGGCCATGGACAAACAACCAGGGGCAACATGTTTCAAGGAATCGTCAAATTCATCTGGGAACGTATATCCCGGACCACCGGTCCCGTTACCTTTTGGACAACCACCCTGGATCATGAAGTTTTCGATCACCCGGTGGAAGGTAAGTCCGTTATAGAAGGGCTTCCCTTCATTGTTGATATTCAGCGTCCCTTCGGTAAGCCCGATGAAATTTGCTACGGTCATCGGGGTTTTCTTATACTCGAGTGAAAGGAGGATATCTCCCTTAGCAGTATGCATAACGGCATAGAGCCCGTCTGCGAGTTCTTTCTTTTCCATGAATTTCTCCTAATAATTATACTTCAAATAAGTCCTGACCAGGTGCCAGCAACTGATAAAGCCTTTCCAATTCTTCGCTGCTTGTGTAGGGTATTTCAATCTTGCCCTTTTCCAGCGAACCTTTTACTTCTACTTGAGATCCGAAGGCATGCAAAAACTTGTCTTCGACAGTAACAATTTCCCTTGATTTTTCCAAGGATTTTTTTAATCGTTTTTTCTTATTCTGGAAAGCTACACGCTTTCCTTTGTTAAACTGCGTAGCCAGTTGTTCAGTGGCCCGTACGGAAAGATCCTTCTCAAGGACAGTCCTGTACAGGATTTCCCGGTCTGCTGGATTCACCACAGAGAGCAGTGCCCTAGCCTGCCCGGCAGAGAATTTTCCAGTAAGCAAATCATTCTGCATAGGGGAGGAGAGCTGTAGGAGCCGTATGCTATTGCTGATCGTAGAACGATTCTTTCCCAGTCTCTTTGCCAGTTCATCTTGGGTTATCCCAGCTTCCTGGATGAGATAGGCATAGGCCTTCGCTTCTTCTACTGGATTGAGGTTTTCCCTCTGGATATTCTCGATAAGCGAGACTTCAAGTCTCTGCATGTCAGAAAAGGTCTTCACCAGGACAGGGACTTTTTCAAGACCTGCCAGCTTTGAGGCACGGTACCTTCTCTCACCTGCCACGATACTGTATTCGCCTGGGGAAATCTCCTCCACGAGAATCGGCTGGAGAACCCCCTGACTCTTTATCGACTCCGACAATTCCTTGAGACTGGAATCATTGAAATCCTTTCTGGGTTGACGGGGGTTTGGCCGTATCTGCGCCAAGGGAATCTCCTGGAAGATCTTATCCTTTGGGTCGGAGGTTTCATTACTTTTTTCCGGAAAGACCCCCAAGGCATTCTCCAGGACAGAATCAAAGGTGTAATCTGTCATAAGAGATCCGATGCCTTTTCCAAGCCCATGTTTTTTATTCAAATTTTGCGACACGTTTTACAACCTCCTGGGCCAGTTTCTGGTATGCCTTTGCCCCGCTGCATTGCATATCGTATACGTTTATCGGAAGACCATGGGAAGGGGCTTCGGCAATCCTTACATTACGGGGGATCAGGGTAGAAAATACCAGTGAGCTGAAATATGAGGATATATCCTCGACTACATCATTTGCAAGCTTTGTACGTTTGACATACATGGTAAAGAGTATTCCAAGAACCTGGAGTGAAGGATTGAGAGACTTTTTGATATTCGAAATTGTCCTCATCAAGAGGTTCAGGCCTTCCATGGCAAAATATTCACACTGCATGGGGATTATCACATATTGGGCCCAACACATTGCATTCATGGTCACCAGTCCGAGGGAAGGGGGGCAATCCGCAAGGATATAGTCCCATTGATCCTCAAGGGGGGCTAAAGCCTTCTTAAGAAAAGACTCCCTCATTTCCTGGTCAACCAGTTCGATATTCAAGCCTGCCATATTGATATTTGCACCCATGACATACAAATTCTGTATTGAGGTCTTCTGGCAAGCCTCCGTAGCAGGACATTGTCCCACGATTACCTCATAGGTTCCGTTTATCCTATTGTCTCCCGAGACTGCGCTAGTGAGATTTCCTTGCGCGTCCAGGTCAACCAAAAGGACTTTGTTTCCCATTTGAGCCAATGATGAGCCAAGGTTTACTGCTGTTGTGGTTTTCCCCACACCGCCTTTCTGATTAAGGAATATGATCTTCTTCACACTCATATATCTACTATACGGAAAACAAAAGCAATTGTCACCTAAAAAGGTTTACTCCTTGACCCTTAAGTCTCTCTATTGTATCTTCAAATTACCCTATGGAGGAAAGTTATGGAAGAAAAAGTCAAAAAGGCAATAGAGGATATCAGACCCTCTTTGCAGAATGACGGAGGCGATATTGAATTCATCAGCTTGGTCGGCAATGACGTTACGGTCCGTCTGAAAGGCGCATGCGCAGGCTGCCCGATGTCCCAGATGACCTTGAAAAACGGTGTTGAACGATATCTCAGAAACTTCGTCGACCCCAAACTTACGGTTGTCAACAATACTGATCTTTAGATCTATCTGTTGTTTTATCTTTACGTTTCACGGAGAGTACTGTTTCACGTGAAACGTATTTTTTTTGTCCTTGCAGACTCATGGAAACACTTCTCAAAAGGTTCTGAAAAAGCTCCCCTATCTCATTCTGGTTGGTTTTTCGCCAAACATTTCAAAGATTTCCTTTATCCCTGAAAAACCTCATTTGAAAGCTCCAGATGCATGTTTTTAACTGGTGTTTCTATACATCAATACAGATTAATGTGAGATTTTCTTACTTGAAAATCGTATAAAAAACCATCCGGAATAATCCCGGATGGCCATTACTTGTCTTGAAAAACCTTTTATTCGGTTTCTGGAGTGGAATCAATTTCCTCTACAACACCTGGAATGGAATCAGTCTCGAAGGCCTTTTCTACATCCTCAGGGTTATCATCATCTTCCCCGGAAGTCGATGCAATTGCGACGATACAATCCTTTGCAGATTTCATCGTTACGACTTTCACGCCGCTGGCATTCCTTCCCTGGATGGAAATGTGGTTGACATGAATCCTCAGTGTCTGTCCCATCAGAGTCACACATACTACATCGTTTTCATCATTGACTGCCAAAGCTCCGACGATACAGGATGCTTTTCCACCGATGCGATAGATTTTCTGACCCTGTGTCCCACGCCCATGTACAGAGAAACTGTCAAAGGTGACTTGCTTTCCCTGGCCATTTTCGGTAACCATCAGAATCCGCTTGTTAAAATCGACTTTCAAAAGCCCAGCAACCTCATCCTTGCCCAGCAGCCTTATGCCTCTGACTCCGTGAGATGCGCGCCCCATGGCCCTTACATCACTCTGGGAGAACCGAAGCCCCTGGCCATTCTTGGTGATCAGCATAACCTCATCGCCTTCCTGGACAAACTCACACTGCAAGAGCTCATCACCCTCATCAAGATTCAGGGCAATGATTCCCCTTGTCTTTGCATTGCGGAAATTATTCAAAGATACTTTCTTGATAACCCCATGGCGGGTAGCCATCATAAGATAGGTGTCTTCGCTGAATTCCTTGAAACTGATAATCGAAGTGATTTTCTCAGTGGTATCCACCTGGAGAATATTTTTGATACTGGTTCCCTTGGCTGTCTTCGAAGCCTCAGGAATCTCGAACACCTTGGTATAGTAAGCCTTGCCCGCATTAGTGACGAACATGACATACTCATGGGTCGAGGCAACAAACATATGGTCTACAAAATCTCCATCCTGAAGCTTTGTAGTCCTCGTCCCCTTGCCGGCACGCCCATGGGCTTCATATTCCTCAGAAGGGATTCTCTTGGCAAAACCTTTGTTGCTTATCAAGACAACAACTTCCTCGTCCTTGATGAAATCCTCAAGGGTGCTCTGTCCGATTTCCTCCCGCAGGATTTTCGTAAGCCTGTGGTCTTTCGGTGCAAGGCTGCCGGGCATTGCCCTGGTCTCTGATTCCACAACCTTGAGAATTTTTTTCTCATCGGAAAGCAAATCCTGGTAATAGGCAATCTTCTGTTCGAGATCTCCCAACTCCTCAAGGATTTTTGATGTCTCAAGATGGGAAAGCCTTCCCAGTTTCATATCGATTATCGCCTGCGCCTGCAACAAATCGAGGCCAAAGCGACCCATTAAATGTTCAGCGGCAACAGTATTGTCATTGGATTCTTTGATAATCCTGATTACTTCATCGATATTATCCAGGCCGATCTTCAACCCTCTGAGAATATGGGCCCGTTCCTGGGCTTTTCTCAGATCATATCTGGCACGCCTGGTGACAACCTCTTCCCTATGGCGAATATAGTAAACAAGCATTTCCTTGAGTGTGAGCAACCGGGGTCTCCCATCTACCAAGGCAAGGCTGTTTACGTTGAAATTGGTCTGCAAGGCCGTTCTGGCGAAAAGCTGGTTGAGCGTGACCATAGGTTCGGACCCCATCTTCAACTCAATGACAATGCGGATACCCTTGCGGTCAGATTCGTCGCGGACCGTCGAAATGGAGGGGATTGCCCCATCTTTTCGCAAGTCGTCGATTTTCTTGACAAGGTCGGCCTTGTTTACCTGATACGGAATCTCGGTAAACACCAGCTGGTCATGTCCCCTGTCGTGGGTTTCGATCTCATAACAGGAACGCATGACAATCTTACCTCTACCGGTGGTGAAGGCATCCTTGATCCCTTTCATGCCACAGATAATTGCCCCCGAAGGGAAGTCAGGGCCTTTAATATATTCCATCAATTCATCAATGGTGATATCCGGATTCTCAATGACTGCACAGATTGCGTCACAGATCTCCTGCAGATTGTGGGGAGCCATATTGGTGGCCATGCCGACTGCAATACCACTGCTTCCGTTTGCCAGCAGGAAAGGAAAGGATGCAGGCAACACTGTGGGCTCTTGGAGGGAGTCATCATAGTTGGGCCCAAAATCGACAGTTTCTTTCTGTATGTCGAACATCATCTCCTCGCCAATCCTACTCATCTTGGCTTCGGTATATCGCATTGCTGCTGCAGGGTCGCCGTCGATGGAACCGAAGTTCCCCTGGGGGTTTACCACTGGGTACCTGAGGGAAAAATCCTGGGCAAGGCGCACAAGGGCGTCATAGACCGAAGCATCACCATGCGGGTGATACTTACCTAAAACGTCACCTACGATACGGGCACACTTCTTGTAACTGGTGTTCGCCCTGAGGCCCATTTCATACATATCAAAGAGAATTCTTCTGTGAACAGGCTTCAAGCCGTCACGAACATCAGGCAAAGCACGGCTCACTATTACGGACATAGCATAGTTTAGATACGAAGTACGCATCTCGTTCGATACGTCTACCGTAATTATTCTGCTTTCGTTTGGTTCTTCCACGGTACTATCCTTTCCTATACATCCAGATTCGACACATAAACGGCATTAGCGTCAATGAAAGCCCTACGGGGCTCAACTTCTTCACCCATCAGCATGGAGAAAACCCTGTCTGCCTCCTCGGCATCCTCAAGGTGAATCTTGCTGATCCTGCGAGTATCGGGGTTCATGGTTGTCTCCCATAACTGTTCAGGGTTCATTTCACCGAGACCTTTGTAACGCTGGATGGGAACCTTAGAAGAATCGGTAACGTTGTTTTCTGCCAAAATCCTGACCCGGGCTTCTTCGTCATAGGCATATTCTACACGCTTCCCAAAGGTTATCTTATAGAGCGGCGGCATTGCAAAGTAGACATACCCAGCCTCAATAAGCGGCCGCATATACCTGAAAAAGAAGGTCAGAAGCAAGGTCCTGATATGGGAACCGTCAACATCAGCATCAGCCATGATAATTACTTTATGGTACCTGACTTTCGTAATGTCAAACGTAATGGAATTTTCACCATCACCTGCCATATTGTTATATCTGGTCAACCCGGCTCCGATAGTGGCGATAACCGGTTGGAGCTTATCATTTCCGAGGACCTTATATTCCTGGGCTTTTTCGACATTGAGCATTTTTCCCCAAAGGGCGAGGATAGCCTGGAACTTACGGTCACGACCTTGTTTTGCAGAACCGCCTGCTGAGTCACCTTCCACGATGAAGACCTCACACTTGGCAGGGTCTTTCTCCGAGCAGTCAGCAAGCTTTCCGGGAAGCCCGCCACCTTCGTTCTTTTTCCTGATCTGTTCCCTGGCCTTACGGGCAGCAACGCGCCCGAGGGCAGCCCCGATTATCTTTTCAAGGATAACCTCTGCAGAAGAAGGAAACTCATCAAAGTAATTGCCGAGCTTCTCATAGACCAAAGATTGGACAAGTCCGGCAACCGAGGAATTTCCGAGCTTCATCTTGGTCTGGCCTTCAAATTGTGGTTCAGGGATCTTTACCGAGACAACTGCGGTCAGTCCCTCGGAAATATCACTCTGTTCAAGTTTCTCCCCGTATTTCTTTAGCAATTTGACATTTTTCTGCAACTGGGTATTGATAACCCTGGCAAGACCACTTCTGAATCCGGAAAGGTGGGTACCACCTTCACGGGTATTGATGTTGTTTACATACGAAAGTACTTTTTCATCATATTTGTCGTTGTATTGCAAGGCAATCTCAACCCTGATGTTTTCTTTCTCCCCCTCGATAGAAATCGGAGGGTCGACCAAGACTTTCTTGAATTCGTTCAGATAACTGACAAAATGACTTATTCCACCTTCGGAATGGAAACTCTGGACTTTAAGCGAGGGCCCCCTGCGGTCTGTGATGGCAATGGTAATGCCCTTATTCAGGAAAGAAAGCTCCCTGAAGCGATTTACCAGCACTTCATAGCTGAAGGAATTCGGTTCCATGATTGTGTAATCAGGGGAAAACCTCACGACGGTACCGGTTCGGTCGGAATCGCCAATTTTTTTCACTTCGTGCTGGGGAATCCCCTTGCTATACACCTGGCTGAAAACTGCATCATTACGGTAAACGAGGACTTCCATCCAATCGGACAAGGCGTTGACACAGGAAACACCGACACCATGGAGACCACCCGAAACCTTGTAGGAATTCTTATCGAATTTGCCTCCCGCATGCAGTTGGGTCAATGCAATTTCCAAAGAACTTTTATTTTCCGTCGGGTGCATTTCTACGGGAATTCCACGACCGTTATCTTCAACAGTGCAAACTTCCTTGCCCTGTTCGTTCAAATCGAGAAAAACCTGGATATCCGTACAATAACCGGCCATAGCTTCATCGATACTGTTATCTACCACTTCATAAACAAGGTGGTGCAGCCCATCGATGCCAGTCGACCCAATATACATTCCGGGTCTCTTTCGAACAGCTTCAAGCCCCTTGAGGACTTGAATGCTCCCGGCTGAATAGGTATTTGGAGAACCATCCGCGCTCACAGCACTGTGGTGCAGAGGCGGCTGGAAAGATTCGTTGGCAAAGCTCCCTTCACTCATTCGTTATATCCTTATGCAATAATAAAAAAAGGCTTACGCCGATTCTTATCAATCATACCAGAAAAAGGAGGGTTTTGCAATAGGACCATAAAATAAACATCCATTTTTAATTAGTTATAATATATATATTTAATAATCGTTTTCACAAGGTAGCCAATCTAGTATTGCAAGGTGTTGACCTTGAGAGTAAAATGGTCCCATGACTGATTCAAAAAGCAACTATTTTGAATTCTGGCAAGAGACAGCCTCACGTATAAAAGAGACTCTTCCGGAACAGGAATATACGACCTGGTTTAATCGTATCGTCTACATCGGGTCAGATGACAGGAAGGTCATTTTAGCCGGTGCAAGCCAATTTATTCTCGATACGGTAATCTCACGGTACAGGGATCTGATCGTCAATACGCTCAGCGAATTGACCGGTGAGGAAGTCAGTGTCGATTTCATCGTAAAGTCCCGGGTGGAAATTGAAGAAAGGAAAAAGCAAGACCCCGGAGAAAAAGCACCAAGACAGGAAGCCCCTGTAATACAGATTCCGAAACAAAAAATCTCGGTTGAAAAAAATTTGAAAATGAAAACCGATTGCAACCTCAACCCTTCCTATGAGTTTTCAAATTTCGTAATCGGTGACAACAGTACGTTTGCCTACAATGCCAGCCTGGCAATTGCAAAAAACCCTGGGGTCAGCTACAACCCTTGTCTCATCTACGGGGGGGTAGGCATGGGAAAAACCCACCTACTCAATTCAATTGGGAATTATATCATCGATAATACCCCGGAATTGAAAGTCATGTATGTCACCGCCGAAATGTTTACTAATGAATTCATTGAATCCATTGGGGCCCAGAGGACCCAGGGATTCAAAAACAAATTCAGAAAAGTCGACGTTTTGCTCATAGACGACATACATTTTCTCCAGGGAAAAGACAGCACCCAGGAGGAACTTTTCCATACGTTCAACAATCTCTACGAGTCGAAAAAGCAAATGGTTTTCACGTGTGATAGACCTATCAGCGAATTGAAAAACATTACAGACCGACTCAGCTCAAGGTTCGAAAGAGGTCTCAATGTAGACTTGCAGCCACCGAATTATGAGACAAGAATGGCTATTTTGAAAAGCAAGACAAAAAAGAGAGCCAGTGCGATGAGTGAGGATATTCTCAATTACATTGCCGTGAACGTATGTACAAATGTAAGGGATCTCGAGTCCTCGCTTACGAAGCTCATTGCCTACAGCGAACTACTCGACCAGGATCTTTCCTTGGAAAAAGCCAAAGAATTACTGGGCACCCTTCCTTCCATTGCAGCGAACGGGAACCAAGCGCTCTCGATAGACACCATAATCAAAGTGGTCGGAGAATACTTCAATGTCAGCTCTTTCGAGATCAAGGGAAAGAAGAAAAACAAGTCCCTTATACAGCCGAGACAGATTGCAATGTATCTCTCCAGGGACATTACTGAATTCTCTACAACCGAGATAGGAACCGAGTTCGGGGGACGGGATCACACCACAGTCATGCATGCTTTTGCTCGTATCGTATCATTGATGAAAGGTGATGAAGCCTTCAGCAATACCATCCAGAAATTAAAGAGGGACTTAACAAATAGTAAGAAGTAATTTCCTGTGGATAACCTATGGATAGCCTGTGGATAAGTACTTCTGCCTGTGGATAGCCAAATTTGCCTGTGCATCAATTGTGGATAACTCAGGAAGTTGTCCACAAGATAGCAAAATTTAAGCGATTATTGTATAATGAATTATCGAGTTATCCACAGAAATCGTGCTATTATTACTATTATTACTAATTTTTATAATAAACTAGGAGTAGTCTATGAAATTCGCCTGTAACAAAGAAACGATCCTAAACGAGATAATATATTCAATGGATTTTACCAGTCAGAGAAACTCACTTTCCATTACCTCGAATGTCTATCTGGAGACCTTTGACGACAAACTCATTATCAGGGCCACTGACCAGAAAATCGGCTTCAGTACAGAGATTGCCGTACAGACAATCGAGAATGGTTCCATCACCGTTTACTGTGACAGGTTTCTCAATATTCTCCGCTCTCTGCCAAATTCAGAAATTCAATTTTCAACCAAGGACGGAATGCTTGCCATAAAGCCTACCAACCAGACCATTGATTTTAAATTGAGAACCATCAGCGGAGACGAGTTTCCCCAAATGGAGACAATCGGCGAAACTCCATTTTTCTCTGTTTCCCAAAGGGATTTCAATGAGATGGCGACCCAGACAATTTTTTCTATAAGCGAAGATGAAACCAGATTTTTTCTTTGCGGGCTGTATCTCGAAAGAAGTTCTACAGGCATGAACATGGTTGCAACAGATGGAAGAAGACTATCCATCGTAGAAAGAAAATTCTCAGAGGAAATCCCTTCCTTTCCCCCGGTAATCATCCCTTCGAAATTTTTCATTGAATTGAAAAAACTTTCGTCCGATGAAGGACTCCTTGACCTGTGTATCACCGAAAACCTGATCTATGCAAAAATTGGAAACAGGTTTTTCTATTCCAACCTGATAAAGGGTCAGTATCCGAACTACAGAAGGGTAATCCCTGAGACCCAGAAATATGCTGCAACTATGCGCATACAGGATATGCTGGACGCTCTCAAAAGAGTTTCACTGCTTATCGAAAACAAGGCAAAGAGAATTTTCCTTGATATCAGCGAGGCAGGGGTGCTGGTAACCAGCGACGAAAGTGAGCTTGGCGAGGCAAAGGAAATTATCCCCTGCAAATATGAGGGTCCCGAAAGCAAGGTCTCTTTGAATTTTGTCTACCTGCTCAATCCTTTGAAAGTCATGGAGGGTGAATATTTCTCCATCAATTTTACAGAACCAACCAGGGCAATGACTGTCAAACCAGAAGCAGAGCGTGATTATTTCCATATCATCATGCCCATGCAGCCTAATGCCTGATGCGGTTCACTTCTCTCAAAACGATCCAATTCAGAAATCTTGCACCACAAGAAATACCTGTTGACCGCAAACAGGTATTTCTTGTAGGTCCAAACGGACAGGGAAAAACAAATCTTCTTGAAGCTATTTACACGCTCTGCTATGGATCTTCCTTCAGGACTGTGTACATGCGAGAACTCGCAACACATGGTCAAAAGAATTTCAAACTGGAAGGTACGTATCGCGATGATGCTTCTTTGGAACATCGTCTGGAACTTGAATACAAAGATTCCAAACGTTCTGTATTTCTTGATGGAAGAGAAATCAAAGACAGGAAGGAACTGATATATAATATTCCCTGTATTGTTTTTTCCCATGATGACATTTCCTTTGTCCGGGGAGAACCTGAAGAAAGGCGACGCTTTTTTGACCAGACTATGAGTATGTACAACCCCCTGTTTTTCGATGACATGAGACGGTATCGTTCGATTCTCAAACAAAGGAACCAGGCCATCAAGGAAGAACGGTATTCCTTGTTGGATGTATATGACATACAGCTTGCAACCTATGGTCTCTCCATCCAGCAGGAGAGGACCCGGGCCGTCTATGAGTTTGACCAGATATTCCCGGGTATGTATTGCCAGGTTTCCCAGACTGACAAAGAAATTCATATCCAGTACAATCCCTCTTGGTCGAAATGTGCAAGCAAAGACGAAATTATCAGTCATCTTGCCCAGACCAGGCAAAGGGACTTGAAGTTGGGGACTACTACAAGCGGTGTACACCGCGACCGTTTCAATGTGGTGGATAACAACGGCTTATTTTCGCAGACCGGATCAACAGGACAGTTGCGTTTGGCTTCTTTGATTTTCAGGACAGCACAAATGGCTTTTTACCAGAAGAAAACAGGCAGGCAACCCTTGTTGCTTGTTGATGACGTACTTCTGGAACTGGATTTTAAAAAAAGGGAAATGTTTTTGCACCTCATGGAGAATTACTGTCAGGCATTTTTTACCTTTCTTCCCGAAGAACATTACTTTCCCTCTCTAGCAGGGGAAGAGGCATTGGTGTATGATGTTGAAAACGGGAGGTTTTCAGACCATGAAGGATAAAACCCCAAGGGTTTGCAAAACGAATGACCCCATCGATTCCAAGCAGGTTTTGAATTTAGTACTGAGGAAACTGAATATCAGTCTGGATAACCCAAAGGCTGCTATCGGGATGAAATGGCAGGAAATCATAGGTCCTAGGTTGTTCCCTCACGTAAAGATTGTTGATATAAAGGGAAAAACACTTGTTTTAAGGGCAGACCATCCTTCCTGGGCGCAGATAGCGATGATGCAACAAAAGAAGATTCTTTTAACTGTAAATAGAAAATATCCTTCCCTTGCAGTCAAGGAGCTTCAGATTCTCAGCACATAGTTACTTGACGTAAGGGAACTTGCTCTATATACTGCACCACTCGGGGGAGTATCCTCCGAATAGAATAGAAAATATCCGCGTAAAGCGATGAAAAATTGGAGATTATCTCATGAGTTACAAAGGAAAAAGGACCTATCAGCCCAGTAAAGTTAAGAGAAATAGAAAGTTCGGATTCCGCGCCAGAATGGCAACGGTCGGTGGCCGTCTCATATTGGCAAGAAGAAGAGCCAAGGGAAGGCACAAGCTTAGTGTCTGTGATGAGAAGAAACCTTACTAAAAACGAAATTGTAAAACGACAACCGGAGATTGACAGAATTTTCAAAACAGGTAAGACACAGTCTTGCCGTGGCTTGAAATTGGTTGTATCGAAGAATGATCTTGGTTTGGATCGAATTGTTGTTATTCCTGTTCGCCACTTCGGTAATTCCGTACAGAGGAACAGGATTCGGCGACAAATCAAGGAAATTTGGAGAAAAGAAAAACCACGTATGATCCCCGGTTACGATTTCGCATTTGTAGTATATCCAGGAAAGGTTCTTGAAAATGAAATCCAAACGAAGCAACTCATATCTCTTTGTGAAAAAGCGGGGGTCTTTCTTCAGCTGGAAGATATTCCTATAGTCTAATTCCCATTCTTTTTTGTGTAGAAACCTTCGAAAAATGTATCTTTCCTGTGATAATTGTCTCATGAAAAATAAAACTCAGGAGTAGATATGGACAAAAACACCATACTTGCCATTGTTCTTTCCGTAGTTGTCATAACAGTTGGTATGACAATTCAGACATCCTTTTTTACCCCTGCCCCAACGGCTGATTATCAAGAAACTGTCGAAACTATAACTCCCTCGACAGCAGGAACTGCAAATCTTGCTCCGGCTGAAAATGCACTCATATCTTCAAATCTTGCGTGGAATACTAAACTCCCTGGTTCTTTGGTAGCTGTCGGCGATCAAGGCTCTACAGGGAAATTTGTTTTTAAGACAGATGTGTTTACCATTGAATTCAATCCGGTCGGTGCCTCTGTCTCCTCGTTTAAATTAAACAAGCACCTTGACAACGGCGAACCCGTCGAACTGTTATTCAAAGGCCCACAGGAAAACGATGCATTTCTCCTCTATGCCGGCAATGACAAGACCAATCCCATCGATGCTACCTTCCGCTATAAGGTAATCGGAAAAAAAGTGGTCTTCAGTCAGGATTTCGAGATTCTCGATTCTGAGGGAAATGTAAGCGGTAAACCTTTTACCCTATCTAAGACATTTACCTTTGGAGACGCTGACTATCTTTTCCAGCTTGATATCGCCTTGGTAAACAGCGAAAACAAATCAATTCCTTTGTCCTATGAGAATTTTGCCTATACCCTTGGGTTTGAACCCCAGATAGGCCCCTCCTTCAGCAGTCTCCCCAATAACAATTACAATTATCGGAGATTCTATATCAAGGAAGACGGTTCTGCGAAAAAGAAACAAATCAAACTCAGCAATGGAAACTATACTACTTCAAAACCCCTTTCCTGGGTTGCCCTGGCAGGTAAGTATTTCTCCATGATTGCAATTCCTGATGCAGCTTCTTACCAGTTGAGTCTCAACGAGGACTCGACAGGTTCCATAGCTATGCAATCAAATATGTATTTCTCCAGACCGGCAATCAAGAGTTCTTCTCAGAACGATACCTTCAGGTTCTATGCAGGGCCCCAGCTCAAGGCAGATATGGTTATCTACAATGATGCTGATTCAAACAGCTTCAAGGTTGCAAACCTAGACCTTGAGCAGGCACTCGATAGCAGCTCCTGGCTTGGATGGCTGGAGAATTTTTTGAAGATCCTCCTCAACTGGTTCTACAAGATAATTCCCAACTATGGTGTCGGTATCATTATCTTGACTTTCCTTTTGAAGCTGGTACTGTACCCGATTTCAAAAAAAGGTATGGACTCTACTGCAAAGATGTCCGCCCTCGGTCCGAAAATGGAAGAAATCAAGGCAAAGTACCCGGATAATCCTGCTAAGCAGAATGAAGAGACTGCAGCCCTTTACAAGAAGGAAAAAATCAACCCAATGGGCGGTTGTCTTCCCATGTTGGTCCAGTTCCCTATCCTGATTGCTTTCTATGGGTTGCTCAACAAACACTTTGAGTTGCGCGGTGCCATGTTTATCCCCGGTTGGATTCCAGATTTGTCCATGCCTGATACGGTATTCATGTTCCCCTTTACCATTCCTTTCATTGGAAACGAATTGCACCTTCTTCCGATAATCTACACGGTCAGTATGATTTACTCCATGAAGATTACCCAGAATGCAAGTACGGCAGGATCCCAGCAGGGTATGATGAAATTCATGACCTATGGTATGCCTCTCATGTTCTTCTTTGTCCTTTATAGTGCACCTTCTGGGTTGATCCTGTATTGGTCGGTAATGAACGCCCTTTCCATTTTTCAACAGATGTATACCAACCATAAACGGAAGAATGAAATCGAAAAGGCACCAGAGCCAAGCAAAGTAAAACAATTTCCCACGAACAAAGGTTCCAAGGGAAAACGGAGGTAGCCCCGTTCCAAAAGAAATTTTTAACACTGGGAGGGGTTGTCCCTCCCAATACGGAGATAATATATGATGAAAGAATTCGAAGGACGTACCGAGCAGGACGCAATTGCGAAAGCAATTGAAGAATTGCATATCGAACGTGAAGATTTCGATGTAGAAATCGTCGAGCCCGTCAGAAAGGGACTTTTCAAAAAAAGCAATGTAAAGATCAGGATTCACTTTGATGAAGGCAATGGCCTTGAAAACCAGATGTACAACCGTCCGGTTGCAGATATCGCCCAAGGGGATGCCCCAATCAATAGTGAACTGGAACAGAAGGTTATCGATTTTGTTTCTACCATGATCCAGAAGATGGGCTATGAAGCGTCGGTTACGGTTGGTTTCCGCAAAGAACGAAAGCTTGGACTGAATATCGATAGTGAGAATTCCAGTATCATTATCGGACGCAAGGGAAAGAACCTTGATGCAATCCAGTTACTGGCAAATGTATTTGCAGGGCAGATCGATCCAGACCAGAAGATTGTTGTCGATAGTGAAAACTATAGGATGAGACATGAGGAACAGTTGATCAGAATGGCCTTTAAAACGGCTGAACAGGTCAAAAAAAGCGGAAGAAGTCGTTTGCTTGAACCCATGAACCCGTATGAAAGGAGACTTGTACATACAGCTCTCAATGATTTCGGCGGAGTGGATACAAAGAGCGAAGGCGATGGCCTTTACAAACAGATTCGTATTTCCAGTAAAAGGGATAACGGAATTCCCATGATGCAATAAGCTTCAAAATCTTCCGAACGATACAGGCAAGCGATGCGAGAGCATCGCTTGTTTTGCGATTAAGCGCTGTCCTTAAAAAACTCAATTGACAAAGGATACCAGACAAGCTACTGTTAATAGCGTATATTTGATTACAAAACACTATATGTTGTGTGTATAGGAAAAGGGAAGTTGGGTATGAATGCCCACGCGGTCCCGCCGCTGTAAAGGTGAGAATTTGGCAAGAACCACTGGAGAAATCTGGGAAGGAAGCCAAATTTGAGGAACCTGAGCCAGAAGACCTCCCTATGCAGACACGCCGTCACGATGCATGACAACGGCGTGGATACCTGTATCCACGTCTGTCCTGTGTCACGGCAGGAGGAACCCATGCTTACCCATGTTGTTAAGCGAGACGGGCAGGTTGTTTTCTGCGATGGACAGAAAATTTCCCTTGCAATTGGAAAGGCTGCAAAAGCGTCCGGTGAAACAGTTGATGCGGATTTTCTTGCACAAAAGGTTCTGCATAAGGCAAACCTACTGGGCAAAGACCATGTTGATGTCGAAACCATCCAGGACTTGGTAGAAGAACAGCTTATCGAAAGCGATGCAGCCAGCACCGCAAAGGCTTATATTCTCTATCGTGAACAACGAAGAAAAATCAGGGAAGGCCAGGTACTTGTAGATGCCACTACAAACCTGTTCCGTTCCTATCTTGATGACGAGAACTGGTTGATCAAGGAAAATGCCAACACCAGGAAATCGGTCAACGGGATGAACAATTACATCAGGGAAACCTTTACCAAACAATATTGGCTTCATGAGGTGTATCCCCAGTCAATCAGGGAAGCCCATGTGCAAGGCGCCTTCCATATCCATGACCTTGGTTTTTTTGGGCCCTATTGTTGTGGCTGGGATCTCAGACAGCTTCTCTCGATGGGTTTCGGGGGAATCAGTGGCAAGGTTTCTTCAAAACCAGCAAAACACCTTCGTTCGTTTTTAGGCCAAATAGTCAACTCTACCTTCACGACCCAGGGGGAAAGTGCAGGGGCCCAGGCTTGGTCTTCCATCGATACCTACTGCGCTCCTTTTATCCGCTATGACGGACTTTCAAAAAAGGAGGTAAAGCAGGCCCTCCAGGAATTTGTATTCAATCTCAATGTCCCTACCAGGGTTGGTTTCCAGTGTCCGTTTTCCAACCTTACCTTCGACCTTAAAGTTCCTTCCACCTTGAAGGACCAGAGTGTAATCATCGGTGGAATCGCCCAAGCGGAAACCTATGGCGATTTCCAGCCAGAAATGGATATGTTCAATCTTGCGTTCTGTGAGGTGATGATGGATGGCGATGCAAGTGGAAGGGTTTTTACCTTCCCCATCCCTACAATCAACATAACCAAGGATTTTTCCTGGGACGGATGTGTTGCAGATGCCATTATGGAAATGACCTGCAAGTATGGGATCCCGTATTTTTCAAATTATATCAATAGCGACCTTTCCCCCGAAGATGCCCTTTCCATGTGTTGTCGGCTTCGCCTCGACACCTCTGAGCTCCGCAAGAGAGGGGGAGGTTTATTCGGTTCCAATCCCCTCACAGGGTCTGTGGGTGTAGTGACCTTGAATCTCCCACGTCTTGCCTATGAAGCAAAGAATGAACTTGCATTCAGGGAAAAACTGGTGCAGCTTGCCGATTTAGCCCGAGAAAGCCTCGAGTTGAAAAGAAAGGTGATCGAGCTGGAGACTGCAAGGGGAATGTATCCTTTTAGCCAGCGGTACCTGTCGGACATCAAAGACAGGGAAGGTTGCTGGTGGGCAAACCATTTCAGCACCATTGGGTTGGTCGGTATGGAGGAAGCGGGATTGAACCTTTTTGGTGATGAGGGGAGCCTTACCACGGAATCAGGACAGCAGTTTGCCTTAAGGACACTTGCCTTGCTCCGAGAGACGATTCAATCCTATCAGAACCTTACCGGACATTACTATAACCTTGAGGCAACTCCTGCTGAGGGTACCAGCTATCATCTGGCAAGTCTCGACAAGAAACAATATCCCGAGATTATCACAGCGGGTGACGAAATCCCCTATTACACAAATTCAACCCAGTTGCCTGTCGGATATACAGATGATATTTTCGAGACAATGGAAAAACAGGATGCCCTCCAGTGCCAATATACAGGGGGAACGGTTTTACATCTGTACATTGGGGAAAGACTCGATGATATCACTATCGCAAAAACCCTGATTAAAACTGTCTTTACCCGCTACAAACTTCCCTATATTTCCATTACCCCAACCTTTTCCACCTGTGAAGAGCATGGGTATCTGGTAGGTGAACAGGAAACATGCCCGATATGTGGAAAAGAGACGGAGGTGTGGACCCGTGTCGTAGGATATTTGAGACCCGTGAGGGATTTCCACCAAGGCAAGCGGGAAGAATATCGCCAACGTAAAACCTATAGGGTGAAAGCGCAATGAACATAGGCGGAATGGTAAAATCTACGTTTCTGGATTATCCGGGTAAAATTGCCTGTGTGTTATTTACCCAAGGGTGTTCCTACGATTGTTTCTATTGCCATAACCGTGAATTGGTTGCTTCCAAGGGAACTTTGCTCGGGCAAGAAAAGGTGGGAACATTTCTGGACTCAAGGAAAGATTTACTGCAAGGGGTGGTCATCAGCGGTGGTGAGCCAACCCTTCAGCCCGATTTGCCCGACTATTGTTCCTGGATCAAGGAGAAGGGGTTTTTGGTTAAACTTGACACCAATGGCAACTCTCCGGAGGTTCTGGAGAAACTGCTTTTTTTACAGTTGGTCGACTATATTGCCCTTGATGTAAAGGCACCTTGGGAAAGATATGGTGAAATCTGTGGAAAAGGGGCAAGGCCCCAAACAGTCATAGAATCACTTTCTTTACTAAAGGGTTCGAACATCTGTTGGGAAACGAGGACAACGGTTGCCCCTACCTTGGGGAAAACGGATTTGCGCAAGATTGCCTGCCAGATGCCAAAGGTTCCTCTCTGGCGCCTGAATCGGTATAGGCTCCCTGCCTGTTACAAGAAGGATGAGGAAAAAAAAATCCATACACCTGCACCTGATTGTTTCGAGGTGCAGGGATGGATAGATGAACTCAAGATTTTCCAGGGGGCTATCGTTACTTTTTCAAAGTGATAGTTTCTTCCCAGGGAACATCCTTCTTGCCGAAATGCCCATAATTGACATTTGCACGGTAGATTGGTCTCTTTAGGTCCAGGGTTTTTATAATACCTGCAGGTGAAAGATCGAAATTCTTTTTCACAAGTTTTTCAAGCTCTGTGTCGTCCATAACCCCTGTCCCGAAGGTGTCTACATAGATCGAAATCGGATAAGGAACGCCTATGGCATAGGAAAATTGTACTTCACAACGATGGCAGAGACCGTTTGCCACCAGGTTTCTGGCGACAAAACGTGCCATGTATGCTGCAGACCGGTCTACCTTTGAGGGGTCTTTGCCGCTGAAAGCTCCACCGCCATGCCTTCCCATCCCGCCATAGGTGTCGACAATGATTTTTCTACCGGTCAAACCAGTATCCCCGGCGGGACCTCCGATAACAAACCTTCCAGTGGGGTTGATCAAAAATTTTGTTTGTTTGTCGAGCATCCCAGTAGGTCCCAGTATTGGTTGGATAACCTGTTCGGTTAGGAACTCAGTCAATTGTTCCCTTGTGGCCTCCTCTGAGTGCTGGTGGCTGATGACAACAGTGTCGATACGAACGGGAACGCCGTCTGAATAGACAACGGAAACCTGGCTTTTTGCATCGGGACGTAAGAACGGGGCTTTGCCTGACTTCCTCAGCTCGGTAGCCTTTTTAAGCAACTCATGGGCCCAGACCACAGGGGCAGGCATCAAGGACGGAGTCTCGTCACAGGCATATCCAAACATCATTCCCTGGTCGCCTGCGCCTTGCTCCCCATAGAGACTGCTGCTTGCGGTAACGCCCATAGAGATATCTGCTGATTGTGTTTTGGTGAGATTTTCGACCGTAAGGGTCTTGTAATCGAATCCTATCCCCTCTTCTGTATATCCGATTTCCTTGACTACCGTACGAACGATTGTCTCAATATCAAGTTTTGCATTGGTGGTGATTTCACCTCCGACGATTACCCTGTCTGTAGTGACAAATACTTCGCAGGCTACCCTGCTATTCTTGTCTTCTGCAAGGCAAGCATCGAGAATTGCATCTGAAATCTGGTCACAGACTTTGTCGGGATGTCCTTCACTTACTGATTCCGAAGTGAAGATATGAGAACCTTTTTCTAACATGAAACCCTTCCTTTAGGAACTGCGGAAGGGGGATATATGGCGGAAATAGACCGCGCTCCCCTTTTAGCAAGTTTCTTTATTGACGTCTGCAAGCCGGGAGGCTGTCAAATCGACGTCATTGTTGGGATGATAACAAGATATAGTGATTAATGCAAGTAAAAAAACGTTATTTTTAGACCTTATTTTTAGACAGTGGTAGAAATTGTATATAAAAACAAAAAGAAGCATCATTATTCTTTACATAACAATAAATGTTATGTTATATATATTGTTATGAACACAATAACCCTTACGACTACAGAACAGTTGAAAATCTTCATGCAACCCACCCGTCAGAAAATTCTTCAGCTTCTCTCCGTGAATGGACCGATGACCCCTAAAATGGTTGCCAATGCCTTGGAAATTACCAGCTCGAGTGCAAAGCACCATATCCTCAAACTTGTGGAACTGGGAATTGTCGAGCTGGACCGCCAGCAATTGATCCATGGAATTACTGCCACCTATTACCGGAAAACCCTGGTCACAGTCAGCCTCGGAGGTTTGCAGGGGGATGAGAGGGAAGTGGTAACCCAGAATCTGCTGAAGGAAGTCCAGGATGATTTTTTCAAGAAAATAAAGGATTTTGACCAAGATTCCGGTCACTTTTCGGCTGATATTAAAACAGGTGTCCTGCATCTTACCCAAAGCCAAGCAGATCACTTGAATGAGATCATTGAATCATTCATAGAAAAACATGAAGAGAAGAACAAGGAAACCATTCCTTTTGTGTACTCCTTGGTGCTGTACCATGGTTAGGCGCAATACGATAGGACCGTACCTTCTGGTTCTTTCCTTTGGGTCGGTTGCTACAGGATTGTTGATTCCCGCTATGGGTCTCTTGGTGGTAAGCAAAGGGTACTCACTATTCTACCTTGGATTAGCCATGCTCTGCTATTCGGGGACAATGCTCCTGTTTGAAGTTCCCAGTGGAATATTCTGTGATGCGAAAGGTAGAAGGAACAGCTATCAGGCCGGGCAGGTTTTATCTCTGCTTGGTTCCCTCTGTATCTTTTCCCCGTCGGTTGGATTTCTTCTTTTGGGATTCTCACTCACTGGTCTTGGGAGGGCTTTTGGAAGCGGAAGCCTCGATGCCCTGCTTATAGAGGACCAACTGGGTAATAATGGGAAACTCGAGAATGCAATGGTAGCAATGGATATCTGTACGAGTGTCTCCCTGGCTGTAGGTTCCTTTATCGGAGGGTATCTTCTTGCCAAGGGAAGGGAAGGGGCCCATCTATGTGACCTGGTCCTGGTCGTAAGGATGGCTCTGCTTTTTTTCAACTGCATCCTTGTGAGTTTTCTGATCGAAAAGGACCAGAATCCGAGACTTCCTCGCGTTGCACTTAGAGAACAGGCTTCCCTGCTTTTTTTACAGGTAAAGGGGAAACCTTTCCTTGTGTATTTTATCACCTATACAGGCATGCAGGGACTATTGCTTGCTTCCCTTGAAAGCTATTGGCAACCATTTTTGAAGGGGCTGCTTGCCAGTAATGGAAAGCTCTGGGTCCTTGGCTTGGTTGGAGGCATGGTTTTTGTAGCAAGTGTTGCAGGGGCCTTCTCGGCAAAGGTCCTTTTGAAAAAAAGTCGGGCGAACTGTCTTTTCCTGATTGGTTTGTTTTTAACGTTTGGAATGGAAATGATACTTGCTGTAAGTGGGAATGTTGTCACTTTCTGTATCGCCTATGCCCTGATATATTTTCTGCTTGGCATAGTCTCCGTTGTCGGGGGTGTCTTGTTCAACCTTGCTCTCGATTCTTCGGTACGTTCCTCCGCCCTCAGCCTTAACTCCATGCTGATGCAAATTGGGGGCCTGATTGCTGCAATGGTGGCCCTAGCTGTCTTGAAATGGGGTTCTATCAGTCTGTACTGGGTTTTGGTTTCGGGTTTTGGCTGTTTGTCGGTACTTTTCCTGGCAAAGCCTTTTTCAAAGGTCGCACCAAAATCCTGAATCTAGCATTTCTCTCAGCACCTTTGCCTGTTCTGTTGAGAACTGGGCACCCCTTTGGGTAATGATTTGTCCAGCGAGGATCGATGCTATAAGCGCTGAGTCTTCAATGCTTAGGTTATGGCATTGACCATAGAGGAAACCTGCTGCATAGACATCACCTGCGCCTGTAGTATCCACCGGTATCACAGGACCTTTTACCGGAATAGTATGGATTAAACCGTTATGGCAGACATAGGAACCTTTTTTTCCATTCTTTACAATTGCAGTCTCGCAGAGTTTCCCCATTGACCTGCAGCATTCGTAGGGGTCGTAATTATCAAAGAGAATCCTGGCCTCTTCCCTGTTTGCATAGACAATATTGCATTGGTTTTTGATAAGGGAAAGGAACGTTTCACGATATCGCCCTACCGCAAAGGGGTCTGCAATGTCAAATGATACGGTTGTGTTGTTTTCCTTGGAAATGGCAAGGGCTTTGCGTATGGAGCGCTGCTGGCTTTCCGTGTCCCACATGTACCCGGTGAAATGGAAGAAATCAGCTTGTCCTACCGTTTCTGTGTTTACATCATTCTCGTCGAAAAGGCGGTTTGCCCCGAGAAATGTGTTCATGCTCCGTTCACTGTCCGGGGTTACCAGAATGACGGTGGAACCTGTTGGCTGCTTGTCAGTCCTCACCAGTTCATCCTTGACCTGCAAGGTTTTCAGTTTCTTTTCATAGATTTCGCCATTCTCGTCATTCCCGATTTTTCCGGCTAAGGTGGTTTCAATCCCCAGTGAAGCAAGTGCTATGATTGTATTCGGGCATGAACCCCCGCATGAAAATGAGGTTTCTTTTGTTTTGCTGAAAGCAAGGAGTTCTTTCATCCTTTCTTCACCGATCAGAGCCATGGTTCCCTTATGGATCCCCAGATCTACAAGATCTTGCTCTTCGACGCTAACTATGATGTCAATGAGGGGGTTGCCAATGCCATAGACCCTTTTTTCCGTTTGCTTCATGTATAGGTATAGTACCACCCTTTTATGAATTGTAGCAACATCGGCCTTGTTAATTCCTAGCTGAGAAGGTACCATTGTCTGGGGGATAACGATGGGGGCCTATCTAATTAAGGGTGGTAAACCTGCCAGTGGTGAAATAACGATAAGTGGCAATAAAAATGCCGCCTTGCCTTGTCTTGCCGCCACGTTGCTTACCGACGATACCGTCCGCCTTTGCAATGTACCTGACATCGAGGATGTCTCTGTCATGTGTAAGCTTCTCAAAGGTATCGGTTCTTCGGTAGTAGTTGTCGATTCCCACACCCTGGACATCACCAGCGGTACACGCAAAGGGTTTCTCAGTGAAGAGCTTGTAGAGGCTGTAAGAGGTTCCATCCTGTTCCTCGGTCCTTTGCTGGCAATATGCCAAGAGGCGAGGTTGACCCCTCCGGGGGGAGATGTTATCGGATTGCGGAGGTTGGATACCCATTTTCTGGGTCTTTCATCGTTGGATGCTACCTGCAGTCTCGAGGAAGATGGTTCTTTATATATCCATGCAAATCATTCCAGGTTGAAAGGAAATACCGTTTTTCTTGATGAGACTTCTGTTACGGCTACCGAGAATGTGATAATGGCTGCATCCCTTGCCGAGGGGGAAAGCGTTGTCTTGAATGCTGCAAGTGAACCCCATGTCCAGGACCTGTGCATGATGTTGAACCTGATGGGTTGCAAGATCGAAGGTATAGGGTCGAATTTGCTGAGAATCACAGGAAAGAAACGACTGCATGGCTGTAGCTTTACCCTCGGTAGCGATTTTATGGAAACCGGGTCGTTCATCGGCTTAGCAGGTGCAAGCGGCGGAGAAATTTTGCTTAGGGGTGTCCAAGTTGAACATCTTCGGATGATTCGCTTGGGTTTCCAACGCATAGGGTTGGATTTTCTCATCGACGGGCCTACCTCAATTCTTATTCCCCGAAAGCAGAAACGTTTGTTATACAGGGAAGTCGGTGGACATACGGGGAAAGTCGATGATTCCCCTTGGCCGGGTTTTCCCCCGGATCTTTTAAGCATCATTACTGTCTGTGCGACACAAATGAAAGGTTCCATCCTGGTACATGAGAAAATGTTCGAGTCACGAATGTTTTTTGTCGACTGGCTGATTCGTATGGGTGCCGATATCATTTTGTGTGATCCTCACCGTGCTGTGGTGAATGGTCCGAGTAGGTTGCATGGCTCAATTGTGACAAGTCCCGATGTCCGGGCAGGTATGGCTCTTGTCATTGCGGCTTCCTGTGCTGAGGGAGTCACCAGGATTGAGAATATATACCAGATCGAACGGGGATACGAAGCTCTTTCCCAGAAACTCCTTGGTCTTGGTCTTGCTATTGAAAAGGTATTGTAAGTCCCTGTTTTTACTAGAGTTCCTATATAATCTTTTATACTTATCCACAGGTTATCCACAAGACAAAAATAACACCTTGTATAGACCCTTTCCCAGCCAGAAGGAGAGCATAACCAATGGCTTTATTTTGACTCATACAGGTAAAGTGACAACTAATTCCTTTGTAAAGAATTAATTATTTTAATTTGTAACAGATTTGCTTTAGTTTCTATATAATTATTATTAGGTTTTTAGTAGGTTGGAAAGGTTTGTAAGAAGTGTTGCTTTCATAAGTTGTTAACAAGTTATCCACAAGCTGTCCTTTTACTTTCAGTATGAGATAATTCTTGGTGACACTGTATTTAAAAACAAGGGAATATCATCTAAGAACTTATGACAAACTAATTTGGCTTGTGGATAACTGGTGGATAATCCAATGCTAGACGAAGTCTTCAAAGCTTACTTCTATCCTCGCTTTATCCCCGCTTCTTACCCCGCAACGTTTGAGTGTGGAGAAGAGTTGCCGTACATTGCCAGGCCAGTTATACCGTTCGAAAAGCATCAAATCTTCGTTATCGAGAAATTTTTCAGGGAAATGGTTTTGTAGGTAAAAATCTGTCAGTTCCCGAATATCTTGCCTATGTTCCCGTAAGGGGGGAAGCCTGATTGTTGTGTCGGTAATCCTATAGAAGAAATCTCTCCTGATGAGGTTTCTTTCAATCAATTCCTGGAGATTCTTGTTTGATGCCGTAATGAGCCTGAAGGAGGAATATCGTATCTGGGGGTCTCCCAGCCTTCGGTATTGTCCCGTTTCCAGAAGCCTGAGCATATTTGCCTGAGAACCTAAGGAAAGGTTCTCTATTTCATCCAAAAACGACTCGAACCGTTGGCTTCCTCTACAAGTCCCTGGACTTCGGTTCTTCCATCGGTAAAAGCGCCTTTTGCATGGCCGAAAAATATAGAATCCCCGAGAGACCCTCCCAGTAGGGAACTATTTATACTTACTATGTTTCTCGACGGATACATTGCCGAATGTATTGAGTTTGCTGCAATTTCTTTGCCGGTTCCTGTTTCGCCACAGAGATGTATCGAGCAGGGGGAAATGGAGTACAAAGCCAATTTTTCCCGGACTTCATGCATGCAATCGCTTTCGCCTATCAGGCAATTACGAAAACATCGGTTGGTTTGTTCAGCCCTCTGGCCTGTTGAAGCGCGGGATGCTTCCAGGGATTCGAAAAACTTAGGGTAATCCAGGGAGTCCTTGAACACTATTTTTATAGGGAAGTCTACCAATGGAAGTTCAGGGCCGTGGTTCCCCTTGTCAATGAAAAGGAAGACTTCTGTGGTGTTGTGTGCCTTTTGCAGCTCTCCTATCAGGAAAGTCTGGCTGTAATTCCCCAGTTTTTCATCTACGACAATATAGTCGTCACCGTCAAATAAACCTCTTTCCGCCGACTGAATCAATTTTGTAGCCAAACTGAAAGCTATGAGAAAGTTTTTTGGAAAGCGGTTCTTGAATTTCTCCTTGAATCTCCAATCCGTTGAAATGATAATACATGACATTTCAAATCTCCTGAATATACAGAGGGATTCCCTTGGTAATTGCCAGGTGATGAGATATTAATCTGCTAGGGGGTCCCGTTGGGAAATATTCTAAAAATGTTACGGAAAAATTTACACTACAACAAGGAGAGGTGTCACGGTTTATTTTTCTTATTGGGTTTCTTTTTCAGTCAGTAAAACCTGTATGGCGGAAATGGCATAGGTTGCAGCAGTCTCAGCCCTGAGAATATTTGTTTTTAATAAAACCGGTTTGAAACCTGAGGTTTCCAAAAACAGACACTCTTCGTCAGAGAATCCTCCCTCTGAGCCTATGATTACAGCGATAGGGGTCGAAATCGGGACCGTTTCCAGAAGTTTTCCAAGGCTGGTTTGCTGGGATATCTCACTCTGATGGAAAAAAATCGCAAGGCCTCTGTCATTCCAGTGTTTTGGGAGATCTTCCAGTTTGATCGTTTTCTCACCGATATGCGTCGCAATCGGTGATCCGCTCTGCTGTATGGCTTCCTTGATTTGTGCTTCAAGGCGCTCGCCCCTGACAGAGACAGTTTTTTCCGTTTTGTTGGAAAAATCACTGACACAGTATCTGCTCTGGACCAACGTGATTTCCTCTACCCCAATCTCAGTTGCCTGCCGAACGATTTGTTCGATCTTTTTGCCTTTGCAAATGCATTGGTAGAGAAAAATCCTAGGAAAGGGACCTCCATAGGAAGGCATGGAATCGGTTGTCTGTTTTGCTTTTCCCTCTGCTGCCTTCTGGCAGGAAAGAGTGCAGGATTCTTTGCCGACCGATTCCATCTGCAGGTCCCAGATTGTCCCGTTACGGTCTATGCCGGCAAAGCATTGACCTTCCTTGATTCGTAAAACCCTGGTCAGGTACTGGCTTTCCTTTTTGGAAACGGTAAATGTCGTTTGTCCCGAAAAGGAAGGCCCTAGGAGGTATTGCCTCATTTACCTGTCCTTAAAAAGTCGACACCGCGCTTGAGCTGGGTATCGAAAACCAAGTCACCGAGAGGTCTCTTGTCATAGGGGATCTTCGAATAATATTCATTTCTCATCAGTATTGAGAGAATGTCTGAGTCTATTCCCCTATCTTTGTTCTGTTCTGCAAACAACCTGATATTCTCTACGGTAAAATCAGGATGTTCTTTTGCAAAGTTAGCGATAACCTTGTCATTCATCAGCTGTTCATACGCTGGTATTTGTTCGTCTTTCAGTTCAATGCCTTCGACAAGGATATCTGGTTCGATGCCAAGGCCATGTATGTTTTTATTATCAGGGGTGTAGTAATGGGCTGTAGTGATCTGGGCGAAGCCTTCCCCGAATTTGAACACATCCTGCACAATTCCTTTGCCGAAGGTTTTTGTACCGATCAAAGTGGCTCTATCGTTGTCATGCAAGGCAGCGGCAAAGATTTCCGAGGACGACGCCGAACCTCCATTGGTAAGAATGACTATTGGTATGTCCTCAGGGAAACTCTGGGTACCTGTGGAAATATAGCGTTGGTCATTATTGGTACCTTTCTTGCCTTGTATGGTTACCAGTGTTTTTCCTGCCGGCAAGAAAATGTTTGCAGACTGTAAGGCTCCGTCTACAGCCCCGCCTGAATTATTGCGCTCGTCAATGATGAGGCCTTTTATCTGCTTTTTGGTTAGTTCGGTAACTTTTTTCTGCAATTGTACGCCGGTCTGGGGAGTATATTCATAGAGGATTATATACCCGATATCCCCGTCGATGACTTCGCCTTCCACAGTCGGGGTCGAAATCTTTTCCCTTTTCAGCGTCAGGTCAAAGGATGAGCCATTCCGGTAAACAGTTATCGTTACCTCAGTGTTTGGTTCTCCCCTGAGCTTCTTGCTGGCTTCGCTGCTGGTCAGATCATCTACCTTTTCCCCATCGATATGGCTAATCAGGTCTCCTGCCATCAAGCCTGCCCTTTGGGCCGGGGACCCTGGGAACGGGGTTATGATAGTGATCATGTAGGATGAGGGGTCTTTGGGATCCATGAATTCCGGGGAGGGTTTGTTGAGATAGGTTCCGATCCCCCCATAAATGCCAATGTTTCCCTCTTCATAATCACCGGCCTCCGAAGGAGGTATGTAGAATGAATAGCGATCGCCCAGTGAGGCAATCATAGCGGAAGCAAGGCCCTCAAAAACTTTTTCTTTGTCGACATCCTCATAATAGATGCTGTCGACATATCGGTAGAGGCGTTCAATCGATTGTATATCAGTCGAGATCCTGTCATCAGTTACCACTTGCTGGGTCATGTTGACCGGTGATGCCACTACTTGTTCCAAAGTTCCGGTTGAAAAAGCCGGAATTGCTGTAAGGATCAATAAGAGAGTGAGGCATAGACTCGGTATTGAATTTCTTTTCATACTTCCAAATATACATGAATATAGCAAAAGTGGCTACTCTTTGCAGTATTGACCACGTGTGTATTGCACATTACACTTGCCGCATGACCCTATTTATTACCTTTCCCAGTTGGATTTCCCCGGAAATAATCCCTGGTTTGCCGTTTCGATGGTATGGCTTGATGTATGTGGTTGCGTTTTCGATTTCCTATGGTTTAATTCGTTTGCAGGCACAGAAAAAGGAAATCAACCTCGATAGTGACCAGTCCTTGAACCTGGTTCTTTCCTGTATCATCGGCCTTGTTGTCGGTGCACGACTGTTCTCGGTGTTGGTCTATGATGGAACCTGGTATTACTGGACCCATCCCTGGATGATTTTCTGGCCTTTCTCGAACGGTAGTTTCGTAGGCTTGCCTGGTATGAGTTACCATGGGGGACTTGTCGGGGCCGTTGTTGGGGCTTGGGTTTTCAAACGGAAAAACAAGTTGGATTTTTTGCATCTGGCAGACACTGTCTGTTATGCTGTCCCATTGGGGTATACGTTTGGCAGGCTGGGAAATTTTATCAATGGTGAGCTGTTTGGCAGGGTTTCCACCAAAAGCTGGGCAATGGTATTTCCTGGGGCTTCGCGCTTTTCCACAAATTATGCATGGGTAAGGGAGATTGCCGATACGCTTTCCATCCCCTATACCCAGGGTCAATTGTTGAATTTGCCCCGTCACCCTTCCCAATTATACGAAGCACTCTTTGAAGGGGTGTTGCTGTTTTTGTTCCTTTGGTTCGTTATCCGCCCGAAAAGAACAAAACAACCCCACGGTTTTGGTTTTTGCTCCTACCTTATAGGGTATGGGGCTGTGAGGTTTGTCCTGGAGTATTTCAGGTCTCCGGATGAAAACATCGGGTATGTTCTGGCTTTGGGGAAAGAGCATAGCAATATTGCTCTCTTCCAATCGGTATTTAATTTTTCTATGGGACAGTTATTTTGTCTTGCAATGGTTCTTTTTGGGATTGGTTTCCTTGTTTTGCTGAAACACAAATCTCAAAAAACTGTATGATATCAGACAAGGAGAATGGGATGCAGACTATAGATAAAAGGGTTCAGGCATTACGCTTGATTATGGAACGTGAAGGTTTGGATGCTTGGATTGTCAATGGAACCGATCCTCACCAGAGTGAATATGTATGCCCCCGCTGGAGAAGTCGCGAATGGATAAGTGGGTTTTCCGGCAGTGCCGGTACTGTGGTCATAACCAAGGACCAGGCGCTTCTTTGGGTCGATTCCCGCTATTTTATCCAAGGAGCGAAACAGATTGAAAACAGCTGTTTTACCCTCATGAAACTCGATACTCCCAACGTGCTCGACCCTGTTTCCTATCTTGCCCAGACAATGGACGAGAAGAGCAAGGTAGGCATCGACGGTGCTACTCTGATGGTTTCTGCAAAGGAAAAAATGGAAATGGCTTTCCTTGAAAGGGGTGTAGAGCTGATTTCCTGTCCTGACTATCTCGATGAAATATGGCTTGATAGACCTGCAGTGCCCAATACAGCGCTTCTTGAACTCGAGGCAGGGGTTGCTGGGTTCACCCGTTTGCAGAAGACCACCATGGTCCGACTGGCGATGGTCCAGAAGAATTGTACCTATACACTTATTTCATCCCTTGATGATATTGCCTGGGTAACGAACCTCAGGGGGAATGATATTTCCTATAGCCCTGTCTTCCTTTCCTATTTGCTTCTCGGAACAGATAAAGCCTGGCTTTTTACCGATCCTTCGAGGTTCTCCCCCGATCTTCTCGCTTCTGTCGGGGAGGATTTGACTATTGTTCCCTACGAAAAAGCCAGTGAAACAATAGCTTCGGTCATCAAGGAAAGCGATACAGTGTATTGTAATCCCGAAAAGACCAATATGTTGGTTTCCACAGCTTTGGGGAAGGCTAAAATTGTAACAGGCAGGGATTTTACGACCGACCTGAAAGCCTGTAAAAACGAGACTGAGCTTGAGGGTATGCGAAGGGCTCATCTGCTGGATGGCGTTGCAATGGTGAATTTTTTTGCACGTCTCGATACTGAAAACCCCCAGTATGATGAAATAGCAGTCTCTGATTTGCTTTTGCAACAAAGGCTCCGGAATAAAGGCTGTATTGGTGAATCCTTTGGCCCTATTTCCGGTTTTGGTGAACATGGGGCAATGTGTCATTACAGTGCTACCAAAGAAAGTTCAGCCAAAATTGAGAAAAACGGCCTGCTTGTTCTCGATACCGGTGGAATGTATGAATTCGGCATGACCGATATAACCAGGACCATTCTCTTTGGTGAGGCTACAGAAGAACAGAGGCACGACTATACATTGGTGCTGAAGGGAAATCTGGCATTGGCCTCCGTACGCTTTCCCCAGGGAACCTGTGGTTATCAGCTCGACATCCTTGCCAGGCAATTCCTGTGGCAGAATGGGATGACTTATTTCCATGGTACAGGCCACGGGGTAGGGTTTAGACTCAATGTGCACGAGGGACCCCAGGTAATCAATACAAAACCCATCGATATCCCCTTGAAGCCCGGCATGATACTCAGTGATGAACCCGGACTGTACAAGGAAGGCAAACATGGGATTCGCATAGAAAACCTTGTAGTTGTCCAGGAAGATGTGAAAACTGAGTTTGGCCAGTTCTATGGATTTGAGGTATTGACCCTTTGTCCGTTGGAACGCAAATTGATAGACAAGGCTATGCTCAGTAAGATGGAGATTTCCATGGTGGACCAGTACCACCAATGGGTGTTTGAAGAATTGAAGGATTTGGTAGATGCTGAGGCCCAGGCGTATTTGAGGGCTTCGACGCTTCCCCTATAGAATAAAACTAAAAGAACAAGGAGTCTCAGATATGGTTGATGCATTGAAAAAGAACGGGAAAATTTCCCGCAAGGGTCCGGTAGTCCTTGTCATCATGGATGGCGTTGGCTTTGGAAAATATAAGGAAGGCGACGGCGTTGCCGCTGCTTTGACGAACAACCTCAATAAATTGTACAAGACTTCCCCCTGGACAAAACTGAAAGCCCATGGTTTGGCAGTAGGGCTCCCTTCCGATGATGATATGGGAAATAGCGAAGTGGGACACAATGCCATGGGTTGCGGTCGCGTCTTTGCCCAAGGGGCAAAGCTTGTTGCCTCTTCCATTGAAACCAAGGCTATGTTTCAAGGCAATACCTGGACAAAGTTGATCGGAAATACCAAGACCAAGAACTCAACCCTGCATTTTATCGGTTTGCTTAGCGATGGAAACGTTCACTCGAATATCGAGAACCTCAAGGCAATGGTCCTGCAGGCAAAGGCGGACGGGGTAAAAAAGGTCAGGGTCCACGCGCTTCTCGACGGTCGCGACGTAGGTGAACTCAGTGCCCTCGAGTTCTTTGATCCGTTCGCAGCTTTCTTGAAGGAACTAAGCGACGAATCCTTTGATGCCATGATCGCAAGTGGCGGTGGAAGAATGGTAATCACCATGGACCGTTATAATGCAAATTGGGATATGGTGAAAAAAGGTTGGGAAACCCATGTCCTTGGTGAAGGCCGTTCTTTTTCAAGCGCTCATGAGGCGATAAATACCTTGCGTGCAGAAACCGGCGCGATTGACCAGGACCTGCCTCCGTTTGTCATTGCAAAAGACGGGAAACCGGTTGGTACCATCGAAGATGGCGATAGTGTTATCCTTTTCAATTTCCGCGGTGACCGTGCCCTGGAGATTACCAAGGCCTTTGAAGCTGAAAACCTTACCGAGTTCGACCGCAAGCGCCGTCCTGCCGTTGAGTATGCAGGTATGATGGAGTATGACGGGGACTTGCATCTTCCTGCCCAGTACCTTGTCCAGCCACCGGCTATTGACAAGACCATGGCAGAATACCTGTGTGCCTCTTCTGTCAAACAATTCTCTATCAGTGAGACCCAGAAGTTCGGCCATGTCACCTATTTCTTCAATGGCAACCGGAGCGGAAAGTTTGATGATAAGCTGGAAGAATATGTAGAGATTCCTTCGGATATCCTTCCGTTCGAGCAAAGGCCCTGGATGAAATGTGCAGAGATTGCAGACCGGGTTATCGCTGAGGTGGAAGCGGGAAAATGGGACTTTATCAAATTGAATTTCCCCAACGGTGATATGGTCGGGCATACAGGGAATTTTGAGGCTGTTGTCTGTTCCATGGAAGCCATGGATTTGCAAATCGGCCGTATCTACCAGGCTGTATCGAAGGCTGGCGGGGTCATGGTAATTACTGCAGACCACGGAAACGCCGACGATATGTTTGAACATGCAAAGAACGGCGATGTGAAGTTCAAGGAAAACGGGGATCCCCAGTCGAAGACCTCCCATTCGCTCAACCCTGTTCCCTGTATCATCGTTGACAGTGCATACAATGGAGAATACTCCAAGGAACTGAATGCAGGGCTGGGAATCAGCAGCATTCCTGCTACTTGTATGAACTTGATGGGATATGATGCCCCTGAGGATTACGACAAGAGTATTATCAACCTGAACTAAGTAGGGTGATATTTGCTAAATAACTGACCAAAAGGGTTGTCCCGTGGAAGCGGGATGACCCTTTTTGGTCAGTATAGGACTCATACATCCTGGGTAAAGGATTGTAAGGTTTCTTTGTCCAGGATTGTAGGAAAACAGGCCACCCCACTGTCCTTGAAGAATTTCAACTGGCGGTTTAGATGCCGTTCCGTGGTGCCTAGAAATGAAGCCATATCATTTTTATTGAGCTGGACTTCCCCATTGTCAAAGGAATGCAACAGATACCAGGCGACCCGGTTGCGTACCGGCGTGTTTTTCCTTGCAGAAAGGTCTGATGTTTTTAAGAGTTTCCCTGAGAGGTCTTTTGCCAGGAGAGAGAGAAATTGTAGGTCATTGTTCCCGTATCGGTGGAAAGCTTCTTCTGACATGGAAAGGCAAGTCACTTCAGAGACTGCTTCGACTGATGAGAGGGAAAGATTTCCCTGTAGCATCTCCATGGCTCCCAAAACACTTGGAGGACGTTCGATACTGAGTACTACCGATTCTCCCTGGCTGGTAATAAGGGACACTCGTACTATGCCTGAGCACAGGAGGAATACCTGTCCAAGCTTCTCGCCTTCTGTAATAATTCTTTGGTTTGGAAGAAAATGCCTTGATTTTAACCGTTCTTGTAAAAGTCTTCCAAATGCATAGGTTGCCGTACGATCCGGGATTTCCATGCTATTGATCCTTCTTGGGACAAATGTCCTGTAGGTTTTTCTCAGATTCCTTAATACTGTACCATAAGACAGTCGAAAAGGAGAGAAGTATGCAGAGAAGACGGATTGTTATTGATACTGATACTGCATCTGATGATGTGGTTGCCTTGTTGTATGCCTTGCGTCAAAGTGATGTTGTGATTGAGGCTATTACCGTTGTTGCGGGAAACCTCCCTCTGGAACTTTGTGTAAAGAATGCCTTTGTCAGCATTGAAAAAGCTGGAACCTATGAGCCTCCGGTCTATATGGGGGCGCAAAAGCCTTTGTGTAAGGAGTTGTTCACCTCAGAGTATGTCCATGGTTCAGATGGAATGGGAGAAATGCTGCTTCCCAGTCAAAAGGGGGTTGCCCAGGAGGAACATGCCGCCAATGCCATTGTCAGCTTGGCAAGAAAATATCCCGGTGAGATTGACTTGATAACCCTTGGTCCCCTGACCAATCTGGCCCTTGCTGCCATTTTGGAGCCAAACCTTTCTTCCCTCCTGTCAAGTGTGTGGGTCATGGGGGGAGCCGGTAGCAAGATCGGTAATATTACCCCAGTTGCAGAATTCAATTTGTTTGTTGATCCCCATGCCGCCCAGATTGTCCTTGATGCAAACCTGAAACCACAGTTTATTGGATGGGATGTGAGTACCGATGAGACCTTTTTAAACGAAAAGGACATGAAAACCCTTGAAAAAGGATCTGAGACCTCACGGTTTGCGTTAAGGTGCAACAAGACCCTTGTGGAACTCAATGCTAAATATTGGGGGCGTATTGGATTCGACCTTCCAGATCCTACGGCAATGATTGCATTTTTGCATCCATCCATTATTGAGAAGCAAAGAGAGGCTTTCTGCCAGATGAGCTGCGATGACTCGGTAACCCAGGGACAATTGGTCATCGACTGGCAGAATGTGTTGGGAAAAAGTTCCAATGCCACCATAATCGAAAAGATTGATGGGCAAAAATTCAAGAAGCTTCTTTTTGATTCCCTTCTGGTAGATTGTTGAAATGTCTTTAGGTGTGTTTCAATATTGCAGTGGTGTCACGTACACAAAGCTCTACGTCAAGGCAGATGCTGCTTACCGGTTTCCCTTCTATGAGGCCATTAAGCGATCTTACTGACTCCCTTCCCATCTCAATCAAATGCAATTCTATACTGGTGAACGTATAGTCTGCTTTGCTTTCGTTTGCATCAAAGAGGATTATGGAAATATCGGAAGGGATTGTATACCCTTGTCTCTTGAACTGGGAGGCACAACCGTTTGCCACTGCCTGGGTCATGGCAATGATCCCGTTGCATCCTGAAAAACGACCGATGAGGGAGGTTGCCGCATCGACGCCGCTTTTATGTCCGTAGCCGGTTACGACAACCAGATCAGGGTCATAGGGTATGTTTGCTTCCTTCAAGGCCTTTACATATCCCCTGAAACGGTCGACAGAGGAAAAGGTGTTGCTTGCAGGCTGTTCCATGAAAGAGAGTAGCTCGGTGTTTGCGCAAGGCGGGTCCCAGAAGCTTGCAATAAACCCTATTCGCTTTCTTCCCAGCTGGATGAGGTACCGAGTGGAAAGATAGCCGCCTTTTTCCCCGTCATGATAAATATGGGGTACCCCCTTGATGATATTCTTTCTGGCGGTAATGACCAAGGGAAGATTCCTGAAATTCTCGATTGCAGGTAGGTTTTCTGCTTTTGCTACCGGTATGTAAATCAATCCATCTAGGATTGACTGGGAAAACTGGTCGATTACCTGTCTTTCGATATCGATGGAACCGGCACTTGAACCACAGAGAACCAATTGCCCCTTGCTCCTTGCTTCCTGCATGACACCTTCCGCGATCATGGCAAAGAAAGGATGGTTAATCTCCGGTACGATCAATCCAATTACCCCTGATGAGCTCCCCTTCATGAAACGAGCCGCAATACTCGGTCGATATCCTGTTTCTTCAAGCACTTTCTTCACTTTCTCTTCGTTGGAAAGCCTAATGGACTGGCCATTGAAATATCTGGATAAGGTAGCGATAGAGACTCCGCTGAGTCTGGAAATGTCCTTGATGGAATAGAGGGGTTTTTCTGTATTGCTCATGGCATATAGTATACACAAGAACAATGAAACACTCAATTAAATAATGGAAATGTTAATCAATATTATTTAAAATTACGATATGTTCTTTTATTTTCAACTGAATATATTTCAATATAAATGCAGTAGAAAATATATAAATTATTAATATATAATAAAATAAAATAAATTTTATTTAATTTGACAGATACAAACTCTGTGGTATGATTGTGTTTGTTAAGTGAAAACGTTAATCAATTGAAGTTTTGGAGGATGGTAATTTTGAAATTTATAGTCAAAGCCTCAACTCTGTCGGGTTCAGCAACCATACCAGGAAACAAGTCGGGAACTGCCCGCGGAATCATATTCGGTTCTCTTGCTGAAGGAGTTTCGACCTTGGTCAATCCCCTTACCAATTTAGACAGTTTCTCGATAGTAAACATGATGCGAGCCCTTGGGGCGAAAATTGATACAAGTGACAATACGAAATGGATTATTGAAGGTACCGGAGGAACCCTGGCTGTGCCTGCATGTGTTCTTGACGCGGAGAACTCCGGTACCGGTTTTTATTTTGTCCTCGCTCTCTGTTCCCTAATCCCTGGATACAGTGTTTTGACCGGTGATTACCAGATTTGCTATCGTCCTGCCCAGCCTATGCTTGACGCAATCAATGCCCTCGGTGGAAAAGCCTTCTCTACCCGTGGTACGGGTAGTGCGCCTGTTGTAGTCAAGGGTCCCATCAAAGGCGGGAGGGTTTCCTTGCCTGGGGTAAACTCCCAGTGGATGACTCCCTTTCTCTGTGCCTGTGCCCTAGCTGAAGGTGATACGACCATCGAAGAAACCGATTTGCTTGAGCGCCCCTATGTGGATATGACCATTGGAATGCTGAAAATTGCCGGCATTGAGGTTGAGAACAGGGGATATGACGAGTTCTTTGTCCGGGGGAATCAAAAGTTCAAAGCTTTTACCTATACGCTTCCTGGCGATTGGGGTTCCTCTGGGTACCCTATGATTGCCTCTGCCATAACCAAAGGGTCGAAAGTTACCTTCAAAGGTCTTGACCTTGGGGATTTCGCAGGAGAGACTGCTTTTGTGCAAATACTTAAAGATATGGGTGCCTCTGTCACTGTTATTGATAACGGTAGGGGCGGTATCGTGATCGAAGGGGGAAATCCCTTACAGGGTATCACGATTGACTGTAGCGGAACACCTGATGCAGTCCCCATTCTTGCTGTGCTTGGGTGTTATGCCCAGGGAAAGACGGTTCTTGAGAACATTGGGGCCTGTCGCCTGAAAGAGACTGACAGGGCCAAATCCATCAAGGAAGAATTGACTAAGATGGGTGCGCGGTTTGAGGAGACCCCTGATTCTCTGACAATCTATCATTCTCATCTCCATGGTACAGCCATTTCAGGGCATCATGACCATCGTATCGTAATGGCATCTACTGTTGCCGCTTTGATTGCCGAGGGAACGTCGGAAATTGAGAATGCCGAATATGCTGCTGTTTCCTTCCCAAACTTCTTTGAATTGATGACTTCGCTCAATGCTGACATACAATGCATCTAGAAAAAAGGAGAAGATTTTCATGAAAAAACTATTTTCGGTACTTCTGGTTTTTCTGCTCTGTATTACAGGGGGTTTTGCACAGGGAGGACAGGAGAGTTCCTCTACCGTTGCAGGATCATCTTTAAAGAGGCTTTCCATAGGGACTGCAGGGACTGCAGGGTCTTTGTATCCCATGGGGGTGGCTATGGCTGAGACCATTACCAAGCATGTCGAGGGGATTGCCTGTACCGGTGAAGCAACTGCTGCCTCGGTTGAAAACGTCAGGAACCTTACCTCTGGAAAACTTGCGATGGGAATTTCGCAAAGTGAAATCGCTTGGCTTGCTTTCAATGGCAAGGGGGATTTCGAGAAGCGGAAAGCAGATGATCTTCGGTCCTTGTTCAGTACCATCTACAGTTATATCCAGGTTTTCGCCCTGAGCGATAGTCCTATTAACAGCATACAGGATTTTAAGGGCAAGGCAATTGGTGTTGGGGCTGCCGGTTCCGGCGGGGAAATGGCAGCAAGGATGATCCTTGACTACTACGGTTTGTCGTACGATGATATCAAACCGCAGTTTATTCCTGAGAGTGAGGCAGTTTCGGCTCTCAAAGATAATAAGATTGCGGCATTCATTTGTACACACCCTCTTAAATCGGCCGCGTTGATGGATCTCACCACCTCTGCAAAAGTGAAGATGATTTCCTTTACCGATCCCGCTTTCTATGAGGCGTTCCCCTTCTGGACTCGCTTTGAGATTCCCGCCGGAACGTATGCCAATGTAGATTCGGTAATTACTGTTCCTATCAGCAGGATTATCATGCTGACATCGACAAAAGCAGGCCTCAGCGAAGATGAAGTATATCGGATGGTGAAAGCTATCTGGGAAAACAGAGAGGAATGGGGTAGTGTCACGGCCTCTGTTTCAAAACAGGTTGTCTTTGATACTGCGCTTGCAGAGCTTTCTGTACCTATGCATCCCGGTGCCCTTACCTATTTCAGGGAAAAAGGCTTCACCATTGATCAAAGCTTGATACCCCCCGAGTCCCGGTAATTTCGAACTGGTATGGGGTTGCCCTGGATATTCCTTTAAGGAAATCCAGGGACTACCCTTGTTCTGAGTTTTCTCATTAATGGAGATAGTATCCGTGCAAAACCAGCAATCAGTAAAAGGAAAAACCCTGCGGCATATCCTTTTTATCCTTTCTGTAGCAATATGTCTTTTTCACCTGTACATTACCATGAACACCTCAGTAAGTGTGATGCAGTCCAGGGTAATTCATCTTTTTTCCCTGATGCTTGTCTGGTATCTCTATCGCCTCCAGAAAGAACAACCTATCGGAAAAAAAATCTTTTCGTCAATATTTTTACTGGTTGTCTTGGCCCTCGGGGTCTATTACCTGACACAGACAACTCCCGATGTCATCCGTGAGAAAGGCATCTGGGGCATAACTTCACTGGATATGGTCGTAGGGTTCCTGCTGCTTCTCCTGATTTTGGAGACCTCCCGTCAGGCTATCGGCCTTGCCCTTCCGGTCATTGCCCTGGTATTTCTCTCCTATGCGGTACTTGGTCCCTATCTGCCGAATGTAATCGCCCATCGCGGGTACAGCCTTGAATATATCACCAGCTATGTCTGTTGGACCAATGAAGGTATTTTCGGTACGCCGATCGGGGCTGCCGTTTCTTTTGTAGTGCTGTATATCATTTTCGGGGAGTTGCTGGATAAATTCGGCTCAGGTAAGTTTTTTATTGACCTTGCCTATGCACTTACCGGAAAAATGCGAGGAGGCCCTGCTGAGGCTTCTGTTTTATCCAGCGCCCTGATGGGGTCTATCAATGGTTCTGCGGTAGCTAATGTCGTGACGACCGGGACTTTCACCATTCCCCTGATGAAGAAAGTCGGCTATTCGAAGGAATATGCAGGTGCCGTGGAGGCCGTTGCTTCGACAGGGGGTCAGATTCTTCCTCCAGTTATGGGCGCCGCAGCCTTTGTCATGGCCGATATGACAGGGATTGCCTATTCGACTATTATCCTTGCTGCTTTGGTTCCCGGTATATTGTATTACCTCAGTCTGGGTGCGGCTGTCTATTTTGAAGCTGGCCGTCTTGGGATCCAGCCAGAAAAAAATGCAAAACTATTGAACGCGAGAATAATTATGAAACAAGGGTATTTTCACCTTCTGCCCTTGGCTGTCTTGATTTTCTGTCTGTTGGGTTTTGGTTTTTCCGCAAGCTATTCCGCATTGTTTGCCATCGGTTCCATCTTGATAATCGGTATAGTGAGAACCCTTGCCCATGAGCACAGGTTTCCCTGGGCAGAATTGAAGGCTGTATGCCTACATGCGGCAAAGTCTTCTGTACCGGTAACCATTGCCTGTGCTTCGGCAGGGATTGTTATCGGAATTGTCAGTATGACTGGTCTGGGGGTCCGTTTTGCGCAGATTGTTTTCCAGCTCTCGCATGGAAACCTGTTTATGATGCTTTTCTTGACTATGATAGCCTGTATCATCCTTGGGATGGGATTGCCTTCAACCGCTGCCTATGTCATTGCAGCGACTGTCGCCTCCCCGGCGTTGTTGCAAGCGGGTATAGGTCTCCTTGCCTCCAACCTGTTTGTGTTTTATTTTGCAATCATTTCGTTTATCACCCCACCGGTAGCCATGGCTGCCTATGCAGCCTCAGGTATTGCCGAGTCTGATTCTATGAGAACCGGGATGAAGGCTTTTCAGCTTGGTATCGCAGGGTTTATCATTCCTTTCCTGTTTATCTATTACCCCGGCTTGCTGATAGTGGAAACATCAATAGGGGCGACTCTCTATGCAATCGCCATTGCTGTCTTTGCTGTCTTGCTCATGGCTTCTTCCTTTGAAGGCTGGTGCATGCTACCCCTCAACCTTGGATTGCGGGTTTTGATGTTCTTTACGGCGATTCTTCTCCTGGTTCCCGACCCTGTTGCCGATATTGCTGGATTGGTAATTGCCCTGTGTGTCTTCTCGCTGATCACCTTTCGCGCAAAGCAAAAAGGTAAAGTTCCAGATAATGCTACGCTTTCTTGATACTCTTCCAATACTAGAAACGTAGCTATCTTCCACTGTTTTTCCTTCCTTGCATCAAGGAAGGATTTTCTTTTTTGTACAAGACTACTCTTTATTTGCCAGGGCAATGGAATCTTTGTTATTGAATGGTATGTATCTGACCGAGAGCAATGATACGTTATGCCCAGATATGGTAGGTACGAGTAATCAGAAGCAAAGTAATGATACCGAAGGTGTATAATACCAGACCAATAATCATGGTAGGCAGGTTCTGGGCAAGCGTTATCGTAGTGTTTCCTGCAATGATAAAGGCAAATGAAACACAGCGTGCGAGGAAATGTCTCTGGTCTTTGTCCCGGACGAATGAGAGCAAGAACGTCATGATAGCCAGAAGGCTTATAAATACCCCAACGGCTACAAACGGTTTGCTTGCTATGGAGATTACCTTGTAATAGGAACTTGCATTTGTGGAGATAGGCACGATTATGGAAAGAAATAGTGACCAAGAGGCCGCTACGAATACATATTGACCCATCTTTGTCGCATTCATGTTCTGGATGAATAAGCTTGAGGCAAGAAACAGGAAGGATGAAAAAAGAAAGCAAAACTGGAAAACGATAGCGATCCACTCGTAATTAAGCATCAAAAAATGGGTAGAATTGAAAAATATCGGAAGTATCTTTACATTCTCCAATGCAATTACCAAGAACAATATCGGGAGGAATTGGGCTTCTGCCCCTATGTTTGTCCTATAGAAAAGGCTCAGCAAAAGCGCTGCGGTAAAGGTGATGAGCAAATGGATCAAGGCGGGGATAAAATATGGAAGCAGAGACATAACCTCCGTCCCTTGAGCGAAGGCAAGATACAGGGAATAGGAAATGAGTAGGATAAAGAGTATTGTCAGTATCCCTTGGATAGCCAATAACACGAAACGAACGTTTTTTGCCATTTTAGTTTAGATTATGTCAGGGTAGGCGGTCTCAACCCTGGTCCCCATCCTCTGACACGTATAACTGGTCCCCAGTGCAGCAACAAAGGAATCAATCAATACCCCAATGCCGTTCAACAGAGGCATAATCCCAATGAGTGTCATTTCGGCACCGTATAGATCGATCTTCAGCCATTTCAACGCAATGATTGCAATGAAGAACACCTCATAACCCAGGTAAAGAGAGCTTGCATAGGAGACTCCTGCACAGCAAAGGGCTACGAACAAAAGGACTTTGCCAGTAGGTATTGTCCCTAGGGCAGCATAGAGCAAGGATGAGATGCTTGCCGTTGCGACCATAGCCGACCCTCCCCGTCCAATAAGTGTATACAAGGGGACTGCCGTGGCACTGACTCGTTTCTGACACCCTAGGTTATGCCTTGAAAGAGAGATGGTCATGGGGCTGGTAAAGAAAATGCTTCCGGTAAAGAGTGCCGCTATTGCAGGTGAAAGCATCCGGTATATCAATCTGTAGGGATTAACCTTGAATTTCGTCAATAAGGAAAAGAGAAGTGGCAATATCCCCAAGACAACGATTACTGTGGCAATCATCAGAAGCAGGAGAAATTTTGCAGAAACAAAAATGGTACCTTCTGCCTGCAATCGGGAGAACCAGTAGGAAGAAGCGAAAAAGATGAAGAAATGGCCAATCATTGCATAGGACCTGGCAAGACGGAACATTGTTTCACTGAGGGAATTCATGGTTACGTAGGCTGGCCTGATAACTTCAACGTTTGGCTTCAAAAAATAGCCAAAGATGCATGCGATCACGAGGACGGGAAGAAGGAAGCTTTCTGCAGAAGACAGGGAATAGAAAGGGTTGACCGGAAGCATGGAATTGAAAAGCGTCGAGATTGATTGGCTAGCTACCGTTTTTATTACCGATGGATCGGTACCTGCTGTGCTGCTTGCAGGGAAGGATACAGGGAAAAGCCTAAATGCCAAAGCCCCGCAGATTGCAAGCAAGAGAGTAGAGATAATACTCCAAAGTATGGACGTTCGGGCAAATACCGCCCCCTTTGCATCTTTTCGCAAGGAAGCGATTCCTGATGAGAATCCAAAAAAAACCAGTGGAATCAAAACGAATCCACCAACCTGAACAAAAAGGGCAGTGATGGTATACATCGCTTGCCTGAATGTCTCCATATCCCCGAATAATAGTGTTGCAGCCAACCCCAAGGCAGTTGCAGCCAGATAAGTTATCCACGTCTTCATAGTTACCAAGAGTATCTTATCAGTAGCGTCAAGTCAATCAAACATAGGCCAAAGAGGATAAACACAGATTGATCGGACCTTAACTGAGCAACTTGTTGAGCTGGTATTCGGCAGAGGTTTCTGCTTCAGTCAATACCCGAACAAAAGCTGAAGTATCCTTTTTCCCTTTGAGTACCTGCATTGACAGGGCCGTTAGAAAAATAATCTCTTGCATTGCCTCCTTCTTGTACCAGGTTATTCCTTGGTACTCATTGCAATTCGCGTACGTTCTCAGTGCTTCGTCTTCCAGTAATATCCCTAGTATTTTTTTCGGGTCGTTTTCCGTGTCTGCGATAACGTAGCTTGCAGAGGCAAGGATTGCGGCACTATGACAGGCTTTTCTTGCCTGTGAATCCCTAAATCCAGCCTCAGATAAGAAATCAGAGAAAAATCTCTGCAGTAACAGCTGGTCGCTGGCTTTCATTGCATCAGCTATGCTGTCAGTTTCTTTAATGAAGGGTTTGAGAAACATCGATGCAGCCATAATCGTCGGAAACTCGTCCATGATAGCGGCTCCCTGGCAAAAATAGGAACTTTCGATCCCTTTCTTGAAGAGAGTAGTGAACCGTTGGATTTCTGCAAGCATTTGTGAGGGGTTTATTTCCAGGGGAAGACAGGGCAGAGCCTTTATTGCGGAAGGATGCAGCGTCTCAACGATTGCATTGAGATGGGTATAGACCTCGGCAAGGGTCAATATCAACTTTCTTTCATGCTGGGGGGTTGCTTTGCCTTGGATGCTGGCAACCAAAAGTTTTGAAAATTGTTCGCTATGCAAAGGTTCCATGACTTTGAAAACAGGTCTCAGGCGAAGAGCCAGAATTTCCTGTTCAATATTTGCGATTCCTTTTCCGTCAAGCAAGGCATAGAGTTCCCCGTAGGTTCCATCGATATCCTCCACTTCCCTGATATGCAGGAAAATCTTGACCTCGTAGCCATTGAGATGAATCTGTGCTCCCTCGTCAAAAACCCTTAGGGAGGGTCTCAGGTAGGTGAGTTTTTCTGGGAAGGATTCATATAAAACATATCTCCGTCCCCCAACGGTCAACCCTACAGCTTCAGCAAGTGAAACCTCTTCGGTATATTTTTCCCCGTTGTTATGTTTCACCATTTTGGGGGAAGAGGTTTTTATCCACCCCTCGACAGCTTCATATTGGTTGTTGAATAGCACGACTGCACGTTCGTTTTCCGTACCGTTGATATAGCAGAAGGCCGATTCCTGGACTTTTGAATTGTCGACTAGGTCAAATAACTGGAAATAGTCGATACCGCTGAACAGGTAGCGCTTTTTCAAGAGAGGAAAAATTCTCCGTCTATGTTCTTCAATGAGGTTCTGGTTGGGTTTCTCGTCCCAATAGGCCCTGCGGTATTCCATCCCATATTTTTCTTTGTAGCCTTCGATTTGGCCATGGCCATACATGGGAAGGCCTGGCATCGTTGACAACAACGTACATACCCCGAAGTACTTATCTCCATCCCCGAACTGGGCAATGGCAGTATCTTCATCAGGGTTGTTCATGAAATTTACGAAGCGTTTCAGTATTTCCGGTTCAAAGGAAATGGTATTTTTGATAGTTTCCCTGTATTTCTGGTTTTCCTGGTTCTTGAGCATATTCATAAATGCGCTGTTGTAGACCCTATGCATTCCCAGGGTTCTTACAAAATAACCTTCCATCATCCAGAAGGCCTCAGCTAAAAGCAAGGTATCCGGGAGCTCTTCACTCAATCTGTCAACGACTTCTCGCCAGAATTCGTGGGGAATCCTTTCATTGAACTCTCTGTCGCTAAGCCCAAAGTTCGCCCTTCCTGCAATATCTCCGCCGTTTCCAGGGGTTGGGTACCAGAGTCTCTGTATATGCTTCTTTGCAAGGGTCATGGCAGCATCGAAACGAATGATCTGAAAGTTTTTTGCTACATGCTTGATTTGTTGGTAGACAGCCTCTCTGGTTTCAGCATTAAGGTAATCGAGCTGTGCAGTGTCATTCCAAGGCATCGAAGTCCCGTCATTACCATGGTAGATATAGCTGGTTTTTCCTGTTTGCAGGTCTTTTCTGCGGAACGTCACGGCAGCATCGGTACGATCATAGTAATGGTCTTCGAGTTTGATCTCGATGTGGTCATTATCTGAAAGGTTGGGCCCATTATAGGTATACGAAGGGAAGGGAGCGGTATCTTGCTGAATGAAATATTCGCTGTGTTCAAAGACCCAGTCCCCATCGATACCGCAATGGTTGGGAACCATGTCACTTGCAAGCCTGAGGTTTCGCTCGGCACAACGCTGACGTAGGTTTTCCAATGCAGGCCATCCCCCAATGGCGTTGGCTATTTCATAGTTTTTCAAGGAATAGGCTGAAGCCTCAGCCTCAGGGTTTCCGCAAAGGTTCTTGATTTTCTTGGACGCATTGCTACGCTCCCAGAGACCGATCAGCCACAAGGCCGTGAATCCTTGCTGGTGCAACCGGTCCAGTTCCTGGTCGGGTATGTCTGATAGGGTAGTAATTGGGTACCCATACGACTTGGATAGCTGGTCGAGCCAAACCAGCGAGCTTTTTGCAATCATGACAACATTCGGCATCCAGTTCCGGTCAGCGGAGAAAGCCTCGTATTCCTCCATGATGATGCTATAGTCGGGAACTTCTGTAGTGCCTTTCCCTCCAGCGTCCTGCCCTGGGAAGAAATGGGGTTTATCCTCTTCCTGTACGTAATCGATGGACCTTAAAAGCAATTGTGTCATTTCGAAGGGTAGGAAATCACCCCAGGTTTCTGAAATGAATTGGATCTGTTCAGTGAGCGAATCCGGATAGAGTTTCGCAGGATGGGTCAAAAAAGAGAAAATATCCTCTTCGCTGTTAGTCATCTGGGCAGCCCCTTGGGAATAACCGCCAAGAAGGGCCGTCAGGGCCTGGGATGCACGGGGGAACGAGAGACCTTCAGGACTGATAAAAGGCTTTGCCGCTTTTACCAGTGCGGGGTTTTCTATCATTACCTGGTGCACAAAGTAACCCCGTAGGGATTCTTCCATGTAAAAAGTAAGGGGCGGCTCCTGCTCGATGAGTAAAGGGGATGGGAATTCCTTTACATAGAATGCCAGCACATCCTGGGTTGCATGGTTTTTGGAAACCAGCGTTGTCAGTCGGGTGAAGAAATCAGGTTCGGTCTCTTCAAGATATCTGCTCAATACCGTTTGGTAGATTAGATGAAGAACTGCAGTTGCATGCAGTCTTCCAGCTGACAGGTATTCTTTTCCCTGTCGTTTGTGGACCATGGAATTGTAAGTATGGGCCAATTCACTTGCCTGTTTATATAAGCCATCCAAACCGGAATTTGAAGGAAACAATGCTAAAAAAAAATCCATTTCAGTCCGTGTACGGATTGAAATGCGAAGGTCTCGTGCTATCAATTCACGCCTCCCAACTTATGGTGGTTTTCTCACATATAGGGAGAAAGTTTCCTCAAAAAGTATATCATGCAATATACATGTTGTAACCCCTTTGTTGAAAAGTGGAGAGGTTATTCTAAAGAATCTGTTACCGGAAGTGTTGAAAAATCACCTGTAAGAAGCCTTTCTGCCTTACCAAGTATCAAGGGCAACACCGGAGCCTCTTCCTTCGAAAAGGGGGTCAGGACAAAGGTTGCAATATCCCCTCTCTGCGGTCTTCCTATACCTATGCGAAGCCTGAGAAAACAGTCACTGCCAAGATGGGTTTTAATCGAACGGAGGCCATTGTGGCCCTGAAGCCCCCCGCCTTTCTGGATTCTTACCGTACCAAAGGGAAGTTCAAGGTCGTCATGGACAACCACAACTTCTTCTGCCTTGATCTGGAAAAAATCACAGCAGGCACGGACAGAGATCCCGCTTTCATTCATATAGGTCTGGGGTTTGATAAGGCGGAAAGCCCCTTCAGATGCAGTCTCTGCATGAAATTTCTGTTGCCACAGTGTAGATGGGTACATCCGGTCAGCTAGCATCCACCCTACGTTATGACGCGTATTGGAGTAGTTCTTTCCCGGGTTGCCGAGGAATACGATTAGTTTTACCATATCGCTATAGTATCTAAATAAAGGGGAAAGAAAAAGATGTATGTTCTTGTTTGTTATGTTCCCGAAACCCACCTGCAATGTGTAAAGGAAGCCTTGTTCTCAGCAGGGGCCGGAATACTCGGCGGATATGAGCAATGCAGCTGGCAAACACTCGGAACCGGTCAGTTTATGCCCTGTAAAGGTAGTTCTCCCTTCATTGGAGAGGTCGGGGCGCTTGAACAAGTTGAGGAGTGGCGGTTAGAATTGGTTGTGGATGAAGAACATGTGGCATCGGCCGTCCAGGCAATGTTAGAAGCCCATCCCTACGAAGTCCCCGCTTACCATTTGATCCCTGTAATGACAATTGACGGTTTGTCAATGTGAAAGCCTATTGTATCAATCGAAGGAGTTTCTATGGCAAAAACGGTTGCCCAGATTAATGAAAAGATCAAAGCCGGAACGGTCGTTGTAGTCACAGCCGAGGAATTTTCCCGGATGGCTGAGAAAACAGATATCGAGCAACTTGCGCAAGAAGTCGATATCGTAACCACTGCAACATTCGGCCCCATGTGTTCGTCAGGTGCCATGATTAATTTTGGTCACTGGTCCCCTGGGATCCGTATGGAAGAGATTACCCTCAACGGGGTCAATATCTATGAAGGACTTGCCGCTGTAGACAGTTATATAGGGGCTACCGCAGAGTCGAAATTCGATTGCACCTATGGTGGTGCCAACGTCATAGAGGATTTGATAGCGGGAAAGGAAGTCCGTCTCCATGCACGGGGAAAGGGCACTGATTGTTATCCTACCAAGGAAATCGATACCTGGATCAACAAAGATACGGTAAACGAATTCTACTTGTTCAATCCTCGTAATGCTTATCAGAACTATGCAGCCGCAACAAACAGTACCAGCAAGATGAAGTATACGTATATGGGCTGTTTGCTGCCAAACAATAACAACATAACCTACTCAACCAGTGGAGAATTGAGTCCCCTTCTCAACGACCCCTATCTCAAGACTATCGGCCTTGGAACGAGAATCTTCCTTGGTGGGACAGAAGGATATGTAATTTGGAACGGAACCCAGTTCAATATGAAGCGTCCCCGAAATGAATTCGGGATTCCAGTCGGAAGCGGGGCTACCCTTGCTGTCGTGGGGAACGCCAAGGAAATGTCCACCGAATATATCCGTTCTGCGTACTACGAGAAATATGGTGTCTCGATGTTTGTAGGAATCGGGATTCCCATTCCTGTCCTGGACGTTGCCATGGCAAAACACCTTGCTATCAATAACAGCCAGATTGAAACAGTCATCAGTGACTATGGGACTCCAGACCATGCCACTGTGGGTAAGGTAACCTACAAGCAGCTGCAGAGTGGTTCTGTTCTGCTCAATGGAAAAGAAGTTAAGACAGCTCCTATGTCCTCGTTGAGTAAGGCAAGGAAAATTGCCGAAGAGTTGAACGGCTGGATACGGGACAGGAAATTCTTCCTCAGCGAACCGGTTAAAATGTTTCCACAGGACAGTTTTGTCAAACCCTTGATTCCCCGTGAAGGTGGTATGCAATGAAAAAACGCTATGCTTTGAGATTTTCACCTACCTTGGTAGAGCTGCCGCTGGTCGGGAAACTTGTCAGGACCTACGATGTTGACATCAATATACTGAATGCCGATGTGGCCTCAGGAAAGGGCGGAAAGCTTATTGTCGAACTCTCCGGAACGGAGAAGGCCATTGGCGATAGTGTGCAATGGCTCTTGGGAGTTGGCGTAACCGTTTCCGAGATGGTCAAGGAACTCATCTTTGAAGAGGCTGGCTGCATCAACTGTGGTAGTTGTACTGCCGTCTGTTTCTCCAAAGCATTGTCGATGGACAAAGATTGGCACCTTGCCTATGATGCTTCGCTTTGTGTGGTCTGCGGACTTTGTGTCCATGCCTGCCCCATGAAGCTTTTTGCACTTTCGACGGAGAAAGAGGCATAGAAGCATGTATGAGAGTCGAACCTACCGCCAGAGGATGGGTGCTACCCGTTTCAATTCAGTTTCCCTTTCAGTTGGGGAAAGCGATCTCTGGATCGGATTTCAACCATCTTCGGTAGATTCGCATTCTTTTACCTTGGAAGCGGCAAGGTACCTGAGGAAACTCCGAAATGAGATTATCAATTATCCTGATAAAACATTTCTGACGAGTTATAGCCCAATTAGCCAGAAAGGGGTGGCAACTCCTTTCCTTAGTTCCATGTTCAGGGCTTCCCTTGCCTCTGGGACTGGTCCCATGGCAAGCGTGGCTGGGGCGGTGGCGCAATCTGTTGGCAGCTATCTGAAAGAAAGGTTTGCGCTAACGGAAATTGTTGTGGAGAATGGCGGGGATTTATACATTGATGTCCTGGAAGAGCTATCTGTTAAACTATTTGCACCAGGTAATGCACTTTCAGGCAAGCTTTCTCTGGTTGTAGACCCTCTTCACAGTCCTATTGGTATCTGTACTTCATCGGGGAAGATAGGCCATTCCTACAGTTTCGGCAAAGCCGATGCCGTTATGGTAGCCTGTTTCGATGCAGCCCTTGCCGATGCCTATGCAACAGCTTTCTGCAACAGGGTAAAGACCCCCCGCGATGTACAGGAAATTTGCAATGAAATGAATCAGCTGCCCGATATCATATCGGCAGTTGTGTTACTTGATGACAAATTGGCTCTTTGCGGCCAGTTGGAGGTACGTACCTAAGTATGGATAGACAGCAATATCTTTTGAAACTCCTCTCTGAGCGGGTTCTGGTTCTCGATGGAGCCATGGGGACTATGATTCAGAATCAAGGTCTCAGAGATGAGGATTTTTACCTGGAGGACATAAAGGCCGTCGGATGCAATGAACTGCTTTCCCTCACCAGGGGCGATGTGATCTTTGACATCCATACACAGTACCTGCAGGCAGGCTCCGACATCATTACTACCAATACCTTCTGTGCCAATAGTTTCAACCTCGAGGAGTATGGGCTTTCAAGTGAAGTGGAAACCCTGAACCGGGCTGCCTGTGAAATAGCAAGGGAGGCTGCTGCCGATTTTGAACGTACCCAGGAAAAGTACGCATTCATTGCAGGAACCCTGGGACCTACCAACAGAAGCCTCGCCTTTTCCTCTGATGTCGATGACCCTTCTTTCAGGAAAAGCGATTTTAAGGGTTTCGAGGAAATGTATTTGCAGCAGGCTGGCGTTTTGCTTGACGGTGGTGTCGACCTGCTTCTCATCGAAACTGTTTTCGATACCCTTGCAGCAAAGGCTGCCATACGTTCCTGTTTCAAAGCAATGGAAGAAAAGGAACGCAAAGTCCCTGTCATGGTAAGCGTAACCTTCAGCGATTTGAGCGGAAGGACTTTGAGCGGACAGACTTTGGAAGCCTTTGTTTCTTCTTTGGCTCCTTTCCCGATTTTCTCGCTTGGTTTGAATTGTTCAACCGGCCCAGAGCAGATGGTTCCCCTTATTGAAAAACTGAGCGCAATATCCCCATTTTTTGTAAGTGCGCACCCCAATGCAGGGTTCCCTGACAAAGAAGGTCACTATACCTTGACCCCAAGGCAATTGGCAGACCAGATGGCTCCCGTGCTAGGGAAAGGATGCCTGAATATCGTTGGTGGCTGCTGTGGCACAACCCCTGAGCACATACAGGCTCTCAAAGAGGCCACCAATAGGGCCAAGGTGCATGTGAAAAACGAAAGGCCCCCGGTTCTTGTCCTCTCCGGGTTGGAGAGACTCGAAGTCAGGGATGGGTCCTTTCTGGTTATAGGGGAAAGAACCAATGTAGCCGGTTCGAAAAAATTTGCCCGACTGATCAAGGAAGAGAACTGGGAAGAAGCGCTTTCTGTAGCCCGGAACCAGATTGCACAGGGTGCACAGGTCATTGATATCTGCATGGATGCCTCAATGTTAGATGCCCCGAAGGCCATGGTCGCTTTTCTTCGTCAGGTGGCCAGTGATCCTTCGGTTTCAAAAGTCCCTGTTATGATTGACTCTTCGGATTGGGAGGTCATTGAAATAGCGTTAGGGGAAATCCAGGGTAAAGGAATTGTGAATTCCATAAGCCTGAAGGAAGGAGAGGAAAAATTCCTTTCCCATGCCCGCCTCATTGCTTCCTATGGGTGCGCAATGGTAGTCATGTTGTTTGATGAAAAAGGACAGGCTGACCATTATGAACGCAAAATTGCGATCGCCAAGCGCAGCTATGACTTGTTGGTACAGGCAGGTATCAAGCCCGAGGACATTATCTTCGATGCAAATGTACTTTCCATAGCGACCGGGATAGATGAACATGATCTCTATGCCAAGGATTTTATCCGGGCTTCTCTCTGGATCAAGGAAAATCTTCCGTTTGCCCATACAAGCGGAGGAATCAGCAATCTTTCATTTTCCTTCCGGGGAAACGATGTCTTGAGAAATGCAATGCATGCCATGTTCCTTGCTTTCGCGAAACTGGATATGGCCATCATCAATCCAGGAGCAGACAGAAACCTTGACTCAATTCCTCCCCATGCCCGGGCAATTATTGGAAAAGCTTTGCTTCCTGAGGATACAAAAGCTGCCCAAGCGCGGCAAAATCTCATTGACCTTGCCCTGAGCGGGGAACTTACCAAGCCTACGCAAACCAAGGAAAAGACAAAGGAAGAGGCATGGAAGTCACTCGGTCCGGAAGAGAGGTTGGCTGAAGCCATTTTTCATGGTGAAAACACGTTCCTCCAGACTGACTTGGCATCCTTGGATAGCATGGATCCCATACAACTTGTCGAGGGGCCTTTGATGTATGGCATGAAAAAAGTTGGGAAGCTCTTTGGCGAGGGCAAGCTGTTTCTGCCTCAGGTTGTCCGAAGTGCAAGAACGATGAAACTCGCTGTTGATATCCTAGAACCTAGGATTACTGCCTATTTGACTGATGTAAACAATAAAATAGGCTTTCAAAAGAAAAAGATTGCGGTTATGGCTACGGTAAAAGGGGATGTCCACGACATTGGGAAAAACATTGTCAATCTCATCCTTACCTGCAATAACTTTGAAGTTATCGACCTTGGGGTTATGGTTCCTCCCCAGAAAATCCTTGCATCTGCCTTGGAACATAAAGCTGACCTGGTAGGTCTCAGTGGCCTGATAACCCCTTCGTTGAAAGAGATGGCCTCTGTTGTCTCCCTTTTTGAGGCCAATGGTTGCACCATTCCCCTGTTTGTAGGGGGAGCTACCACCAGCGAATTGCACACTGCCGTGAAACTGGCACCTTTGTATAGCAGCGCGGTTATCCAGACCAAGGATGCTTCTTCCATGGCCCTTGCAGCCCAGAAAGTCGTGGGTGCCCAAAAAGGTGAGTATCTAGCTGAACTCTCAAAACGGTATGAGCTGTTACGCAACGATACTTTTTTTGCCCGATATCCGAGGACTGCCGTATCCTTGCCTTCCGTAGGGTATACCCAAGCGCTTTCTTTGGTGCAGCAGAAAGCTTTGGGCACACCTGCAAAGAATTATGGGATTTTTACGATCGACCACTTTGCCCTTGATGAATTGCTTCCGTTGGTTAACTGGAAGATGTACAGCACTTCCTGGAAAGTCCCTGTTGGAACCAGTGAATCTGAAAAACTGATAAGCGATGCCTTGGAAATGTTAGCCGATCCTCAAATCATCCGGCTTCTCGAATCCGGCTGCAAGGCTGTATGTGGACTGTTCCCTGCAACAAGCGACCGCATGACTGTCTCGGCCGGTACAGGAAAATTTCATTTTCTCCGCAATGAGTCGACAGGGTTGTGCCTTGCCGATTATGTGGCAAAGGAATCTGATACTGTCGGGTTGTTTGTGGTGAGTTCTTCCCTTTCCATCGGTGAATATCTGAAGGAACTCAAAGAGAAGGGGGATGACTACCGCGCACTGTCCTTGCAGCTGATCTGTGACCGGTTGGTGGAAGTGCTCGCCGAAAAAACCGAGCGGTTCCTCGCAGACCGGTGGGGTTCAAAGAATCTGGGCTTCATTCGTCCGGCCCCTGGGTATCCTGCTTGGAGCGATCATAGTGAAAAGAAGGGTATTTTTGATTTGCTCGGGGCTACCGATGCAATCGGGGTACGTTTGACCGAGAACTTTGCCATGGATCCTTCTTCAAGTATCTGTGCCATGGTGTTCGGGGGCGATGACCCTAGATATTTCAGTGTCGGAAACGTATCGCAGGAACAACTTGACCAGTATGCCAAGGCAAAAGGGCTTTCCGCCCCTGACCTTGCCACAATCCTTCAAGGTATGGAATAATAACTAACATGAAAGTAACAGACATACTCAGCCAGGCAAAAAAGCCTTTGTTTACCTTTGAACTTGTACCTCCCCTTAAAGGGGGGAATGCAGAGACCTTGCTTGACACCGTAAGGCAACTCAGTGTTTTCGAGCCGGCATATATCAATGTTACGAACCACCAGAGGGAAGTCGTCTATATCGAACGTCCCGATGGGCTGTTGCAGCGGAAAACGGTGCATAAGCGTCCAGGGACCGTTGCCCTTTCTGCGTTGATCCAGTACACGTTCAATATCCCAGTTGTCGCTCATCTGATCTGCGGTGGCATGAATGCGGACGAGATTGAGGATACCTTGGTCGAATTGAACTTTCTTGGCATAGACAACGTGCTTGCTTTAAGGGGAGACCCCCCTGTAGGGCAGAAGCGGTTTGTCCCGGTTGAGGGCGGATACGACCATTCCGATCAGATGGTTTCCCAGATCATTGCCCTAAATAACGGAATATATCTCGACCATGAGTTGAAAAACCCGCAGAAAACCAATTTTTGTGTTGGCGTTGCAGGCTATCCTGAAAAACACGGGGAGGCCCCGAACCTTAGCAACGATATGGCAAACCTCAAGAGAAAAGTTGATTGCGGGGCCGGTTATATCGTTACCCAGATGTTTTTCGACAATGCGGTATATTATCGTTTTGTCGATGAAGCTAGGAAAGCCGGCATTACGGTCCCCATTATTCCAGGGATAAAGCCCATTGGAAGCAAAAGGGACCTTTTGACCATACCCCAGACCTTTCACGTGGATTTTCCCTCTGAACTGGTAGATTTGCTTTCCCAGGCAAAAACCTTGCAGGATGTGAAGGAGGTTGGGGTATATTGGTGCAAGAAACAAGCTACCGACCTTATTGCCAACGGAGTTCCCGGAGTTCATTTTTACACCCTTGGCAAGGCAGAGTCTGTGTCCCGTGTAGTCAAGGATGTGTATTGACCGATAATCATATGTTCAAACAGGGAGATTCTTAATGGCTGACAAAAAAACTTCTTCGGTTCTGCTGCGTATCGTAATTGCCCTGCTGTATATCAGCATGGGTCTTCAGGGCTTGGTCAACGGGGGAAGTTCTGAAGCTATCGGAAGTCTTTTCAATGCCTTTGACTCTGATGCAATGGTCTATATCTTGTCTACGGTAGTCCTTCTAGGGGGCATCCTTCTTTTTGTTCCCTTATTTGCCAAAGGTCTTTCCCCTGTTTTTGTAAAAGGTGGCATGATTGCGATTCTGGTAATCTGGGTTGCCATAGTATTCTTTGCCGATTTTGCACCGGGGTTTCGTGGATATGATGCCAAATCTTGGATTTCCTGGATAGAGATGTTCATGTATCATCTCATAGTTCTTTTTGCCACCTATGAGGTATGCAAGAAGGCTTTGGCATAAGCTTACCGCTCTTTCTTTACCCCGTTTTTCAAACAGGTTGCCGTTTCGCTGCACTTGCTGCACCAAGGGCTTACCGAGGTACAGATATATTGTCCGTAAACGACCAAAAGTTCGTTGAGTGGAATCCAAAAACGCTTTGGCATGACAGTCTGGAGGGCCTGTTCTGTCTGCTCGGGCGTTTTTGTAGCAACCCAGCCCATCCTGTTTGCAATCTGGTGTACATGGCAATCCACGCAGATTGCCTCGATCCCGAATCCCAGGTTCAGCGTAAGGTTTGCCGTTTTTATCCCTACCCCCGGAAGCTGAAGGAGTTTTTCGCTGGAAGAGGGGACCTTCCCATTGTAGGTCATTTCCAGGATTTCGCTTATGGCAAGTAGGTTCTTTGCCTTCGTCTTATAGAAACCGGCAGGGTAGATAGCTTCTTCGATGGCTTTTTGCCCAAGCAAGAGCATGGCATGAGGTGTATCTGCGAGGGAAAAAAGTTTCCTGCTTGCCTGTAAGGTCACCTCATCCTTGGTCCTCAGTGATATGAGCGTAGAGACAAGAACCCTGAAAGGGTCCTGTTTTTCCAAGGCAATTGCCGAGACAGAAGGGAGTTTCCCTCCTTCCTTCTTGATCGTTGACCCAAAGCGGGAAAACAAATCTACCCAATATTGGTCTTCCATGATAATTCTGATACCATGATGAGCTGAAAAAGGCAATGTTCCCTTGACCTTTTTTTTGATACATTCTAGCGTTGTCCCATGATTATCGTACTCAAGAAAAATATACATGAAGCACAACGCGAGAGCCTCAGGTCCTTTCTGGAAAACAAAGGTTATACTGTAAAGGAAATCATTGGACAGGAAGAGACTGTCTTCGGGGCAGTAGGTCAGAGCGGTCTCGATATCCGTGAAGTAGAGATGCTTGACGGTGTTGCGAGTGTAGTCCCTATCAGCAAACCCTATAAACTTGCCTCGAGGGAACTGAAAAAAGAAGACACCATCGTAACGGTCGGTAACGTGAAGATCGGGGGAAACAGGATTGCTGTCATGGCAGGTCCCTGCGCCATCGAGTCGCGTGAGCAGATTTCTACCATTGCCGGTCTGGTGCGTGAAGCCGGTGCGGTAATTTTACGAGGTGGGGCGTTCAAACCCCGGACTTCCCCCTATGCATTCCAAGGTCTTGGTGAAGAGGGTCTGCAATACCTCAAGGAAGCCGGCGAAAAGTACGGCATGCCGGTAACCACAGAAATCGTGAGTCCTTCCGATGTTGACCTCATGAAAAACTATATTGACATGTTCCAGATCGGGGCAAGGAATATGCAGAATTTCGAATTGCTCAAGGCAGTCGGAAAGACAGGTATGCCGGTCCTCTTGAAAAGGGGCCTGTGCGCAACGCTCGAAGAATGGCTCATGGCCGCAGAATACCTCATGGCTAGCGGGACTGACCAGATAGTCCTGTGTGAGCGGGGTATCCGCACATTTGAGCGTGCTACCCGAAATACGCTCGATTGTAGTGCCATCCCTGTAGTCCAGAAAATGACACACCTGCCTGTTATCGGGGACCCCAGCCATGCTACAGGTCTCAGGGATATGGTTAATCCTATGAGTCTTGCCATCGTTGCCAGTGGAGCTTCCGGCCTTATCGTGGAAGTGCATGACCATCCTGAAAAAGCTTTCAGTGACGGTCCCCAGTCTCTTTATCCCTCTCAGTTTGAGAAACTGATGCGTGATATCCAGGCGCTTGCCCCTGTTGTCGGGAAATCGCTTGAGAGAATTCCACGCATTATCCCTTCTTCCCTTACCCAGAAACAGGGAGAAGCGTATTCTACTTTCAACCAAGCCATAGCCTTCCAGGGGGAACGTGGTGCATACAGTGAACTTGCCGTTCGCAGGGCTTTCGACGAGAAATCATCGGTTCTGCCTTGTAAATCCTTTGCCGATGTTTTTGATGCAGTCATGCAGGGAAAAGCTGCCTATGGGGTAGTCCCTGTTGAGAATACCCTGGGGGGAACAATCAACGATAACCTCGATTTGCTCATCAGCCATCCAGGAATACAGGTGGTCGGGGAGCAACAGGTTCGCATCATTCATAACCTCATTGTCCTTCCCGGTACAAAGAAGGAGCAGATTACCCATATCTATTCCCATCCGCAAGGGCTTGCCCAGTGTGCAGATTTCTTGAAAAACGAGATGCCTTGGGCAGAGGCTGTGCCCTTCTTCGATACCGCTGGGTCTGTTTCTTTCGTGAAAAAGACACTCGACCCGACAAAAGCTGCTATTGCCGGAGCACCGGCTGCCAGATTCCATGATATGGAAATCTTGAGTGAAGGGATTGAAAGCAACCCCCGTAACTATACAAGGTTTTATATTATCTGCAGGGAGGAGAACGCTTCCCTTTTCCGGTCTGCTGCCCCAGTGAACAGGGCTTCGCTCCAGTTTACCGTAGGTGATCATCCGGGAGCTCTGTTTGAAGCCTTGTCCATTCTTTCCAAGCATGGCCTTAATATGAAGAAACTGGAATCGAGGCCGATTCCCGGAAAGCCGTGGGAATACTCCTTCTTCGTCGAGACTGAGCTTGGGGAGGAAGGCGCCTTTACAATTGCCTTGGATGAATTGAAGGGTTGCTGTTCCTCGGCTCGGGTCCTCGGTACCTTTACGGCGGCTCTTTGAAATGGGCAGGTTATGCCAGTTTGAACTCCAAAAGCTGGTAATGGGAGTACTGTCCTCCGACGAATCCTTGCATGAGCGTCTCATCGAGACACTCGTGCAGCGGTTCGGTCCCATACAGGAGGAAAGCGAACACGTTCCTTTCCTGTTTACCGATTATTACAACAAGGAAATGGGAGGGCAACCCTTTCGTTGTTTTATTGTGTTTAAGGACCTTGTCGACCCTTCTTTGCTGGCAACGATAAAGCTTGAAACCAACGAGATCGAGCAACTATTTGCAGACAAGGGTAATCGAAAGATCAATCTCGATCCCGGGATTCTCTCTGCCGGAAGTTTTATCCTGGCTACCACTAAAAACCGATCCCATAGGATTCCCCTTCATGACGGGATCTATGCCGAGACAACCCTTATCTATCATGGACACTGTTTCAATGCACTTCCCTGGACCTATGCTGATTATAGAACCGAAGCCTTTAGAACCCTTTTCGAGCGCTACAGAAACGATTATCTACAGCAACTTCGAATGCTTGAGAATCGGTTATAATAGATAAAATTGCTATGTGTAATAGGTTTTAGGCTATCATTAAAGCGATATAGCTTTGTTTTCTTCTCTTCTCTTTGTGAAAAAAATTCTACTTTTATTTATTTTTTTTGTCACCTGTAGCTGTAGTCTGGACCCAATCTCCCTGTTTTCCATACAAGTAACACTTGCAGGCAAACACCCTTGGGAAGATGCCGCAACGAAAAGTCTTTGGTACACCCTCTGTTGGTCTGATGGGTCAGGTGGTGTGCAGAAGCGTTATATCGGTAAAGATGTGCATTCGGTCTCCATTCAGGTTCCAAGGGGTAAAACAACCTTTATCTGTGCCTATCCGCTCGGTTTTTTATTCCCCTACGGTGGGGCCTGTATACCGACTGACAGGAAACCCATTATGCTTAATCAGGATGAGGGGGCTTTGTGTGATCAGCTTCTATCGCTTTCACAAAGCGAATATGATGCTGTTTCCACGCTGAATTACCCGATGGTTCTACAGGTATTCAGGAATAGAAAAGAAGATTTCAGCCTATTCGATTATCATTTGTTTGCAAAGGATCTCTCCAATGGAGAGCTTTCCGCTTCTTCTCTTGATTTCCTTGAACCCGTTTCAGTGTGTATTGAGGATATACCCCCAGGATACTGGGTGGGGGAACGTGAGTCGGACGGGGCGTTCTGGTCCCAGCTTGGCGATGGCGGGGTAGGTTTATTACTCAGTGATGGCCTGCACTGTTTTCTCAATAAAGAAGACGACCTGATGCTTAAGGTTTTTGTCGATATTTATACGAAAACTTCATTTTCAAGTCTTCGTGAGGCACCTTCCTGGTAGTTTCCCTATCTTCCCTTTTATTCTCCAAAAGGGTACAGTCATTACATGGAATCATTGCGCCAACTGTATAGAATTGGGTATGGACCCTCAAGCAGCCATACTATGGGGCCTCGTTTCTCTGCTACCCACTTCCTGTCAAACAACCAGGAAGCATGTCGTTTTGAGGCCGACTTGTATGGAAGTTTAGCTGCAACCGGAAAAGGGCACTTGACTGACAAGGCTATCCGCGAGGTTTTCGAAGCTTCTTCAAAACCTGTCGAGATAGTATGGTTTCCCGATATCGAGAAACCCTACCACCCGAACGCCCTCACGTTGCGTTCTTTCGATAGGAATAATAATCTCTTGTCTGAACAGACCTATTACAGTGTAGGCGGGGGAAGGGTTGTCATCGAAGGCCATGCAGAAGCGGATCCTCCCCAGATTTATCCCAAAGAATACAGTACCATGCGCCAGATTCTCGATTATTGTAATCAGGAAGGGATGCAACTGTGGGAATTTGTCATTCAGTTTGAAGGAATGGAGATTCTTTCCTTTGTTGAAGAAGTTTGGTCTGTTATGTCTGAAGCTGTTGAAAATGGGCTCAATGCCGAGGGCGTTCTTCCCGGCGGACTCAAGCTACAACGAAAAGCCTGGCAATATAATGCCAAGGCCGCTGAATTTACCGGTCCACTGGGTAATACGGCACTTGCCCTGAGCTATGCGCTTGCTGTCTCGGAAGAGAATGCAGGTGGAGGCAAGATTGTGACTGCCCCTACCTGTGGCAGTTGCGGTGTTTTGCCAGGGGTAATCTATTACCTTGCAAAACAGTATAAATTTCCAAAGATCAAAATTCTCAGGGCTTTGCTCACCGCCGGTATAATCGGCAATGTGGTGAAAACCAATGGTTCGATCAGCGGGGCAGAGGTTGGTTGCCAGGGCGAGGTGGGTGTAGCCTGTGCCATGGCCAGTGGGGCTGCAACCCAATTGCTGGGAGGGACTATCTATCAGGTGGAGTATGCGGCGGAGATGGGTCTTGAGCATCATCTGGGCTTGACCTGTGACCCTATGCGTGGATTGGTACAGATCCCCTGCATTGAAAGGAATGCACTTGCTACGATGCGTTCCATTGACCACTGTACTTATGCCTTATTGGGCGATGGCAGGCATAAAGTCTCCTTTGATAATGTAATTGAAGTAATGATGGAAACTGGGCAGGCGCTTCCTTCCCTGTATCGGGAAACTTCCCGTGGTGGCCTTGCCAAGGTTATGAGTTGAGTTCTTGCTATTGGTAATCTGATTTCCTGTGACATAGGTTAGCAATTCTTATTAGATAAGTAGCATATGTAATTAGTGTAAATTCATCAATACAGTAACAGGTAACCTTTGTTCCAATCTTTTCATACTATTGACATAGGTTTTTCCTGTATAGTATTGTTCCTTGGCATGATGTTTTATACATGGGGTAATGGATAGGATGGGTAGTATTGGGTTTCATTGCAGAAAATTTTTCCTTGCTTTTCTAATTCTGCAGCTTTCGACTTCTTGTCTCCTTTTTTCAGCGATAACCCTGCAAACCTCAGGGACACAGGTTCGCTTTGACATTGCCCAAATGACTGAATCTTCAAAGCAAGGCGATTTTTTGCCAATCTGTGACCTTGCTTTGGCTGCTAAACAAAAAGGGATCGGTACGGTTACGGTAGCCCATTCCTCGCTTACCGATGGCGATAGGAGCATTGGCTATTCACTTTTCTATGAGGAAAAGGGAATACTGAAGCCGATAGACAAAGCAGTTTTCCATTACTCAGCCAGTCCTGATAGCCTTCAGGTTGTACATGTCTCTAGGCTGTGGGCAAAAATTGAGAAACCCTTGGAGGGGGATTCAGGAAACTATGAAAGCAACGTAGCTTTCAGTCTTGTCTTGGATATGTAATACAAAAGAGTATCAATCTTACCTTGCCTCAGTACCCCTTCCTTAGTGAATGAAACAGGTCCCGGGCAATCTGTTTCTACTAATTTTCCCTGCATAGGCACTCTGTATCCATGTGTAGGAGAATCCTATCAGGGTTTCCGCTCCCAAGGTCTGTATCAATAAAAAAAATCATAAAATCTTTTCGCGTTTTTTTAAAACCTAATATATACTATAACCATGCTAAAACGATTTAGCATACAGCATAACGTTTCAGCTCAATAAGATGAGGAAGTAAATGGCAAAACCTACTTTAAAAATAATTGCTGAACAAGCTGGGGTCTCGGTAACTTTGGTTTCCCTTGTACTCAACAATAAGCCGACCCGAGTATCCGAAATTACCCGACAGAGAATCTTTGCTGTTGCAAAGGAAAACAATTATGTGCCCAATAAACTTGCCAGTGCCCTTAAGTCAAAGAGGAGCCATATACTTGGGATAGTAGTCCCTTATACGCCATTTGGGTTTTTTAGTGAATTAATCTATTACGTTGAACAATCGGCCTGGGCGAGAGGCTACAGTGCAATCACCATAAATACGTTTAATGATTCCCAAAAAGAGTTTGAGTCTCTTCGACTGTACCAGAGTGGTCTTTTCGATGGCATGTTGATAGCTTCCCTTTCGGAGACTTCCGAGGCAAAAGGAAACTACCAGGATATGCTGAACGCCCGGTTTCCGTTTGTATTTGTTGATCGATATGCCAAGGGCATTTCTGTTCCCATTGTTTCCTCTGACCATTTCCAGATTGCCTATTCGATGACTAGTCAGATATTGAAAAAGAAACACCCCCGCAATATTTTATTTCTGAATCGTGAAGGGCAGCCCTTGAATACCACCCTGATACTCAGAAGGGAAGGGTATAGAAAAGCAATGATTGATGCACACTTAATGCCTTGGGAAGTAAGTTTTTCCCTTAGGGGAGGAGAACATAAAGCCGATACTACCCTCACTGAGGTTTTGGACAATTTAAAAGAGGAACCTGAGGCCATATTCCTCTATTCAGGCTTTTATATGCCCTATCTATTGAAGTCCCTGGATGCTTCCCGGTTCAGGGACTGTACTCCGGAATTTCTCACCGTTGATGGGTTTTCGGTCACTCAGGATTTAGTCGTACAGAAGGGGGTTTTGGACTGTGTAGCCAATCATCTGTTGTTTACGATCCAAGATACCCAGCAAATAGCAGAAAGGGCTGTTGAAACACTGGTAATGCAAATTGAGAAAGGAGAAAAGGTTTCAGTTCCCTATATTCCTGCTATGAGTTTTTGGAGGTAATTATTTCGGTTTTACCGAAAATAAGTCTTAGAGAATCTTAATTTGGGAGTGTGCTATGAAAAAAACATTGGGTTCCTTGTTTGCCGTCCTGGCAATCCTTCTCGTGCTCACCTCGTGCTCTAACAATACCGCGGATGAGAAAACTACAACAACTGAGACAACAGTCGCAGCCATTGCAGCAACCCCTGCAACAACTACTGTCACCCCTGAATCGACTAAAAAATCGATGCTCCAGACTGTCCGTGACCGAGGGTATATAGTTGTAGGTGTTAACGCATCAAACCCTGGATTCTCTTTCCTCCAGGAAGATGGTACCTATAAGGGATTCGAGGTTGATCTGGCGAAGGCCATTAGTGTTGCAGTTTTTGGAACTCCAGACAAACTGGAATTTCGGCCACTTACCAGCAAAGAGCGGTTTGTTGCACTGCAGAGTGGGGAAATTGATCTGCTGATTCGCACCGCAACTATTAATTTTACCCGTGATAATGAGCTTGGACTGGATTTTACGACTCCGTATTTCTATGATGGCCAGACGTTCATTGTTCGTGGGGACCTGGGAATCGAAACCATGAATGACTTGGAAGGTGCCTCCATTGCTGTTTTGACTGGAAGTACTACCGAGACCAACCTTGCTTCAATCATGGCGAGCAAACAAATTAATTATAAGCCGTTAACGTTTGAGAATCTCGATGAGATGAAGAGTGCTTTTATCAATGGCCGTGTTGATGCCCTTTCCGTCGATAAATCATCTGCAGTGGTTTTCCTGTCACAGTTCGGGGATTCAGGTAATTTCAAGGGTCTTGAAGAGACTATAAGCAAGGAACCGCTTGGTATTGCGGTTCGTGGTGGCGATAGTAACTGGGCAGATATCTGCCAATGGACACTTAATGCACTATGGTTTGGTGATGAACACAATATTACCAGTGCAAACATTGACCAGGTAAAGGCTACTACGACAGATCCTGAAACCAAGAGCTTCCTAGGGACTGGAAAGGATCTTGGACCGATGATGGGCCTTGCTACCGACTGGTCCTATCAGATTATCAAGCAATGTGGCAACTATGGTGAAATCTTTGACCGTGAATTGGGCATTCCCATGCATGTTACCCGCGGTTACAACAAGCCTTGGAACCAAGGTGGATTATTCTACGCCTGTCCGTTCAACTAGAATCTGGTAAGCAAGATTTTTGGGGGTCTCCACCTATGGGGATCCCCTTTTGGGAGGGCTCTCATGAAACGTAAGAAAACCGGGATTCCTATCTGGCAGGATACGCATAAAAGGCAATTCATCTGGCAGTTTCTCTTTGCCTTGATAGCTTTGTATGTCGTTTCTGCCGGCTACGGGAATATTATCGATTCTCTGGCTAGGATAGGAATGGTCCCTTCGTTCAAGTTTCTCAAGATGCCTAGTAATTTCAATCTTGGGGATTCTTTCATTTCTGTGACCAATACGTCCAGCAATAGTATAATGCTGCTTGCTGGGTTTCTTAATACCATCTCCATCTCATTCCTTGCCATTGTTTTTTCAATATTCCTTGGATTGGCGATTGCCTTGTGCAGATTGAGTTCAAACTGGTTGTTGAAGAAGATGGCGACCATCTATATTGAGATAATCAGGAATATTCCCCTGTTGCTCTTATTGCTTCTTTGGTATCGTGCATTTTTTCTCAGGATGCCTGGCATTCGGGAAGGGGTTATATGGGGCAGTAGCCTCCTAGCTGACGGAAGCCAACAGGTTCTCCTCTCTCTTTCCAATCGTGGTTTTTCCGTTGCCTGGTTGGTTCCTACAGCATATTTCAAGACGTACCGCTGGTTTGTTTTAGCAGGGCTGGTCCTTGCTGTTTTACTTTGCAGTTTCTTGGTTTGGAAGCAACAAAGGACAGGGAAAAAGCAAGCCATCCTGTTTTATCCCATTCTGTTATTTTTGGGTTTTGCTTTCATTTCCTATCATTTGCTACCCCAAAAAGCTTTTTATCTGGATATTCCCGTTATGAAACGATTTAACCTTGAAGGAGGTTTGCATATAACTGCGGAATGGTTCAGCCTGTTTTCCGGACTTGTTCTCTATACTTCTGCTTTTGTCGCTGAAATCTTCCGCTCCGGGCTTCAGGGTGTTTCAAAAGGTCAGGTGGAAGCCGCAAGGGCTTTGGGCTTGAGCCATTACCAAACGTTACGTCTGGTAGTCATTCCCCAGGCAAAGGTAGTTGTCATACCGCCACTTACTAGCCAGTGCCTTGGGGTTGCCAAGAATACCTCCCTTGGAGTTGCCATTGGTTTTCCTGATTTGTTTTCTATCACAGGAACCATGATCAACCAGACAGGCAGGGCTATGGAAATGATTCTGATTGCCATGGCTATCTATTTGGGGTTGAGTCTTTTAACGAGTTATATCATGAACATATACAACAAACACATTCTGATCAAAGAACGGTAAGGAAGATGATATGAAAACCCCTGTAAGATTTGATCCCTTTAAAACTGAAATTGAATTGAAACATCCCCTGTTATTCTGGATCCATCAGAATCTTTTTTCTTCCCCCTTAAATGTTCTATTGACCTTTTTTTCCGGTTATTTGCTCTACACAATGGCCACGAAGGTAGTAATACCTCTTTTTGGCTGGGATTGGTCGGTAGTCAGGGCAAACCTGAAATTTATCCTCACAGGCAGTTACCCTGTTAGCCAACTATGGCGCCCCTGGGTATGTCTCTGCTACAGCGCCCTTCTTGCCGGGCTTACTTTTCGTATTTCGACAAAACCTGAGAGCAAGGGGCCTGCTTCCCTGTATATCGTAGCATTTGCTTTTGTGCTCCTTTCTTTTGGTAATTTTTCCACGATGGCAAAGACTTTTCTGGCAATCATTCCATTCTTGTTGGTTTTGTCGTTTTTCTTTTCCAAATGGATTTCCCAGCAGAAGGTGGTTTTCATTGCCATCATCTCATGGATAGTCTTATTACCTTTTTGTTTTATCTTGATCAGGGGGTTTGGAGGTATCCTAACGTATGTGAAAACCTCCTTTTGGGGTGGTTTGTTGCTTTCCCTGTTGATCAGCCTCACCTGTATTTTCCTGTCCGTTCCCATAGGTTTGTTGCTTGCCTTGGGCAGGAGAAGCAAAATGCGTGTGGTTCAAAGTATCTGTATTTTCATAATAGAGGTAACACGGGGAGTTCCCCTGATTACCATTTTGTTTATTGGATATCTGATTCTCCCTATGGCGCTCCCTGCCAGCATGACTCCCTCTGTTTTTATCAGGGCGCTGACCGGTATCGTAATGTTTCACAGTGCTTATATGGCAGAATCATTCCGTGGGGGGTTGCAAGGGATTAGCAGGACGCAATATGAAGCGGCTACAAGCCTGAACCTATCACCCTCAAAATCTATGCTTCTTGTGATACTCCCCCAAGTGCTGAAACGTATGATCCCTGTTCTCGTAAATGAGTTTACTGCAGCTTTAAAGGATACGAGTCTGGTAAGCATCATTGGGATGTTGGATATCATCGGGGTCTCGACTTCCATCGTAAGCAACCCAAAGTATCTCACTGGAAGCTCCCAAGTTCTTTTCTTCGAGGGTGCCATCTATTTTTTACTTTGCTACAGTATTTCGAAAACAAGTCGAGTCATTGAAAATAAGCTTGGAATTAAAAGTAAGGTAGGCCAATAATGCTAGATAACAACGAAAAAAAACCTTTGATTATATTTGAGGATGTCCACAAGTGGTATACCCCTGAGTTCGAAGTTCTCAAGGGAATAGACTATACCATCCACAAAGGCGAAGTGAACGTTATAATCGGGCCTTCAGGAAGTGGTAAGTCGACGTTTATCCGTACAATAAATGCACTGGAAGAATACCAGAAGGGAAAGATTACCGTAGATGGTATTGTCCTGGACCACAATATCAAACACATCAATGCAATACGAAACAAGATAGGAATGGTGTTCCAGCAGTTCAATCTGTTTCCCCATCTATCAGTATTGCATAACGTTACGCTTTCACCTATCTGGACGCTTAAGCAGAGCAAGGAAGAGGCCGAGACCAATGCCCTGGAGCTATTGGAGAGGGTTGGGGTAAAGGATCAGGCGTTGAAATTCCCGAATCAACTTTCTGGAGGTCAACAACAACGGGTTGCAATTGCACGGTCACTTGCCATGAAGCCACAGATTATGTTGTTTGATGAGCCCACCAGTGCCCTTGATCCAGAGATGATCAAGGAAGTACTTGATGTAATGATAGAACTGGCAGATCGAAATATGACACTTCTGGTCGTAACCCACGAGCTAGGCTTTGCAAAGGCCGTGGCAGATACGGTAATCTTCTTTGATGAAGGGAAGATTATAGAGACAGCTAGCCCTGATGTCTTCTTTTCAAATCCAGAGAAAGACAGGACAAAACAGTTTTTGTCACAGATTCTCAATCATTAGGAGGAATCAGAATAAATGAAAGTATTTGCCCATAGGGGTTTTAGTGGGAAATATCCAGAGAACACCCTTCTTGCATTCCAGAAGGCTGAACAAGCAGGTGCCGATGGTATTGAAATGGATGTCCATCTTTCCAAGGATGGACAGTTGATGATCATTCATGATGAACTTTTGGCAAGGACTACCGGGAAAGAAGGGAAAGTCAGTGACTATACTTCTCGGGAACTCTCATCAATAAATGCAGGTAAAACATTTGCAGATAGCTATGGGATCACCCCTATTCCGCGTTTTGAGGAATATTGTGAATTCTTGCAGAGCAATACAATGATTTCCAATGTTGAAATAAAGACGGACAATACCTATTATCCCCGGATTGAGGAAAAGGCCCTTGAGGTAATCAGGCATTATCACCTGGAAGACCGGGTGATTTTCTCATCCTTCAATTGGCTCAGCGTCGCAAGGATCAAGCAACTTGAGAAAGCCATTCCCTGCGGATTGCTCTATGGTGATTCTTCAGTGCGGAATATAGGGGCCTTGGCGAGAACCTTCGGTATTGAGTATTGTCATCCTTCCATTGCCCTTGTTGATGACGAAATGGTGAGGGAATGCAGGGAACAGCAGATAGGATTGAATGTCTGGACAGTCAATACACCGGAACAGATTGAGGCTTTGAGGCATTGGAATGTGGCCGGGGCCATAAGCAACTTCCCTGATATGTGTCTGGATGTATTGAAGCGTTGATTTTTTCATGTACCTGGAGGCACAAAAAAGCGACTGCTACAAAGCCTGAAACAGACAATGCAACAGCCGCTTCTGTCCTAGCAAGGAGCATTTCTACCGGACTACAATATTCACCAGTTTGTCGGGAACAACGATTTCCTTGACAATGGTTTTACCATCCAGCCAGCTGACAATCTTCTCGTTAGCCTTGGCCATTGTAAGCAGTTCGTCTTTTGCCATTCCCTTTTCGATGACTTCCTTTGCCCTTACTTTTCCATTGATCTGGAAAACCATCTCGACTTCACTGTCGATGGTGAGTTTCTCATCATAGGTAGGCCATGCCACATTTGCCAAGGACGGCTCATGCCCTGCCTTTTCCCATAACTCCTCAGCGAGGTGGGGGACATACGGGCTGAGCATCTTGATCAGGGCTTCCCAGACAATCCTTGGAAGGGTTTCGACTTTATAGAGTTCATTCACCAATACCATCATCTGGCTGATACCCGTATTGAAATTCAATGTATCAGTATCATAGGTGACTTTCTTAATGGTTTTGTGCAGGGTCTTGAGCAGTTCGTGAGAGGGGGCTTCTTCACTGATCGGCCTATCCTCGTACAAGCGCCAGATCCTATCCAAAAATCGATAGACTCCGCTGAGACCTGTTGTGGCCCAAGGCTTTGATACTTCAAGGGGACCCATGAACATTTCATACATGCGCATGGAGTCAGCCCCGAATTCAGTAATAATCTCATCGGGATTGATTACGTTTTTTAGGCTCTTGGACATCTTTGCGACAACCCGTTCGAGTTCCTCGCCGGTTTCTTTTTCAATAAAGAGGTCTGGGCCTTTTTCCTCTACCATATCGGTAGGGACCAGGCTTTTGTCTTTCCTCTGGAATGCAAACGAAGTGATCATGCCTTGGTTTACCAATTTCTGGAAAGGTTCCCTTGTTGATACGATTCCAAGGTCAAAGAGGACTTCATGCCAGAACCGGGCATAGAGTAAGTGCAGTACTGCATGCTCAGCACCCCCGACATAGAGGTCTACAGGCATCCAGTAGAGCTCTTTCTCACGGTCAATAAAGCGCTCACTGTTGTGTGGGTCGATGTATCTGAGATAGTACCAGCACGAACCAGCCCACTGGGGCATTGTATTGGTTTCCCTTTTTGCAGGGCCCCCGCATACAGGGCATGTGGTGTTGACCCAGTCGTCAATCTTTGCAAGGGGGCTTTCCCCTGTTCCGCTTGGTTCGTAGGAAGTTACCTCGGGGAGAAGTAGGGGAAGATCCGTTTCCGGAACAGGAACGATTCCGCAATGCTCACAATGTATCAAGGGAATTGGCTCCCCCCAATAGCGCTGACGGCTGAAAATCCAGTCACGGAGTTTGTAGTTGGTCGTTTTTGTTCCGAGTTTGCGTTCTTCAAGCCAAAGAAGCATCTTGTTGATGGCTTCTTCTTTATCCAGACCGTCAAGGAAATCGCTGTTTACATGGATTCCGTCTTCAGTCCAGGCCTGTTGTTGCACATCGACTTCGCCTTTGAGTACTTCTACGATGGGGAGATTGAATTTTTTGGCAAATTCCCAGTCACGAGTATCATGGGCAGGGACTGCCATGATAGCACCTGTCCCATAGCTTATCAAAACATAATCAGCAATCCATATAGGGATTTTCTTGCCGTTTACCGGGTTGATGGCATAGCTACCGGAGAAGACCCCGGTCTTGTCTTTTGCAAGGTCGGTCCTTTCCAGATCGCTTTTATGTGCTGAGGAGACAATATAGGCCTCCACCGCTGCTTTGTTTTCGCTTGTGGTGAGTGTTGCCACCAAGGGATGCTCAGGGGATACAACCATGTAGGTTGCACCGAAGAGGGTATCGCAGCGAGTGGTATAGACTTCCAGCTTTTCCTCTGATTTTTCCAGTTTGAAAAACACCGAGGCGCCTTCACTGCGTCCGATCCAGTTGCGCTGCATACTCTTTACCGATTCCGGCCAGTCGAGGGTGTCGAGATCGGCAAGCAACTTGTCTGCATAATCGGTAATTTTGAGAACCCACTGGCGGATGTTCTTGCGTACTACGCGCGTTCCGCAGCGTTCGCATTTTCCATCCTTGACCTCTTCATTGGCCAAACCGGTCAGACACTGGGGACACCAGTTGATCGGAGTCTGGGATTCGTAGGCCAGCCCTTTGTTGAAAAGCTGAAGGAATATCCATTGGGTCCATCGATAGTATTCACTTGAATGGGTAGAAATCTCCCTGTTCCAGTCATAACAAAAACCTAGGCTTTTAATCTGTTTGCGGAAATTTTCAATATTCTTTTCCGTAGTTGCCTTGGGGTGGGTCCCTGTCTTGATGGCATAGTTCTCTGCTGGTAGCCCGAAAGAGTCGAAGCCCATCGGATGCAGGACATTGTATCCGTTCATCCTTAGATACCGGCAGTATATGTCTGTGGCGGTATACCCTTCAGGGTGTCCTACATGCAAGCCAGCTCCGGAGGGATAGGGAAACATGTCCAGGACATATTTTCGTTTCTCAGGGGGGACGGAGATGTCTTCAGTTACTGCAAAAGTCTGGTTTTCTTCCCAGTACTTCTGCCACTTGGTTTCTATTTCATGGAAAGGATATTTGCTCATGAGAGCAATCATACATTTGCATCAATTTTCCGTCAACGTCAACCGCTCTTTATGCGAGCAACAAAACGGTTTCTACAGTGTTCCGTCGTCTACCGTCGGGGAAAACTCAACCTCTTCCATCCTGTTTCCCTTCATGGTTATGATCCTGAAGGTTCCTAACGGCGATTGTAAAATATCGCCTTCCTGGGGAATGTCTCCGGTGAGATCCATCAGATACGACGCGACGGTACTTGTTTTTCCGTTGGGGGCATAATGGAGCGAAAGTTCATCGATAAGCTGCATAAAGGGAGTGTCGGCCATGACCCTATAGGTCCCAGGAGTCTGCTCACTCTCGACAATCCTTTCAGGGAACCTGCTTTCATGTTCGTCATACAGCTCCCCGAACAGTTGTTCTGCGACATCTTCCATGGTAACTACCCCACTGAATCCGCCATATTCATCCAATACGATTGCCTGCTGGAGTTTGTCTCTCTTGAAAAGGAAAAACACATCATCAAGATGCATCTGTTCTGGGACAAATGCGGGTTTTCTCGCAATTGTTATAACACGCTCGTCGAGGTTTCCTTCAATCTGTGCCCTGAGAATATCCCGTATCAAAAGGATACCGGTGATATCCTCGCTATTGCCATGATAGATTGGGGTACGCGAAAAGCCGCTTTCCACGATTAGCGGAAAGGCCTGCCTTATGCTCATTTCGTCGTTGATGCAGAATACATCGGTCCTATGGGTCATGATTGTTTTGACCTGCATCGCGCTGAAATGGATGGCCCTTTGCATGAGCCCTGATTCATATTCATCGACAACCCCGAAATCCTCTGCCGCATCGACCATATGCATTACGCCTTCGGCAGTAATCCTAGGTTCTGTATTTTTTGCAAAGAGGTGAGTGATTCCCTTGGATAAAATTCTCAGCAGCCATATGACAGGAAAAAGGGCCAGGGTGAGAAATCTGATGGGATAGGCCATGAAGGTCGCAATTTTCATGTTATGGTTCAAGGCAATCTGTTTTGGAGTGATTTCCCCGAATATAAGGATAACGAGGGTCAAAAGGCCTGTTGCATACCCTACCGTATTATTCCCGAACACCCTTAATGCGTAAGTGGTTACCAGCGAGGATACGCTGATATTTACCACATTGTTCCCCACGAGGACTGTGGTAATGAGAACATCGCTTTTCTGGCATAGTTTGTAGGCCATTCTCGCGCTACGGCTTCTTTTGTTTTCCAGGGTTTTCTGTTGAATATAGGAAAGCGAGGTGAATGCGGTTTCTGTGGCAGAAAAGACTGCAGACAAAACCAACAAAATACATATTGCTATCAATTGTGTGTTCATTTGCACACCATTGCCGCAGGTAAACTGGCGGGGAGTTCTCTCGAACCCCCTATTCTAGGTAACGGGTCATCCATAATGCTGTATTATAGCAATACAAAGAGCGAAACGGCAAGTAGTAAAGCCAAAGAGCTTGTCTTGGTTGCAGGCCCGCCGAAATGAAGCCTCCGGGCATTGAACCCACAGAACGGGTAGAAGAAAAACAACGTATCGAGAGCAAGCAAAGTGAGAGGATACCGTAAGGCAAAACTATCTGCAAAAAACAGACACCCGATCCCAATGGCCAGCTGGGAAGTACGAGCTAGCATAGTAAGTTTAGGTTGCATGGTTTTCGTATCCCAGTCATTTCCCTCGATATACAGGTTCCCCGGTACAGGAAAGGGAAAACCAATCAGGAAAGAGGATAGAAAGGCTGTTATCCAAGCGGTGTCCCATCCCTTGTAAACCAGGTCTATCTTTTGGATTTTCGCACTTAATTCCATTGCCAGGGTTCTGATTATCAGAAACAGAGGGGGGACAAGGAGGAGTACAACGGGAAGTCCTCCCACCAGTGGCCCATTGAAACCTTCGGTAAGTCCACTTGCCCACTGGGGATTCCCTGTAAACATTCCAACCAGATGTAAGAGATTCCATCCTTTGAGACAAACTACCCATAGGACTGTATTGCCAAGCAGGGTCAGGGCAAAGGCTTTTGCAGGGGTTTGTTCCGAGAGTGTTTCACTGGGATCTGCAAGGCAGTAATGATAGAGGAAATAACCCATGTCAAAGAAACGCGAGGCATGTCTGTAGACTTTCAGGATGCCAAAACGAAACAGCTGTACCTGCTCTTTCAACGATAGGATGGAGAACCCTTGTCTGACGAGCTGTTTGAAGGATGAGGGGTTGTCACCCTCAACGCAGGCACACACATCGGTGCAACCCTGTTCCTTGAGGAAGGGAAGTGCCTGCTCGATCAGTTTCCCTGCAAGGCCGTTTCCCCTATGACTGCTAGCTGTGTAGAGCCAACCTATATATCCCATCTTTGTATTTTTGTTTACAGGGTAGATATCAAGGTTTATTCCGGCAACAAGCTGGCCATCGTATTCTGCAACGAGCGTCGATGCTGGATGGATATAGAAGATTTTTTCCATGCTTGGTTCGAAAGTAGCTCTCATGAGAGCTAAAAGCTCAGGTTCCTCTCCGTCTTGAAGAAGGCGAATTGTATAGGTAGTTTCTTGCATCGGTTTTACAGTTCCCTATTCCTTTTTGCCGCTAAAATCCATGATGAGTTCCTCCTGGGTCGTGAGAAGGGTAAACCCTGTTTTTGTGAGGAATCGGTTCAATGGAGTGTACGCTGCATCGATGTTGATGTACTTCAAGGTTTTGGTTTGGGACAATGTTTGGGCATATTTGATAGCCTCATTCGCTATTCCTTTGTTTCTAAAGCTAGGGTATATGAATAATTGGGCTATCGAACCAGTTTTTTTGGAGAAACAAAGATAGCCAGCCTTTTCCCCTTGTGATTGAATTGACCAAACTCCGATCAGTCCTGCCCGTACCGAATCGTTGCTGTTTTGCCAGCTTGGGCTGCAATCCGTCTTCTTTTCGAGCAGGGATGGGTTTTCAAGTGAAAGGGTAACAGAACCATCTGGGGGCCCTAGCTTCTGGGTAAGTGAATAGCAATTGAATTTTCGCAGCAAGAGGAAGCCTTTTTTCATATAGAGCTCTTTTGCCCGTGTGTTCTCGCTAAGGACTTCCAAAATCCAGGAATCGATATAGTTTTGATGCAATGATTCAAGGGTTTTTTCTATGAGCAGGTGGGAATATCCCTTACCTCGGAAAGCGGGGATAATTGCTGTCCCACAGTCATAGGCTTGGTTGTCCCTGATTCCGTTTAGCACGAATCCGATAAGTTTTGCATCGTCAAAGAGACCAGTCGAGGCGTTTGGTTCGTACCCGTTGCGCGTGAGGTTCTCGTTGAGTTGCTGTTCACTCATCTGCTGCGAGAAATGGTAATCGCCAAAGGCTGCGTTGAAGGCCTCGGTGAGGACTTTGAGGGAAACTCCCTCGAGATTTGCCGTTACCACCATTTTTTCTTTTTAAACCAGAAAATCATCCAGATAGAGAGCACTATGCAAAAACCTATGACAAAGGAGAATCCCCAGGCTGTTTTTGTTATATAGGGCATATGGATGAAGTTCATCCCATACATACCGGTAATAAAGGTAATCGGTATGAATATGGTCGATATGATTGTAAGCACTTTCATAATCCTATTCATTTTCATATCCAAGCTAGAGATATAGACTTCCATGAGTCCTTGGCTGGTATCCCTCAGTGTCTCACATTCCTCGGAGAGCCAAAGCACATGGTCAAATGTATCCCGGAAGAAGGGAACGGAAGATGCACTGACAAAAGGCGTTTCCCCTTTTGACAGGGTGTTGAAAAGCTCCTTAAGAGGCATGGAAATTCTCCTGAGGTGGAGAATGGCCCTTTTGTGCCTGTGAATCATGGAAGCCGTCACTTTTTCAGCTTGGTTTACTACCAGTTCTTCCAAGGCTTCGGTTTGCATATCCAGTTCATCTGCCCTGACCAAATATTGGTCTGCTATCCTGTCTGTGAGCGCATGGACAAGCCTGTCTGGTGTACTGCTTCTCAGTCGGTTGTCTTCACTACCCAGTTGCTTTATGACAGGGTTTAATACATCGCTTGTATGTTCGCTTATCGAAACAAGCCAGTCCTTGCCTACAAAGAAACTTATTTGCTCTTCTGTTTTGTCCGGAGTGTCGAGGATCCTCATGGTAATGAAGAAATAGGTACTGGCAAATTCGATTTTCGGCCGCTGGTCGGTAGAGAGGGCATCTTCAAGGCTAAGGTTGGAGATATTATACCGTTTGCCAATCTCTGCAATGGTCCTGATATCGGATAGTCCTGATATCTGGACCCAGGTTCGTTTTCCCTCAACCGGTTCTTCCATGCCCTTGCTGCATATATAGTCGTTTTCATTGAAGAAATGGGTTACGACGACAGTTTCTTCGCTTTCCGTATCTCCTACATACACAAGGGTTCCCGGGCTCAATCCTTCTTTCTGTTTATGGACCGAGGTAAATTTTTTCCATTCTGGCATCTCACCATACCCCCTGTATTGATAGAATCCCTAGGATTAAAAGCAGCTGTGCCAACGTATAGGTTCCCATTACTGCAGTCGGACTATAGGTTTTTTCCCCAATGGTGTCCTTTGCTATGAAATAATCGGAAAAAGAAAAGGCAATGGCTCCAAGGGTACAAAAAAGTGAACCGCTTCCTGCGCTCAAGGCAATGAGTACTGCAAGTATGGTAGCATAAATTCCCAGACACACGCCATAGGGAGGTACTTGGAGGCTCTTGATGATACGAAACAAGGGATAGAGTAAAAACAGTGCAGCCACCAAGAGGTAGACGCCGCTTTTGTAGTGTAGGGCCAGATAGGTACCATAACAGATATGACCAAGGAAAAAACTGCCCATTCCTGCAAAAAAGAGTTTCCCCTTGTGGTTGTTGAGCAAGAAGGCATCGCCTATGGTTCCTAAAAGAAGGGCAAGCGTTACCAAAAGGGTTGAAATTCCACCCTCTGTCTGGAGGGAAAGGAAATAGGCGAGCAGGGCTGGCATGAGCAATAGTTTGGTAGTATGGGATAATCTAGGCAATCCTTCGCTCAGGAATGTCAAATGGAGGGTGCACAGGATGAGATAGATACACAGTAGATTATTCATGTTCATAGCTTACAGTACGTATTATTTGAAGACAATATCTCTTTTCGATGCTTTTGCCTTTGTAGGGTAAATCTGTTATAATCGTGTGCTATGGCACAATCTACCTACGACGAATCAAAAATCCAAACCCTAAGTGCGTTGGAACATATTCGAAAACGTCCTGGCATGTATATCGGCCGTTTAGGCAACGGTACCCATGTCGATGACGGCATATATATTCTCCTCAAGGAAGTCATCGACAACAGTGTCGACGAATTTATCATGGGGTTTGGAAGCAAGGTCTTTGTAAAAGTCAAAGACAATACAGTTACTGTTCGAGACTATGGAAGAGGCATCCCCCTTGGAAAAGTCGTCGACTGTGTATCGATTATCAACACTGGGGCAAAATACAGCGATGATGTGTTCCAGTTTTCCGTTGGCCTCAACGGGGTAGGGACGAAAGCGGTAAATGCACTTTCCTCTTCCTTTACCGTTACGGCTTATCGGGAAGGAAAATTTTCCTCGGCTTCCTTTAGCAAAGGTTTCTTGGTAAGCCAAGATACGGGGACATGTCCTGAACCCGATGGAACCATGGTAAGTTTTGTCCCTGACAAGGAGTTGTTCGGTGACTATGCCTTCAATGAGGATTTTATCATTTCCCGGATATGGGGGTATGCATACCTGAATACGGGGCTTTCCATCGATTTCAATAACAAAGTGTATAAATCAGCCCATGGTTTGCTTGATTTACTCGACAAGGAAGTGGGGAGTGAATCGCTGTATACGATTATCCACAGCCGCTCAAAGCAGATTGAGTTTGCCTTTACCCATCTTCCCGGTTCCTATGGGGAAAACTATTTTTCGTACGTGAATGGGCAGCATACCAATGATGGGGGGACTCATCAGAGTGCTTTCAAAGAAGGTATACTCAAGGGGATAAACGAGTATTTCAAGAAAAACTGGGCTCCCCAGGATGTACGCGATGGAATAGTGGGGGCCATTGCCATCAAGGTAAAGGATCCCGTCTTCGAATCGCAGACAAAAAACAAGCTGAGTAATACCGAGATACGGTCCTGGATAGTAAGTGAGGTCAAGGATGCGATCATTGATTTCTTATTGAAGAATCCTGAGGACGCCAACAAACTCAACCAGAAAGTCATCAATAATGAGACGCTTCGCAAAGAGCTCAACGAAGTGAAAAAAGGGGCAAGGGAATCGGCAAAGAAAGTATCTCTGAACATTCCTAAGCTCAAGGATTGCAAATACCATCTCGGACAGAGTACCTCCCATCAGGATGAATGCGAACGTTCGGTAATCTTTCTCACCGAAGGGGACTCTGCCTCTGGAACCATAACGAAAACCCGTGATGTCATGACGCAGGCGGTGTTCAGCCTGAGAGGCAAGATTCTCAACGTATTTGGTAAGAAACGGACTGAAATCTACAAGAATGCCGAGCTGTATAACATGATGGTTGCCTTAGGGATCGAGAATGGGGTCGAGGGGCTCCGCTATGGGAAAGTTATCATTGCAACCGATGCCGATAACGACGGATTTCATATCCGTAACCTATTGATGACCTATTTTTTAACCTATTTCGAGGACCTTGTCCTTGCCGGCCGGTTGTATATCCTCGAGACCCCATTATTCAGGGTGCGGAATAAGCAACAGACAGTGTATTGCTATTCGGAAAAGCAACGCGACAATGCGATTGCACAGATCCGTAACAGCGAGGTGACCAGGTTCAAGGGCCTCGGAGAGATCGACCCCAAGGAGTTCGGTCAGTTCATAGGCGAAGAAATCCGACTTGTCCCGGTATCTATCCCTGGAATGAACGAAATGCACAAGACCCTTGAGTTCTACATGGGCAACAATACACCCCAGCGGAGAGACTTTATCATGGAGAACTTAATCTGATGGCACAGGCACAATCGGTTTTCAAACAAAATTTTCTTGAATATGCTTCCTATGTTATCAAAGAAAGGGCAATACCTGACTTGATGGACGGCTTCAAACCTGTCCAGCGGAGAATCATACATTCCCTGTTTGAGATGGATGATGGAAAATTCCACAAGGTAGCCAACGTAGTGGGGTGGTCCATGCGTTATCATCCCCATGGCGATGCTTCAATCTATGAGGCTTTGGTAAACCTTGCCAACTGTGATTTGTTCATCGAACGACAGGGAAACTTCGGAAACTTCATGACCGGGGACAGTGCCGCTGCCGCCAGGTATATCGAATGTCGTCTCTTGCCTTTTGCGAAGAAAGTTCTCTATAACCCCGAACTGACTGAGTTTGTCGATTCTTATGACGGAAGAAACAAGGAACCGGTTTTTTTCCCGGCAAAGATTCCTGTAGTCCTTATCCAGGGCGTTACCGGTATTGCCGTAGGGATGAGTACCATTCTTCTTCCCCATAATGCGCTTGAGGTTCTCGATGCCATGGCTGCATGTCTGAAAGGCGAAAGTTTTATCCTGTATCCCGATTTTCCCGGGGGTGGTATCGTCGATGTGAAAGATTACCAGAATGGCAGGGGTACTGTATCGATCAGGGCAAAGCTGAACACTTCCGACCCGAAGAAGATCATTATCGAGGAACTGCCCTATGGGACTACCAGTGAGATGATGATCCATTCAGTTGAGGATGCGGCAAAGAAAGGCAAGTTGAAGATCAGTTCGATCAACGACTATACATCTGACAGGGTCAATATCGAGATTAATCTTGCACGCAATACGTATGCAGAGGATATTATCGATGCCCTCTATGCCTATACGGTCTGCGAGACGAAAATCTCGGTAAACCCTCTGGTAATCCGCGACAATCTCCCGACGATCATGGGAATATCAGAAATCCTCGAGTTCCATTCCCATCATCTGATTGAAGTATTGAAAGCTGAGCTTGAACTGGAAAAAGGACACCTTATCGACAGGCTCCATGCTCGGACATTGGAACGCATTTTCATAGAAGAACGGATTTATAAGCGGATTGAACAGAAAAAGAGTGCCGACGAAGTCAATAAAGCTGTCGTCTCTGGGTTCAAACCTTTCTCCGAACAGCTTTTCAGGCCTATCGATGACGAGGATGTCGAGCGGTTGCTCAAAATTCCCATACGGCGGATAAGCTTATTCGATATTGAGAAAAACCGTGAGGAAATCGAGGGTATAAACAGCCAGTTACACGAAATCGAGAAAAAACTCGCCAATCTTGTCGCGTATGCCTTGGATTATATCCAGGAACTCAAGAAAATGCTGGGAACCGAACTCCATAAAAGGAAAACCAAGGTAAACAGTTTCGAGACTATCGCCATCAAGGAAGTTGCCGAACGGAACCTTTCGGTCAAATATGACCCTTCAAACGGATATCTGGGATATGGGGTTAAGACGGGAAGCCAGATGCTGGAAGTCAGTACATTCGACCGGGTACTGGTTATCCGTAAAGATGGAACCTACCAGGTCATTGATGCCCCGGAGAAAGAATTTGTAGGAAAAGGCTTGCTGTTTTGCGGCTATGCTGACAAAAGTGAGCTTGCAAAAGTTACCTTTACGCTACTCTACCAGGAAAAAACCTATAAATATCTCTTTTTGAAGCGATGCCAGATAAGTTCCTATACGCTGAAGAAGGTATATCCGTTGGTTCCCGAGGGAAACTACAAGCTGGTCAAGCTCTCTACGCTTCCGAATGCAGAGCTGACAGTTACCTACAAACCAAAGCCCGGGTTGAGGATCCTTGAAGAGAAATTCTACTTTTCCGATTACCTGACCAAGGGTGTCAAAGCCAATGGGGTCCGAATCGTTGTCAAGGATATTGCCACGATCCGCCTCAGGGGAGTGAAGGAAATTGTGCATGAGAATAAGAGCGAACCGACGTTGTTCGATGAGGAGAAAGAATAATGGGCATACAAGAGAGGATTCTCTTTGAGGACAATCACCTGCTGGTTTTGAATAAACTTTGCGGAGAGTTGGTCCAAGGGGATGCTACAGGAGACCAGACCCTTGCTGACAAAGCCAAGCAATACCTGAGGGATACCTATCACAAGGAAGGGAATGTCTATCTGGGGATTCCTCATCGCCTTGACCGTCCAACCAGCGGTATTGTCGTATATGCAAAGACAGAAAAGGCCCTTGTCCGGCTCAATGAAATGTTCAAAGGTAGTGCAGTTAAGAAAATCTACTGGGCTATAGTCGATAAGGTTCCCCCACAGGATGAAGGGACACTTGTCCATTATCTCATACGGGACCCCAAGCCGAACAAGAGCATTGCCACTCCCGTCGAAAGGAAAGGTAGTAAGCTTGCAAAGCTGGACTACCGGTTGATTGCTTCTTCCAAGACCTATTTCCTTTTGGAAATCCAATTGCATACAGGGCGCCACCATCAGATAAGGGCGCAGTTGGCAGCAATTGGCCTGCATATCAAGGGTGACTTGAAATATGGGGCATCGAGAAGCAATCCTGACGGGGGAATCTGCCTGCATGCAAGAAAGATTTCTTTTTTACATCCGGTGAAGAAAACAGAAGTAGAGATTGTTGCCGACCCGCAGCATGACAACCTTTGGGATGCTTTTTTGCAGCAGGTCGAGCGTTAGGCTGTTATAGGCAGAGCACCCCTTCTCCTTTGAAGCCGTTTACCTTGATGGTAAGCGGCTTTTCTGTCCGTATATGGAGGAAATGGTTGGTTTGTTCGAAAACCGGATAATCCTTGAGTTTTTCGAAATCCAGTTTCCCTGCCTTGTAAGAAGGGTTTACTGTCATGTAGATGCAACCCAGGGAGGTCATATTCTGAAAGAAATGGGTCCCTTGGCTCGGTTCTACCTGAAACCCCGGGAATCCTGTCTCGACGATTACCCTGGAGCGGGAAATCTGCGACCACGATACGGGGATTCCCAGCCAAGGGTCGCAGGAACCGAGCCTCCCTGCCACGATGAGGGCGTAGTCTTTCTCCTCGAGTACCATGTTTGCATTGAGCATATCCAGTTCCAAAGCCATTGCATGCATTTTTGCGGGGTCAAAGGTTTCCTGTTTAATATAAATCAGGTCTTTTATATCGGTAATCTTTCCGTTCCCCATGATGACATTTGAATATACAATTGATTCTTTTCTTTCCATATCGGAAATCTGTACATCGTTTTCTTCGTTTCCCTGTGCAATCGGGCGGATCTGCAGGAGGCTGAACTCAGGTTTTTTGGGAGCTTTTCTGTTTAGATTGACAGCAAACTCAATCTCGATAGGAGTGCTCATTGCATGGGTTCCCAGCTCCAGGATGTCTTTTACGATAGAGGCAAGGGGGAATGCATCATATTTGAGGATGCCATTGAACGTAATGACCTTGTGGCCCACACTTCTGATGCTCTCTGTAAGCGAACCTGTTTCCCTGTCATAGGTGCTTGCGATATACCGAAGTGACTCAGGGTGTTTCTCGGCTTCTTCCAGATCCAAGAGTTCAAGGTTTTCCGGACCGTCTTTTTCCAGCGGGTGGTATCCGGTGTTCAGATTCAATGCGTAGAAATTGTTCTGCGCGCTGGACTGGGTGCCCCCAAGGAACTGAACCGGTCGTTTTGGATGGGTTGGGGAGAACCGGAAGACCGAGCCATTGTCGACAACGGATTTTCCAAAGCCGAAGGAGAGCATTCCAACCCCGTCCTCGGGTTTTTCTCCTCCGATCGGATAATAGTTCAAGGATCGGGCAACCCCACTGATGTTGGGATACCAGTAGGACCCATGTTCGCTCCCGATTACCTGCTGGATGACAACCGCCATTTTCTCGTCTTCCATCATATGGTCGGTTGCTTTCAGGTATTCCTTGGCCCTGCGGAAAAAGGTCGAGGCCCAGACACACCGGATTGCATCGCAAAGCTCGTCCAGGCGTTGCTTATCATTCCCGCAATTAGGAATCATGCAGGTTTCGTATACTCCGGCAAACGGCTGGAAGTGGGAGTCTTCGAGTAATGAGGAGGACCTCACTGAGATTGGCTGACGGATTACCTGTATGATTTCGCTCAGGTTGAGAACCAATTCCGAGGACAAGGGCTTTGACAGAAATATTTTCAGAAGGTTATTGTCAGGCATTTCGCTGGAAATGATATCAGTCAAGGCATTGTCTTCGAGGAACTGGGAGAATTGGTCTGTGGTGACAACGACTGTTCTGGGAATGGACAGGTAAATGTTTGGATATTTGTCCAAAATCCCACTGGAACGAAGTTCCATGTCAATGAAGGCCAGTCCTCTTCCTTTGCCCCCAAGCGAACCGCTTCCTATGCGACTGAAAAACAAGGTTTCGTCATAGTTGTTTCTGCTGAACTGGGCAATGACTCCCTTTGTCCGTTCTGTGCGGTAACTGCGGATGATTTCTATCAACTGCTGCTGTACTTCTCCAGAATCACCTTTTTCAGGGATTTGGAGACCTTTGATCTTTGAAGCGAGGACATAGAGGCTTTGGGCCCGGAGCCAGCGGGAAAATTCGTTTCTCCTGCAATGGAAAGCAAAACTGTCAGGAGGTATTGAGGGAAGCATCCTTTGCAGGTCACGCATCGTCTCTGCCCGTGCCAGCTCTTTGAACGTGGTTGGGTCCCGGAAAATGAAGGGGCCGAAACCAAACTGGATGTTCATGAATTTATTCAACTCGGCAAGGAGGGTTGGACTAAGTTTCCAGATAAAGCTTACCCCAAGATTTTCACATTCCTCCCGAAGGGTAAGGTCAGTGCTTTGGATAAGTATGGGTATCTCCGGGTTGTCGAAAAAAATCGTCCTCGAAAGCTCCAGGCCTGCCTCGGTATCTTGCTTCCCTTCACGGGAATAGGACATGTCGGTTATGACTCCCAGTATATTGTGTTTGTACTTTGTGTAGAGACCAATGGCTTCCTCATAGGTCCTTGCAAGCACGATTTTTGGTCTACCTCTCATTCTCAGGGTTTTCCCCCAATTATTCAGGGCTTCAAGGATACTTGAACGGTTTTGCTGGATAAGGCAGGTATACATCAAAGGGAGATAGGAGGAATAGAAACGGATAGAGTCTTCAACGAGGATGATTACCTGGACATCTGCCTCTTGTGTATCGTGCTCGACATTCATACTGTCTTCCACCAGCTTGATCATTGCCAAAAATATCGTAGGGTCGCCCTGCCAATAGAAGAAATAGTCAATTGCAGGACATAAGGCTCCTTTGATGGTTTTGTTTCGTCTATGACTTGAGGATGGGGAGAGTACAATGATTGGCATATCACTTTGGATGGCCTTGATATCAAAGGCGAGCTGCTCCACTGGGTCGGAACCTAGATCGAGCATGGTTATGACCAAATCGAATTTTCGTTCCTTCAGGAGTTGGAGAGCCTCTTCTCCTGTATTCGTATGGGTTATTTTCGGGGGGTTGTTCAACCCCAGCTGGGTGTACTCCAGGTAGAGTTCTTCTTCTACCCGGCCGTCTTCCTCAAGCAAAAAACGATCATAGTCGCTGCATATGAGCAGTACGTTGTAAATATGGCGGAGCATTAAATTGCTGAATGGCAACCAAGTTGGGTCTAACTTATACATATCATGCATTTTATCATGAGCAGGGGGACACTGGGAAGAAAAAAGTAATTCTTCCATTTTTTTGTTTTTTTGTGCATAAAAACAGAAATTTTTAAATTTATTGATACATGCATCAAAAATTGTAGAAAAATATTGCGGTTTCGTTAATGAAAATAAGTTGACAGATTGTTGTTGTGGGTTTACCCTGCCTTCGAAAGAGCAATGACTTTCTTCCGATGAAAAGGAGACAGAACAATATGTATGAGCTTGAGCCCTTGATGGCAGAACTTGAAAGGAAGAACCCCGCACAGCCGGAATTCATCCAGGCAGCCAGGGAAGTACTGGAAAGTGTGATAGAAATGGTAAATGACAACCCTGTCTATGAAAAGAACAGGATCTTGGAACGCATTACCGAACCGGACAGGACCTTTATGTTCCGTGTCGACTGGGAAGACGACTTGGGCAACATCCAGGTTAACCGCGGATACCGTGTGCAGTTTAACAATGCGCTCGGCCCCTACAAGGGCGGCCTGCGGTTCCATGCAAGCGTAACCCTCGGCGGACTGAAATTCCTTGGGTTCGAACAGACTTTGAAGAATAGTCTCACGACCCTCCCCATGGGTGGCGGCAAGGGCGGAAGCGATTTCAACCCCCGTGGCAAGAGCGATGCGGAGATCATGCGTTTCTGCAGGTCCTTCATGACCGAGCTGCAGAAATATATCGGCCCGAACACGGATGTCCCTGCCGGGGATATCGGCGTCGGTGCCCGTGAGATCGGGTTCCTCTATGGCCAGTACAAGAGGATACGCGATGAGAATACCGGGGTTCTTACCGGCAAGGGCCTCGGTTTCGGCGGTTCCCTGGTGCGCCCGGAGGCTACGGGCTTCGGTACCATGTATTTCGCAAACGAGATGCTCAAGGCCCATGGAGATACCATGGAGGGCAAACGGATTTCTGTCAGCGGCTTCGGCAATGTTGCCTGGGGGGCTGCCATGAAGGCTTCCCAGCTCGGCGCCAAGGTTGTCACCATCAGCGGGCCCGACGGGTACATTTATGATGAAGAAGGTGTTGGGACTGAGGAAAAATGGGCCTACATGACCTATCTGAGATCTTCTAACAACGATGTGGTCGAGCCCTATGCGAAGAGGTTCGGCGCAAAGTTCGTCGCCGGCAAAAAGCCTTGGGAAGTTCCCGTAGATATGGCTTTCCCCTGTGCCATCCAGAACGAGCTTTCCCTCGAGGATGCAAAGAAACTCGTCGCCAATGGGGCCAAGTACATCGTCGAGACTTCCAATATGGGTTGCCAGGCGGATGCCGTTGCCTATTTGCTCGAGCATAAGATTCCCTTTGGCCCGGGCAAGGCGGCAAATGCGGGTGGCGTGGCCGTTTCGGGGCTCGAGATGAGCCAGAATGCGATGCACCTTAGCTGGACTGCTGAGGAAGTCGATGAGAAGCTCCATGCCATCATGGTGAGCATCCATACTGCTTGTGTTGCCGAGGGTACCGAGTCCGATGGCTATATCAACTACGCGAAGGGAGCGAATATCGCTGGCTTCAAGAAAGTTGCCGATGCCATGGTTCAGATGGGTTATTAGTGGTTTTCCCCGTTGGGGTGTGTATCAAGAGAGAGGCATCGTAACCGGTGTCTCTCTTTTCTTTTATCGTAATATCCTTGCAATTTCTTTTTCGAATACAGAGCCCAACTGTTTGGACAAGTGGGTTAGCATGATGAAAAACGATTCATCAGGAAGCAGATCACTTTGACCTACAAGAAAATCCTCCCCATATTGTTCCTCACTCAATGAAAAAAGCGCTATGCCCCAGCCATAGCTCTTTCCAAAACGATCTGTTTTGTATTCGAAATCCATGTTGGTAACGAAGGTTTTCATCTGCAATTTCGTAACTGCCTGGTCAAATCCTGATTTTCCAAACATGTATTTTAGTTCGGAGGATAACAAGGGACCTTTTTGCTGTAATGCATCGAAAATCAATTTCTCCTTGTGTCCAACTCTGCCTTTTTGATAACAAGTCTGAAAATCGTCCCCTCCTCTTCGGTAGTTTGCGAGATACGGATACCATTCACTGCTTACAAAACCAGCCTTTCCGTTGAACAGCTTTGCATAGGCTCGTATTCCTTCTTTGGCAATCTGTTCCTTCCATTCCCAAGGGCCTTCGACACCTTTGACAAACCAGTATTCCCTGGGAGTTGCTTCCTTCAAGGAGAATCCTTCGATTGAGTTTGGGAAAAAGGGAAGAAAACCAAGGGAATCTACTACTTGTGAAAGCTGGGTTACATTGGTTATAGGTTGAATTTTCATTGCTATACTCCTGTTGGAATTCTTTGTTTTTGGGGAGCCTGTTGTCAAGGGCGTGGTCTTGGCAGGAAAAAAAAATTCCACACTAGGGGGTGGGAAGAATTGTGGCTGAGACGCTGGCTCTGCCCTTTTCGAAAGGAGAATATTTTACAATAACTTGCATTCAAGTTTTTCTTCGATGAAATCCTTTCCCCTTGTCCGGATAACAATTTGGGTGGGAAATACAGAGAGTTTTTCTGGCCGTTTTATCGTAAATAAATGGCGATTTTTTAACTGATATCTATATGCTATTAAATCTATATAACACCATATATAGTGTTGTTAAAGTTTTGTATGCGCTACAAATGTTGTAATCTGTATTGCAAAGAAAACCAACCCATGCTATCGTTATACCTACATATAAGCTTGCTTATACGTAGATATACATATGTCGATTACAGGCATAGCAAATAGAGAGGGGTTACATGAAAAATGAACTGAGTCCGTTGGGGCGCAAGATTTTCCTTGACAGATATGCTTTGAAGGACGTCCAGAAAGAAACCCTGGTTGAGGGTGACATTGTCGTCGCTGTAAGCAATACCCAGACCGGTCAGAGAGAAATCGGCGTAGTTACCGGACTTGGAGAAGGTGATTCCATTATTGTTAAACTTGACGATGGGACCATCTTGAATGTCAAAAAAGACGAAGTTGACAAACCTCTTGAAACAGATCCAGCCCAAATGCTTTCCCGTGTCGCAAAGGGGATTGCCTCCCAGGAAAAACCCGAGGAAAGGGAGAAATGGGAGAAAGAGTTCAACTGGTTGCTTGAGGATTGGAAATTTGTCCCCGGGGGTAGAATCCTTACCGGTGCCGGCACCGATCAGAGCTTGACCTATTTTAACTGCTATGTGATTCCTTCCCCGAAGGATAGCCGTGGCGGAATCATTGCTTCCCTTGGTCAGATGACCGAGATCATGAGTCGTGGTGGCGGGGTTGGTATGAACATTTCCTCCCTCAGGCCAAGGCATTGCTACGTAAAGGGTGTAAACGGTAGGTCGAGCGGGTCTGTGAGCTGGGGTGGGCTTTTCAGCTTCGTGACCGGTCTTATCGAGCAGGGTGGTTCCCGTCGGGGGGCCCTGATGCTCATTCTCAATGTCTGGCATCCAGATATCGTTGATTTTATCAACAGTAAGCGTGAGATGGGAAAGATTACCAATGCGAATATCAGCGTTGGCATTACCGATGATTTCATGGAAGCTGTGAAAAACAATGGCGATTGGGAAACCTGTTTCCCCGATACTACGGATCCGGAATACAATGTGGTTTGGAACGGTGACATCAACGCATGGAAGGCTGCAGGCAAGAAAGTGATTCCCTATCAGACCTTGAAAGCCAGGGATATCTGGAATGCGATTATCGAGAGTGCCTGGGCATCAGCTGAACCAGGGGTTTTCTTTATCGACCGGTATAACAAAATGTCCAACTCTTGGTATTACTGCTCAATCCAGAGTACTAATCCCTGCGGGGAACAAGGGCTTCCACCTTGGGGCGTCTGCAATCTTGGTTCGATTAACCTGAGTAAATTCGTCGAGAATAAAAAAGTTTTGTTCGAGGACCTGGGGAGGACTGTCAGGGATGCTGTCCGTTTCCTGGATGATGTAATCGATGATACCCCCTATTTCTTCGAGGAAAACAGAAAGCAGCAACAGTCGGAAAGACGTATCGGTCTTGGAACGATGGGCCTTGCCGATATGTTGATAAAGATGGAACTTGCCTATGGGAGTGAAGACTCTCTGGTGTTCATTGATGAACTCTATAAGTTCATTTGTGAAGAGGCTTACAAAGAAAGCGCGGACTTGGCACAGGAGAAGGGAAGTTTCTCCTATTTTGATGCCGATAAGCTTTTGCAGAGCGGTTTCATGAAACAGATGCCCGAAAAAATCCGCAAGGATGTAAAAAAGAAGGGTCTTCGCAATGTTACGCTCCTTACCCAGGCCCCCACGGGAACCACTGGGACTATGGTAAATACCAGTACCGGTATCGAACCGTACTATTTCTGGGAATGGGAACGGACCGGACGCATGGGCTCCAATATCGAGCGGGTCCAAGTATATGATGAATGGGTGAAGGCCCATCCTGGCCAGAAACGCCCGGACTACTTTGTCTCTGCCATGGATTTGGCTCCTGAAGGGCATGTCAAAGTACAGGCTGCAATTCAGAAATGGGTTGATTCTTCGATTTCCAAGACCGGCAATACCCCCAAAGAGTATACGGTTGAGCAAACTGCGAAGCTCTATGAGCTTCTCTATGATCTGGGATGCAAGGGTGGTACTACGTATCGTGATGGTTCCAGGGATACCCAGGTTTTGACTGCAAGGAAGGAAGAAGAAGAAAAGCCGATAGAGAAGGTCGCCCCTGCAATTTCTTTCTCCGAGCCGAAACCGAGGGTTCGCTCTACGGTTCTCAGAGGGACTACCTATCGTAAGGCGACTCCGATCGGGACTGCCTATATTACGGTCAATTGCGATGGCCCGAATCCTTCCGATTTGTTTGAGGTGTTTATCAATGTAGCGAAGGTTGGCTCCGATGTCGCTGCAGATGCAGAGGGTATCGGTCGTTTGATCAGCCTGATTCTCAGGATGCCTTCCCCTCTTACCCCCGAACAGCGGGCGCAATCGATCATTGCGCAACTCGCAGGGATTGGAAGCGGACGGTCGATGGGCTTTGGAAAAAACAGGGTAATGAGCCTTGCCGATGCCGTGGCACAGGTTTTGCAACAGCATCTTGGTCAAAGCGGAATCCAGAGCACCCATGCCTCGAATCTTCCCGACGAGGAAGATGAGCCTGTGGATGCCGGGCAGCTTGATCTTGGGCTTCCTGCCTCTGTGAACAGTGTGAAACCCGATATTTGCCCGATTTGTGGAAATGTGACGTTCGTCAATATCGAAGGATGCAAGAAATGTTTCTCCTGTGGCCATAGTGAGTGTTGACCAATAGAGCTTGCTTGTTTACCCTTGCGACGGAGATACTGGGTGAATGATTAATGCAAAAACCGAACCCCGCTTTCCCTTGAATGCGGGGTTTTCCTTGTACAAGGGCCTCGGGAAAAATATTTATATTCTCTTTGCCATACGGGTAATCAACCGGTTTGGCGATTTTGTGCAACTTCTCCTGGTTCTGATTTTGACAGGAAAATTTGGGATGGACAGCAAGGCAACAGGACTTTTCATTACCTTTGTCTTGATTTGCACTTCAATTGGACAGCTTGCAGGTGGCGAAATAGCGGATAGGTTTCCCCGTAAGCGTGTCCTTGCCTTTTGTCAGGGTATGGTTTCTGTCTGTTACCTAGCCTGCTCCTTTGCAATCGGCAGTTCCCATTCGAACCTTGTCCCTACCTTGATCCTTGTCTGTTCCCCCTTTCGGGGAGCTACCTCCCCGGTTTCAAATACCATGGTTGCAGATTTTACTTCCGAAGCCGACCGTGGTCGTGCGTTTTCACTGCTCTATCTGGGAACGAATATCGGGGTTGCCCTTGGTCCTATGGCGGCTGCGTTTTTATATGCCCGTTCGTTGCCCCTTTTGTTTGGCGGTTCAGCCTTTTTGATTGCCCTCTCCACCTTGATGCTGGTATTGCAGATTCCACTGGTTAAGGTAGAGGCTTTCCAGTCTGAAAAACAGGAAGTGAAAACACATTTTCTCAAGGAGTTGCTTAAGAAACCCGCTATTGTGTGGTATCTGGTTTTCTTTGTACTGTATTGCTTTGCCTACGAACAGAACAGCTTTGCCCTTCCCTTGCAATTCTCCTCTCTCTTTGGAGTAAACACAGGGGCTGCCCGGTTTGGATATCTTATGACAGTGAATGCTTTGACGGTTTTGGCCCTTACCCCAGTGATTACCAGGCTTACCGATCATCGCCATCAGTTGAAAAACATGCGTCTTGCCATGTGGTTCTATGTTGTTGGATTTGGGATGTATGCAGTATGTAGCGACTATATGCTATTGTTGTTCGCAACGTTTATCTGGACCATAGGGGAAATATTGGTTGCTACGAATGGCAATGTTTTTCTCAACGCGTATGCACCGGTTCGTTATAGGGCAAGGTTTAATGCTGTCTCCATTACTGCTGGTGGCCTGGGGCATGCTTTGGGCCCTAGTCTTGGGGCTTTGTTGCTTGGAAAAGGTAACTATTCACTTCTCTGGGGCGTGATGTCTGGAATTTGTCTCTTTCTTGTTTTTTGTTATTTCCAAATGGATCGTAGATTTGGTGCGCAAAAAAAAGGATAGGTTCCAAGAATCAAGGGCAAAACCAATCCGCCAAGGTTGCAATCGAAAGCCTATTGGTTTATCATTCTTCCTTGGAATTGGCTTAGTTCAATTTTAGTTTTTGCAAAGTGTGGCCCCCATGGGTCTCATCAAATATTGTTTTATGGAGTGTCAAAATGGGTAACAAAAAAATGGTTACTATTGACGGAAACACCGCTGCCGCGCATATTGCCTATGCGTTCAGCGAAGTAGCCGCAATCTATCCTATCACCCCCTCTTCGCCGATGGGCGAATATGCAGATTCCTGGGCCAGCACTGGCAGAGAGAACCTGTGGGGCAAAAAGGTAGAGATCATGGAAATGCAATCTGAAGCAGGTGCCGCCGGTGCTGTACACGGTGCTCTCGCTGCAGGTGCTCTCACTACGACTTTTACTGCCAGCCAAGGTTTGCTTCTGATGATTCCTAACATGCACAAGATTGCGGGTGAGATGATCCCAACCGTTTTCCATGTGTCTGCCAGGTCCCTCGCTGCTCAGTCCCTGTCCATTTTCGGTGACCATTCTGATGTAATGTCTTGTCGTAATACCGGTTTTGCAATGACTGCAGCCTCAAGCATCCAGGAGACCATGGATTTGGCTCTTGTTGCCCACCTTGCAACTTTGGAAAGCCAGGTTCCGTTCCTCAGTTTCTTTGATGGTTTCCGTACCTCCCATGAAATCCAGAAGGTCGAGGAAATCTCCTATGACGACATCCGTCCCCTTGTAAACGAGGAATACATTCTTCGCTTCCGCGAAAGAGCCCAGCGTCCTGAGCAACCCAAGATCAAGGTTGCCGCCCAGAACGAAGACGTTTACTTCCAGGGTCGTGAGACTGTCAACCCGTACTATGAAGTAGTTCCTGCAATAGTTCAGAAGTACATGGATCAGGTCGCAACCGTTACCGGTCGTGCCTATCACTTGTTCGACTATGTCGGCGATCCAAACGCTACCGATGTCGTAATTGTCATGGGCAGTGGTGCAGATACCATGGAATGGGCAAGTGAATACATCAACAAGAAGGGTGGAAAGACCGGTGTCCTGAAAATCCGTCTCTATCGTCCGTTCAGTGTTGATCATTTCATTGCAGCTCTTCCTGAGTCGACCAAGCGCATTGCCGTGCTTGACCGTACCAAAGAACCCGGAAGCATCGGCGAACCCCTCTATCTCGATATCGTAACTGCTCTCAGCCAGGCTGGCCGCACCGGTATCAAGGTAATTGGCGGTCGTTTCGGCCTCAGCAGCAAGGATTTCACTCCTTCCCATGCAAAGGCTGTCTATGATCATCTCAGCGGTGCTGCTTTCAACAATTTCACCGTCGGTATCAACGACGATGTAACCAACCGTTCGATTCCAGTAAATGAACAGATTGACGTTTCTCCCGCCGGAGTTGTTTCCTGCATGTTCTGGGGTCTTGGCTCTGACGGTACTGTCGGTGCAAACAAGAACTCCATCAAGATCATCGGCGACAATACCGACCAGAATGCACAGGCTTATTTCGCATATGACTCCAAGAAGTCCGGTGGTATCACAATCAGTCACCTCCGCTTCGGTAAGAGTTCCTTGGACATGCCGTGGTTGATCGACAATGCAGACTTTGTCGCCTGTCACAATCCAGCCTATATCGGGCGTTACGACATGCTTGGTCCTTTGAAGAAGAATGGTGTATTCCTTTTGAACAGCCAGATTCCTTCCGATGAGGTATTCGAGCACTTGACTCGTGAGATGCAGGAACAGATTATCAGCAAGAAAATCCGTTTCTATAACATCGATGCACTGGCCATTGCAGAAAATGCCGGTCTGGGTTCCCGTATCAACACGGTTATGCAGGCAGCATTCTTCAAAATCAGCGAAATCCTTCCTGAACAGGAAGCTATCGACTTGATCAAGAAGTACATCAAGAAGACCTTCCTCAAGAAGGGCGAAGAAATCGTCAAGAAGAACTGGGCAGCTGTAGATGGCGCAAGCGATGCTTTGCACCAGGTTGTTATTCCAGCTCAGATTACCAAAAGCTTCGTGCCTAAGGCTCTGCTTCCTTCCGATGCCTCTGATTTTGCAAAAGATATCATGGAACCCATCATGCACCTCAAGGGCAATGATATTCCTGTTTCCAAGATGTCTTTCGATGGTACCCTGCCTACCGGTACTGCAAAGTACGAGAAGCGCGGTGTAGCACCGTTCATTCCTCATTGGATTGCAGAAAACTGTATCCAGTGTAACCAGTGTGTACAGTCCTGCCCACACGCTGCAATCCGCGCAAAGCAGATTGATCCCGCAGATCTCGCCGGTGCACCTGAGACTTTCAATACACTCAAGTCAAACACCAAGAATGACCGCGGTCTGCTTTTCAAGATTCAGGTTTACACTGAAGACTGCCAGGGTTGTGGTGTCTGCGTAGAGACTTGTCCTGCAAAGAACAAGGCTTTGGAGTTGAGCCCGATTGCCGAAGAAAGAGAGAAGGGTGAGACAATCAACTCTGAATTCTTCGAACAGTTGCCGTATGATGTACTTGACGGTACCCTCGAAACTTCAATCAAGGGTCTCCAGTTCAAGCAGCCGCTGTTTGAGTTCTCCGGTGCCTGTGCCGGTTGTGGTGAAACCCCGTATGTCAAGATGGTATCGCAGATTTGCGGTGACCGGATGATTGTTGCAAACGCAACTGGTTGTTCCTCCATCTATAGCGGTACCTTCCCCTCCATTCCTTATACTACCCGTACCTCTGATGGTCGTGGTCCAGCATGGGGAAACAGTCTTTTCGAGGACAACGCCGAGTATGGTCTTGGTATGAGGCTTGCTGTAGACAGCAACCGCAACCAGTTGAAGATCTATATCAACCGTTTGTTTGCCCTTGGAACCACTGCTGCGTTGAAGTCTGCCATCGAGAAATCTCTTACTCTCTGGGCTGAGTCTTCCGATGCTGCCGTACAGGCACAGAAAGAAGTTCAGGCTTTGCTTCCCGATGCTCTGGCAGCTGCAAAGACTGCCGAGGAAAAAGAAGTACTGGGCAAGATTGTCGAACTGAAGGATTACTTCTCCGACAAGACAGTCTTTATCATCGGTGGTGACGGTTGGGCTTACGATATCGGATACGGTGGTGTTGACCATGTTGTCGCTTCCGGCAAGAACGTAAACATTCTGGTGCTCGACACCGAGGTTTACTCCAACACCGGCGGACAGGCTTCAAAGGCAACCCCGATTGCAGCAGTTGCAAAGTTTGCAAATGCAGGCAAGCAGATTGGCAAGAAGAACATGGGCTTCATGTGCATGACCTACGGACATGCTTATGTTGCATCCATTTCCTTGGGCGCCAACAGGGCTCATGCCCAGAAGGCTCTGCAGGAAGCTATCGCATGGAACGGTCCTTCGATCGTATTCTGCTATGCTCCTTGTATCAACCACGGAATGAACATGCGTTTCAGCCAGGTCGAAGAGAAGAAGGCTGTTGACGCAGGTTACTGGCCGATGTATCGCTTCAACCCTGCCATGGAAGAAGGCAAGAAGTTTGCATGGGACACCAAGCCTGCTACTTCCTCATTCCAGGACTTCATCAAGGGCGAGGTTCGCTATACTTCATTGTATAAGACAAACCCCGAACATGCTGATGAGTTGTTTGCAAAAGCTGAGGAAGATGCCAAGAACCGCATGAGTTTCTACGAGAAGCTTGGTCCTCTTATGTAAACCATGATTTGGCTGGTTCTCCGGCCAAATAGTGTCTGATTCTAACCAAAGGGTCTTTCCGTAAGGAAGGGCCCTTTATATGGTATGGGGCAAAGTCGTAAGAAAAAGAGAAAGGGATGACTCCATTCTACAAGCAGGATGTCGTATAATCTGAGTATGGAAGCACAATTGATTACCATCGGGCCAGATGGAGAGTTCAGAACCATACAAGAGGGCCTCGATGCAAAGAAAGGGGAGTTGTCCCCGTTGGTTTTTTTTCTCCAACCAGGGGTTTACCGTGAAAAATTGTATATTGATCACCCAGATGTAACAATCAGGGGCGATTCAGAGGATACAACCAGCATTGTGTACGGCGATAGTGCTTCCTCTCTTTGTGGTGGGGTGCCCATGGGCACTTTTGCAAGTGCAACCGTAACAGTATCAGCACCTGGCTTTCGTGCCGAGCATATTACGATTGCCAATGACTTCGATTATCCCATGCACAGGAAAGAAAGCGATAGGGATTTTGGAAAAATCACAGGGTTGCAGGCTGTTGCGCTACGAACGACAGGCTTTTCTGACTGTGTATACCTTTCCCATTGTCGGTTTCTGGGGTATCAGGATACTTTGTTCCTTGACCATGGGTCGCATCAAATCGATTCCTGTACCATTGAAGGACTGGTTGATTTCATTTTTGGTTCTGGAAGCTGCCTGTTTCTCCATTGTTTGGTTGTCTCAAGGGGGAAAGGCTATATCTGCGCTCCCTCCACAAAAAGCGGTGATCTGGGTTTTCTGTTTTATTGCTGTCGGTTCGTATGTGCCGATACAGGGGTTCCCCTTTCTTCTGTCTACCTGGGAAGGCCTTGGCATCCCAAGGCAGACCCTTCCCTGGTTCCCTGTGCAGTTCTTGTTGATTGCTTTCTCGATGGACACATCTGCTTTGAAGGTTGGACTTCGATGCATGCAAACTGTGCAGACGGAAGCCAGATAGAGTTTACGCCAAGTCAGTCAAAATTCTTTGAATCGCACAGTTATGGTCCTGGATCTGTTGCCTCTCCGATTCCACCTCGAGTATCGATTGCCAAAGAACAGTTGCCATCTGTTTTGGGCCTGCAGTCTCCTTATTGGATTTCCTTATGTAAAAGATTGAAGGTATTTTGACCTACTGTAAACAAATCCATTCACTTGCCAGTGGGTTTTCAGTTGAAGGTTTTTTTTCTTTTTCCCCTGACTATCCAAAAAAAACCAAGAATATCCGAAAAAATTTGCATGTACGGTTTGCTAAGGTCATGCAAAACTTAGCATAGAGAAAATCCATTTAGGAGGATTACATGAAAAAATTCGCTATTGTTACGTGTCTGGCACTCACGCTCGTAATGCCGGTCTTTGCCCAAGGGCAGAGTGAAAGCAGCACTGTTTCGATCGGGTGTGCTATCTACAAGTTTGATGACACCTTCATGACTGGTGTAAAGAATGCAATCGTTGCAGCAGCAGCGACAACCGATGCAAAGGTTGATGTTGTAGACTCAATGAACATCCAGGCCACCCAGAATGAAAAGGTTGACCTTTTTATTACCAAGGGTGTAAAAGCTATGCAGATCAACCCCGTTGACCGCACTGCTGCCGGTGTTATCATCGACAAGGCAAAAAAGGCCAGCATTCCTGTAGTATTCTTCAATCGTGAACCACTTGCCGAAGATATGGCAAAATGGGACAAGGTATATTATGTTGGTGCAAAGGCTGAAGAGTCAGGTACCATGAGTGGTCAGATTATTGCTGATTACTGGAAAGCCAATCAAGCTACCATGGACCGCAATGGTGATGGAGTTCTCCAGTATGTCATGCTCAAAGGCGAACCCGGACACCAGGATGCAGAGCTTCGCACCGAATATTCCATCAAGTGCCTCAAGGACAATGGAATGAAGGTCGAGAAACTTGCTGAAGATACTGGTATGTGGGACCGTGTAAAGGGCCAAGAGAAAATGGCTGCTTTCATCGCTTCACAGGGCGACAAGATTGAAGCTGTATTTGCAAATAACGACGACATGGCCCTCGGTGCCATCGAAGCCCTCAAGGCTGCCGGTTATTTCAAAGATGGTAAATTCATGCCTGTCGTAGGTGTTGATGCTACCGCTCCTGCTCTCCAGGCTCTCGAAGAAGGCACTTTGCTCGGAACCGTATTGAACGATGCGAACAACCAGGGCCGTGCAACCTTCATGCTTTCCTATGATCTGGCCAAAGGCAAGACCCCGACTTCTGCTTCTATCGGTTACACCATTACCGATGGCAAGTATGTATGGGTTCCCTACCAGAAGGTCACCAAAGAAAACTACAAGCAGTTTAAATAGGGCTGGTTGGATGTAAATTCTCCCTCCGGGTTCTAGAAAAATCCGGGGGGTTTCTTTCGAAGAAGTGCACTGGTGTTCCGGTGCCGCCAAGGAACTGTATGTACATATTAGAAATGAACCATGTTTCCAAATCCTTTCCCGGTGTTAAGGCTTTGGATGATGTTACCCTGAAAGTGAGACCGGGAACGGTACATGCACTCATGGGCGAGAACGGTGCCGGAAAATCTACGCTCATGAAATGTCTGTTTGGCTTATATTCGATGGATCAAGGTGAAATCCTTTTCAACGAACAACCGGTCAAGATTGAAAGCGTAAAAGAGGCTTTGCATCTTGGTATTTCTATGATTCACCAGGAATTGCATTCGATTCCGTATCGATCTGTCATGGAAAATATCTGGCTTGGCAGATTCCCCCGCATAGGAGGGAAGAATAGCCCTTTTGTCGACCATGCGCTGATGTATAAGAAAACCGAGGAATTGCTCAAGGAGCTCAACCTCACCATCAAACCGGAAGACAAACTTCGCATGCTTTCAGTCTCCAAAGCTCAGAGTGTCGAGATAGCAAAAGCTGTCTCCTATGCTTCGAAAATAATCATTATGGATGAACCGAGTTCTTCCTTGACGGAAAACGAAGTCGCCCATTTGTTTACTATTATCCGTGCGCTGAAAGCGCGTGGGGTCGCTATCATTTATATCTCCCATAAGATGGAAGAAATCCTCCAGATTTCCGACGAAGTGACCATCATGCGAGATGGAAAGTACGTTGGTACCTGGGCAGCCAGTGAACTGACTACGGCAATGATTATCAAAAAGATGGTCGGCCGAGACCTTACCCATCGCTTTCCTCTGCGAGAATCGAAGATCGGAGAAGAATTGCTGCGGATTGATAATTATACCTCCCCGAACCCAAGAAGTTTCCAGAATGTTTCCATGACATTGCACCGTGGAGAGATTCTCGGTATCGGAGGCCTTGTAGGGGCCCAGCGTACAGAAGTTATGGAAGCCGTCTTCGGTCTTCGTCTGCACAGTGAAGGGCATCTGTATGTAAAGGGTGAAGAAAAAACCTGTAATAGCGCCTATGAGGGGAAAAAGCTCGGAATGGCCCTGCTTACCGAAGAAAGACGTGCAACGGGAATTTTCCCGGTCCTTTCCGTACAGGAAAACCTTCTCATAGCCAATATGTCCTCATATGTAAATAAAGCCCGGCTACTTACCAGTTCGCGTATGACTGCCGATGTAAAGAAAAGCCTCAAGGAGCTGGATGTAAAAACCCCTTCGGCAAAGACGCTTATCAAGAGTCTGAGCGGGGGAAACCAGCAGAAGGTCCTGATTGCCCGTTGGTTGCTTACGACCCCTGATATCCTCATTCTGGATGAACCTACCAGAGGTATTGATGTCGGGGCAAAATATGAGATCTACGTAATCATGTCCGCCTTGGCAGCCCAAGGGAAAGGGGTGATTATGATCAGTTCTGAAATGCCGGAATTGATTGGAATGACTGATAGGATTGTTGTGATGAGCGAAGGGCGTGTCGCAGGCACGGTGGATAGCAAGAAGACCAACCAGGAAGAAATAATGCAACTGGCGACGAAATATGTCGGCTAGGTGAGGAGTCAATATGAGCAGTAACAGTATTACGAATGAAAATATGGTGAGCGACAAGAAAACGCTCAGGCAATTTGCCATGGAAAAAGCTATTTTCCTGGTTCTTTTGCTTTTAGTCATTGTCATTGCAATAATCAACCCTAGGATTCTGAGCATGCGGGTTGTGCGTGATATCTTGATGATGAGTTCGACGAAAATCATCATGGCCTTGGGCATGATGTTTGTCATCTTGACCGGTGGTGTTGACCTTGGCGGTGGCCGTATGGTTGGCATGGCAGCTGTTATTTCAGCTTCCTTCTTACAGAATCCTGACTATGTAAGGCGTTTCTATCCTGAGATGGGGCAGATTTCAATCTTTATTCCCATTTTGATTGCTGTTATGGTCGGTACGCTCTTTGGGATGCTGAACGGAATGATTGTTGCAAAATTCAAGGTACCTGCATTCATTGCAACCCTTTCCTCTATGTTGATTATTTATGGTGTGACTTCCATTTATTTCAATATGCCTCCAAACAATAGCCAGCCTATCGGAGGATTGAGGAACGATTTCACATTCCTTGGTTCCGGTTCGATTGGTTTTATTCCGGTTATATGTATCTTTGCAGCGGTTGTTGCTGTCATTGTATGGGTTATTCTCAACAAGACGGTATTTGGCAAGAACATTTATGCAGTAGGAGGAAACCCTGAGGCAGCGGCAGTTTCTGGTATCAATATTACCAAAACGCTGGTCGGGCTTTTTGGGCTTTGCGGTGGTCTTATTGCTTTCTCGGGTGTCCTAGAAGCTGCGAGAACCGGTGGAGCTACAAACAACTACGGAAACGGCTATGAGCTTGATGCCATTGCCTCTTGCGTTGTCGGTGGTGTCTCTACCACAGGTGGTGTGGGAACGGTAAGCGGTGTAATAGCCGGTGTTATCATCTTCTCCTTCATCAACTACGGTTTGACGTTTATCGGCATCAATCCGTACTGGCAGAACATTATCAAGGGCTTGATCATCGTATCTGCAGTTTCCTTTGATATCCGCAAATACGTACAGAAGAAATAGTTCCTATTTTAAAATTGCATGGTATAGAGGCTATCGCCAAAAGCGATGGCCTCTTTCTGTTAAAGAACGGTATTCTTCATTTCAAGGTTACAGAAGGTTTTTCCGATTCAGTTCAGCGACTGGAACAAGAGCCTCTGGTGTTCTTCGCTAAACATTGTCTGTTTGGTGACCAAAGCGTAATCTACCAGCTTCTCAATGGGTTTTTTACCGTTGAGAAGATCTATTGCCGCCTTTACCGAACGATATCCCATGTTAAAGGTGTTTACCACAACCAGTGCATCGATTGTATTGTTCTCAAGTAGTTGTATTTCATACTGGGTTGTACCCAAGGCAATGAAACGAACTTTGCTATTTTCACCAAGGGCATCTATTGCCCCATGTGCGGTGTTTTCCTCCAAGGCAAAAATTACGTTTACAGAGGGATCATCCCCGATGGTTTTCTGCGTTATTTTCCTCGCGATTGATTCATCGGTGAAGCTATAGGTTGCATAGCGGATAGTTGCCTTGTCGTTTTCCCCGAAAGCTTCAACAAGTCCTTCAACCATGTTTGTCATTGCCGTAGTATTGGGAAGAGATCCGAGTACCATTGCATTGATGGGCTCATCCGCATCAAAGAGGGAGAATGCATGGTAACCCATTTTTTTGCCGATTGCATGATAATCGGCAGTAACTGAAAAATCGCCAAGCCTGTTTTTGAGGGATGTGTCCGCAAGCACCACCTCGATGCCCTTTGCCTGCGCCTTCCGCACGACTTCTTCCAGCTTTGTACTGTGACTCGGGGTCAATACGATGGCATCGAACTTTTGGGTAATGGCTTTCTCTACACAGGCAATCTGTTCCTCATAGTCTGATTCGTTTACCGGGGCGAAAAATTCCAAAACCGCACCGGTTTCTGTTCTGGCATTCCTGGCTCCGTTCTTGACTTCTCCCCAGAACTCTCCTCCCTGCATCATGGTTATTACCGCAATGCGATAAGGGTTATCCCGTTCATTTCGCTTCTCGCATCCTGAAAAGAAAAGGACAAGGAGAAAGAATATACAAAGATAACTGAGTGCTTTTTTATTCATTTCTTTTCCACCTTGATTTGGGAAAGAGGATTTCCTTCAGGAATGACGATGTTGACCAGAGTCCCTACATCCATTTCGCTTGAGATTTCAAGACCGAAATCAGAGCCATAATAGAGTTGAACCCTCTGATGTACATTCTTGACGCCGATGCCGCTTCCATCGGGGAGATGACTTGCCGAGAATCTGAGGATGTTATCCAGTGTTTCTTCATCCATCCCAATGCCATTGTCTCGAATCTGAATGAGTATTGCCCCAGGTTTTCTCCTTGACACTGTAATATCAATATGACCCATCTCCTGTAAGTATTTGATTCCATGATAGATTGCATTTTCCACAATCGGCTGGATGATCAACTTGATGGTAGGAAGTTTCTCCAAATCTTCAGGGAGGTCAATGGAAAACTCGAATTTCCCCTGGTAACGGGTTTGCTGGATGATCAAATAATTGCGGACATGCTCGATTTCTTCGGCGAGAGTGATGATATCATGTCCCTTGCTAATGGAAATACGAAAGAGTTTTGCCAAGGCAGTAATCATTTTTATGACACCCTCAGTATTTCCCTGTTCAGCCATCCAGACGACCGAATCGAGGGTGTTGTAGAGAAAATGAGGGTTGATCTTCGCTTGCAGGGCATCAAGTTCGAATTTTCTCTTCATTTCCTGTGATTTTACAATGTCGTCCATCAGTTGCCTGATTCTTTGGATCATCATGCCAAAGGATAGGGAGAGGGCTGCCACTTCTTTGTTTCCCCCGACGTGGGGAGGTGCTGACAGATTCCCGTTTTCAACGGAAAGCATCAATTTTTCCAGTTGTTTTATTGGCCTGCTGATCCAAGAGGAAACCACCCTTGCCAGTAAAATGGTGACGATAATACAGAAAAGAACGAGGAATATCATGACGGAGGTAAACTGCTCCAAACCACTCATCAACTCATCCATGAAGGCCACCCCTACGATTCTCCATCTGCAATTGTTGACGGTGTCGATGATAGTCAGTCTTTCCCGGCCTTCGAAATTGCTGGTAAAGGTCCCGAAAATATGGTTGTTTACAGCCTCTAGGTCTTCATTGAAGATATTGGAATTGATGAGTTGTTGAAGGGGGTGATAGACAATTTTGCCGTTGTTATCGATAAAATACACATAACCCGTATTCCCTAGTTTGGCACTCTGGCACAGCTCGCTTACTGCCGAGAAGTTCATGTCGATGAGTAGAAGGCCTTGACCAAGTTCCCCATCTTGTTTGGTATAGCTGATCTGCTGGCTGTAGGTGATAACCCAAGGATATTGGCTTGGGAACAGTTGTTGCACGTGAGGACCTGTGAAATAGAAGTTTCCCTCTCCCCCGATTGCCCTGGTGAACCATTGTTGTGAGCTGATATCCTTGGCATCCCTGAACGGGGCCTGGGAGGTACTGAACAGTTTGTTTCCTTCCATATCAAACAGGATGAGAGATACGATATCCTGGCGGCTTGCAAGGATTGATTTGAGTTTGCCCTCGATGGTATCTGTCGAATACTGGGTAGTCTGTTTTGCCAGTTCGCGCGCATATCCTGATACTGTAATGATATCGTTAATATAATAGCTGAGGTTTGCGTTAACCTGCCGGACAATTTCACGAGTTGATACTGTTGCATTCTCCCTGATTGTGTTGGAGAATTCATGGTACAGTATAGTAGCTATAAGTAATGTGAATGAGATAGAAACGACGGCAATTGCCACCGTTACAATAGTTTTTATGCTCCTGTCCTGTTGGCTCTTATGCATGGGCCTACCTATGACTCTGCCGATACTGTGAGGGTGAGACACCTTCATATCGTTTGAAGCAGAAACTAAAATAATTTGGTTCTGCAAAACCTACTGCACGGGCTATTTCATAGGTTTTTTCCTCAGTTCTTTCCAAGAGCTCTTTAGCCCGGGATATTCTGGTATTGGTGAGATACTGGACAAAGGAAACGCCCGTTTCCCGTTTGAAGGTCGTGCTGAAATAGGCAGGGCTTACAGCAATCATGTCGCAGACTTGGTCCAGGCCAAACCCAGATTCCTGAAAATGGGTGCCAATAAGGGACTTTGCCTGTTCAACGAATTGAATATGGGAATTCTGCCTCTGTCCACTGATTACCTTGTGAATCGTGCAGGCAAGACGGGAAAACCAACGCCGGGCTTTTCCCAGTGTAGTGAGTGTTCCTAGTTCAGAGAAAATATTTATCGGATCCTGTTCTTCATTGAGAGATGATAGGGAATAGCCATAATTTGAAACCAATTCGTTGAGTGAAGCTATGATTTCAAGTATATAGGATTGCAATCCTTCTGCAGTAAGACCTGCTGCCTGTTCCCCGAATAGTTTGTCAATGTTTGCAATGACCTGTTCTTCGGTTCCCATTTTTACCGATGCTATGAACGTGCTGCAAAGAGATTCAAAATTGGTTTTGTTCAGCTCTGCATTGGGTTTTTCCAGATCATTGATAAAAAGAATATGTTGCTCTGGGTAAAAGGTACTGTAATTCAAAGCCGCCAAGGCTTGTCTATAGGACAATGCAATTGCAGAAGGGGAATGCTCCAAGGTGCCCAGCCCTATGGTTATGGGTATCGAGAAATATTTACTCAGATACGCATACAGCTGTTCTGCAAGCCTAAAGGCTTTTTTCAGGAAAACAGAATCATACTGTTTTTGGGAAAAACTGTTATCCGTTATAATTGCTATGATTTGGTTTTCGAACTGGAAGACGAGTGGGCCTTTTTCTTTTAGTAGTACTTCCTCAGTGACCTGAAGCATGGCCATGGTCTGTAACGGTGATTCTTCCTGTTTGTGTTCTGTTTCAAAGGTTGCTACGATGAATTCATCACCACTCAGGTCAATGCCATATTCCTGTGCCTTTGCAATTGCGGAATCTTCGGAGACCTTCTGGACCGAGGTAAGCAGGGAAACCAGGAATTTTTCCTTGATCAGGGGGAGCGCTTGTTTATAGGCGTTTTGCAACCGGTCCTGGTCCTGCATCCTGATGATGTCTTCGTCAAGACGTTTTGCCGTACGTTCCAAAAGGTTGCAGAGGTCTTCGACCGATACCGGTTTGAGGACATATTCGCTCACATCGTATCTGATGGCCTGCTGGGCATAGGTAAACTCATCATATCCGCTAAGGATAATGATGTTAATCGGGGGATACGAGTATCTGATTTGTTTGATAAGCTCCATCCCATCGAGGTAGGGCATCCTGATATCGGTTATGACGACATCAGGATGAAACTCATCAATGATTTCAAGGGCTTCGATGCCGTTCCCGGCTTCTCCTATGACGGTAAATCCATAACGTTCCCAAGGGGTTCTCGCACGTATCCCCTCACGTACTGGGGTTTCGTCATCCACTAGTAGTATTTTGTAAGGCATATTGTACATGGTAGTATGAAAAACGCCAGCATGCAAGGAAATCCAAAGTCCTTTACCTGTCTGTCCAAGTATCGAACATCAGCTTGGTGGATCGGTTCATTTCTTCCATGAAAGAGCTTGTGTGTTTTCTGAAATAATAATAGTCAGCTATCGAACCTGTATTGGAAAAAGGCAGGCTGTTCGTCTTCCTTCTGTTCTCTTCATGGGAAGCAAAATCCTGTTTCAATTGCTCTAAATGGGGTTCCCTGTAGTGATTTTCCATGAAGATTGCATTTTCGGGACATCTTGCGGTAAGTTTCAGGTTTCCCTGGTTCTTTTTGTATCCAAATATAACCATGCATGCAGGAATGGTAAATTTTCCCAAATGCAAAAGCGTCTTTGTTTGCTCAAAATTTTCCAGGATATCGCCGATATAGCAGGAGCCAATATCCAGCGACTCGGCTGCGATAACAGCTGTCTGGGCAGCGATGATAGCATCCTGCAAACAGAGGTGCAGATCCCCCAATCCTGGGGCTCTCCAGCTGGCGGTTTTTTCTTTTTCACCACGGGCTCTCGATCCACCTTCCTCATAGTAATTGACCCACTTTTGCATATCGGCAAGAAAAATCCAGACCATGGGGGCTTTTGCAATCATGTCTTGGTTGTCGCAGAGCTTTGCCAATGTTTCTTTTTCTGTAGCATCGGTGACATCGATGACTGAGTAGAGAGCCATATTCCCTGCACTAGGTGAGCGAAGGGTTGCTTCCTTGATGGCTCGTATGTCTTCTTTTGTGATTTCCCTTTCCTGGAAGGATCGTACAGTCCTTCTGTTTGCTAGCATATCCAACATATTGTTCATGAGGGAATTATAATCTCCATCTTCATCCAATGCCAAGATGAAGATATACAAAGCTGATGAGTTAGTTTATTATAACCGGTATGAAAAGCGTTAAGGTTTATCGATATAGATGGCTCATCCTTTTTTCACTCATGCTTTTGGTGTTGGCCGTAGAAATCCAATGGATGAATCTGGCCCCTATCGGCAGGGTTGCCAATTTGTATTATACCGGACAGCTTTACGTAAAATTCTCTTCACCGGTAGACCTTCTTTCTTTAACCTATATGCTGGTATTTGTCTTTGCCAGTATCCCTTCTTCGTATGCCATCCATCGCTTTGGAATCAATGTCAGTATCAGGATTGCATGTTCCCTCATCATCTTTGCCAGCTTGAGCAAAGCAATCTATGTATCAAGTTTTACGATATTCCTTTTCAGCCAGTTTGTAATGGCCATTGCACAGGCTTTGGTTTTGAACAGCATCACAGAAATTGTATCCCGTTGGTTCTCTATCAGGGAGAGGGGGATGGCTGTTGGTATCGTTTCAGCTTCCCAGTATCTTTCTTTGGGAGTAGTCATGGTTTTTTCTCCCCTGTGGGTAGTAACCGAAGCCGATTCCGCATTGTATGGGAATGGGTTTGAGAGAATGATATTGATCTATTCGATTATCTGTAGTGTGTTTGCCTTGATAGCTGCATTACTGATCAGGGAAAAACCCCCTACACCTTCCTCTCTGTTTCAAACAGATGATCAATCATCATTCTTCCGTTCGCTTCTTGTGATAAAGGCAAATCCCTCCCTGAGGGGTTTGATAGTCATATTTTCCATTGGCTGGGGCGTCCTTATGACCTTTCTCAGTAAAGTTGACCTTGTAAGTTCCTTGATGGGTTTTCCTGACTCAAATGGAATTATCGGAATCTCCTTGCTCGGAGGGGGAATGGTTGGCGCAATTGTAATGCCTTCTCTTTCGGATAGGTTTCGCAAGCGCAAGTTTTTCTACGTTTTGTGCAGTATCTGCTCAATTCCAGGGCTGCTTATGTTACTGTTTAGCCAAAATATAGGGCAGGTTGTTTTTTCCCCTTGGATTATCTCCATTATCGGAGTTGCCATTTTCGGGTTCTGTGTCTTGAGCACGATCCCTATCGGGCTTCAATATGCGGCAGAGTTGGGGCAAGGAGTCTCAGAGGAAATAATCCAGGCGATTCTGATGCTTTGTTCCCAGGCCTTCGGTGCAATAATCATGCTAGTTACCATTTTTAGTGAGGGGCTCTATACAGAACGGTTACTGGTTGTGTTGGCTACCTTGTTGTTTGCGGCTATGATCGGGAGTACGTTCCTGAAGGAATCCCCTTTGATAGTAACAGAAGAGGAAAGGCTCACTACCGTAATTGAAAAGGAAATAGTACACCTGCAATGATGACCCTACGAGAAGCAACCGAAGAAGACATCCCATTGATACTGCAATTTGTCAAAGAATTGGCCATGTATGAACATCTCGAAAACGAAGTAGTCGCTACCCCGCAATTAATGAGATATTGGATTTTCGAACAGAAAAAGGCCTCGGTACTATTTTGCTGTCACGATGGCCTAGAAGTTGGTTTTGCACTGTATTTCTATAACTACTCGACATGGAAAGGTTGTTGCGGAATCTATATTGAAGATCTTTATGTGCAGAAAGCATACAGGGGAAAGGGTTTTGGGAAAGGGTTGATTACCCGTATCGCCCAAATTGCAAACAAGGAAGGCTGTGCCCGCGTTGAATGGGCTTGCCTTGACTGGAACCAAAGTAGTATAGATTTCTATAAAAGCCTCGGGGCAAAACCTATGGAAGATTGGTCGGTCTTTCGTCTTACTGGTCTTGCTTTACACTCTTTTTCTGAGAACTAGGCTCTCCAAGCCAAGGACAGTTTGGGACCAGAGCTTTGAAAAACCTTTTCAATGTTGTTCTGCTATCCTAAGGCTTGGGTTTCTGGCTCTTCGTGAAGCATGCTATAGGAAAAATCCTTTTTCTTCTTGTCTTCAAGATCTTTGATGGATTCCATGATGGCCGAAGCAAGTTTTCGATCTTCTTTTTTTGCCAGTAGCGTGAGAAACAGGTTTTCCCCATTCGTATTCTTGGTTTTCACGATAATCCGAAAAACCGATATATAGAATCCATTGCAATTGAGCATCCGAAATTCCGATGTGTGGTAACTACCTGTCTTTCCTTTGTTTTTGGAAAGGAAAAGGGTGGTTTCCTCATGGTAATGCTTCTGGTCGTCCGCATGTATAAGCTTTTCGATTACTTTTGATTCCATTTCCGAAAGAGCACCTGCAGTTCCAAACGGCAGTGCTGTGAAACTACTGTTTGCATAGATTGTTTTGAAGGTGTCACGTGACGTATTCAATTCAAATATAGTAAGAAAAACAGTTTGTAGTAATTTTCCATATCGTCGAAAAAAAAGGTTGCTAGTTGGAAGTGTAAGGCTTTTTAAATGTTTTGGGATAGGCTGTTTGATTGCATCAGAATCAACAAGCAACCGGTAATCGTTTTCTGATATCGGTTTCGAGAAAAAGTATCCCTGCAGCGTATTGCACCCGATGGATCTGTAGAAATTAGCCTGCTCTTGCGTTTCAATTCCTTCTGCAACAACCTGTAGGTTTATACCCAGAGCCATGTTCACGATGTTCTGGATGATTGTCTCCGCCTTATTCGAAGTTCCTATCTCACTGGTAAAGAGTTGATCAAGTTTCAGAATGTCTATCGGTACCTTCTGAAGCGTATTGAGTGATGAATAGCCGGAACCAAAATCATCCATCAATATCTCAAATCCGTGCTTCTGGAGAACTGAAATAGTCTGAAGCAATTGTTTTGGGTTGTCCATATAGGCTGTTTCGGTGATTTCAAGCTTGATAAGTGAGTGGGGTAATTCATATGTATCAACAATTGCAATGATTTCCTTGTAAAGGTCCGGGTTGAAGAAGTCTACCCTTGAGAGGTTTGACGATATCGGGATTGGTTTTTTCCCTTCGGTAAGCAGGGATCGCTGGAGAATGCAGACCTGTTCCAGGACATACAGGTCAAGTTTTTGGATAAATCCATTTTCTTCAAAGAGAGGAATGAATTCCAAAGGAGCAACCATCCCATTCTCAGGGGTAATCCATCTGACCAAGGCTTCTGCAGAGATGAATTTGTTTTCGTGTATATTATAGATTGGCTGCAAATAAATGATGAATTGTTTTGTGTTCAAGGCATTTTCAAAGGAATCCATGATTTTCTGTGCGGAAAGGACCTTGTTTCTCATTGCTTCGCTATAGTAGCAATAGGGGTCAGTATCATTCTCCTTGATACTGCGCATAGCCAGCTTAGCCCGGTCATTCATACGTTCCACTGGAAGTGAAATATCTTGGATCTCATACATACCGAAGGACATCTGGAGATTCATAGTAAGGCAGGTCTCGTGCAGGAGTTCGACGGAAAACCTTGAGAACTGTTCAGGATCGAATTCGTTTTTTGGCATACAGATGGCAAACTGGTCGGAATAGAATCTCCCGCAGACTCCCCGTTGGTTGACCCAGTTCAAGAATCCTTTGGCAAGATGGCGTAAAACGGAGTTTCCTTTCGTATTGCCAAATCTGTCATTTATCATTTTAAAGCGGACAACATTCCATCGGATATACAGATAAGTAGTTTCAGGATTTTCTTTGATAAGGTTTTCGGTTTTCCTGTAGAAGGCTTCCCTGTTGTACAGCCCGGTCAAAGAATCGAGTTCGAGCATTGTCACAAGCTCTTTTTGTTTTGCATCCTGTTCGTAGTTATTGATTGACACCAGCAGGAACACAGGGGCCCCAGAGTACAGATAAGGAAGCCAGGACATCTGCACCTGCAGAGAATGGGCCTTCATGAAAAAAGTAAAAGATCCTTGCGTTTCGATAGCTTTCTCGATTTTGCTTTCCAGCTGAGGCCTGATATCAGCTCCAAACAAGTCCAGGGCATTGGGAATGCCGGAACAGAATTCCTCGGAGCTGGGGAACTGGTGTTGCTCCAGTACTTTGGAATTGGCATAAAGAGGGGTTAGGCAATGACGGGTATAGGTAAAAAAAGCAACTCCATTTTCTGAATTCCCGAAATTTGGTTCTTCAAGGAGAAAACATTCTTTTTGTTTTTTCTTATTCTCCAGGAGCTCCAAGATCCTGGTATTTAATAGTTCGGGAGAGATGGGATAGGTGAAATAGTCCGAGGACCCGAGTTCGAAGGCTTTGATTACACTATCCAAATCATTGGGTAATGTCATGGAGAGTACCGGGATGTCTTTTACCAGGGAATTGTCTTTTCTCAGTCTCAGAAAATCCAAACCTTGTTTTTTATAGTGAATGAGGTCCAAAATGACAAGTCTTGTTATTACAGTTGCTTTTGACAGATACTTTAAGGAGTCTTCAGCTGATTGTAAGAATGTTACCATAATCTGTTTCGGAAGGTTTTCCGCAACCGTAGTATTCTCGGGAATTTCCCCAAATAAAAGGATTACCTCTAGTATGTTGTTGGATGAGTCAATCATGGTTTTCCTCGATGTATCTAACAACCTTACCATGCTTTTTCATTTAATCAATAATTAATTGTTGGGGTTGGTGATTTTAGGAAACACAATTGAGGTATAGGATAGTAAAAAAAGGATTTCTTAGGGCTGAATGCAAAAAAAGGGAATTGCTTTCACAATTCCCCCTTAGTAATTTTGTATGCCTATTCACGAGGTGAGAAATCAGATTTAGGAGCTCCACAGAGAGGACATACCCAATCTTCTGGAAGATCTTCGAAGGCTGTTCCCGCTTTGATTCCATTGTCAGGATCCCCTACTTTGGGATCGTAAATATAGCCACAAAGGTCGCATTCATATTCTTTCATTGACGTTTCCTCCTATCAATACAATACAGATATTATACTTCATGAGCAAGAAAAACTTATTGGTATATCACAAGAATCTTGTTGAGCATCTTGCAGAACTTCTTTTTGAAACTCTCAGGGGAGAGAATTTCTACAGAATCGCCACATTGTATGATTCTCAAAAACAATTCAATGGAATTTTCTACATCCATAGAACAGATGAGTGTTCCATCCTCAAGTTTATCAAATTCAGGGGTTCCATGTACCACCGTATGAAAAACATTCATTGCCGACCGTTCCTTGAGTTTCAAGCGCAAGGGAATCATATCAATACTTGCATATTGCTCCGTGTTTTCCCGTAATTTGAAAGGCTTCAGGTTGTCAGGGATCGTATAGGTTTCATCAAGGATCGTTGCACTGGTTATCGTGCTGATATCGATGGTAATAATCTCTGTGGTATGCCTGAGTCTTCCTGTAACGCTTATAGGGTTTCTGCCTCCGCTGTCTTCTTCCCTGAATCCGATAAAATAGGGTGCAAGTTCTGTTTCTACCGGTTCAAAGCCATTGGGCATCTGGATAATCCTTACGATTCGTCCCGAAACCCATGAGTCGATAAGGACTTCCAGGATAGAGTTGAATTTACTGCTTTCCTTCTTTTGTTGGACTTGTTTATCGATCTGTTCGGCAAGGTTGATGACATTGTCACTGATCTTAGGCGCATAGGAACGCATATTCATGGCAATCTTTCTCAACCCTGAAGCGAGATGCGGGTTCTGGAATTCAGAGTTTGTTGCCAATATCTCGGCTGAGAGATTGAAAGCCAAGCTTTCATATACACTGAGGGCAATGTTTTCATCGCCTTCCTTGTCTTTTATTTTTATGAGATTATTCTCTTCATAGATATCGATATACTGTTTCAACTCGTCGACATACCTGCTGATGGTCGATCGGTGTACTCCCAGTCGGCGTGCAATTTCAGCCCTACGCAGACCTTCAGGATGTGAATGTAATAATGGTTCGAGTTGTGCTACTCGTTCGCCTTTCATGTGTTACCTCTTATATGCACCATTTCGCAACAAAACTTGTGTCAGTATAGCATGAAACTATTCTGAGACAATAAAAAAAACGCATGGATTGGAAAAAATGCAACAAAAAAAAGACATTGTACGGGTATCGCCACACGTGATACGATAGGGGCAAAGGATTATATATGATTGAAGATCGACTTGATAAACTGGAAATGAAACTGGCCTATTCTGAGGAGACCGTTGAAACCTTGAACAAGGTGGTAACCGAACAGGCAAAAGAAATTACCTTGTTGCAAATTCATCTGGAGAAGCTTGAAAAGAAAATATCTGATTTGGTGGAGGAAGCTGGAGACGGTCTCCGTCCAAGCCGGAGACCGCCCCATTATTGATTGAAAATTAAACGAACAGATTGACCTTACTCTGTGAGGCGGCGCCCATATAGGTTGCCACACCACCGATTTCGACTCCGTCAAGCAATTCTTCTTTGGTGATTCCCATGATATCCATCGACATCTGGCAGGCAATCATTCGCACTCCCGCATCCTTCGCCTGGGCGAACATCTGCTGGACCTGATCGACATTCTTTTTCTTCATTCTTCCTTTCATCATGCTGGCTCCCATGCCTCCGAAATTCATTGACGAGAGGGAGAGGTCTTCCATTCCCTTAGGGAGCATTGCCCCGAACATTTTTGCAACAATATCTTTCTTTACCTTCTTTGCAGGTTTCTTACGGAGTACCGAGAGACCCCAGAAGGTGTAGAACATTGTTACGGTTTTTCCTGTTGCCGCAGCCCCATTGGCGAGTACGAACGAAGCAAGGGCTTTGTCCAGGTCATTGGAGAATACAATTAAGGTAGCTCCATTGTCAGGGTTGCAGATAGCCGGTTTTGTTCCGGTAACAGAATCGGGCATCGAACAGATTTCCGGGTTGCCTTTACCGATGACAGCGATGACATTGCCTTCCTTGGTAACAAGAGAGACAAGGTCGTTACCCGTGAGGGTACACCAGGATTGGACATCCGCGGCAAACCCGGGGTCAGAGGCCTTGATCGAAAGGCGATCACCCTGTTCGAGTTTGTCAATTTCCTTCTTCAGCCTGATAATCGGGCCAGGGCATTGCAGGCCGCAGGCATCAACTTCGAAAAGCTTGCCTACTGTGGGTTTGCGGAAACTGCCGTCTTCATTGAGTACTGAAGGAGCTCCTGTTACAACAATCGGTCCCTTTCCCCTGTTTTCAAGAAGCTCGCGTTCACGCATTGCCACTTCCCAGGTCTTGAACCCTCCGGTGAGGTTGTAGACTTTTGTAAAGCCATTCTGCCTGAGTGTCCGTTCGGCAAGGTATCCTCTAAGTCCGATGGCACAGTTGATGACAACTTCCTTGTCTTTGGGAACCTCTGCAAGTCTATTTCTTAAATCTGTATGGGCAATGTTGAGAGCGCCTTCGATTTTCCCAAGGGCAAATTCCTCCGGGCTACGCACATCGAGCATAAAGGCACCTGCAGCTTTCTTCTCTGCGGCTTCTTCCCAGGTAATCGTGTCCGATAGGCCATCGAGAACATTTTCCCCAATGAACCCAACCATATTCGTTGGATCTTTTGCACTGGAGAACGGTGGGGCATACGCCTGTTCAAATTCTGCAAGGTCATGTACGGTACCTTCCTTGCCAATGAGGGCGGAAATGACATCAATACGCTTGTCTACCCCGACATAGCCTACTGCCTGGGCTCCCCAGACCTTTCCAGTTGTTGGATGATACAGAACCTTCAAGGTCATCTGCTTCGACCCAGGATAGTAGCCTGCATGGCTTCCTGCATGGGTTACTGCCTCACGGAAGGGGAGTTCGGCTTTTCTCAGGCTTTTTTCGGTCAGTCCTGTCGAAGCAATGGTCAAGTCGAAAATCTTTGCAATACTGGTAGCAATGGTTCCGCCGTAAGGGCGTTTATTGCCATTGACGATATTATCGGCACAGAGTCTTGCCTGCTTGTTTGCAGGACCTGCAAGGGGAACAGTAAGGGCACTTTTTGTAAGTGGGCTGGTATATTCAATGGCATCGCCAACTGCACGGATGTTTTTGTCATTGGTGGTGAAATACTGGTCTACCTTTATTGCCCCGTTCTTTGCCAATTCAATCCCGGCTTCCCTGGCGAAAGCTGTGTCGGGCCTGACCCCGATGGAGAGGATGACGAGATCCGTGTCAATGAGGGTTCCTGAGGCAAGGCGTACGGTTATCAGAGAGCCATGTTTCTCAAAGGCAGAGACGCCGTCCTTGAGATATAAATTAACGCCCTTTGAGCGCATATGCTGCTGCACTTCTGCTGCCAGGTCATAGTCGATGACATTCATCACCTGTTCGAGGGCTTCCACTACTGAGACTTCCAAGCCTCGTTCCTTGAGGTTTTCCGCCATCTCAAGGCCGATGAAACCACCACCGACCACAACTGCCCGTTTGGTTGCAGGGTTGTCGATTTTTTCCTTGATGTTATCAATATCGGTAACAGAGCGGAGGGACATGATAGAGGGGTTGTCAATGCCTGGGATCGGAGGTTTGATCGGGCTCGCCCCGGGACTGAGAATCAAAGTATCATATCTTTCATCATATTCAGTGTTGTCTTTGAGATTCTTTATATGGACAGATTTCTCTTTCCTGTTGATGGATACTACCTCGGACAAAACCCTTGCCTCGACATTGAGGGATTGTTTGAATTTTTCTGGCGTCATTACAAACAGACGAGACCGTTCGGTTATCACATTTCCTGAATAATAAGGAAGCCCGCAGTTTGCGTAGCTGATGTATTCCCCGCGTTCAAACATGATGATGTCTGCTTTCTCATCGAGTCTTCTCAGTCGTGCAGCTGTTCCTGCTCCTCCTGCAACTCCTCCGACAATAACGTATTTGGCCATATACTATCCTCCTAAAGGTTATCTTTTAATTTATTTCTGGATAAAGGAAAGTTCTTCTGGAATCGTAATTCCGCTACAGCTGTAGCGTTCGATCAACTTGTCCCCATCTACAGTCAAGGAAACCAGAACTCCTCTTCTGTCTGCGTCGGAAATTGTCCTGGCAATGAGATTCCTTTTTTCCAGGGTGTCAAGAATGCGGGTGAGTCTGGATGGTGATAACTAAAGCTCTTTGGCAAGGGCACTCGGTTCATGAATGCCTTTGTGGGTGGCACAAAGAAGGAGGGCGTCGTTCAAGGATAATCCGGTTTCTTTCTTGAGGGTCTCCTCAAAGGTTCTGATAGAGGTCTGTAATTTCCGTATGGAACAAAGGTCAAGCATTTGATACTCCCATATAATTCTCACTAGCAAATATTGCTTAAGACAAATATAGGCCAGATAGAAATGGGCGTCAAGGGATGAGTTAGTTTTTTCTAAAAAATAGGGAGTTTCTGGAGTATAAAGCGAAAATAATGTGAAAACAGTATTATTAATAAGCAAAAATACTTAATAATTATACAATATATATTTTAATAAGAATATTTACATATTATATTTCAAGCCTACTTTTGGGCCTAAACCCATAGTTTACCTGTTGCCTCTGCTAGTATGGATATTGGATTTTTTTTATACCTGCACCGCTGAAATTTGTGGGCATAATTTGGTTGCATTGACTTTTAACACTTTTGGAGAATAGAATTATGTGCAGCTAAAATGTTTTTTGGATGTTTCTCTATCCAAAAATTCTTCTCCCTTCTTAGATGATGCAAGGAGAAATCAAATGAAAAAAGGAGCCTTTTTACTTATTGCCCTCATTCTGGTACTCTGGATCCCGGGCGGAGTCTTTGCCCAAGCTCAAACGGAAACAACGGGAAAAGGACCTGTGTCCATTGAATTCTGGACCACGGAGACACAATCAGACAGAATGGCTACAATCCAAGTTCTGGTTGATACTTTTACCGCTTTGAATCCCAACATTTCCATCAACGTAATCCCTGTCGATGAAAATGATCTTGCCACCCAGGCCCAGACAGCAAAAGCCACGGGTACGTTGCCGGCCTTGTTTGAAGGGCCAGCAGAAACGGTGGTCTCTTTTGGCACCCAGAACATGCTTGACATTGCAACAACGACACAACTTATCAAATCGATCGGGACTGATCGATTCTATTCCGGGCCACTGAGGGTCTTGGAAACGACCACAAAAGGCCAGTACTATGCACTTCCCTACCATGGCTGGGTACAGGGCTTATGGTATCGCTCTGACTGGTTCAAAGAGGCAGGGCTGGCTCCCCCCGAATCCTGGGAAGACATTCTCGCCGCTGCCAAATACTTCTATAAGCCGGAAAAGAACCAATATGGCATTTTGGTAGGAACGTTGCCTGAAGCCTATACCGAGCAATGTTTTACACCGATTGCCATGTCAAATGGTGCTGCTTTGTTCACCGCCGACAAAACTTTGGTCTTCAATTCTCCCCAAATGAAGGAAGCCGTTACGTTCTATGCCGAACTGGCAAAATACAATCCTCCTGGACCTCAGACCTGGAGAGCCCGTGACTATTATTTGCAGGGGAAAATGGCCATGTTCTTCTATTCCACGTACATCATGGATGATCTTGCAGTGCAGGAGGTAGCCGCAGGGTCTCTCACCGGAGAAAACTTCAGCAACTTGCAGGGGACAAGTTTTGATCCCGAACTGGTTACCAATACGGAAATTGCCTCGATGGTCTACCACAGATTCCCTGCTGGGTACGGTACCGTAGTCGCACTCGGTTTATTCAACCAGACCGACAAGGCAAAGACGGAGGCAGCGAGAAAATTCATTGAGTACCTCTATACCCAGAATGCCTATATTACTTTCTTGCATATGGCTCCTGGAGGAATGAACCCTATGCTGAAGGAAATTGCAACGAATCCAAGGTTCCAGAATGATCCTTCCGGTTTGTTCAAACGCTATGGCCAGAAAAAAATGGCGGAAATAATCGATGGTCTGGAAAATGTCCGTACGTTCAGTATCGTCGACGGCACCAGGATTGAAGAAGCAAGTGAAATAACCGCAAAACAGATTATTCCCCAGATGCTCTATAAGATTACCCAGGAGAATATGCCAATCGACGCTGCCATGAGCTGGGCGGAGGCCGAGATGCGTAAGCTTATGTAATCGATGGCAGGGGTTTTCTCCAGAGGTTTCTCAATGATTCGAAGAACAGGCACACGTGATGCCGAAACGATGAAAAGACAGAGATACCTGACCAGGGCCCAACAGGAACAGCATTTGGGTTGGGCCTTGGTTCTTCCCTCTGCACTCATCATCGTGGTTCTTATTCTCTATCCGGTTCTCTATAATTGCTATTTGAGCCTTTTTGATTTCGATCTTACCGGGGAACGTACGTTTGTGGGGTTCTCTAATTACCTTCAGGTATTGCAGGACAAGGAATTTTTGTACGCCTTGGGTACGACTATCCTCTATGTAACCTGTACGACCATCGGTACCACGTTGCTTGGCATTATTGTTGCATTGACGCTGAATAAGAAATTTCCCTTGCGTGGTCTTGTAAGGAGCATTGTCTTATTACCCTATGTTGCCCCTGTCATTTCCGTTGTTTTTGCGTGGCAGTTTGTGTTTGACCCGGTAAACGGGGTGTTCATGGATGTGTTCTATTCCAAGCTTGGCTGGTTTTCCCAACGTATGAATGTAGTCGGTGATCCCAAGACCGCTGTATGGGCTGCAATTCTTTTTAGTGTATGGAAAAACTTTCCTTTTACCTATCTTATGGTGCTTTCGCGTCTGCAGGCCATCGACCAGAATCTCTATGAGGCAGCGGAAGTAGATGGCGCAAACGGATGGCAGCAATTCAAGGCAATTACTCTGCCTGAAATCTATTTTGTAGTAAATGCCCTTATCCTGCTTAGGGTTATTTGGAATTTTAACAAATTCGATGAGGTCTACCTGCTCAGCAGCAATGTGAAGGTTTTCTCCGTATATACATATCTCAAAGCATTTACAGGGACAATGGATCTAAGCCAAGGAGCAACCTTGGCAGTAATCCAATTTGTTTTATTGATAGGATTTATCTTGTTTTATGTAAAGAAGGTCCTCAAATGGTAAAGAGAAAGAATTTCCTAAAAAGCCTGCTCTTTTTGCTCCTTGTCCTGTCCATTGTGTTCTTTTGCCTTTTTCCCTTTGCCCAGATGCTTTCCCTGTCGTTGAAATATCCCTGGGAATGGGGAAATCCTTCTTTGATCCCTTCTTTGGTGAATCTGGAAGCCTATAAGGAATTGCTCAACATAGGCAGTGACTTGAAGGCTGTCCCCGATTCCGTGCGAACACTGCTTGAGGAATCCCCTCAACTTTCAGCTGCACAGAAGAAGGCAATTGTGGCGAAGTATCAGGACACAGGGGATGTTTTTCCATTCCTTACGTATTTCAGGAACTCGGTATTTGTTGCCATGCTTGCCTCTTTCGTTTCTGTTTGTCTGGCCATCCTGGGGGCCTATGCATTCAGCCGTTTGAAATTCATCGGTCGTTCGGTTATTCAGCGGGGGGTTTTGTTTGTCTACATGTTCGGTGGCATCCTTTTGTTGATCCCCCTGTATCGCATTTTTGCCATGGTGGGATTGCTCAGCTCCCCGGCAGGGACTATGGGAAGCCTTATTATTGTCTATGTGGTACAGACACTTCCCGTTTCACTCTATATGTTGGGGAATTATTTTCGCACGATTCCCTTTTCCATTGAGGAAGCTGCCTTGATCGAAGGATTGAGCAGGTTTGGGACACTGGTTAGGATTATCATTCCTCTTTCACTTTCGGCTATCTTTACGGTATTTATCTATTGTTTCATGATAGCGTGGAATGAATATATGTTTGCTTCGGTTTTTTTGAAAAGTTTCAAAGGACTCTATACCCTGCCGATAGGATTGAAAACTCTGTTTGTATCGAAAAACGCTATCTGGGATAGGATCATGGCTGCTTCAATGCTGACTGCAGTCCCTGTTATGGTTCTGTTCATGGCAATACAGAAAAACCTTACCAGCGGTTTAGCCGCAGGGGGGGTGAAAGAATGAGTGAAGGGGGAAAAGAGCCATTAAGGATTGGAATGCTCCATTTTGAGATATTTGGGACAGACGGGGTTTCTTTGGAAATGGAAAAATGGAAACAAGTACTGGAAAATGCTGGGCATTCGGTGTTTTTATGCAGTGGGGAAAAATCCCCCTATAGTTCTTTTTCAAACATCACTATCATAGAGGAGCTCTCTTATCATCTTCCTTTGTCCCGGGACCTCGATAAAGCAACCTTTCATTCTTTGTTGCCCTTCGGTGATGAAGCAAAATACAGGGAAGCCCTGTTTCAAAGTGCCGAAGGTATAAAAGGGAAGTTGGATGAGTGGATAGAAAACAACCTTCTCGATGTAATCATTGTTGAGAATGTCTGGTCTGTAGGGTTGCATCCTGCGGCTGCCATTGCCCTCAGTTTAGCCATTCAGGGGCATCATCTTTCGATTCTTTCCCATGAACATGATTTCTACTGGGAGCGTGTCATTGGGCTTGGGATGACCTGTAAGACAGCGATGGAGATTGTCGATTGCTTTATTCCCCCCCATACCAAGGGGTATTCCCATGTTGTAATTAATAGACTCACCTGTGATGTGCTTGCAAAACGAAAAGGGATAGAGGCTGCTGTAATTCCCAATGTCTTTGATTTTTACCAGGCCCCTTGGGTTGTCGATGATTTCAATGCTGATTTTCGGCAGTCCTTTGGTATTAATCCAAATGATATTGTTATTCTTCAGGCAACCCGGATTATTCCCAGAAAAGGGATAGAGCTTGCGATTGACGTGGTGGCCTGTCTTGCAACCAAGAAGAAAGAGTTTATCGGTAGGCGTTTGTACAACGGAAAGAGGTTTTCCCAAAAAAGCAGGATAGTCCTGCTGCTTGCCGGGGATTTGAAAGATGACCAGTATTTCTATTTTTCGCGTTTGGTGGAAAAAGCAAAGCAAATGGGAGTTGAGATGATTCATATCGGAGATAGGATTTCTTCCAGGAGACATCAGATAAACAACAGAAAAACCTATTCCCTTTGGGATTCCTATGTCCATGCAGACCTTGTTTCGTACCCTTCCTACTGGGAAGGGTGGGGAAATCAGTTTCTGGAGGCGGTCCAGGCAAAATTACCCATTGTCTTGTTTGAATACCCTGTATATAAAAAAGATATTCGTCCACAAGGGTTTTTGACTATCTCTCTGGGTGATACTGTCGAATTTTCCCCGGCAGATGGGCTGGCCTCGGTGAAGATCTCACGACTGAAAAGGGCATCGAAACAGATGGCAGAGGTGTTGTTTGATAGAAAATATAGAACCCATATGGTTGAGATGAATTTCGAGATTGCACAGAGACAATTTTCACTTGAAGCCTTGCGCAGGTTTCTGGAACCGTACCTTGAGCTTTGGAGCAATGAAAAAAAAGGTTCTGGTCCTAATGCAATCCCTTAGGGGTTTCCTGTATTTGCATTATCGCCTGAGAGGAATCCCATGGATTCTTGAAACGAGGTAATAAAATGAATGAAGCCTCCCTCAAAAACGGTATTCGTAGCAGTCTTGAGGAAATTTACGGTAAGCAGGTTGCCAAAACTTGGACAAATAGGTTTTTCCTATGTATTAAAAAATACCTGCCAAAAGATAATAGCTTTATAAATCATCCTGCCTCGAGGTTGGAAAAACATTATTCTCTATTGATAACCTATGGGGATTCAATACAGAGTCCCCATTGTGCTCCTCTAGTTGTGTTGCACGAATTCTTGAGAAAATGGGTTGGCGATGCTGTTTCAACTATTCATCTGCTTCCTTTTTATCCCTCATCCTCTGATGATGGGTTTTCTGTCATTGACCCCTTTTCGGTCGATACAGGACTGGGAACCTGGGATCATATCAATGATTTGCAAGCTTTTTATGCACTTATGTTTGATTTCGTTGCAAACCATCTTTCCCGTTCGAATATCTGGATCAGGGAATGTTTTGCAGGTAATCCCGAATATAAGGATTTTGCAATTTTTCTCGAGGGAACTGAAGATCTCACGCAGGTGTTCAGGCCTAGGAATCTACCCCTGATAACCCAAGTCGACACCGATAGGGGAAAACGGTATGTCTGGACTACCTTCAGCAAAGACCAGGTGGATGTCAATTATCATAACCCTGAGGTTCTGTACTGTATGATGGATGTTCTGCTTGCTTATGTATTGCAGAGGGGTGCCTCGATTATTCGGCTTGATGCCGTGGCTTACCTATGGAAAGAAATAGGAACGAATTGTATCCATCATGAAAAGACCCACGCTATAGTCAGGCTTTTCTGTTGGCTGACCAAGAACCTTACCAAGCAAAGTTTTATTATTACCGAAACCAATGTTCCCCATAACGAAAACGTAGCATATTTTGGAGACGGTAGTGATGAGGCTACCCTGGTATACAACTTTTCCCTGCCCCCCCTTGTTTTCCACACCTTTCTTTCCCAGGATGCTTCGGTTTTAGGTGCTTGGGCCAAGACGCTTGTGCTCCCTTCTTCTTCCGTTGCATTCTTTAATTTTCTTGCTTCTCATGATGGGATTGGACTGATGCCAGTGAAAAACCTCCTTTCCGATGGGGATGTTGAAAAAATGTGTTTGCATACTGTCAAACAAGGAGGATTTGTCTCACGCAGAAGCAAAGGTGATGGAACGGAAAGTCCGTACGAATTGAATATCAATTATCTATCCGCCCTTTCTGGTTTTACCGAGAACGAACCTCGTTCCCTGCTGGTTTCCCGATTCAAGGCAGCGACTGCGATCATGGTTTTTCTCAAGGGGATACCCGGAATCTATATCAATAGTCTGATAGGTTCGCAGAATTGGTATGGGGATCCTGAGCTTACTTTGTATCCTCGAAGGATTAATAGAGAGAAGGTATCCTTTAAAACCTTGTCAAAGGAATTGGATGATCCCAATTCTTTGAGAAGTGCTGTCCTTGGTTTTCATGTGGAATTGCTTCGGGTCAGAAAAAGGGAACCTGCTTTTTCCCCTTCCTCTGAGCAAAGAATCTTAGCCCTGACGAATTCTGCTTGTTTTGTATTTCTGAGAGGATCCTCTGATGATTCCGATAAAATCCTTGTTCTCATAAATGTTACTCCCCATTTACAGAGGATTTCGATTGAAGAAGTCTGGAGCAAATTGGATTGCCCGTTCCCCTTTGATGCTTGTATCGATCTTTTGGAAAAACCTATAACCATTACAGCAAAGGAACTGGTGCTAAACCCCTATCAGGTACAACTTTTGAAAACCAAGCCTTTTTAACAGATAAAAGTCACAAAAGCAGTATTGTCAGGTATACCTCCAAGCTAGGAACTATCTGTTGCGAATCGTGTTGTACAAAGGGACTTTGCTGGGTAAAATCTGTGAGACTGTACGAGAGAGGGTATGCATGTATAACATTCTTTGCTTTGGTGATTCTAATACGTTTGGGACAAACCCCAGTGGAGGTCGATGGGCTCGCACTGTTCGGTGGACGGGTCTTCTACAGGATTATCTGGGAAGTGATTATTACCTCATAGAAGAAGGATTGGGGGGGAGAAATACGCTTTTTGATGATCCTTTGGAACCTGGTCGGAATGGTTTGGCCCTATTGCCGGTGTCATTGAAAAGTCACAAACCCCTAGACTTGGTGATTTTAAGTCTGGGTACCAACGATTGTAAGGTACATTTCAATGCAAATGCACGGGTTATTGCCAAAGGTATGGAAACCTTGGTAAAGACAATCTTGCAATTTCCGTATGGAGAAGGGTATCCCCTTCCCAAGGTACTTGTCATCTCCCCCATTCATATTGGAGCGGATATAGAACATTCACCCTTTGTCAGCTTTGACCAAAGTTCCTATAGGAAAAGCCTGGCTTTGGCTCCCTTATTCGAGCAGGTAGCCCAGTCGTATGGTTGTTTGTTTCTCGATGCGTCTTTGGTTGCGAGTCCCAGTACCATTGACCAGCTTCATATGGATGCACAAGGCCATGAGAATCTGGCAAAGGCTCTCGTTCCAATCCTGCAACAGCTATTTGGTGATGAGCGACAGCTTTTCTTGGAAGAAGAACTCCCTGAAAGTGAATCGGAACAAGAAATCGAGACCCTGGAGATTCCTTCTGCCGAAGAAGAGTCTATCACTTCCCTGCAGATAGCACCTATCGAACCACAGGGAAAAAAAGCCCATAGGGGGCTTACTTTCAGAATCCCGGGGTTCTCGAAGAAAAAGGGCGACTAACTCTCTTACTCGATTTCAAAGATTGCCATTACCGGCCAATGGTCTGAGAGGACGCTCCCGTTATGGAAGTACTGCGGGGAGGTAGCCAATAGTGGTTTGAGCGGTCCTCGAGTCATGATTTTGTCAATTGCCTCAACAAGATATCGTTCCTCGCTCAGAAATGGGCAGGGAAAGGTCACCGGGGCACAGAGACGAAGAAATTCGAAGACATCTACGAATTGCGCTTCCTGTTGGAGAATTCTGGAAGGATGTACCGGGTCGTTGAAATCCCCGCAGACAATGGCCCGTTCCCCTTTTACCAGGAGATTCAATTCCTTTGCTGCCATATGGGCCTCAGCATGCCTGTAGGGAACCCCCGTTCGAATCTCATCTGCATTCAATTGATGGGTAAGATGCATTGTTGCTACAAACAGCGTTTTGCCCTCAAGGGTCTTGAGCTTTACCCAGAACACCCCTCTGTTTTGCTCTGGCATGGAAAGGTCTATCCTTCCGAAATCCTGTACGGTGAATAGGTCACTCCGTATATATATGCTGTTTTCGCATTTCCACCCTGGCTCGACTCCTTCGATTCGTGTATATCTGGGTAATGCTTGGTCCAAAACAGCCAGGGTTTCTTCCCTGACTTCCTGGAAACAGAAAATATCACTTGCGTATTTCAGCACAAAAGAGATGACACATTCTTTACGTTTTTCCCAATGTTCAGTATTCCAAAGATTCAATGTTATTAGGCTTATGCGTTCCATGATACTAACCTTCTTTATTGCAATATTTGGGGAAATCTTTCTTGGATCTGCAAATAAGAGCCAAGTGTAAGTACGGTAACCCAAGCTATATCAATTTCATAGAAGCCATTCATTTTTTCTTTCCGGTCAAAATATTCCCAACAGGTATGATTGATTTGTTCCGGTTGCCAGCCGATAAAGCTGGCATCTCTTCCAAGCCCGTTGTCTTTTGTAGCTATGAGTTGGCGACAGGCATTGACCATAAGAATGGCCTGCTCCTGATAGAAAAGATCTCCTGTGGCTTCTGAGAGCCTAAGGAACTGGAATGCGATGGCCATGCCATAGAAATCGAGATGGTGGTGGGCTACCGATACAGAGGTCATGCCTGTAGTGTGGAAACCCTCTTTCCCCAAAGGGCTCTCCAAAGGGATGAAACTATCAGTCTGCCATATCCATAAAAGAATGAAATTGGCGGCAAGGCGGGCACTTTCCAGCTGGCGTTTGTCCTTTTCCAGCTCATAGAGATCAAGAAACAGGGAAAGCAAGGCAACCCCTGCTTCTTTGTCGCAAGAATCTGCATCCAGGGTGTCCCCATAGAAGCTACCCTCATTCGCCATTTCCCCATAATACCAGTAGGACTGGTGAAGGGCGGCAAGGATTTCACTATGAAGCGGTTCTGCACTATCGAGGTAGGGAACGAGTGTAGCGAAAAACGAGGCGATATATGCCCCGTTGGTCCCTTGTATATCTACAGGTTTTCCTTTTGTAGTCCACCAGCGACCGAAAGAACCACTGGAAAGCTGACAGTTGCAATAGAACCTGGCTACTCTTTTCGCAATGCCGAGGAACTGGGGTTTGTCGATTCCCTTGGCCTTTAGCTGTGAGTAGAGCAGCACATAATATCGCATGGCTTCCCCGTTGCAACGGCTGTTTACCAGATAACGGAACTCCTCATGTTCCCCTATGCCAAGATAGCCACCCCAGATATGCTCCTGCAAATCATAACAATCCTGAAATACCCCGCCGGGATGTTCTGCATCGAGAAAGAACTGACCTATCTTGATTGCAAGGTTGGCAAAAAGCATCAGGTCATTGTCTAGGCCGAATAGGAGTGCAACATCCTTTCTCGCTTGATTGAGAAATTCTGTTTTACACTCCCTTTGTGTGCATACTGCCAATTCATAGGCAGCCTCAAGACTTTTGACTAAAAAAGATGCAGCGGTATATTCATATACTTGCTGTACTTCTCCGTTTCCTGCACCCATCGCCAGATAGGCCAAGCCTCTGCTATCTTTTCGTATGAGGTTGAGCAGACGGGTGAGCTTGTATTCGTACCAGGTTTCCCAGGGCATTAATGCCCCTTTGCCCAGGGCCAATTCTTTTGGAAGGACCCGGACAAAAGCTCGATAACCATCCAGGCTATCATTCTCCGCTTGGTTATGCACATAGAATTTTCGCTTATAGGTGAAGGGAACCTCATCGATTTTAAGTCTTGGAAGCAAAACCTTTGAAGTATCGATCAAGGATTTTTTCCCTTGGTAGCTATAAGGCCATTCACTTCCGGGAATTGAGATGATAATCCCGTGGCGTTCATTGGTCACTGAAGCTAGGAATTGTTCTTCGGATGCTTTTTCAGTTGCACAGGTGAAACATCGGTTCCCATTGAATAGTTGCTCACAACAGGGTACGGGAATCCTTGTTTCCAAAAACGACCATACGTTTGCATAGTGAGATGAGGGAAATACACCTTTCCCTTGGGTATTGTCACGATACCATACAGAAGGGACCAGCAATTTGTTCTCAAGGTTTCCATCGCGGTAGGAAAACGAAGCCTGTAGCCTGTAGTCCCCTTTTATCAACAGATTCCAGGTTCGTTCGACAGTAAGCAATCCTTTTGCAGAAGTAAATACGTCAGTAATGGTGCCAATCTCCCCAAAACTGGCAGAAACACTGTTTTGATCGGGAGAAATATCCAATGAGGAACAGTGGATTCGACTTCCCCCGTAACTGAGGCTGTAGGAAATGATACAGGTTGGTTCTTCCAGGGTCACTTCGATCTTATCGTTTCCGATTGATTGTATATGCATGGTATTAACCTTTCATTCCGCTAGTTGCGATGCCTGCGATAATTTTTTTCCTAAAAAAGATATAGAAAAGTATCTGGGGGATGGATGCTATGGTAGCCCCTGCCATAATCAAGGAATACTGGGTTCCATGGGTTCCCTGGAAGTTCGCTATTCCGACAGTGATCGTATACTTAATAGTATCATTGATTGCGATAAGCGGCCAAAGGAAATCATTCCAAGTGTTTATGAATGACAGAATGATTACCGTAGCCATAGCTGACTGCCCCAAGGGAAGGATAATTCGTAGGAATATTCTCAACCGAGAAGACCCATCTATAAAGGCTGCCTCTTCCAAGTCGACAGGGATTCCTTCATAAAATTGTTTGAGAATAAATATCCCTATGGGAAGAGCAATGCGGGGTAGAACTACAGAGGCTAGTGTATTGATCATCCCATAGGAATTGAATTGCAGATAGAGCGGGACTATGAGAACCTGGAAGGGAACCATCATTCCTCCCATGACAATCCAGAAAAGCAGGTTCTTGCCCTTGAACTGGATTTTTGCAAACGCATAGGCAATTGGGGCATCGATGATAAGGGTAAGGACCATGGCCCCCAAGGAAACAATTGCAGAATTGACCATCCAGTTGAGGATATAGGTTGAGGTAAATGCCTTGGTATAGTTTGCAAAGGTTGGATTAGCCGGGAAAAAGGAGAACGTCTTGGTAATGACTTCATTTTCCAATTTCATGGAGGTTATGACCATCCATATAAGAGGGAAAAACCAAATAGCTATGAATAGCAGGGAAAGAATCGTGATTCCTGTCTTTTGTTTCAAAGGATGTCTTTTCATACCTGTTCCCTCCTGGTGAGTGTCAGGTATTGGACAACTGATACAACCATGATGATTGCGAATAGGATGTAGCTCATAGCTGCGCTATATCCCATTTTGTAATATTTGAACCCTGTCTCATAGATATACTGTACCAGCACCCTTGTAGTTCCATGTGGACCTCCCCCGGTCATTACATAGACTTGGCCGAATACATTGAAAGAAGCAATAATCTGGAGGATTAGGCAAAGCACCGTCGTGGAAGACACCAAAGGAACGGTAATATAGGTGATTCTCTGAAAATAGTTCGCACCGTCTATTGCTGCCGATTCAAAGACTTCCTTGGGAATTTGCTTGATACCGGCGCTAAACAGGACCATATTGAATCCTGCAGTCCACCAGAGGGTCGTCAAGGCTACCGACCACATAGCAAAGTTTTCGTTGGTCAGCCAGCTGATAGGTTGTCTTCCCATCGCCATCAATGCCTGGTTGAATATCCCGAAATCCTTTTGCATGATCCATGCCCATAGCGTGCTGACAACAGTCATTGAGAAAATATAGGGAAAGAAGAATGCGTTTTCCATGATTCTGGTCAAAGGTGACTTTGAAGTGACTGCCAGAGCCATTATAAACCCGACCAAAAGTAAGCTTGGCGTAGTAATGAGTACAAACTGAAGGGTATGCCAGAGTGAGGTGTAGAATTTTACATCGGAAAAAAGGGTAGAGTAGTTCTTCAAACCAATAAATTTTGCCGTTGAGAGAATGTCCCAATTGAAAAAACTTATATAAAACCCATACAGCAATGGATATACCATAAAGGCGAAATATACGAGTAGGAATGGAAGTGAGAAAAGAATTCCATCTCTGTTGTCTTTGTTTCCGGGTATCATGGTATACGTGCCTCCAAAAATTCCCTCCCCTCAGGCAGGGGAGGGGGAAATACTGAAATGCAAATCAATAGGTTGCGATAATGTCTTTTACCGTTTTTTCCATATCGGCAAGAGCCTGGGTGGTATTCTGGTTCTTGGTCACCGCATACTCCAGTTTGTCACTGAGCGTCCCATAGATTTCTTCCCAGGCAGCAGTTCTGGGAGTAGGCAAGGCAAATGCAGCGGCTGCTGCGTAATCTGCCCTGTAAGGCAAAGCCTTGAAGGTAGCTTTCTCTGCAACGCTCTTTCTGGTAGGAATATGCCCTGCCTTTGCCCAGAGTTCACCATTGGCAGTCATCCACTTGATAAAGGTTACAGCAGCCTCGACTTTTTTAGGATCTTGGTTTTTCTGTACCGGGATAGCAAGTGTGTGAGATCCAGCCCAAGCAGCCTTTCCGCCCATGATTGCAGGAAGCGGAGCGGCTCCGAAGTTCAAACCTGCCTGGTTCTCAAGGGTTCCTGTTGCCCAGACACCATTGAAGTAGAAGGCCGCATCGCCAAGCTTGAACGTATTCATGGCACCATCATAATCGAGTTCGGTCGGGTTTACTTTATAGACGTTGACTAGGTCCTGCAGCCATTTCAAAGCATTTTGACCATATGCATTATTGAAATTCGGTGCAGTGCTATCGGCGTTGAGGAGGCTTCCCCCTTGCTGTGCAATCAAAGACATGAACAATCTGGTCAGCGTATACGCTTTATAGGTTCCTGTCGTATTGTCTATAGCAAATCCCCACTTTCCTGTAGCATTCTTCACTGCGATGGCTGCCTTTACCAAATCCTCCCCACTCTGGGGTATTGTTGTAATGCCAGCTTTTGCAAGCAAATCCTTGTTATAGTACATAACTATAGGATGTACATCAAACGGAATCGAATAAAGCTTTCCTTCGAAGCGGCATCCATCCAAGGGTGCTTTCTGGAAATCTGCAAGCGTGGCTTCGTCAAAGAGGCCATCCAAGGCAAGCAATGAACCGCTTGGAACATAGTTGAGCAAATTGCCTTGGTGTACGACTACAACATCAGGAGCTGTCTTTGCTGCAAGGGCAGTGGTTAGTTTGGTGTAATAATTGTCAAACTTGACCATGTCATTCTTCATGATGATTTTATCTTGGGATGCATTGAATTGCTTGACCATAGCGTCAAAGAATTCTCCATCCCCTCCGGTGAATAAAGACCAGAATGTGATTTCTATAGGTCCTTCCGCTTTTTTTTGTTCGGGTGCAGCTTGTGCAAACAACATGTTTGAGGCAAGCAACGCCACCAACACAACCAACAGAATGTTCTTTCTCATGTGGATCCTCCTTATTAAGACACACAGTTGACATATTTTTTCCTAACGGGTAGTTTCCCTGAAAATCAACCTCGTTGGAAAATCCTTTGTTATATATTCCAGACTCGGATCTTGGATGTGTTCGATCAGGGTCTCCATTGCAACGTACCCCAATCTATATTTAGGAACATCAACAGTACTGAGACTCGGTTGCATGAACTGTGACATGTAGAGATTGTCATAACCGAAGACCTCAATATCCTCTGGAACCCTCAAATTGTTTTCATAGAGGCTTTTAAGCACGCCCATGGCCAGCATATCATTAAAACAGGCTACGGCTGTAAACCCCATTCCCCTGTTCAATGCTTGGTTCGTCAGATAATATCCATCCTCTATATGTCCTGAGGCTTCGACGATATAGTCAGGGTCAAGCTCGAGCTCTGCGTTTGAATAGGCTTCTGCAAGTCCTGCAAGCCTGTCGATAGTATTGCTTATTTTTTTTGGCCCTGCGATATACAGTATCTTTGTATGGCCGTTTGAAATGAAATGGGAGATGACTTGCCGTTGTCCATCCCTGTCATTGTGCAGGATGCTGTGCCCCCCGAGTCCCTCAAGGCGTCGACCCGGGAAAATGAACGGGATATCGAGTCCCTGGTAGAGCTGGAGGTGTTTGCTATTGGTGTCAAACACGGGCATTGAGATTATCCCATCGACTTTCCGGCAGAGAAACATCCTGATGAGGTCGCATTCCTTCTGCATCGATTCTTCGGTACTGGCCAGGAGTATATGATAATCGGCCTTGCTTGCCATTTCCTCAATTCCTCGGACAACCTCACTGAAAAACGGGTTTGCAGAATCTGCGGAAATGATACCGACCATCTTGGAATGGTTTGATCGCATACTGGCAGCGATTGAGTTAGGCATATACCCGAGCATTTTTGCTGATTCTTGAATTTTGGTTCGTGATTCAGCAGAAATCTTCTGGTCTCCCCTTAACGCCCGGGAGACTGTGTTAATTGAAAAGCCTGTTGCCGCTGCAATATCTTTTAATAGTATACTCACAGGTTAAGGTTAACATGGAAAGTGTGATTTTCAAGGTAAAGATGGGATAATGACGGGATTATCTAGGGTAAAACAGGGTTAACGATAATCTATTGCACCTCTGCCGAAATATGATACTTGCTCTGTTTCTTAATATTTCGGAGTTCTTTTTTCATTGCCTTGTTCCATTCCCTACGGGTGATGAGCGCAACTTGTTGTACCGGTCTGCCCCCGATGAACTGAATAAGTGCACATTCGGTTTCTTCAGATCCTGTTGCATTCGGATAGTTGATAAACCCGTGGATTGTCTTTTTCACTTCAAGGTATTTGACAGGGGTATCTGCCGAGGCCAAGGCATCTGCATAGAGCATCCCGTCATCATGAAGGGGATCGTACTCAGCTCCGATAATAAGGGTTTGGGGTAAACGGGAATGGTCCTTGCCCAGAAGCGGTGAGAAGCTGGGGTTTAGGATATCCTTGGGTTCCCGTTGGTAGTTGTTGATAAAGAACGCCATCTGCTTGTCGGTAAGTGTTGGTGAGTCCTTGTATTTGGCGTAACTTGTTGTACGCATCCGTCCGTCTGTTACCGGGTAGAGAAGAACCTGTCCTGCAATGGCTGGTCCTTTGCGGTCCCTTGCCAGACGGCTTACCACCGCGGCAAGGTTTCCCCCTGCACTGTCTCCTACCAGATAGATTCTGTCGGGGTCTGTTTTCCAGTAACGGCAACCCGCCGCTGCCCAGATAAGGGTGTCGTAGCAATCCTCGACAGCCGTGGGGAACTTGTATTTCGGGGCAAGCCGGTAGTCGACGGAAAGCACCGAGGCATGGGTTATGTCGGCGAGCCGGGCACAGAAAAAGTTATACAGGTTCATGTTTCCCCATACCCAACCGCCCCCATGATAGAAAATAATCAAAGGAGTAAGGTCGGAAAGTTCCCTGGTTCCCCGCTTTTCAAAGTAGTACCCGGTAACAACCCCATCGGTGACAGGTATGATAAACGTTTTGCTGTCAATATTTGAGGCTTTCTTGCCAAGAAGCCTTCTCATAACTGCATTGTTGGGAATCGAAATATCGTTAATCTCTTGGATGCGTTTTGGAGTCAGGTCTTCAGGATCGTTTAGGGAAACTCTATCGAGAAGTGCCACCAGTCGTTTCATCTTTGGAGACAGATCGTAATTAACCATAATAAATACATGGTAGTATAACATTGTTTGGCGTGCAAGGTATAACTTCGGATGTGAAGGTTATTTTGCATAGCCAGTTACAAAATATACAGGTTTTGCAAGATGGAAAGAAACGGTTTCTTTACTTTAAAAATTAATATAACTACATATAAAACAAATAAATAAATGCATCTATCCTGTAAAATAATATAGAATGTTCGCTTTGAGTATAGAATATCTATTGCATAAACATCTCTTCGGTAAGGAACCCACCTGTAGTGTAGACGCTACCACCTTTTTGCAGATATTCGATCAGAAGTCTTCCCAGCGAAGACCCTGTGGTAGGGGCAAGGGGTCCCAAGACCCGTTCAAGAATCTGGGGATGTTCATGGAGTACCGGGAACTTTGAGAAGCGTCTCATGAATGAGCAGATATTTCCCTCTTCTGGCAGGAATTTCGAGAGGTTTGGGTCGAGCAACCAGGAATCACACAGCAAAGCGTTAAAAGTGATGTGTAGGTCAGAGAAGAAAGTCTTGGCTTTCTTGATGGATTCCGTTACTTCTGCAGGGGTAAGGGGTGACCCCTCGCTAATATGGAGATGGAGAACCGGCGAGCCTTTTTGAACCAGCAAATCAAGGTCATCATAGGAAAACTGCACGGGTGTTTGCACTATCGTCCCGGTCTCCAGGTCTACCCTGTTGGCTAAAAGGCTTCCCCCTTGTACCGACCAAAGGGTTTCCCATTTTCCTGCATAGTTTCCATTTGTCCCGCAAAGATGGCCGCTAGCATTAACCTGGAGGTTTTTATCGGCAAGGCAAACCAGCGAATTGTCCTGTTTACAACGATAGATGGTGTACGGGAAAGCAAACGTCCCTACCTCATATTGCAATCTTCCGATTTGGAAAAGGTGTGCGCAGAAATGGTGCAGGATCCAGTAATATCGGTCAAATCCATAAGCCCCTTGGTGTGTTTTCCCATATGCGGCAACCCAACGTCCGACATCGGAAAAGGTATCTTTGACAATCATGTCCGGGATTTTTTTCTCTGCAAACAACGCAAGGGAGGCTGGCAAGACATAGGCAAGGAAGACCAAGGGGAACAAAGACTGGTTTTCTTGCTCGACTAGGGAGCACCCCTGTTTGATGCAAAGCGCAGCTTCTTTCTCTGCTTGTTGTGTTATTGCCAACTCTCCCTGTTCAAGGATAGTTACTATTCCCGTTTCGCTTTTCAGAAAATCAAACCACGCCGAAAGCCTTTCTTGCAGTGGTTTTTCTATCATGGTCATTGCAGAAAACTGTTTCCAATCTATTTCATGCATCGATATCTCCTTCCAGCTTTGTGAACGTGTTCTGAAACTCCCTTGGGGACAATCCCACCAGTTTTTTGAACATAACACTGAAATACCTCTGGTCCTTGAACCCAACCTGACCCGCTACCTCATATACTTTTACTGTAGGGTCGGAAAGTAGGAGGCAAGCCTGCTTCATGCGAAAATTCTGGATGTAATCGCCTAGGGTATAGCCAGTATTCTGCTTGAATACATGGCTCAGGCGGCTTTCGCTTATGGTAAGGTTTTCTGCTATCTCTCGTATTCCTATATCCTTCTGGTAGTTCTCTTTTATAAACTGGACTGCCGCCTGCACATAGTTTCCCTGAGGAGATTGATCCCCTGCCATATATTCCTTGAAAAACATGATTCGACTGTCTTCCATCATATCAAGCTGGTTTTGGAGTTTTTCATATTGCTTTATTTTTTCGACCTTCTCGCACGTCTGTTTCATGACAGAATAGAATTCCACATCATCTATTGGTTTTGAAAGGTAGTCCACAACTCCCATTTTCAGGGCCTTGCAAGCATATTCGAATTCATTGAATGCAGTGATGATTACAAACATTGCGTTTGTTTTCCCCTGCAAATTCTCAATCATTTTGATCCCGTCGATTCCCGGCATCCTGATATCTGTGATCACGATATCAGGTTGAAGTTCTTCGATGACAGCACAGCCTCCATAGCCATTGTCAGCTTCCCCCACAACTTCGCAATTGAGCTTTTTCCAGTCTGTGGTATAGATGATACCTTTCCTAAGCAGAAGCGAATCTTCTACAACTACAATGCGATTCATGTCTTTTCCCTCAACTTAAAAAAATGCCGGTTGGTAAAACCGGGTCAGCGTGCCCTGTTTGTCTACTTATGGGAAGTCTGATTCTTACCGTTGTCCCAAAGGTTTCTGAGCTTTCGATTTCCAGGCCGTATTCGTTTCCGAAAAACAACTGTATCCTCCGGTGGATATTCTTAAGCCCTATGCTCATACCCTCTGTTTCTTTTCTGACGGAAGTAGGAGAAAGGACAGAGGCGACCAGCTCCTCATCCATTCCGATACCATCGTCGATGATTTCAAAAATGATTGATTCTGCATAGACCTTCCCCTTTATCAAAAGCGTACATTTCCCCAACTTGTAACCCATCCCATGGATTATTGCATTTTCAACTATTGGCTGTATAATAAGTTTTGGCAATACAAAGGAATATATATCAGGGTCGAGATCCATGGAAAAGTCGAATTTGCCAGGGTAGCAGATTTGTTGCAGTTCCAGGTAGCTCTTGATAATGAACATGGTTTCCTTGACGGTTTCAACCCCTCCCTTACTGTTAATACTGCTTTTAAGCAGGGTTCCCAGCCGGGAGATTACGGTGTCTATTTCATCAGTCATTTTCAATTTAGCGAGATATTTAATGCTGTCGAGCGTGTTGTAAAGGAAATGGGGGTTGATCTGGGCTTGGAGTTGTTTGATTTCCGCGAGTCTCAGGTTGTCTTGCTTCTGTAGGTTCTCTTCGAATAATTCATCGAGGTTTTCAATCATTTTATTCAGCCCGTTTGCAAGGTCTCCCAACTCATCGTCACGAACAACATCCGTCCTTGCTTTCAGGTTTCCTTGCTCAGCCTCTCCCATCACCAAGACAATCTTTGACAAAGAGGTGCTGAAATTTTTAGCAAGAAGCCACGAAAACAACAGGCAGAACAACAAAGCAATAAACGCCATTGCAACAGCTATGATTGCAATAAGATTGTTACTTTGGAACACCAAGTCCATAGGAACTGCAGAAAGGAGGGTGAATTGGTTGTCTAGAAACGGTGCGGAGGAGAGCAAGTATTTTTTGTCACTGAAATCCTGCAGGAACCCAGAAGGCGATTCGCTGGTTATCTTTGATTGGTTGGCAGGGGTTATAAACGGCAATCCTTCACCAAGGGAGAGGTCATCATACAGAAGATACTGACAAGTATCGAGGATAGTATAGGAAAGGGGGAGCTCGGTGGCTACTGAATCCAAGATCTCCTGGATTCTCTGGTAGGGAATATCTATAATTGCATATCCAAGGATTGTTCCCTTTGTGTCCCTGATGGCACTCCCGATAGAGGCAATCATTTCCGTTCCCGATTCCGAGGAGAACCTGTTTGCATAAACCTTGGTACCTTGGACTTCACCTAACGTTCTGAGTAAACCCCAGGATGAAAATTCTTTTGGGTTGTAGGTTTTTGGTAAATAGGCTGTCGATACAGCTATTGTCGAATCCATTGCAATGACATGCATTTCAAAACGAGAAGATTTTCCAGCAAGTAGAAAGAAAATTTTCTGATAGATCTGTTGTTTTTCGCTCTCTCCTTTCGTCGGGGATGTCAAAACAGAAAGAAGTTGCGGATCTTGGCAGAAAAGGTCGAGCCTGTCTTGCAGGTCTGTGAACGTAAGGGCCAATGTTTCCCCTGCGCGAATGGCCGCAGAGGAGACTTGTTTTTCCAACTGTTTGCGTGTTGCCCCTATGGAAATTCGCATCGAAAGGATCCCGAGCAATACAATCGGGATGATGGCAACCATCATGAAACTCAACAGGAGCTTGGAGAAAAAGCTTTTGTTCGCCAAAGGTTTCCTTTCCTTCACTAGTTACGATTGTTCCTGCTGAAGGTTTCTCCAACAGGAACTTCGATTGTATCATACAACGGACATCTTCCCTTTGCTAACCTTCATGAAGATGAACAGGGAGAGCGCCGTGGAAACTGAGAGTATAGAAGCCAAAGCAGCTGCGGTACCGAAACTATTTCTGACAACCTCTGTGTAGATTGCTACTGAAATGGTAGCCGTCTTTCCTGTATAGAGCATAATACTGGAGCTCAATTCATTGATACAGGTAATCCAGCTAAGAATTGCGCCCGAGATAACCCCAGGGATCATGAGCCTGGCCGTAATCTTGAAGAAAGTCTTCATCGGTGAAACTCCCAGGCTAATGGAGGCTTCCTCTATCCCAGGGTCCATCTGTTGGAGAAAGGCGCTGCTAGAGCGTACCGTGTAGGGCATTTTCCTGACTACATAGGAAATGATGAGTATCAAAGGGGTTCCGGTGAGCAGCAAAGGTTGCTTGTTGAAAGCTACCAGGAGACTGATACCGAGAACCGAACCCGGAATGACGTAGGGGAACATTACCAGGATATCCAAAAGGGAACCCAGTGCACCTTTCTTCCTTACTATCAAATAGGCGATGATCATTCCGAACAACACAATGAACACTATTGCCGATATCGAGTACAGATAGGTGTTGGTAATCGGTTTGGAAAGCCGGTACAGGACGTTTTTGTAACTGTCCAGGCTGAAACCCTTCTGGAAGATCGGCCCACGGGTTTTGACAAACGAAGTAATCAATACGACTACCTGGGGAAGGATTGCCAGACAGGCTACGATATACACTGGTAGTGATGCAAAGAAACGCTTCGCCCCGGATAATTGAATGACCTTCGGAGGTCTGCTGGCTGTCATTACGTAGTTTTTTTTGGATACAATCCATTTTTGGATAAGCAATATCATGGTAGAGCAGAAAATCATAACTACACTCAATGCACTGGCAAGGTTTGCATTGCCACCCATCTCGGACATGTATTCTTCATAGATGAGGACAGGCAATACCTTGTAGCCTTCTCCAATGAGCATCGGGGTTCCGAAATCTGCAAGTGAAGTCATGAAAACAATAACAGCCCCTGATGCGATGGATGGAAGGACAACCGGAAGCGTTATGGTGATCAAACGTTTGAACTTGCTTGAACCTAGGCTTTCGGCCGCTTCCTCAAGGGAGCTGTCGATATTGGAAAGTGCGCCTGAGACATACAGGTAAATATAAGGATACATCATCAGGGTGAAGACAACGATGATACCCCCTCTTCCGTATATCGTAGGGAACCTCAGCCCGATGGCTGCAAGCGCCTTGGTCAAAAAGCCTGCCCTTCCGAACATAATTATCCAAGAGTAGGCCCCGATAAAAGGTGGGGACATCAAGGACATTATCATCAGTACATGCATTACCTTTTTTCCATAGATATTGTATCTCGTCATGAGATAGGCCATGGGAATGCCAATAATCAGAGCAGTTAGCATAGTGGTAAAAGCCACTGACAGACTTCTGGCCAATGCATTGAAGTAATAGGGAAGGGTGAAGAAATCCTGATAGTTGAGCAAGGTGGCCCCGGTGGTTTTCGGAGTGAAAAAACTCTGGAAAATCAACGAGGAGAAGGGGTACACAAGAAATAACAGAACGGTCAGGATAATGAGAATGCTGGACATATTCCAGAAGCCAAAAAAGTGCTTTGCCTTTCTATTGGGACCTGTCATGACAGCAACTCCTCTGTCTGTGCATTATAGACACAGGCTTTTTTCGAAATGAACTGGACTGAAACCCTGCTAGTAATTTCCCTGACTGTATTCATTTCGTTGGCGTATTCATTCAGTTCGATCCTGTTTCCTGAATCAAGTTCAATCTCATAGTTTATGAAATCGCCAAGGAAGGTAGACATGGTGATAGTTCCCTGCAGACCTGTCCCAGCAAAGAAAAGATGCTCGGGACGAACGGAAATAATAGCATTGCCACTAAAATCTTTGTTGAGGGCTATCGGACAGGAGAAAGAACCTTCAACCAATGCCTGGTTTTCTGTAATCTTGCAGGCAAGAAAGTTTGAAGTGCCGATAAAGCCTGCAACAAAAGGATTGGCAGGGTGGGTATAGATTTCTTCGGGAGTGTCAATCTGCATGATTTTTCCATCTTTCATGACAGCAATCCTGTCACTGATGGCAAGGGCTTCCTCCTGGTCATGGGTCACGTAGATTGTGGTGATAGCCAGTCTCCGTTGCAATTTGCGTATTACTGTTCTCATCTGGACCCGGAGTTTTGCATCGAGATTGGACAAAGGTTCATCCATCAAAAGCAATCCGGGTTCGATTACAACGGCTCTTGCCAAGGCAACGCGCTGCTGCTGGCCTCCGGAAAGTTCCGAGGGTTTTCTGTTTGCCAGATTTTTTATCTGGACAAGGTCCAGTGCATTTTCCACGAGTTTTGGAATTTCCGAGGCAGGGATTTTCCTTGCCTTGAGGCCATAGGCCACGTTTTCGCTAACACTCATATGAGGAAATATTGCATAGTTCTGAAAAACCATGCCGATGTCGCGCTTATAGGCTTCGATTGAGTTTATTACAGTGTCATCGAATAGGATTTCTCCCCCGTCGATAGTGTTGAATCCTGCAATCATCCTCAACAGCGTTGTCTTGCCGCAGCCGGAGGGTCCAAGCAGAGTGAAAAACTCGCCGGTTTTGATGGAAAACTCCACACCATTCAGTGCAGTGAAATCCCCATATTTCTTTATAGCTTTATTAATCAATACAGTATGACTCTGGCCCATACCGGTTCCTTATAGCTGGCAACGTCCAGGGAAGGGATTGTCTGACCCCTTTCCCTGGATGCCGTGTCAATCTTGAGAATCGTGCAGGCAGTTATCTGCCTACTACAATATCCTTCCATGAGTTGATGATTTCACCTTTGTTCTGTGAAGCCCAAAGGAAGTCATAATCCACCAGATTGATATCAGCCATTGCAATCAAACCCTTTGGTGGCTCCAAGTCTTTTCGGGCTGGCCTTCTGTTGAAATTCTTGCTCATCATGTCTTGGTTTTCTTTTCCCAGCATGTAGTTGACGAAAATTCTGGCATTTTCCGGATTCTTGCTGTTTTTTACGATTGCAATTGAATCGGGAACGGCGGAAGTTCCTTCCTTGGCATATACCATGCCGACATTGGCACCTGCAAGCAAATAAGTCTGCACGGATTTCTCCTGGGTCAACCCAATATAATATTCACCGTCGGCAACAAGCTTGTAGGAATTGGATGAGCTTCCCTGGATTTTGCCGTCAAGGTTCGCTACCAGTTTCTTTACAAAATCCCAGCCTTTTCCATTATCCCTTCCGAAAGCTGTAATCATTGTGCAGAGCAAGGTATAAGCGGAACCTGACTTGGCCGGGTCTGCAAAGGCAATCTTTCCTTTCCATTTGGGGTCAAGCAAGTCTTCCCAACCCTTGGGGGCATCCTGTTCGCTAACCAAGGATTTGTTATACATAATTACCACAGGAACAGGGGATTCCCCGATCCATTTATCATTCTGGGCTTTTGCCGTCTCAGGGATGAATGAATCATACTCAGAGACAAATGAGTCAAAATATTCCGAATAGGCTGCTGCAGACTCTGCGCCGCCTCCCCAGAAAACGTCGCACAGGGGGTTGTTCGATTCTGCCTCGATTCTTTTGAGCAATTCTCCCGATCCTGCAGCTACGACATCTACGGTAATTCCGGTAGCTTCCTCAAAAGCCTGGACACCGGCATTTAGCGGTCCTGCTTCGTGAGGGCAATAGACCGTAACCGATCCCTTTTTCTCAGGGGTGACCGTTGTCTCTTGGGTTCCTGAAGCAAATACCATTGAGGTAATGCCTACCAAGAGTACCAAAGCAAGTACTTTTTTCATGAAAATCCTCCTAGTGATTATATGTTCTACACCATGGACAGGCAAAACTCTGATTTGTTTCGACACGCCCATGAAGGTTCTCTGGATTGAATCTTTGTTTTTTTAAATAGATTGAAGGAATGTATCAGAGGATACTGCGCCAGCGTTCCAGAATTTTTGCCTTGTATATGGACGCCTGATAGAGATCATAGTCTATCAAGGGGATGGCTTGTATCGGGGGTAATCCCGGAGGAGGTTGCAGGTCCGCTCTGATGGGTCTCCTGTTGAACAGGTTGCTCATCATATTCTGGTTTGCCTCGCCGAGTATAAAGTCGATAAAATCATAAGCGCCATCGGGATTGCTGCAACCCTTCACCACTGCTATGGCATCAGGAACCGCAGAAGTTCCCTCGACCGGATAGGCAATTGCTAGGTTTGCTCCACCGTTTATAGCTGTCTGTATCGACTTTTCCTGAGAGAGCCCAATATAATATTCCCCGGTTTCCACTAATAGGTAGGCCTCCGATGAATTGGCAAGAAGGTTCCCATCAAGATTGGCTACAAGTTGTTCCAGATATTCCCAGCCGCCGCCTTCCTCTCCTCCCATGGCGTTAAGCATGGTATTGAGCAAGGTATAGGCTGACCCTGAATGCTCTGGGTCTGCAAAAGCGATTTTACCTTTCCATTTGGGGTCAAGCAGGTCTTTCCAGCCGAGAGGTATTTCCTGGGGGGAAAGTAATTTTGTATTATAGGCAATGATTACAGGGGAGGGGGATTCCCCTATCCATCGGTGCTTTGGGTCTTTGCTGTTTTCAGGGACTAAAGAGTCAAACCGTGAAATGTAGGGTTCGAATAAATCGGAATTGGCCTCTATCGATTCTGCACCGCCGCCCCAAAAGACATCACATTGGTTGTTTCCGTTTCTTTGTTCGTTCTGTATCCTTTCCAGAAGGGACCCTGTCCCTGCAGAGAGTATATGCACTGTAATTCCACTGGTTTCCTGAAATTCTTTCACCGCGGCTGTCATTGGCTGTTGCTCATGGGGGGTGTAGACCGTGATTACCTTGCGTTTATCATAGGGGAATCCAGTGTTTTCTGACTTCCCGGAGGCAACCAAGGAAAAAGCAACCATGAATAATGCAAGAACAAGCATGCTTCTTTTTCTGGCCATTTGGCTTTTTCCTCCCCTTTTCTGGATCTTACTTGTAAAGCCTACCATGAAGATACGCATCCAACAACTGTATGAAAACTGCTATTTTGTTTAGAATTCAACTGTTAGATGAATTGGTATACACTTTTTACTATGAGTTTTACCGTATCATTTGATTCTTGGTTTCTGTAAGGGCAATTGTTTTAGGCACGAGTTTTTTATTGCTCAAGGTAATTTAGATTGAACAGAATTGATGCAGTTGCTATACTTTTGCAATGGAAAACACCGTAAATCTTCTCGACAGCAAGAAATTTGGCTATGGTTTCATAGCAGGGACCTTTCTTCCCAAAGGGGAAGATGAATATTATCTGAGAAACCGACAGGTATCTGCATCCTCCTCTCTCTGGCGTCAATTGAAAGAAGAGGAAATCCTTGTTTTGAAACAGAACCTCAACAGCTGCCAGAACTGGTCAGATTTACTTGTTACAGATCCTTTCGACCCAAGTCTGATAAAGAATTCCGAGTTTTTTGGATTGGTCAGGTTGGGGAAAATGGAAAAGAAGGTTGTGAGTTTCCATGACTTTTCCGTCCCGGTAGGAATCAGCAACAGCCGTATCATTTCCTGTGATATAGGTGATGGATGTGCAGTTTTCGACTGCTCTTACTTGAGCCACTATATCATCGAATGCAATGTCATTCTCTATAGGATCGGTGAGATGCTTGCTACCAACCATGCAAAATTCGGAAACGGAATCGTGAAAGAGGGGGAGGATCCCTCTGTACGGGTTACCATCGACATCATGAACGAGGCGGGAGGCCGTACTGTCTATCCCTTTTCCGACATGCGCTGCAGCGATGCCTGGATTTGGGGAACCTATCGAGACGATAGTGCTTTGATGGAGCGTTTCCAGGCCATGACCGATGCAGAATATGACAAGAAAAGGGGCTGGTATGGTTTTGTTGGCCAGCAATCAGTGATCAAATCGTGCGATACGATCAAGGATGTCTGGATTGGCGAAGGTTCCTATATCAAGGGAGCCAATAAACTCAAGAACCTGACCCTTCGGTCAACACTTGCAGAGCCTGTTCAGCTTGGGGAAGGCGTTGAACTGGTAAACGGCATTATCGGTGCCGGGAGCAGGGTTTTCTATGGATGCAAAGCAATTCGTTTCATTATGGGTGACAACTGCAATCTTAAATACGGAGCCCGTCTGATCCATTCCATCCTGGGTGACAATTCGACAGTAAGTTGCTGCGAGATGCTCAGTAACCTGGTTTTCCCAGGGCATGAGCAGCACCATAACAACTCATTCCTCATTGCAAGCCTTATCAAGGGCCAGTCCAATATGGCCGCAGGGGCTAATATTGGTTCAAACCATAATAGCAGGGGTGCCGATGGAGAGCTGGTGGCAGGGCGCGGGTTCTGGCCAGCCCTTTCGAGTACACTCAAATACGACTGCAAATTTGCCAGTTATGTCTTGATAGCCAAGGGGAATTATCCCTATGAATTGAATATACCCCTTCCGTTCAGCCTGTTGAGTGCGAATAACAAAGAGGATCGTCGTGTCATCATGCCAGCCTATTGGTGGATGTATAATCTGTATGCCTTGGAAAGAAACAGTTATAAATACCGCAAGAGGGACAAACGGAAAGTTATCCGACAGCACATTGAGACCGATTACCTTGCCCCCGATACTAGCATGGAGATTTTGGAGGCACGTAGGCTGATTCAGATTTGGACAGCCGAAAGCTGGAACCGTCAAGTAGGGGATGCCCTGTTGTATACTCCAGCCCAACTGGCCGAACAAGGCAGGCTGTTGTTGCAGACCCAGGGGAACATGGTTTCCAGCATAAGGGTTACTGCCGATTCTTTGGAAAATGGCAGTGAGCCGATGGAAATCCTTAAACCCGTTGAAGCCTACCGCTCCTATACCGACATGTTGCTTTTTTATGGAACAATAGCTGTCAGCAACTGGTGCCATCAGACTCATTGCACAGTTTCAGATTTCCAGATGGAAGCGGGAGAGCTTCTCGAGCCTTGGCTGAACCTCGGTGGCCAGCTCGTTCCCGAAAGAAAGGTAGAGGCGCTGAAAACCCAGGTCAGGGAAGGGGCGATAACTTCTTGGGATGCTGTTCACCAGGCCTATGAAACTTGGTTCTGTGACTATGCAAGGGATAAGGCTCTCAATGGTCTTGGTGTTTTAAAGCAGGTCCTGGGTCTCACTCTCCTTGATGCAGAGACTTGGCCCCTGTTGGTGGAAAAAGTGGTGAAGACAAGGTCCTATATCGAGGAACAAGTGTTCAAAACCAAGGAAAAGGATTTTAACAACAAATTCCGGGAAAGTACCTACCGAAATCATGCAGAGAGGGATGCTGTTCTGGGGTGTCTAGATGACAACCCCTTTGTAATGGAGTCGAAGCAGATCAGCCAGCAAATTATCGAAGAAGTTCGTTCGGTTGTTTTTTAAACTAGCGTATAAGGATAGGGGATGAATTCTGGGAAATTGCCGGTTCGGTATTCTCCCTTACTTTCCTGGCTATAATTTTTTCCAGTCTCGGCCTGTTATAGCGTTGGATCATGATAAAGGGAATATTTGCCAGCAGGCAGTAGAGTATGGCCCAGTTGGCATATGCCAGGTCTGCGTTGAGAATGAGGGGAATTGCCAAAAACAGGGCAATCTCATGGCAGAGCTCTGCCCTCACAGTCTCAAGTACGAATAGGCTAAGATATTCTTGTGACGATTCCTGCAGGTGGGCTTTGCAGAATTGGTCCCCTATTTCAGGTACCCGGCTCTTCCAGCTCTTGATATGGAGATACTGTTGGTAAATTTGTCCGTTTTGTTCCCACTGGTAACTCTTCAATTTCTTTCTGAGTACCTGAAGGGACTCTTTGCAGAGATGGTCTACTACTACCGATGCAACAATCTGGCTCATAACAAGAGCAGCGGCAAATTTCCCAGGGTTTATATCCATGGTTTTCCCCCCACTTGGTTTAAGTATGACACTATATATTAAATATGTCAAAATACAAAAAGTTAGTAGGAAAGACTTTGCTCTGAGACAACTCTCCTGATTTACCCAACAGGGATACATTGCGGATATTCAGGATCAAGCATCTATATTTCTTTTTTGGAATTCCTTAGCACCTTTAAAATAGTGCCTCCTGCACCCAGCAACGTTATTGCTACCAGAAATATCGAGGCAAGGGTGGTGAGGCGATCGTACGATCCCATTTCCTTTGGAATGAAATCGATAAACGCAGGGTTTACCAAGTCGTGTCGGTTCAGCACATAGATGAGGAATATAGTGACAGTAATATCAAGAACTGTGCTGGCTGCTAAAAGTTTTGCAGTCCATTGCCCGATTTGTATCTTCGCGATTCCCCTTACCATTGAGAAGGCCATCAGAATTGCCATTATCAGGATGTACGGTCTGATAAGATCCGCCTGGAACATCGGGATTGTCTTTTGCCCATTGATAAATACCGCAAACACCTCAGGGTTGCGGTAGAGTATTCCTGTCAGGATTGCGATGAAAACCGCAGAGGCAATGATATCTGCTATGCTTTCGGATTTCTTGATCTCCAGACTTTCCGTGGCCATTCTCTCCGGAAGGTCTTTGACTGACCATGAATCGTTCTTTGTCTTTACCTGGAAATAATCAATCAAGGCAAACGTGATGGTCACCCAGAGAAAGGCCCCGCTTAAGGCGCTTGCCGTATTGGTAATGATTGATGTGATGATCGAGGCTATCGTCGGCTCTGAGTTGAAGAACATGGTAATCAGGCTTATTGTAATGGTAACAGAGGCTAAAACCGTAGCCACCAGTTTCAATACGTACAGGTACAGGTCAAAGTTGTCGGGCCCGATAAGATACCTTGTCCTAGACCGGTAGGTGTCGGCAAGTTTTCCAGGGTCTCCCATCGAGTTCAGCACCTCTGCAACATCAGCTTCGCTGTAATCTGGGGGAAGCATATCCAGAATACTGCTTTCCAGTTCAAGGGATACTTCTTTTCGGTCTTTTTCACTTAGATGACGTACTACTTCCGAAACATAGCGTTTGATGAGATTATTCATTGGAATTCCCCCTGATAAGTTGTGAGATATGCATGGTATTTTCTTTCCACTCAGAGAGTAGCAGTGCGTAAAGGTTCTTTCCTTTTTCATTGAGCTGGTAGAATTTCCTTGGCCTGCTCTCATTTGTGTCCCAGCTGCTGTCAAGCAATCCCTGTGTTTCCAGACGTCTGAGTAACGGATAGAGTGTATTTGCTTCGATGTCGATCTGTTTTCCCTTCAGGATTTGCAATAGCGAGTATCCGTATTGGGGCGTTTTCAGCTGGCTGAGTACGCAAAGTGACAAGGTTCCCCTGTTCAATTCTGTTAGCAGGTTGTTCATCAACTGTTCTTCTTCCATAGGATCCCTCTGTTTTATTTATACTGTATGACACACATTATTGTCAATATATTAATAACATTGATTATTCCCAACTATTTGACGGCAATCTGTTTCAGTGCTAGAATATAGTTGTGGTGGCGAAGAAGGGGAATAACCGAAGAAACACCCAGAGTAGCCAGAGGGCCCTCCGTTGCGGAGGGCTTTATTATGCAAAAAAAGGAACCTCCTGTAAGGAAGTTCCTGCGTTGGAGCCAAAGGGACTCGAACCCTCTACCTACTGATTGCGAACCAGTCGCTCTACCAGGTGAGCTATGGCCCCGACTTTCAACTGACAAACTACTGCAGTGCGTGAAAACTGTCAACTATTACAAGAGTCGTCCTACAAGAATACCTACCCGAGGGATATCCCTGTTGGGTTTTGGAATCTGGACAGACCCTTTTTGAGAATCCATCCAGATTTTCAACTTTATCTACAGTACCGTCTTCAAGGAGGCAGTGATGAATTCCCTGAATACCGGATGGGCCCTGTTCGGGCGGCTCTTGAACTCGGGGTGGTATTGCACGCCGAGATAGAAAGGATGATCCTTCAACTCAACAGCCTCTACCAGGTTGCCGTCAGGACTGGTACCGGAAATTATCAGACCTGCTTCGGTCATTTCGGTGCGATACTCGTTGTTGAATTCGTATCGGTGTCTATGCCGTTCGTCTATGGCTTCTTGTTTGTAAGCTTTCTGCATAAGGGTTCCGTCAGCTATTGCACAGGGATAGGAACCCAGGCGCATGGTGCCGCCCTTGGGAATGTTTCCCTTCTGGTCGGGCATCAAATCAATGACCGTGTGTTTTGACTTTTTGTTGAATTCACGGGAGTTCGCATCTTCCATATGCAAAATATTCCGGGCAAACTCGATTACTGCAATCTGCATTCCCAGGCAAATCCCAAGATAGGGGATATTGTTTTCCCTGGCAAACCTTGCTGCCTCGATCTTGCCTTCGATACCGCGGTCTCCAAAACCACCGGGAACAAGGATACCCTGTACATCTGCAAGCAACATTGAGACCGTGTCAGGGGTCACGCTTTCCGAGTCGACCCATTTGATGGCGACTTGGCTCTCGTTCTCCCAGCCGGCATGTTTGAGGGCTTCCATGACAGAGAGATAGGCATCATGCAATTGGATATATTTACCAACCAACGCAATCTTTACACATTTGTCGGCTTTCTCGATGCGGCTGAGCATTGCTTTCCATTCTTTCAGATCAGGTTGTTTTGTCTTGAGGTTCAATTCCCTGCAGACGATATCGTCAAGATTTTCTTCTTTGAGCATAATGGGTGCCTGGTAGAGGACGGGAACGGTCTTGTTCTCGATTACGCAATCTTCCTTGACGTTGCAGAAAAGGGCAATCTTGTCTTTGATTCCCTGTTCGATCGGTTCATCGCTGCGCGTGACGATGATATCGGGGAAAATGCCCGAGGCCATCAGTTCCTTTACCGAGTGCTGGGTAGGCTTGCTCTTGTGTTCCCCGCTGCTGCGGAGGTAAGGGATCAAAGTTACATGGATGAACAGGCAATTGCCTTGACCGACTTCATGCCCGATTTGCCTGATGGCCTCCAAAAAAGGCTGGCTTTCGATATCACCGGTAGTTCCCCCGATTTCGGTAATGACTACATCGGCCCCGGTCTTTTCCCCCAGTGCATAGATGAAGTTTTTGATTTCATTGGTAACATGGGGGATAATCTGGACGGTAGATCCCAGGTATTCCCCATTTCTTTCTTTGGTAAGGACATTCCAATAGACTTTTCCGCTGGTCATGTTGGAATATTTGTTCAGGTCCTCGTCAATAAACCGTTCATAATGCCCGAGGTCTAGGTCGGTTTCCGAACCATCATCGGTTACGAATACCTCCCCATGTTGGTAGGGACTCATCGTTCCGGGGTCTACATTCATGTATGGATCAAGCTTCTGTGCTGCAATTTTCAACCCACGTGCCTTGAGCAATCGCCCGAGCGATGCTGCCGTAATACCTTTTCCTAGCCCTGATACTACTCCACCAGTTACAAATATGTGTTTGGACATACGTATCTCCTCTATAATTTCTTCTTCGTTTTTCTTCATCTTATTGATATGTTTTCAGGATTGCTGAAGCAACCTCATATCGGCTTTTTCTCAAATCCATCGCCTGTTTCTCAATATAACGATGTGCTTGCTGTTCATCCATACCAAGATTCTGTATCAACGTCCATTTTGCCCGATCTATGAGTTTTATTTCTTCAATTTTCTTTTGTAATTTGTTGTTTTCGTTTTGAAGCACGGTAAGACGCCTGCGCATCGAACGTGCGAGACCTAACGTCTGGAAAAACAATTGCTTGATTACCGGCTTTGCCACAACCAGGACTCCACTTGCTCCCATGATGGTTTCAGTGGTCTCCAGATATTGGCTTCTGACCACCATGATTACACCGGCTAAGGTCTGTTCGGTAATCATGGAAGCCAAATCCTCCCCTGATTCATCGATCAAGGGGGCATTTATTACTACCAGGTCGAATTCATTATCGAAGACCATTCTCCTGGTTTCACTGCAACTTGCACTGGTAGCGATGTCAACATATCCCTCATACTCTCTGATGAGGGCTGAAAGGGATTCACACCCTTTCATTGTTGATGAAGCTACAAGGACACGAAGCATACAGCCTCCTGGGATTAGGTTGTCAAAAAGAAAGGCTTGCGGCTCTCTTGTGTTTTGTCGCTGCTTTCTTCATAGGCTTTCCAATCGGCTTTCTTAGCCTCAAGGAAATAAGTTAATAACCGTTCAGGGATGACCGAGCGCACAAAACTGCTGTTCTCGGCAAGCTCCATAGCCTCTGCAAGGGTTGAAGGAAGGGTGGTGCCATCCTTTTTCTGATAAGCATCCCCGCTATCTTCCAAAGGCATTTTCAAATTTTCCTTTACCCCTTCCAATGCCGAGACGATCAGCAATGAAAACGCCAGGTATGGATTGCAGGAAGGATCTGGGGACCTCACCTCGATTCTCCTATATTCCCCGCTTGACTCAGGAACACGAATAAGTAACGACCTGTTAGCCTTTCCCCAGCCTACGTACCGCGGGGCTTCAAATGCACCCAGGCGTTCATAGGAATTGACCATCGGATTGAGGAACAAGGTGATTTCCCTGATCCTTCTGAGTATTCCTGCGGTCATAGCTTCCTCGAAACGCTTGTCCATTATCCCATCCCGTGAAAGGGAGAGATTTATATGGAGCCCGCTTCCGCTTTCTCCAACCAACGGTTTTGGCATAAAAGAAGCAAAGAGTCCGCTTCTGTCAGCAATAGTCTTTACGACCGACTTGAACGTCACAAAGTTATCTGCGGCTTCCAAGGCCGACCCATATTTAAAGTCGACCTCATTCTGTCCAGGTCCTGTCTCATGATGTGATCGCTCGGTATAAAAACCCATTTGCTGGAGGGTCAGGCAAATTTCCCGCCGGACGTTCTCTCCTTTATCTAATGGTGCTACATCAAGATAACCGCCATTGTCAAGAGGTTTCATGGTAGGCATGCCTTCTTCATCGGTTTTAAAAAGGTAGAATTCACATTCGGGGCCTATTCCCATTTTGAAACCATCAAGGGCAGCTTCCCTGACTTTTGACTGTAAAAGGGACCGGCCGTCACCTTCAAACGGTGTACCGTCAGGACGCATGATAGAACAGAAAAACCTTACAACCCTTCCCTGTGAAGGGCGCCAGGGAAGAACTGCCAGGGTTGAGGGGTCGGGGAACAGGAATAGGTCACTTTCATCAATCTGGAGGAAGCCTTTAACCGCTGATGCATCAAAAGAAATACCTGAAGCGAAGGCCCTTGGCAGTTCATCCTCCGAGATGGAGATATTCTTCATATGACCGAAGATATCACAGAAAACAAGGCGGACAAAACGTACATCCTGCTCCTTAATAAACTGCATTACTTCATCTTGTGTATTGGTCATTGCTGTCCTCCCGGGATTATACATAGGTATACAACATCTTGTAAGGCGTGCTTGAGTTTGGCCTTAATACGAAAAAATGGTGCGATAAGACAGCTTTTTTGTCTAGGTCAAAGACTTGGCAAAAAGCCTCAAGATTGTCAGAAATCTCATCCATGTCCTCTTTCGTTGCATCAGAGGCTGAAACCTGTTGCGGTAGGTCTGATGGTAGAGTATCACATCTGAGGTAAATTTTTCCACCATGCATACCTGTTCCACAGAAATATCCTACAGGAGGTTTTCCTTCTTGGTTCAATCCAAGGACGATAATCGTGCCTCCTGCGAGGTACTCACCGAGAAAACTGCCAGCCCTGTCTCCGACGATTAAAACAGGTTGTTTTTCCTGGTACGCTTTCATATGGATACCTGCCCGGTAGCCTGAGCTGTCACGGATAAAGATTCGGCCACCACGCATGGAATACCCGGCGGCATCGCCACAACTTCCATGGACGATGATAGAGCCTTCATTCATGGTGTCCCCTGTAGCATCCTGGGCATTGCCGTTTACCGTTATGGTAGATCCATCGAGATAGGAACCGAGGGCATTTCCTGCTGTCCCGTTTATGGTGATAGCCTTGTTTTTGAGAGCACAACCTATGTAGCGTTGGCCATTCACATCGTCAAGCTGTAATTCCGTATCCTGACATTCCCGTATTTCCCGATTCAAGTCCTGGAAATGAGTCAATCCTACTTGTATGGTTTTCATTGTGCATCTCCCAGTTTCTGTACCCGGTCTTTCTTCGCGAACGCCATCAGCATGGGCTGTTCGCTTATCAATTCGAAATCGATTGTGGAAAGATCCGTCTTGTTCCTGACCAAGGACGTATAGATACCCGCCCGGTCGATCATGTCCCCGATAAGGATATAGCCAACGAGATGGCCGTTTTGGATAAACAGCCTTTTATAGCCTGCTTTTGAGCGAATTACGATAGCTTCCCCGATATAGGACCCAGCCGTAATGATATGCAAACCAAAGAACCCGATTGCATTCATTGCCATGCCTTTGTCGAAAGAGGCACTCTCTCCTGCCATGTTCTTTCCGGCAATTTCTCCCTGCATATAGGCATTGGGAAGAATGGCCAAGACCTTTCGTTCCCCACTGACAAAGTCTACGCCCTCTGTACAGTCTCCTGCCGAATAGATGTCCTCGAGGGAGGTCTTGCACTGCTCGTCGATCAAGATGGCCCGGTTGGTAGCTCCCCCTGCATCTTTGACCAGCGAAACATTGGGCCGGACGCCTACGGCGAGTACCACAATATCGAAACCGACTACAGTCCCACTTTTCAACAATGCATCATTATCCTGGAATTCGGACACGCTGTCGCCCAGGATGCAGGTTATGCCTTTTTCGTGCAGGTGTTTTTCTACCAGGCTGGACCCTTCTTCGTCAAGGATGCTTGGAAGAACCCTTTTTGCCAGGTCAACGACGGTTATTGATTTTACCCGGTTGTAGATACCTTCGGCACATTTAAGGCCGATGAGACCTGCCCCGATGATCAGGACTCTGCTATCCTTTGCAATTGATTTCTCAAGTTCATTGGCATCGTCGAGTTTCATGAACGAGAAACGGTTCTTCACTGCTTCAAGGTTTTTCATGGGAGGGACGAACGGGCAGGAACCGGTAGCGACAAGGAGTTTGTCATAGGGATAGGTTGCCCCATCCTCCAAGATTACGTGTTTTTCGCCGGAATCGATTCGGGTTGCCTTTTTTCCCAGAACAAGCTTTACCTGGTTCTGTTCATAGAACTCGGGTGATCGATAGACCATTTTTTCCTTGGTGGTCTTTCCTTCGAGCAGGTAGGAGATGAGCGGACGGGAATAACACTGGTGGGCTTCATCTCCAATGACTGTAATGGTTCCCGCTTCGTCGATTTTCCTGATGCTCTCGATACATCCGACCGAGGCAATTGAATTTCCAATGATTACATAGTTCATATCACCGCTCCTCAAATACGATTGCCTTGTTCGGGCAACCTTTGACGCATTCGGGGTTTCCATGTGTATTGGAAGTACACAGTTCACATTTTTGCATAACGCCATTTTCGTTCGGCATCAAAGCCCCGTACGGACAGGCCATGATGCAGGAAAAACAACCTACACATTTACTCTGGTCGATTACGATCAGCCCATCTGTCTGGGAAAGTGCGCCTGCAATGCAGCTTTTCACGCATAGTGGCTCACTGCAGTGACGGCAGTTGACTGCAAAGCTGATGCCGTCCTTTTCCTCTACCTTGATGCGCGGCCTGATAATGGCATCCTTGAGGGCCTTGACCATATTCTCTTCACCGGAATTTGCATAGGCACAGTAAAATTCGCAGAGATGACATCCAAGGCACCATTGTTCATTGACGTAAACCCTTCTCATTGTATTCTCCTATTGTCCAGCGTGCATAATCCCAAGGATCTCCAATTCGGTTTCGGTAAGCCCGATGCCCCTGAGCATGAGGCGGTTGCCTCTGAGGGCCTCTATTGAGTTGATACCCATTCCCCCCATCATCTCCTTGATCTCATGGTTCCAGGCAGTAATGAGGTTGACCAGCCGTTCTGACCCGATTTCAGGGTTGAGACGCTTTACCAGCTCAGGCCGTTGGGTTGCAATACCCCAGTTACACTTGCCCAGCTGGCAAGTCCTGCAAAGGTGGCAGCCAAGGGCAAGCAAAGCACTGGTTGCGACATAGATGGCATCGGCACCGAGGGCGATGGCCTTGATGACATCGGCACTGCTTCTGATGGAACCCCCGACTACCAAACTGACATTGTTTCTGATTCCTTCCTGCCTGAGCCGGCGGTCGACACTGGCAAGGGCAAGTTCGATAGGAATCCCGACGTTATCCCTGATCATGGCAGGGGCAGCACCTGTGCCTCCACGGAATCCGTCGATGGCAATGATATCGGCACCGCTACGGGCAATGCCTGATGCGATGGCAGAAATGTTATGGACAGCGGCAACCTTTACAATGATAGGTTTCTTATACTCGGTCGCTTCTTTGAGGGCATAGACAAGTTGACGTAAATCCTCGATGGAATAGATATCATGGTGAGGAGCCGGACTGATGGCATCTGCGTGCTCGGGGATCATTCGGGTCTTGGAGATATCTTCCCCTATTTTTGCCCCGGGGAGGTGCCCGCCGATTCCTGGTTTTGCACCTTGCCCCATTTTGATCTCGATTGCAGCGCCTGTGTTCAGGTAATCGGGGTGTACCCCGAATCTACCCGAAGCAACCTGCACGATGGTGTTTTTTCCATATGTATAGAAGTCCTCGTGCAGACCACCTTCCCCGGTGTTGTAATAGATGCCCAGCTTCTCCGCTGCAAGGGCAAGGCTTTTGTGCGCGTTGTAACTGATGGACCCGTAGGACATCGCGCTGAACATGATAGGTATGTTCAAGGTAAGCTGGGGAGGGGTGTCGGTGATAATCTTGCCGTTTTCATCGCGCTTGATCTTTGGCGTTTTCTGCCCAAGGTAGGTTCTTGTCTCCATCGGCTCACGCAGTGGGTCGATGGAGGGGTTTGTTACCTGGGAGGCATTTATAAGCATCTTATCCCAATAGACAGGGTAGTCTTTGGGGGTTCCCATGGAAGCCAGGAGTACCCCGCCGCTTCCTGCCTGACGGTAGATATTCTGGATTACTTCGCCTTTCCAGTTTGCATTGGCCTTGAAACAATGGTCAGTCTTGACGATTTTCAAGGCATGGGTGGGGCAGAGGGAGACGCATCGGTGGCAGTTGACGCATTTGCTGTCGTCAGCGACCATCCTGTTGGTGTCTTTGTCAAAACTATGTACTTCGTTTGCACATTGGCGTTCGCAGACCCTGCAGGTAATGCATCGCTGCGTATCTCTCAGTACTTCAAAGTCGGGATATAAATAATTGATTGCCATATGCCATTCCTTTTACTTGTCGAGGGTAATGATTACCGGTTGCCCGCCACTTGGGTGCCACACCCTGGTTGGGTTTGGTTCGATAATCCTGATAGCGGCCTCTTCGCTTGCGAGATACACCATATCGTCTTTTTCTGCTGCTACCAGGGAACGGAGCTTCAAGCGATCGTTGAGCGCCATCAGTCCTCCGTTGAATCCGAGGATGATGGAGAAAGGTCCGGTTATGAGCATGCTTGCAAACGTATTTCTCAAGAAAGTGTACTCAGCTTTCTCAGCCTCGCTTTTCCTCTCGATGGTCGACCAGAAGGGGGCTGCAATTACGTGTGCCAGCTCTTCAAGGGTCAAGCCTTGCCGACGGTTCAGATAGTCGATCATATAGGTGATGACCTCGGTGTCGGTCTGGAGGGTGCAATGGTACCCGAACATCTCGATGAAACGCCTGTTGGCGTCATAGGAGGAGATTTCCCCGTTATGCACTACCGAATAGTCAAGAAGTGCGAAGGGATGTGCCCCTCCCCACCAGCCGGGGGTGTTGGTAGGATACCGACCGTGTACAGTCCAGGAATACCCTTTATAGTCGTCAAGGCGGTAGAATTCACCGACGTCTTCCGGATACCCGACGGCTTTGAAGACACCCATGTTCTTTCCGGAGGAAAAGACATAGGCTCCCTTGATATTTGTATTGATTGCTATTACGCAACGGGCAGTATATTCCTTCTCATCTAGTTGGCTGCTTGCCAGTTTTGTCGGGAGCGGAGTGACAAAATATCTCCAGATCAGGGGTTCATCGGTAATATTGGGATGTTTCTCTGTAGGGATTTTTGACAGGTTGATCAAATCGAAATGTTCTTCCAGGTAATCTTCACAGGCTTTCTTGGCCTCATTGCCGTAATAGAATATATGGAAGGCATAGAAATCTTTGTACTCGGGATAAATCCCATAGCCTGCGAATCCGCCCCCAAGACCGTTGGAACGGTCGTGCATCACGCTAATCGACGTGATAGCGCTTCTTCCGGAGAATCGGGTTCCTTTCTTGCTGATGATGCCACTGATTGCACATCCGCTGGAATACCGTTCCTCTCCCTCAAGTGGTAATCGTTGGTGATATTCGTCCATGGTGTTCTCCCTCAAAAAATGAAAAAGACGCCCACCAAACGAGACTTACCTTTTGCAAGTCTTTTTTGGTGGACGTCTTTGTCCAGAGTTAATTGGAATCATCATACAGAAGATGGAAAACTTTGTCACGAGGGTGGCTAAAAATATATTTTTACACTTTTTTGGGTTAATTCGTTGACAAGCAAGGCTTATTTGCAGTAGAAAGGTGGCATCAGCAAAGGCGCTGTAGTCTCTAATTGGGCTACGGCGCCTTTCTCTTTTTCCCGATACAGAAATCGGGAAGGGGTTGGGTGGCTCTCTCCTTTCTGTCGCGGCCAATCGGCGTTCAGACTGACGAAGGGAGTAGCCAGATACCCCATGAAAATTGCTTTGGAGGAAAAGGGAATGGAAACAGTAGCAGATTACTTTGGTTCTATGGTATTCAATGATAAGAAAATGCGTGAATGTCTGCCGAAGGAGACATACAAAGCCCTCAAAGAAACAACTCGGGAAGGCAAAGACCTTGACCTCAACATTGCAAACGTGGTCGCGCATGCCATGAAAGAATGGGCTCTGGACAATGGGGTTACCCACTATACCCACTGGTTCCAACCTATGACAGGAATTACTGCAGAGAAACATGAGAGCTTCATTACCCCTACAAAAGATGGTCTTGCTCTCTTGGAATTCTCCGGCAAGGAATTGATCAAGGGTGAGCCTGATGCATCTTCCTTTCCCTCCGGTGGCCTGAGGGCAACCTTTGAAGCCCGTGGCTATACTGCATGGGATCCAAGCAGCTACGCCTTTATCAAGGAAAAGACTCTGTGCATTCCCACCGCTTTCTGTTCCTATAGCGGGGAAGTATTGGATAAAAAGACTCCGTTGCTCCGTTCCATGGAAGCTATCAGCGAACAGGCTGTCAGGATTCTCCATTTGTTCGGAAAGACCGAGGTCAAGCGTGTAGTTACCACCGTTGGGCCCGAGCAGGAATATTTTCTTCTCGACAAATCCCTTTTCCTCAAGCGCAAGGACCTTATCAATGCTGGCAGGACCCTTCTTGGTGCCCGTCCTCCCAAAGGACAGGAGATGGAAGACCACTATTTTGGTAGTCTCAAGCCACGGGTAGCTGCCTTCATGCAGGAACTCGATACCGAATTATGGAAGCTCGGAATCCTTGCAAAGACGGAACACAACGAAGTTGCCCCCAGCCAGCATGAACTTGCACCCATCTTTACCAGCAGCAACATTGCAACCGATCATAACCAGCTCACCATGGAAATGATGAAGAAGGTTGCAGACCGTCACGGCCTTGTCTGCCTGCTTCATGAAAAGCCGTTTGCAGGCGTCAATGGATCGGGTAAGCATAACAACTGGTCCATCTCCACCGACACCGGCGTCAATTTGCTTGAACCTGGTGATAGTCCCAAGGACAATGAGCAGTTCTTGCTTTTCCTGGTTGCCGTCATTGCAGCAGTCGATGATTATCAGGATTTAATGAGAGTTTCTGTTGCAAGTGCTGGAAACGACCACCGTCTTGGCGCCAATGAGGCTCCTCCTGCCATCGTTTCGATGTTCCTCGGTGACGAGCTCACGGGAATTCTCGATTCCATTGCCAATGGTACGGTATCTGCGAACAAAGCACGTCAGTCGATGCTTCTTGGCGTTCATGTACTTCCCCATTTCCCCAAGGATACGACTGATAGAAACCGCACCAGCCCGTTTGCTTTTACCGGAAACAAGTTTGAGTTCCGCATGCTTGGCTCTTCGTTCAGCGTATCTGGTCCGAACATCATTCTCAACACCATCATTGCCGACCGTTTGGAAATTTTTGCCAGACAGCTTGAAGGTGCAAAGGATTTCTCCCTTGAACTGGCCAAACTTGTCAAGGAGACCTACCAGCAACACCGTAGAATTGTATTCAACGGCAATAACTACAGCTCGGAATGGGTTGAAGAAGCTTCCCGTAGGGGTCTTCTCAATCTTAAGTCGACAGTTGATGCCCTGCCTACTTTCATTGCACCCAAGAATATCGAAGTGTTCAAGAAATTCAATATTTTCTCGACTACTGAAATCCATAGCCGATATGACATCGTCATGGAAAACTATTCGAAGACCATCAATATTGAAGCTTTGACCATGGTTGATATGATCAGAAGGCAGATAATGCCAGCAGTCAGCCAATTTACAGGGAATCTCGCTTCCTCTGCTGTAAGCAAGCATGCATTGGTTTCCTCACTTTCCCTGTCCTATGAAACCGAGCTGGTTTCACAGTTGAGCAATCTATGCGATAGCCTTGCAAAAGAAACAGAAACCCTTGAGAAGCTTGTAGTTGAGGCAAAGATGATCAGTGACATTACCGAAAGTGCACGTTTCTACCATGCCCAGATTCTTCCCGAAATGGCTACTGTTCGTGCTATCTGTGATGAAATGGAATTGTTGGTTTCCGATAAAGCCTGGCCGTTGCCGACCTATGAAGAACTGCTTTTCTCAGTATAATTTTCTCAATTTGTATTGCAACCTCCTTTTTTCTTCTTTGAGGTCTCCCTTTGACAAGGAGACCTCATTTTTGGGTAGAAGTTTTTTGTAATTTGAAATATCGTTATTCTTTTTACTGAAAGAATGGTATCATAATGGCATTTAGCAAAAGGGGGTTGGAAGCATGGAATCAGAGAATTTGTCAGAACTTTCCCTATCTCTTTTCAATACGATCCCCGATCCTTTTCTGGTTATTTCTGAAGATGGCATCTATCTTGAGGTTTTTGGCGGAACAGAACGCACCCTTTATGATGATGCACATACCTTGAAAGGCAGGAACCTTTTTGATTTCCTTGAACCTGAATTTGCCCGTTTCTTTATGGATAAAATCACGGAGACACTCAAAGGGAACACCCTCAATTGTTTCGAATATGAACTGCAGACCGAACAAGTCGACCTTCCCGATAAAAATGGTCCCGGGGGACTTCAATGGTTTGAGGCACGTATGTATCCCTTGCCGAGCCCCTATAAGGGCTACCGTGCAGTAACTGCTATGCTTATCAATATTTCAGAGCGAAAAATCCTGCACCAGAGATTGAATGATCTGTCCTATCTCGACCCTCTGACGGCGATTGCCAACAGAAGGTTTTTCCTTGAACGTATAACCGAAGAACTCCAGAGGTATTTGATCAACAGGGTTTCAGTGCATGTCCTTTTGTGTGATATCGACCATTTCAAAAACATCAATGACAACCATGGGCACCTTGCGGGGGACTATGTCCTCAAGGAATTTACTTCAATTGCTAAATCTGTCTTTTCGGTTTCCCATACGATTGCCCGTTTTGGCGGGGATGAGTTTGTCATTTCTGTAGTCGGCCTGACTACAGAGCAAGTAATGCAGAGGTGTGAACAGCTCAGGCAGTCAGTGCAGGACCATCCGTTCGTCTATGAAAACCAGACAATGAATATTCAAGTGTGCATCGGGGTTTCAGAGGTTTCTTCTTATGATACGGATATTTCCAAATTGATTGGTAGGGCTGACAAGGCTTTGTACCTTGCAAAGGAAACAGGGCGAAACAAAGTAATTTTTTTGAAGTGATGTAAAAAAGCCCACAAGGCTCAGAATATTCTGTTGCGTACCTGTATAGAGATCGGAGGGTTCATGATTATCGCACTTATCAACAATATGGCATTGCTACTTTCTTTGAGTGTGGTATACGCAACCTATCCTTTTAAAGAATATCAAACGCTTCGAGACCATAGCGTCATTATCGGTTTTATCATCGGGTTTGCCGGAATCTTGATCATGATTAATCCTGTCGTGCTTAGTTCAGGAATCGTCTTTGATTCCCGCTCCATTCTGATTTGTGTTACCGCTATGGCCTTTGGTGCTGTCCCGACCCTCATTTCTGTTGCCATGATGGCTGTGTATCGGGTTTGGATAGGGGGAGCGGGAATGATAAGCGGTTTGTCGACTATCGTATTATCAGCTTGCATAGGTTCCCTCTGGCATATGTTCCGATATAAATATGTCTATCTGAAAACCCCTTTTCTGGGGCTTGAATACCTTCTCATTGGTTTTATAAACCATGTGGGTATGTATTTTTCCATGTTTTTGTTGCCAGAGCCCTTTCGCTATGCAGTTCTGGAGACAATGACTATCCCCATCCTTGTTTTTTATCCGATAGGGACCTTCCTGCTCTGTCTGCTCATTTTCAACCAGGTCCATCGGTCTGCCATAGTCAGGGACCTTAAGGACAGCGAAATCAGGTTCAAGACGATGTTCAAGCAGGCTCCCATCGGCATGTCCCTGACCGATTTCTATACGGGAAAGATTTTGGACGTGAATCAGAAATACCTGGAGATTTTGGGAATCCAGAAAGATAGACTCCTGCAGATGGAATGGAAAGATATAACCTTTTCCGATGACCTTGGCGTATCTGCAGAACTTTCCAAGAAAATGAGGGAAGGCGATGACGGGCCGTTTTCCGTTGATAAGCGTTTTATACGGGGCGATGGGCAGATTGTATGGACCAATCTAGCCATCACTGTGGTGTATATCGGTCCAAAAGAAGAACGACAGTCACTCTGCATGACTACTGATATTTCCCGAAGGAAGAGCGAAGAGCAGAGGATTTTGCAGGCGATCAACCACGATTATCTTACCGGAATGTATAACAGAGGTCATTTTGAAGATTATGTTCGTGACCTTTCTTTGCAGGATAATCTTCCTCTCTCGGTTGTTTTCGGGGATATCAATGGGTTGCGCATCATCAATGAGGCTTTTGGCCGAGAGGAGGGCAATGCGCTGATAAAGCGTATTACCCTGATTGTCAAATCTTTCTTGAGGGAGAATGATTATGCTGCCAGGGTCGGAGGGGACGAGATAGCATTGATTCTCCCTAATACCGAGGCAAAGAAAGCAGAGCAGATGATTTTATCTATCCAGGAACAGGTGGCGCAGATACAGGTTATGGCTTCGGTCCACCCTTCAATCACCTTTGGGCTTTGTGAGCTCTGCAGTGAGAACGACGACCTTAACGATGGGATCAAGAGTGCCGAAAAGGATGTAGGGAACAGGAAGCTTGTCGAAACTCCCCATATGAGAGGGCAGGCTGTCTATGCAATCATCAATACCCTGCATGAGAAAAACAAACGGGAGGAACTGCACTCGAGAAGGGTTTCCGCCCTTTGCGAGAACCTTGCGGTGGCCTTGGAGATGAGCGAGCATCAGGTAAGTGAGATCAAATTGCTGGGATTACTCCACGATATCGGAAAGATTGCCATCAGCGAATCGATTTTGAACAAAGAAGGGAAACTTACGCACGAAGAGTGGTCTGAAATGAAACGGCATCCTGAAATAGGCTATCGTATCCTGGTTTCTGTCGAGGAAATGAATGTACTTGCCCGACATGTGCTGGCCCATCACGAACGGTTTGACGGGAAAGGGTATCCAAAAGCCTTGAATGGGTATGAAATTCCCATTCAGGCCCGTATCATATCCATTGCTGATTCCTTTGATGCCATGACGAGTGAGAGGACCTACCGAAAGAGTGTCAGTTTCGAGGAAGCGGCTCTCGAGCTAAAGAGAAATGCAGGGACTCAGTTCGACCCTGACCTTGTGAGGGTCTTTGTGGAGAGTGTCCTGAAATTCGGTTGGGATGGGTTGTCTTGACTTTTCTCCTTGTTGCCTTCCAAGGTTTTGATAGTCAACCCATCGATAAAGACTGCCTTGCCATTGTACGAGAATAAGCCGAACAGAGTACCGGTAAATGTCATGTACATTGTGGTTTCCGTGCACAGTCCTGCAATTGGCAATCTCCCAACCAAAGTATCATTGCAGAAAAAAGAATAGGATTCTCTATCTGTCATGATTTCCAAATGCATTCGATTTCCTGAAATTGGTGTTTTGCATTGAATTGCTGTCAACCCATGGATTGTATAGGCCAGGACAATTGTTCTGTCACTGATTACAAGGTCATAATGATAATCACTATTATAGAAAGCAGTAACTCCATAATATTCAGCCTGGGATTTTTCTGTGTCTACGGATACTGAAAAAACTTGGGAGAATGCTGTCTGGCGGTAACAAAGCAAAGCGGGGATTTTCTTGTTTCTGTCACCGTGGTCATCAACGATAAGGGTTTCTTTGGCAATCCTGAAATAATTTTCTCTTTTATAACGAAGATATTGCCAGGGATGGGCGTCGAATTGGGCATCAAAGGGAATTGTCAGTACCTGATTTCTAGTGTCAGATATAATTTTGGTTATTCCGTCTGAACCAATAACTGGCCACCCAGCGCTACTCCAGGATACTTTTTCCATGAAAGTTTCCCTTCCGAGGTTATGGAGCAAGGCTTTTCCGAATTTTCTGATACCTAAAAAGACTGCATACCAGTTGTTATCTTCATCTTGGAACATATCGACATGCCCAGTTGCCTGTACAGGATTTTCCTTTTCCCCTACCTGCGAGAGAATCGTGCTTTTAGTCGGCCCTTCATATGGACCAGTCAGGGAAGTGGACCTTGCAATGGTTTCATGGTGGTTGTATTCTGTCCCCCCTTCTGCCGTGAGTAGGTAATAATACCCTTCTTTTTTGAAAATATGAGGACCTTCAACTGAATGACCTCCATTCCCACGGCTAATCAATCTAGGTGTTGACAACGCCTTTCCTGTCTGTACATCCAGATAATATCCGATAATACCCCTGACATTTCCTTCGCTTCCCGTTGAACAGTAAAAACAGGAACCGTCGTCATCCCAGAATAGTGATGGATCGATTCCCTTCGTCCCGATAGAAATAGGCTCAGACCAAGGGCCTAGGATATTTTTCGTAGTAATGAGGAAATTCCCTATAGTTGCCTTATTGGTACAGACTATATAGAACTGATTGTCATGGTATCTGATTGTTGGGGCATACAACCCTGCAGAATTTTTGCTCGTTGAAAGATCAAGATGCTCTTTTTTAGTCAGGGCAAAACAACAGAATTCCCAGGTAATGAGATTGTCGCTGCTATATATGGGAAGCCCTGGGAAATACTCAAAGGTTGAAACGACAATGTAATATTTTCCATTTGCCTTACAAATCGAAGGATCTGGATTGAAACCAGGGAGGATTGGATTGTTGAACATTTTTTCACCACCTTTGCAAATTATACCCTAATGACTAGTGCGATGTATATTTCCAAAAAGGCATGCATGAAAGAATTAAATGTGTCTAAATCTATTTATTAAAAAGAATTGACATTTTTCTGAAAATACTGACATAGTGCGACAACGATTTGTCCATTTACAATCGGAATTTTCCGGAAGGACAATAAGCCTGAAAACAAGTTGCCCTTTGGCTTTTGTTTTTGGAATTTTATTGTTTTTCGAGGAGGAGGAAAAGGTGAAAAAAAGTCTGATTTGTATGGTAGCTCTTTTGCTTATAGTGTCAACGGCATATGCTAGAGGCGAGAAAGAAAGCGAGATGAATGTTGCAGGGGCAGGACCCGTGGAGATTTCCTATTGGGTTCCGTTGAATGCAAATATTGCACAAATTGCACAGAATCAGGGACTTACTGAGTATACCAAGGAATTGGAGAAAAGGACTAATGTGAAGCTCAAGTTCCAACATGTAGCTACAGGTAGTACTGCCCAGATAAATGAAGGGTTTAATATCCTTGTTGCTTCTGGGAATTATCCCGATGTCATAGAATATAACTGGATCGATTATCCCGGTTCTCCGGCTTCTGCAATAGAAGATGGCGTCATTATTCCCCTCAACGATGTATTTAAAGAATATTGTCCCAATATCTCAAAATTACTTGAAGATAATCCTGACGTCGCAAAAATGATAAGCACCGACGATGGAACTTATTATGTTTTCCCGTTTCTCAGAGGTTTGTCCTATGAAGATAACATGCTTATCTTTAGTGAAGGTTGGGTAATCCGTAAGGACCTGATGAATAAGTTAGGCATTACTGATGTTCCCCGTACCCCACAAGCATGGGAAACAATGCTAAGAGGATTCAAGGCAATGGGCATAAAGAATCCCATGACCCTGAGGAAAGACCATGTCAGCAGGGCCTTGGCCCCTGGTTTCGATAGTTATGATGATTTTTATGTTGAAAACGGATCCGTACATTTTGGTTTGCTCGAACCGGAAAGAAAGAATTATCTGGAGACCGTTGCCCGGTGGTATAAAGAAGGTCTTTTGGATAACGATTTTTTCTCTGTCGATAAAAAGATCCAAGCAACAAAAGTTTTGAACAATGAAGTCGGGGCAACCTATGCGCCGGGCGGTTCAGGTATTGGGACTTGGCTTCCTGCGATGCAGAAAACCAACCCTGCCGTCGAGCTGGTAAGTGCTCCGCCGATGAGTGCGGTAGAAGGGAGAAATTCCAAGTTCAGCAAGATGAACACCCTGTACAATAATAGTGGAAGCAGTTCTGCTATTTCTACTTCTTGCAAGGACGTAGCAGCCGTAGCAAAATTTTTGGATTACAGCTACGGGGAAGAAGGGCATATGCTGGTAAACTTTGGTATTGAAGATCTCACATATACCTTGGTTGATGGATATCCGACGTATTCCGATGTTGTCATGCATAATGCCGATGGACTTTCGATTAACCAAGCAATGAGTACCTATATGAGAGGCCATATCAGCGGTCCTTTCGTCCAGGACCAGAGAGAGTTGGAACAATACTATCAGCTTCCTGAGCTCAAAGAAGCTTTGAAACTGTGGACAATGACCGATATGGGCAAGTATATCTATCCGCCGGCCTCTCCTTCGATTGAAGATAGCGAGACTTTGGCCCAGATCCTTAACAATGTCAAAACCTATTCAGAGGAGATGGAGTCAAAGTTCATCGCAGGAATTCTACCGATAAGCGACTTTGACAAATATGTTGCCCAACTGAAAAAGTTTGGAATTGAAGACGCAATCAAGATCAAGCAGGCAGCCTACGATAGTTATATGGCTAAATAACAGATAGCTGTATCTTTATGATCCAGCTCCTATTCAGGGGGGAAGACTTTCGCAGTCTTCCCCCTTTTGCATTTTCAAGCAGGTAAGCCGAATAACCTGTTTACCCTAACGATTCAGCAAATAGTCCCTCCGAGAAGGGATTGCTTTCTCCTGTCAGTAGAACTACGACCCCGCTGGTTTCCCTTTTTACAGAGATTCGGAATGAGAACCAATGGTCTCGTTTTTCTTCTTGCAAAAGCATAAAAAAATGCGTATGAATTAAAAATTAATATAACTATTTATAATATAAAAAAATATTTAGTTTGAAAATTTTGACATACCGATTTCATAAGCTGTCAATTTACAGAACTAACTCTATGCCTTGATACTACAGGTCATGGTAAGGAGTTTGTTCATGCGAGAGAAAAGAACAGGTCAAAGCAAATATGGCAGCTATGGAATGCAACTTTGCAATATGACCCTAAGACAAAAAATAGACAGGGATTTTAGAAGAAACAAGGAATTGTATCTATTGATAGTCCCCGTGTTACTCTACTATGCAATTTTTCAGTACGGCCCTATGATTGGCCTTTCGATTGCATTCAAGAATTACACCCCTGCGAGAGGCTTTGTTTCCAGTTCCTGGGTTGGCCTGAAGCATTTCAAGGCTTTCTTTAAGGATTACTATTTTTCAAGGATTTTCTTGAATACCATCAGGATCAGTGTCATGACCTTAGTGGTTAGTTTTCCGATGCCTATCATCCTGGCTCTTTTGATCAATGAGTTGAGAAGCAAGACGTATTCCAGATGGGTTCAGACTATTACGTATCTGCCTCACTTTATTTCCGTGGTTGTGATTTGTGGGATGATTGTACAGTTGACCTCTTCAAGTGGTGCGATTACTTCTTTCTTGGGTCATTTTGGGTTTCCCCAGTCTACGATGTTGAACAATCCGAAGTACTTTCTTTCAATCTATATTTCCTCTGGCATCTGGCAACTGATTGGCTGGAATTCGATAATCTATCTCTCGGCTCTTACTGCAATCGACGCAGAGTTGTATGAGGCTGCAAGGATAGACGGTGCAGGCAAAATGCGACAGTTGGTGAACATTACCATTCCTTGTTTGGCTCCAACTATTATCATCATGTTGATTCTCCAGGTCGGGAAAATGTTTAACATTGGGTATGAGAAAATCATATTGCTATACAACCCTTTGACCTATGAGGTATCTGATGTTATTTCCACCTATGTATATAGAAAAGGGTTGCTTGAGTTCAACTGGTCCTATTCTGCAGCTGTAGGGATGTTCAATTCTATAATCAGTTTCGCTTTAGTCTATTTTACTAACAGATTGTCAAAAAAAGTTAGTGGAAACAGTCTGTGGTAGGAGATAAAAGATGAAAATAAAAATTTCAAAAGCGGAAAGGGTATTCGGTATTTTTAATTATGTAATTACCGGCTTGCTTGCTTTGGTTATCCTGGTCCCTTTGTTGAATATCCTGTTTTCCTCGTTCAGTGATCCTATTAAGGTTATGGCCCATAAAGGGATGATACTGAGGCCCTTAGGGTTTACCTTGGATGCTTATAAAGCCGTAGCGAGGAATCCTAATATTCTCACCGGATATAGAAATACGATATTTGTTGTTGTCGTCGGGACCAGTTTGAACTTGTTTTTGACCTTGTTAGGTTCTTATGTTCTCTCAAGGAAGAATGTCCTTTTCAATCCATTGTTTACCATGTTGATCGTATTTACCATGTATTTTACAGGGGGGACGATTCCCTTCTATCTTACAGTCAGGACTGTTGGGTTGGATGGTACCATCTGGGCCCTAATTTTCCCTGTTGCAATTAATACTTTCAATTTGATTATTATGAGAACAGCAATGGCAGCAGTACCTGACAGCCTTCCCGAATCGGCAATGATCGATGGTGCTACCCATTTTAGGGTCCTGTTCAGCATCATGGTTCCCTTGACTCAAGCCACATTGGCAGTGATTACGCTCTATTATGCGGTTTCACATTGGAACAGTTGGTTCAATGCAATGATTTTCCTACGTGATAAAGCCCTCTACCCCCTGCAGTTGATCCTGAGAGAAATCCTTATACAGGATGATACTTCCATGATGACTGCCGGTTCGGGCGATGATTTGGGTTTGGTAAGCGAGACGATTAAGTATGCAACCATCGTTGTCGCTACTGCCCCAATATTATGTATTTATCCCTTTATGCAAAAATACTTTGTCAAAGGTGTAATGATCGGGGCTGTAAAAGGATAAGGGAGGATATAGATGAGAGTCCAATATGATGAGATGGTTGGGGAATTTGAAAGGGTACTGGTCAAATATGGCCTTTCAAAGGAAAAGGCTAAGATTTCTGCAAGGTTGTTTGCCGAGGCTTCCCTTGATGGTGTATATACCCATGGCCTGAATCGATTTCCCAAATTTATTACCAGTGTGAAGAATGGCAGTGTACATATAACCGCTGAGCCTTCCTTTGAAGGAAAGTTTGGCAGTTTTGAGCGATGGAACGGAAACAAGGGACCGGGAAATTTGAATGCACTTTCAGCAATGGAACGATCCATCGCATTGGCCAAAGAACATGTATTTGGCTGTGTAACACTTTCCAATACCAACCATTGGATGCGCCCAGGCGCTTATGGCTTGCTTGCTGCAAAGGAAAATTGCATCGGTATTCTCTGGACGAACACTGTACCAAACATGCCGCCTTGGGGGGCAAAAGATGCCCATTTGGGAAATAACCCCATGGTGGTGGCCATTCCCCATGGAGAAGTACCTGTATTGCTGGATGTTGCCATGTCCATGTTTAGTTATGGAAAATTGGAAATGTATAACCGTTTAGGAAAGGAGTTGCCAATTCCTGGTGGCTTTGATTCGGAAGGGAACATGACTACTGACCCAGGGAAAATTCTGGAGACCCATCAAGTATTTCCTATTGGCTACTGGAAGGGTTCTGGGCTGTCATTGGTTCTGGACTTGATCTGCGCGACCCTCAGTGGGGGTAAGACCAGTTATGAAATCGGAAAACTTCCCAATGAAACGGAACTCAGTCAGATTTTCATAGCAATCAATCTGGATGCTTTTCCGGACAAGAATGCAATGGAAGAGAAAATCGAGGCAAGCCTTCAGGACCTGAAACGTTCGATTCCCCAAATTCCTGGTCAGGTTGTACGGTTTCCCGGAGAAGGTATGGTCAAGACCAGAGAGGAAAACACCCGTTTGGGAATCCCTGTGGATGATTTGGTCTGGAAGGGAGTCAAGGCATTATAATGATACTACCAGGGCTGGTTTCGGTTACCTTCAAAAAACATACTGTGCGGCAAGTACTTGATCTCATGGGGAAAGCACAACTCAAGGCCGTTGAATGGAGTGAAGGATGGCATGTCCATCTTGGCAATCCTGCTGAAGCAGCAGAAGTAAGGCAACTATGCAAGGAAAGGAATATAACCATTGTTGCCTTGGGATCCTACTATAAACTCGGGGAAAACCAGGATTTTGCCCCGGTTTTGGAATTGGCCCAGGCCTTGGGAGCTCCTACCATCAGGATATGGGCAGGGAAAATCCCCTCAAGGGAAGTAAAGCCGGCATCCTTTGCCTCCTTGGCAAAAGAAGCTGAAACGTTAGCCCAACAGTGTTCTCTTGAAGGAATAGAGATTGCCTTTGAATTTCACAAGGATACCCTGACCGATTCAAATGAAAGTGCCGCAAAGTTACTTTCCTTGGCTCCTTCTTGCAAGAGCCTGTGGCAACCAATAGTTGCCCTCTCCCTGCAAGAACGGAAAGCTGGACTGGAAAGGATTACCCAAAGGCTTGCGTACCTGCATGTTTTTTTTATGAATGGGCCGGTCAAACGCCCTCTGCAAGAGGGTGTTGAAGAATGGAAAGGATACCTGTCCAATTTGGCAGGTGACCATTATGCATTGCTGGAATTTGTAATGGGCGACCGAGAAGATCAATTTTTGGAAGATGCAGCAACTTTGCATCAGCTAGTGAGGTAATTATGGCAGACTTATATGTAGAAGAATTCGATATGATCAACCCTTTTGTCATCGCTTCGTCCCCTGCTACCCAGGGTGCAAGAAATCTGTTGAAAAGCGCGGCTGCCCGACCTGGGGCTTTGGTCCTGAGAAATTTCGGGCATGGAAGCGGTGGAGGCTCTTATGTCTACCCTTCGGCCAAGGCTATGTTCGGTGGTTCGGCGATTCATAGCCATGCCGTAGGCACCCAGATAAAGGATAGTATTTCGACTTTGGAGCAGTATTGCGAAGAGGTCAGGGCAATCAAGAGAAATTTGGACAAGGATATCAAACTTTGGGTATCGGTGGGACACTATAGCGATATCGTCAAGGGTGGGGATTGGGAAAAGGAGTGGATCAGGCAAGCCAAGGAATTGACCTTGGCAGGAGCCGATGCGATAGAGCTCCATTTCAATACCCCAGGGGTAGCCGTTGCAAAAGACCGGACCTTCCAGTATTACCAGTTGGTTGCCCATTGCACCCAGATGATCAAGGCAGCGGTTCCCTCAACTCCTGTCATGGTCAAGTTGGCCTTGGAAAGCTGTGATGTCCTTACTTCCATGCGATATGCAAAAGCTGCCGGGGCTACGGCCGTGGGGCCGACTGCCCGTTGGAAAGGTTTTGTCTTTGATCTCGATTGGAAGACAACCCAGGCTCGTCCGGGTTCTGGGTATGGCGGAACCCAGGCAACCCCCATTGTTTGTTATGCAATAGCCGAAGCCAGAACCAATGGTATCGACCTTCCCCTGTTTGCAGGTGGCGGGGTGTTCAGCCATACACAGGCTTTGCAAATTTTGATGGCTGGTTCCAACTGTGTCCAGATTGGTGCACTTGCCTGCAGTGGTGGGGTTTCTGCCGTCAAAAACGTTATCAGGCAAACAGAGGCCTGGATGGATTCCAATGGTTACCCTGATATGAAAAGTCTGACCGGCGATGCTTTGAAACTTTTTTCCATGGACAAGGAAGTTAGTGATTACCGGACAGCTTGTTTGGGAAACAGGTACAAACAGACTCAGGTGGATGCAGAGAAATGCATTGGCTGTGGCCATTGCGTGGATGTCTGTTGGCAAGATAGCTTGGTCCTGGAAGGAAAAGTTGCCCATAAATTGGACAGTTGCATCGGTTGCGGGTATTGCTTCCAGGTCTGTCCTGTCGGAGCCTTGTCTGTAGATGCAGGTAAGATACTGAAGGATGCGTACGAGGAAAAAAACCGATGAAGCCAAGAATTTTGTTGGTTGGAATCGGGGGATATGGTGAAAACTATTTGCAGGAGGTCTTGGATTGTCCTTCTAACGATTATTCGGTGGAGGGAATTTGTGATCCCTATGCTGCAAGGAGTGCCCGCTATGAGGATATCCTTTCTCGGGGTATCAAAATCTACGAGAATTATGATACGGCCCTAGACAGTGAGTGTACCTTGGTAGTTATCGCTTCCCCTATCCATACGCATTTCGAATACATGAAAAAGGCATTGCTGAAAGGTAAGGATATTCTCTGTGAGAAGCCTCCTTGCATCGAGGAAGCCGAGTTGTATGAATTGATTGAACTGCAAAGGAAGAGCGGGACACTCGTAGCCATAGGATATCAGATGTGCTACCGACCCGATATACAAGCCCTGAAAAAAGATATCCAGCAGGGTATATATGGAAAACCCGTTTTGCTCAAGGCTATTCGCTTGATGAGAAGAGGTGAATCCTATTACACCCGCAATAGTTGGGCAGGCAGAAAAATTGTTCACGGAACGAAGGTCTATGACAGTCCCTTTAGCAATGCTTGCGCCCATGACTTCCAGAATATGTTGTTTGTCTTGGGCAATGGGTGGAATTCCACGACTACAGTGAAATCAGTTGAGGGTATTACCCTCAAGGGCAATCCAACAATCGAGAACTATGATGCAGTTGCCCTTTGTGCAAAGGATGTCAATGGCACTCCCCTCTATTACTATACGGCCCATTGCATCAAGGAAAGCAAAATCGGACCTTTTTTTGAATATCATTTTTCCCGGGCGGTCATCAAGGATGGTGGCACGGGTATTACCTCGTATGATCTGTCAGGAAATCTGATCAAGGATTATTCGGCCTTTGGGCAGGGTGATAAGTTGCAGAAATTCCATGAAGCGATTTTTTTGTCAGGCAAGGACAGGCGTCCTAGTTGTGAATTGGAAACCTGCAAGGAGCATTTACGGGTCATTGCCGCTGTCCAGGATTTGCCCTCGTTGCTGAATATAGGGGCTAGGTGGGAAGATGCCGGGGATGTGTTCTATCCAATCGAAGGGTTGGCAAAACTCTTCTCTGATTGCTATGCCGAAGCTAGCTTGCCTTCATTAAACAAAATCGAGGAAACCATATGAGTGAAATTGAAGATTTTTTAGATAGGATTGATCTGAAGAGAGACGAATTCATCGAAGCAAAGGCTTTGCTTGAACAGGGAAACCAAAAAGAGGCTGCAAGTGCGATACTCAACCATTTTAGGACCAGAAAGGAGCCCCTATACCTTTTTTCTAAAGATGAAGCCGGGTCCTGCCTTGACCCCTTGGTATTGAAAGAGGCCGAGGATACATTGAACAAATATATCTACGGGCATCAATTCGGCAATATGATTGACTGGCATTTTAACCCAACCGAAAATACCTCTAGGGATAACGAATGGTCTTGGTCGTTGTACAGGACAATCTATTGGCAGCCTTTGGTTCGAGCCTATGCCCAGACGAAGGACGAAAAGTATGTCAGGGAATTTGTTGCTCAGATGCGCAGTTTTGCCTTGGCGTGGCCTGTTGAGCCTTTCATGGAAGACAGCACGTTTGAAACCAAGTTCAAGTTTCCTGGTCATGCCTGGCGAACGATAGAGACTGGGATGAGAATCTATACGAACTGGTTGGCTTGCTTTGAGGTCTTCAGGTCCTCATCTGCTTTCGACGATGAATCTTTGATGATTTTCTTGGATTTGATCCATGACCATGCAGAATTCTTGATGACGCATTACAGCAATCACAATCGTTCCAGCAATTGGCTGAGTATGGAATGTTCGGCCTTGTTCCAATGCGGTATTTTCTTTCCAGAATTTAGCAAGGCGACATCGTGGTTCAAAACCGGCTACCAACGGGTGATGCATGAAGTGCTCTATTGTTTTGACAACGACGGGGTCCATATGGAACGTACCCCGATTTACCATATGGTTGCGAGCATTGCATTTTTACAGGCCTACCGGATGTGTGTCCTCAATACTATCGAGGTTGCCCCGTATATGCTTTCGATATTGGAGCGGACAGCTGAATATGTAATGACATTGGTCAAACCGGATCTCTCCACTCCGATGTTCGGGGATGCCGATAGGGATGATCTGACGACCAGTCGTAGCGATACCTCTTTGTATGAAGGCATGAACCTGAGTTTTGATCCTGAAGATTTGAACGAATTGCGGTCCTATTTCAAGATAATGCATACCCTGACTGGCAGAAAAGACTTTTTATATGTCGCTACTTGCCGCAAGGAAGGAGAGGCCCCGGCAATTTTGGCGAAACGGTTTGATGCCGGAATATATCTTATGAGGAGTGGATATGGAGCGGATGATTCCTATGCCCTTTTACATGGGGTCTGGCTGGAAAGAGGCGAAAGAAGCACCCATAGCCATAATGACCAAGGCCATCTGGAATTGATGGTCAAAGGTGAGGATATCCTCATCGATTGTGGTCGCTATATATACAACAGTTCCTGTTGGAAAGACTGGCGAGCCTATTTTACCGGGGTTGCCTCACATAATACGATTGCCGTCGATAACCATATCATGGGCACTGTCAGCGGGGTTGAGAGGGTTCGCGGGGTACGCACCTTGGTCAATAAATTCGAAAAAAAGGATGACTTCTGGATTATGGATATTTCCCATAACGGCTACGCGTTTATGGAGGATTCCCTTTTTCATAGGAGGAGGTTTGTCCGTTTGCCCAACGATATCTATATTCTGGAAGATGAACTGACAGGTCCGGGCAAGGAAAACCATGATATTCGGTTGTATTTCAATTTTGCCCCGGGGACTTTGCAACAAGAATCGAGGACAGGCTATCGGTATACGACACAAAAGGGGACTGAGCACGGATTTTCTGTTTTTTGCTCGGATCCTGACTCCCTAAATCGCCAATTGGAAGGAAGCGAAGATCCAAAGGGCGGTTGGGTTTCCTATGGCTACCCGAATCGTCAACCGACTCCCCAACTCTGTATCTGTTCTCACAAAACAGCTCCCCTACGTTTTGTAACCATTATTGCCCCGTATGCAGTTCAAGGGGAAGTGGAATTGTCCTCTGTTCAGGCACATGTCAGGATAGCTGGTTATTCCGTTTCTTTTGGTCAGGAAATTGCAATCGGAAAGGATAAATAAGATGAGATTTGGTCTATGTGGAAAAATCAGTCAGATAGATGAGGCTGAAAAACTGGGGTTTGAGTATCTGGAAGTTCCCTTGAATGGCCTTGCTGCCATGACAGAAGAAGAATTCAATCAGGCCTGCAACCAGGTGAATCAGGCAAAAATCAAGGTGGAACGGTGCAATTTGCTATTTCCAAAGACTTTGGCTTTGCTTCAACTGAATGAAAAGCAGCAAATGGAAATGCTCGATTATCTGGAAACCGCCTTTTCGAGGATGCATCGTCTGGGTGCTGATATTGCCGTGTTTGGTTCAGGGAAAAGCCGTAATCTTCCTTCTTTCATGAGCTACAGGGAAGGATTTGAACGACTGGTTGCCGTTACCAGGAAAACCGCCGACGTCGCTGCAAAATATGGAATTACCATCGCCATTGAGTCCTTGAACCATGATGAGACCAATATGCTCAATACTCTCATAGAAGGGGAGATGTTGGTATCGGTGGTTTCCAAAGACAACGTGAAGTTGTTATCCGATATGTTCCATATGGTGAAAAACAATGAGGATTTTGCTGAGATAACCATGATTAGGGAGATTGTACACACGCACATCGCAATCAGGGATACTCGCTGCTATCCCGTGCAATGCGATCCGGACATTGATGCATTTTTTGCAGCCTTGCACCAGATAGGATACCAAGGAACGATGAGTATCGAGGGAAAGACCGAGCATATGCAAGAGGATTCAATACGTTCGCTTAACACTTTGAGGTCATACAAATAAATGGAAAAAGTAAAACTAGGGATTATCGGATTTGGTACTATTGGTTTTCAGCATGCAAAAGCGCTGACATCTGGCAAGGTGCCAAATTGTACGCTGGTTGCAATTGCAGACATTGATGAAAAAAAACGGGAATCGGCGAGGAACCTGTACGGTGAAAGCCTGGCGGTTTTCTCTACCGCTGAAGAACTCATTGCCTCTACGTTGGTTGAGGCCATCCATATTTGCGTTCCCCATTATTTGCATCCTGTCTACGGTATCGCCGGCTTGAAAAATGGTAAGCATATCATGGTGGAAAAGCCTGCCGGGGTGTATACAAAGCAGGTACAGGAACTTAACGAGGAAGCAAGAAAACATCCCGAATTGGTATTCGGGGTAATGTTCAATCAAAGGACGAATCCCTTATACCAAAAGGTTCGGGAGCTTGTTACCAGTGGAGAGCTTGGGGAAATAACAAGAACCAACTGGATAATCACCAATTGGTTCAGAGCTCAGAGTTACTATGATCAAAGTCCTTGGAGAGCTACCTGGAAAGGTGAGGGCGGAGGTGTCTTGCTAAATCAGAACCCTCATAATCTTGATTTGTTCCAGTGGATATGTGGCATGCCTTCAAGAATCCGTTCACAAGTATATTATGGGAAACACAGGGATATAGAAGTAGAGGATGATGTATATGCGATTTTTGAATATCCAAATGGCGCTACGGGATGTTATATTACGACAATAGCAGATGCTCCGGGAACCAATCGATTGGAAATATGTGGAGATCGAGGCAAAATTGTTGTCGAGAATGACTCTATCGTATTCCATCGGCTTAGGGAATCTTGCTCTGCATTCAATGCTCGCTTCATAGGAGGCATTGGTCAGCCTGAGTGCTGGAAAATCGAGATTCCCACGAAGGGAACCTATACAAGCCATTGCGGAATATTACAGAATTTCTGTGACGCAATATTGCATGGTACTTCCTTAATGGTCCCTGGCGAGGAAGGCATAAAAGGTCTGGCACTATCGAATGCAATCCATTTGTCTTCCTGGCAGGAAGGGAATTGGGTTTCCTTACCTATTGATGCAGATTTGTATTATGATCTCTTGCAACATAAGATTCGCAATTCAAAAAAATGAGATGAGGAAGTAAAACAAATAAGAATGGGAAAGCATTTTTCTAATACACAGAGCATCGAAGTTAAATGGTTTATCTCCTATATGGCGGTATTTTTAATACCGCTTTTTGTGTTTGTTTTTATCTCTATGTACTATGTTTCTATGCTGAAAGGCGAAATCCAATATTACAACACGCTCTCGGTTGGACAAGTCCAGATATATTGGGATGGTCTGATGCAGCAAGCTTCTTCTATCAGTGAGGATTTGGCAAATTCTCCACCGGTGTCGAACGTATTGAAAAGTGAAAACCGAGAGAGTCTGGAATCATATGATCTGTTTCTTGCCCAACAGGCGATGGCAAAAATAATCAGTGGCCATGAGAAACTGGAAGAAGTTATTCTTTATATTCCCTCATTTGACCTTGCAATAGGCAGTAATAGTTATGCGGACAGTCATTTGTTCTATAATGCCTATCTCCAGGGCGCCTCGATGAGTTATGAGGAATATAACACGCTCATAATGAAAAAGTATATTTCGCCCTTATTCCTTGATTTTTCTGTAGTTACCCAAGGAGGTGGGGTTGCCAAAAAAACGCTCATGATAAAGCCTTTGAGGCTTATTCCGAGAGGTCAGGTATATAGCAATGTTGTTTTTTTACTCGATAGGGAGCGGATGCATACAGAGACTACGAGAAACATTGTTGTTTTTGACCGAAACCGCCTTGATGTTATCTATTATAACAATACTGTTCCTTTTGGCCTTTCTGATGTTGCCTCGTATGTAGATTCCAATAAGGAAAATGTCTTTGATAAAGAAGTGGAAGGCGAGAGTTATATGTTTGCGACCGCAAATAGTGATATCCAGAACTGGACCTATATGATCTATGCAGACAAGGAAACCTTCCTTGCCAAAGCTGTACTCATTCAGAAAACCTTTTTCATTTGTCTGCTTTTCTGCTTTGTGACCGGTATTGCCTTTGTGTTGACCTTGACCAGGAAAAGTTACAAACGGGTCGATACCGTACTAAGGATCTTTGAGGATAAACCGTTTGAGGGAAAGGGTGATGAATTGTCTTATATCGGAGATTCCATTGTCAGGATCCAGAATGAGAAAAAGGAAAAAGGTCAGTTCCTGCAAAGCCAACTGATACTTTCCTTGGTTGAGAAACAACATAACCAGAAGGTACCGGACAAGAATCTGATGGCAAGCAATGGAATTGATTTCAGTTCCACGTATTTTTTTGTATTGGTATGCAGGGAAAACGAGGTCAGCGAAGAAACAGCGAAGGCAATCATTGCCCTGTTCAAGGACCAGGGAATGTCATGTTTTTGCTTTCGGCCAGGTTCGTATACAGGTTTTCTGCTGAATGTCCCGGAAAAAAATATCGAGGAGGAATATGGTTTAATCTCCTCAGTAATGTTGGCAGTGCAAACACACCATTCACTTCATCTCTATTCTTCTGATTTACATTATACCCCGCTGTATCTGTCAAGGGCTTTAACCCAGGCTCAGGATGTCCTGTCCTTCACCCTTCGTTCCCCCAAAACACCGGAACCCGTTTTTTATCGTGATATGATAAAAATGGTAAGAGGGCGGAGCTTTGAATATTCGATAGAGGTAGAGCTTGCAATTGCGAACGCCTTGAAGATTGGGGATGAGAAAAGCGTACTGGAGACAATTTCATCGGTTATCGAGGTGAATATCGAGAAAGAAATAACCCCACAGGTCTTGAGATTCCTGATGTTAAATATTGCCGGGACGGTAATCAAAGTGTTCAGCAGGCTTGATGAAAAGCTTTTTTCCTCCTATCCGGAGATAAATTTACATCCGATTCTCCAGAATACCTCGATTGACCAGGTCAAGGAGGATTTAGAAGAGGTGATACACCAGATTTGCGAGGTTGTGTCAAGAAACGTGGTTAGTGTCCAGGACCAGAGGGATCTTGCCCTCTATAATTTGGTTGTAGCCTATATTGAAGAGCATTTCTGCGATAAAAATATGAGTGTCTCGTCGATTGCCGATGAAATGAATTTGTCAGCTGTCAATTTGTCCAGACTTTTTAAGAAATATAACCGTCAGTTGATTTCCGACTACATTAACAGTGCCCGTATCGTATATGCGAAAAGATTGCTTAAAGAGGATGGAAATCTTGATATTGTGGCAGAAAAGTGTGGTTTTGGAAGTTTGAGGACATTCATGAGGGTCTTTAAGAGTGAAGAAGCCATGACGCCCGGAAATTATAAGGATCTGATAAAATCAGGAAAAGAGGTATAGAAATTGAAACGATTAGGTGTTGCCGTTGTAGGTTGCGGTGCAGTAGCGAGAAACCATGGCAAGGCAATAAAGGCAAGCAATAGAGCCCATTTGTTGTACTGTGTGGATATCGACTTACCGAAAGCAGAGGCTTTCAGTCTTCTTTTCGGGGGGCAACCCACTGATAATCTGGACCATGTGCTGCAAGACCCGCGTGTCGATTGTATCCATATCGTAACCCCTCATTTCACCCATCCCGAACTGGTGATAAAAGCCTTGGAGAGTGGAAAAGATGTTTTATGCGAAAAACCATTGTCTATTCATGTAAGCGATGCCAATCGCATGCTTGCCGTTTCTCAGGCCACAAACCGAAAGTTGTGCATTTGTTTTCAAAACAGGTTGAATGAAGCCTCCCTGATGGCCAAGGACCTGCTGGAAAGGGAAGCCTATGGGAAGATAATCAGCGCGGCTGCCTTGGTGATGTGGCACAGGGAGGGTGATTATTATGCGAAGAGTCCCTGGAGAGGTCGCTACGAGACTGAGGGAGGGGGATGCATCATCAATCAGTCGATCCATACCTTGGATCTTCTGCAATATCTGTGTGGGAAGGTTTCGAGTTTGTCTGCAGTGGATGCACATTTGCGGCAAAACACAGAATATGAGGTAGAAGACTCCATAATGGTCAATTTTAATTTTGAGGCTGGTTTTCACGCTGTCGGATACTTTACCAACTGTGCAAAGGAATTCAAAACAGCTTCCCTTGAGATCGTCTGCGAAAAGGGGCGTATGAAGGTGGAGCAAAAGGGGTTGGAGATAGTCAGTGATGGAAGACAAGAGTTTTTTCCGTCGGAGGTCGCTACCGGTGAGAAAAGTGAATGGGGCCTTTCCCATGGTCGATTGATTGAGTCGTTCTATTCCTCTGTGCTTGAAGACAAGCCTGTCTGTGTCGATGCAGTTTCTGCAAGGGAATCTGTGAAGATTATTTCTGCAATCAAGCTTTCAAAAGGGAAGTTGTTGCAACTCAGGGATTGAATTCCCTGCTTGTCCTTTCCTTGACTTCTCTGTTTTGTGATGCCTACAATAGAGTTACAGGAGGCGTTATCGTCTTTGTTTCCAGTCATGTTCTTGTCAGTCGCCTAGTAAGACCTTTCAGGAATGAAGTTGAAGTACATTCCCTGAGGGAAAAAAAGGGAGGATGCCATGGGCGTTATCACTATTTCCAGGGAGATGGGCAGTGCAGGTTCCTATATTGGAAAGGAAGTTGCAAAGAATCTTGGCTTGGTTTATGTAGACAAACAATTCATAGCTCGCATTATGCGTGAATATGGATTCAGCCAGTTCGACGAAGTCTATGATAACAAGCCAAACTTTTGGGAACGATTCGATGCACAGCGTGCCAAAACGGTTGAGTTCCTTATCCAGACCATGCGATCTATTGCACAGCATGGCAATGTAGTTATTGTCGGAAGGGGCGGTTTTGGGATATTCAAGGAATATGGCGATGTGCTCAATGTCAGGGTCAAAGCACCCTTTGGACTCCGTGTGGAAAGGCAGATGCAAGTACATGGAATGGTCCGCGAGGAAGCTGAAAAGCATATCACCAATAACGATGCCGTTCGCCAGTCTTTCCTTGAGTCTGACCTGCATCTTGACTGCAACAGTGCCCAGGACTTTGATTTGATTATCGATACCGGAGTAGTCACACCAAAACAGGCTATGGAATGGATAGCCACTGCCTACAAGAATTTGATGGCCAATGGGCGCTATGGTGCCACGTATAAGGTTTCAGAGATAGAAATTGACGAAGTACTCAAGAAACATGTCAAAATGATGCTTGAATCGTTGTAAAAAAGGGATTCTTTGCAGTAAGGTTTTTTCATGGATGCTCAAGAAATACTAGAAGCCCATGGGCTTCTGGACCATGTTGATATGCTGCAGCCGCTGAAGCAAGGTAAGGCTTGTGTTGTCGTTGCCGACGACTCTGGAGTCTTGCTGAACATAAAAAATGGCGGGTCATGGATCCTTACGGTCTTTGAGGAAAGGGAAGCTCCAAAATTGGTTTCTCTGATCAACCATGATGGCCGCCCTGTTTGTTGCCATCAGGATTTCTGCATACCCCTGCTAGAAGCAGAAGGGTATCGCAAGGATCTGTCATGCATACAGGCAGCATACCTCAAAGGGCAGCCGTTCAATGAGGACCCAACGTTTTCTTTCAGGAAAATTGTCCTAGCTGACGAGCAACAGGTGATTCGCAATTATCATCTTGTTTCACCTTCCTATATACATGAGCGAATTGTTTCCGGTGTCCTTGAGGGAGTTCTTCTCGACGGGGAGCTTGCCGGTTTCATGGGGTGCCACGTTGAGGGTGCCCTGGGAATGCTCGAGATTTTCCCCCAGGCAAGGCGGAAGGGTCTGGCTTTTGCCCTTGAGAAACACTACTGCAACAGGCTTCTTGCCCAAGGGCAGATTCCCTACTGCAATATCGTGAAAGGGAATAATGCCTCAATCTCTCTCCATCAAAAACTAGGATTTTCTTTTTCTGTAAGTGATATTACTTGGTTTGATTAATATTTATGCATAAAATTGTGAGAATATATACATAAAAGCTAGTTATTTTTCCGAGTTTTTGTATAATTATACCACTAACGTATTTGGAGGTTGGTATGGTCAACGTCGGAATCATCGGAGCAACAGGATATGCAGGCGCCCAATTGGTGTATTTGCTTTCCAATCACAGTGGAGTAGCTATAACCTATCTTGCCTCACATTCGTATGCAGGGAAGAAGTTTTCCACTGTATATCCCTCCATGCAGGGCTTATGCGACCTGGTTCTGGAAGAAGAGGACCTCCAAAAGGCGAGTCAGCGTTGTTCCGTCCTGTTTCTGGCTTTGCCCAGCCCCATGGCCAGCGACCTTGTCAGTGAGGAGATTTTAAACCGATGTATCGTAATTGACCTTGGCGCCGATTTTCGACTCTCTGATTCGCTTACCTATGAGACTTGGTACAAAGCAAAGCATGGGAGCAAAGAGTTGCTGGCAAAAGCAGTCTATGGGCTCTGTGAGCTCAACCGGGAAAAGATACAGAGCGCTTCTTTGATAGCGAACCCCGGATGTTATACCACCTGCTCCATTTTGACGCTCTCTCCTCTTGTAGGCGAAAACCTTATCGACCGATCCACGATCATCATTGACAGTGCAAGTGGGGTAAGCGGAGCCGGGCGAGCAGAAAAAACCGCTTCCCTGTTCTGTGAATGCAATGAATCATGCAAGGCTTACGGTGTTACAACCCACCGGCATACCCCTGAGATTGAACAGGAGCTTTCCCGCATTGCAGGCGAAACTCTTTTGGTTCAGTTTACGCCCCACTTGGTTCCGATGAACCGTGGGATCCTGTCTACCTGCTATGCCAGTCTTAAAAAAGGCGTTACCGAACAACAGATTGAAGAAGCCTACCGCAAGTGGTATGGGAACGAACCGTTTATTCGCCTGATGGGTTCCTCCCTTCCTGAAACCCGTTTCGTAAAAGGAACCAACAGTTGTGCGATCGGGTGGGTGGTAGACCATCGTACGAATCGTGTCATTGCCGTCGGTGCGATTGACAACCTGATGAAAGGAGCTGCCGGCCAGGCGGTTCAGAACATGAATATACGATGCAACCTAGGCGAACAGACTGGTTTGGTAGCCTGTGTTGCAAACCCCTTATAGGAGATCAGCCCCATGCATACAATTGAAGGCGGTGTAACCGCAGCAAAAGGCTTTTTGGCCAGTGGTATTGCCAGTGGTATCAAGAAGCGGAAGAAAGACTTGGCCCTGGTGGTTTCCTTACAGGAATGCACCTTTGCCGGCTCCTTTACCACAAACCTTGTGAAGGCAGCCCCTGTACTCTGGGACCAGAAACTTGTAGCAGAGTCAAAAACGGTAAAGGGGATTGTCATCAACAGTGGCAATGCAAATGCCTGTACGGGCAAGCAAGGCATGGAAGATACCAAAACCATGGCTTCCCTGACTGCCCTGGCACTGGGAAAATCCTTTGGTTCCGAGTCTATCCTTGTCTGCTCCACCGGGGTTATCGGTGTTCCCCTTCCCATGGATACGGTAACCAAGGGAATTGGACTCTGTGCAAAAGAACTGAAAGAAGGGAAAGAGGCGGCAAGCCTTGCCGCTGAGGCTATCTGCACCACCGATACCTTCTCCAAGGAAATAGCAGTTGAGGTTGCTATCGGTGATACGATGGTCCATATCGGGGGTATGGCCAAAGGTTCCGGTATGATACACCCGAATATGGCTACCATGCTGAGCTTTATCACTACCGATGCAGTTATCGAGAAAAGTGTGTTGCAGCAGCTTTTAGGTAATACGGTTGTTGATAGTTATAATATGATCAGTGTCGATGGTGATACCTCTACCAACGATACTGTTCTGGTACTGGCAAATGGCATGAGCCAATGTCCCTCCCTTGTTCCCGGCGGTCCTTATTGGGACGATTTCACCCAGGCGTTCGATTATGTCCATACGTATCTTGCCAAGGCGATTGTTCGAGACGGTGAAGGGGCAGGGAAGTTTATCGAGGTGCAGGTAAACGGGGCCAGGGACAAGAAGACAGCACAGACTTTGGCCCGTTCGGTGGTAAAGAGCAATCTCGTAAAGGCTGCTTTTTTCGGGAGCGATGCCAACTGGGGAAGGATTCTCTGTGCCATGGGCTACAGCGGGGCTTCATTCGATCCTGCTTGTGTAACCCTTTCCTTTGCCTCGGCAAAAGGAAGCCTCGTCGTGGTCAAAGAAGGGCAGCCGATTGTCTTCGACGAAAAACTTGCCAAAACCATTCTGTTAGAGAAAGAAGTACAGGTTTTTGCCAACGTCGGGGAAGGTTCGGGATCGGGGACTGCCTGGGGGTGTGACCTTTCGTACGAATATGTGCGGATCAACGGGGACTATAGGAGTTGATGATGAAACATTTGGAACAGGAAATCCTCAAGGCCGAGGTACTCATCGAAGCCATTCCGTATATTCGCAAGTTTGCCGGTAACGTAGTAGTTGTCAAATATGGCGGGTCGGCCATGATTGACGAGAAACTGCGCAAGTCGGTTGTCCAGGATATTGCCATGATGAAATACATCGGGTTGAACCCGGTCGTGGTGCATGGCGGTGGAAAAGAGATTACCGAGATGTTGCAGAAAATGGGAAAACAGACTGAGTTTCTCGATGGGTTGCGGGTAACTGACAAGGAAACTGCGAAAATCGCGGAGATGGTCCTTTCCGGTTCAATCGGAAAAGACCTGGTGGAGGAATTGCAGGCAGTGGGCATCCCTTCGGTCGGGATTAGCGGAAAAGACGGCCATACGCTGCTCGCCTCAAAGAAACTGGATGCCAAAGGGCGGGACCTCGGGTTCGTCGGCAAAATAGACAAGGTCGATACGACCTTGCTCAACACCTTGCTCGGCAATGGCTTTGTTCCGGTCTTGTCCCCTGTTGGGGTTGATGAGCATTCCCAGACGTATAATATCAATGCCGATTATGCAGCCAGTGCGGTTGCCGGGGCCCTCTCTGCGCAGAAGTTGATTTTTCTCACTGATGTAGAGGGGATTCTCAAGGATAAGAATGATCCTTCGACCATTCTGCGTTTCCTGACTGAAAACCAGGCGATGGATTACATTGCCGATGGAACGATAAACGGGGGCATGATCCCAAAGGTACAGTGTTGTCTCGATGCACTTGAAAAAGGTGTGAAGAGTGTTCACGTACTCGATGGAAGGGTTACCCACGCGATTTTGCTGGAAATCTTCACTACCCGAGGTATCGGGACAATGGTAACGAGGGAGGAAAAGTAATTGGAAGCACAGACACTGATCAATGCGGGTAAACAATACCTGCTCGATACCTATAGCCAGGTCCCGGTAGTATTTTCCAGTGGTAAGGGTTGTTATCTTACCGATGTTGATGGGAAGCAATACTTGGATTTTGTCGGAGGCATTGCAGTCAACGCCCTTGGCTATGGCGATGCAGGCCTTACCAAGGCTCTGAAAGGGGTCCTGGACAGTGGTTTGCTACACTGTTCAAACCTCTATTACAATACCTATGCCATCAAAGCGGCAAAGACCTTGACTGAGCTTGCCGATATGGACAGGGTGTTTTTCTGTAATAGCGGGGCAGAGGCAAACGAGGCTGCTTTGAAGCTTGCCCGTAAGTTCGGCCATTCCTCTGACCCAATCCGGACAGATATCGTTACCATGGTCCATTCATTCCACGGCAGGACCTATGGTGCCATTACAGCCACAGGGCAGGATAAATACCATGTCAATTTCGATCCGCTTCCAACCGGATTCTCCTATGCACTCTTCAATGACCTTGCAAGTGTGAAAGCTACGGTTTCTGACTCTACTTGCGCCATTATGGTCGAGCCTATCCAGGGTGAAGGGGGCATCGTCCCGGCAACCAAGGAATTTCTCCAAGGGTTGAGGGATCTCTGCGACGAAAAGAACCTGCTTTTGATTTTCGACGAGGTGCAATGCGGGATGGGGCGGAGCGGAAAGCCGTTTGCCTTCCAGACCTATGGGGTCCAGCCCGATATCCTAACCTTGGCCAAGGCGCTTGCAGGGGGAGTCCCTGCCGGTGCAATGGTCACCAAGGGGAAGGCCGATAGGGTATTTTCTCCTGGCGACCATGCCTCTACTTTTGGTGGCAATGCCCTGGCCATGGCTGGTGCATGCGAAATGATAGGGCGTTTGCAAGAAACGGACCTTTGTTCCCACGTGGAAAAAATGGGTGCCTACCTTCGGTCGGAACTGGAGAAGCTGGTAATAAAATACCCGACACTCTGCCTTTCTGTAAGGGGCAGGGGTTTGCTAGATGGGTTGGTGTTATCAATTCCTCCAAGAAAGGTTGTAGATGCCTGTTTTGAGCAGGGATTGTTGGTTTTGGGTGCGGGATATGATGTGCTCAGGTTCGTTCCTCCCTTGGTTGTAGAAAAGGGTGATATTGATAAAGCAATGGCAATTGTCGATCTGGCTCTTGCATCTTTGGCCTGAAGCAAGTACTATCCTCCCAAGAACAAAGGCGTTCCAATCTTAAGGGAGAGGAACGTCTTTTTTGTATCTGGAGGTACTGAATATGTGTGGATTTGTAGGTATGTTTGACATCAAAGGTGACAGTGCTCCCTTGCGGGCCAAGGTACTGGACATGTCGCGGAAGATTCGTCATAGAGGTCCGGATTGGTCCGGTATCTATACGGGATCGGACGCGATTATCAGCCATGAAAGGCTGGCAATCGTCGATCCGCTCAGTGGAGGACAACCGCTTTATAGCAAAGATGGTAATTTGGTTCTTGCTGTCAACGGCGAAATCTATAATCACCAGGAAATCCGCAAGCAGTATGAAGGTACCTATGAATTCTTGACCCAGAGTGACTGTGAGGTCATCCTGGCTCTCTATAGGGACAAAGGGCCCGATTTCCTTGAGGAACTCAACGGGATTTTTGCCTTTGCCCTCTACGATAGGGAAAAAGATGTCTATTTCATTGCCCGTGACCATATGGGAATTATTCCCCTCTATCAGGGTTGGGACGGTGAAGGTCGCTATTATGTCGCCAGCGAGTTGAAGGCCCTTGAGGGTACCTGTACGACTATCGAGGAATTTTTCCCAGGTCAGTATTTCTACAGCCCGGACAAAGCTGCTACCAAATGGTATTCCCGTTCCTGGGAGAGCTATGACAACGTTAAAGACAACTCAAGCAGCGTAGAAGCTGTCCGTACGGGTCTGGAAGCCGCAGTTAAGCGCCAGCTCATGAGTGATGTTCCTTATGGGGTGTTGCTTTCAGGCGGACTTGATAGTTCGGTTATTGCAGCTGTCACTGCCATGTATGCCCAGAAACGTGTAGAGTCAGGTGACTCAGAAGCAGCCTGGTGGCCTCGTCTGCATTCGTTTGCCATAGGTCTGGAGGGTTCTCCTGACTTGAAGGCAGCAAAAATTGCAGCCGATTTCATTGGTACGGTTCACCATGAGGTACATTTTACCATCCAGGAAGCCCTCGATGCACTCAGCGATGTTGTATATCATCTGGAAACCTATGATATTACCACTATCAGGGCAGCTACCCCGATGTATCTGCTTGCCAGGGTTATCAAGTCGATGGGAATCAAGATGGTGCTCTCAGGGGAAGGGAGTGACGAGCTCTTCGGGGGCTATCTCTACTTCCATAAGGCTCCGAATGCCAGGGAATTCCATGAAGAGACCGTACGTAAGTTGAGTAAACTGCACCTCTATGACTGCCTGAGGGCTAACAAATCTCTTGCAGCCTGGGGTGTTGAAGGGCGTGTTCCGTTCTTGGACAAAGAGTTCATGGATATTGCCATGAACCTGAATCCCGAGTCAAAGATGTCCCCGATCCAAGAGAACGGCAAGCCCCTTATTGAAAAGTGGATTGTTCGCGAGGCTTTCAAGGATTTTCTTCCTCCCGAGATAACCTGGAGGCAGAAGGAACAGTTCAGCGACGGTGTCGGGTATAACTGGATCGATACACTTAAAAAGATGACAAGCGAAGCGGTGACAGACGAGCAGTTTGCATCTGCCTCTAAGCGCTTTGCCGTCAATACGCCTGCCACCAAGGAAGAGTATTATTACCGTTCCCTGTTCGCCAGCCATTTCCCTAGTGAAAGTGCTGCAAAGTGTGTTCCCCATGAAGCCTCCGTTGCCTGTTCCACCGCCATTGCCCTGGAATGGGACGAAGCCTTCAAGAAGATGAACGAGCCCAGCGGAAGGGCAATCTTTGGAGTACATGACGAGGCTTACAACAAATAACTGTGTTCTCTTGGTTTAGGTTAGCCAAATGAGAGAAGCCCGCCGGTGAAAAACCAAGGCGGGTTTCTCTTTAGGGTCCTCTCTATAGGTTTTGCAGAAATGAATACCGTTGATTCAACCAACCCCTATTCAACTTATCTTGTCATTGGTCTGGAGCCTTATTCTGACTTCGATGAAGTCTTTTTTGCTATTTTCAAAAGTCTAATGAAGGATTGTATAGGATTATGCACAGCAATTACCTGTCAGGACCTATGGTAAAGGGCTTTTGGTAGGGTGAGAAGAGGAAAAGACAGCTACCTTAAGGTATTCTTGACAGGGGAAAGGGAACTGCTATATATTAAAAGGTAACCAGTTACTAAAAGGGTGTGATGCGTATATGGAAGAGATGGAAAGGAAAGCGTTTGTATTTGGCAGTCTGTTTGCACTGTCAAATAGGTTGCAGGTTATCGGTGATAAATTCGATGATAAGATTACAGTGAAGCAATGGCTTTTGCTTGCATTGCTGATGCACAGCGGCAAGGACTCTTTATCCCTTGGTGAGCTTGCTGCCCTGGGAGGGAGTTCCCACCAGAATACCAAGAAAATGGCATCGCTGCTGGAAAAACTAGGCTTTCTGAAAATGGAGAAGAGCTCAGAAGATGCAAGGGTCCTTCAGGTTTCCGTGACTTCGGATTGTCTTGAGTATCTGAAAGGAAGGGAAGAGAGGGAAGTGGCGTTTCTTGAGAGACTCTTTCAAGGGTTTTCCTCTGAAACGTTGCAGGGGCTTTGTGAGGGGTTTTCTCTGCTCGCCAGAAATATCGAGCAAATGGAAAAGAAACATGTATAAAAAAGGAACCGTAATCATGGGTATTCTCTTAGGGTTAGGCTTTATTCTTCTTTGTGTTATCGTGTATTTCCTGTTGCCCTATTCACCGACGAAAACCGAATTCGAGAGGTTGGCACAACAGAATTTTTCTTTCACAGAAGCAGGTGGCGAGGTATTCTCCGAAGCAGATATCGCATCCCTTCCTCTTCCTGTCCAGCGATATTTCAGACATTGCGGCTTTATTGGGAAAGCAAAGATGCAGGGAATGAAAGCGACATTCAAGAATGTGGCGTTTTCCCTTGGCCGAGACAAGCCGACAATAGCCATAGATTATACCCAGTACAATGCGGTTGCAAAACCCGAGCGTATCGCCTATATAGATTCATCGATCTATAGGCTTCCCTTCGAGGGCTTGGATTCCTTTGTTGCCGGGAAAGGCTCGATGAAGGGGGTTCTGGGAAAGATGTTTACCCTGTTTAACCAGAAAGGGAATGCAATGGGCTCTGCTTCTTTGGTAACCATGCTCAGCGAGTGCCTGTTTGTCCCCTCTTCGGCCTTGCAGGACTATATAAGCTGGGAGTCAATCGACGATACCCATGCCAAGGCAACGATTGCATATTACAATTTTAGCTGTAGTGGTGTTTTTACCTTTTCTGAAGAAGGCGAGATGATTTATTTCTCAACCGATGATCGGATGGCGACCAGTATGGATGGGAAAATGGAGCAGGTGAGGTGGACAGCCCACTGCGGCAACTACCACAAAGTCGATGACCTGCTGCTTCCCTCCCTCATGCAGGCAAGTTGGAACTACAGTGAGGGAGACCTCCTTTATTTTGACAGTGACAATGTAAATATTGAGTATTTCTGATAGTCTGGGACAACCGCACCTGGATAAGAAGGTGTAAACCCTCGACTGAGGGATGACTGTTTTTACCCCACTTCTGTAGCTATTATTTCTGGAAAATAGCGATTGAAGTGGGTTTTTTCTGTTGCTTGCTATCTGAGTGAGTAATGTATGTACATACAGTTTTGACTGCAGGACAACAATTTTGTGAAACCTGTCCATTCTACTTGCCTTCCATCCTGATCTTTAGGCAAGCTTTCAAAAAATTAAAACAAAATCGCTCGAATATAGTTAATTGCATTTTGTAATTTCTTGCCAGTAGTGGAATGCTATGTTATAAAGTAAGAGGTCTTACCTCTTATCTCTCGATAAATGTGTATGCAATATACTAACAATGGCGGGTAAAATGGAACATGAATCTCAAACGGTAAAGCAACACAATAACACTCCTTCAACAATACGACCTGTGATCAGTTCGTCCGTTACGGTAACGACAAGAAGAAACCTTCTTGAATTCATAGATACAGAATATCAGGCCGGAAGATTCAAGCTCCCAAGTGAGATGGCCTTGGCTGAAGCTTTACATGTGAGTCGCATATCATTGCGTGAAGTCATCAAGGAACTTGCCCAGGAAGGCGTGATTTATTCCTTGCATGGCAAAGGGACGTACATTAACTGCAACTATAAGAGCCTAAAGGTAAAACTTACTCCGGCTGTAGAGTTTGAACAAGCTATCAATGCTTGCGGTTACACGGCCTCTGTAGAAGTCTTATCAGTAACCCTTCATACTCCCGATCCTCTTACTGCCCAGGAATTGGATCTGAAGAAAGGTGATCAAATCTATATTGTCCATAAGGTTTTCTTTGCCGATGGTATGCCAGTTATTTTTTGTGAGGATATATTCCCGCTTTCTCTCTTGCAAGGTCATTCCCTTACAAAGGAAGAAATCAAAGCCTCAACGTTCGATGTCCTGCTAGCTCAGGGTGGCGTCCAGGTGGCCAGCGATATCGCCGATCTTCTCGCCTGCACTACTGAGGATTTGAGAAACTTCAAACCTTATTCGATCAAAGAGAAACCCTTGGCCTTGTTGCAATTGCACTCTGTGTATTACACCTTGCGCCAAGTTCCTATTTTGAAAGTAAATGCCTATTTCGATACTAGATATATCCGGCTCAGTATGCTGAGAAGACAGGATGTATACTCATCCGGTTTAAACAACGAGAACCAAGTTAATTAAAACAGAAGGAATTTGAACGTGCATAAGATACCTATATCCTTTTTCCTCAATGGGGAGAAAAAAACAATTCTTGCAGATCCTATGCAAAGGACCGTTGATCTGCTGCGTAGCGAACTGGAAATGACAGGGACCAAGGAAGGATGCTCAGATGGAGATTGCGGGGCCTGTACAGTTTCCATCGGGTCTTGGGAAGAATCAGGGTTTGTATACCGTTCAGTGGCCTCCTGTCTTTTACCCGTGGGAAGATTGCAGGGAAAGTCTCTGGTGACAGTCGAAGGGGTAGGAAATCAGACAGCGCTCAGCTGCATACAGAAAGCCATAATCGACAAACATGGTGTCCAGTGCGGTTTCTGTTCGCCAGGTTTTGTCATGTCGTTCTTCTCGTTATTCTCTATGAACCCCATCCCTGATATGAAGGATGTGGAGATAGCCTTGCAGGGCAATATTTGCCGGTGCACAGGGTACGAGGGTATTCGAAAAGCTGCAGAACAGATGATAGGCTACCAAGGAACCGAGATAATTGTTCCCCCCTCCATTCGGTCTTGCCAGAATGCTGTGAAGAATCTTTCGCAATTTCTGAATACTGAAGAATGGAGGACCCCTGTGACAATCGATGAACTGTGCGTAGCCCTGCAGCAAATGCCAGATGCACAGATTATTTCCGGTTTGACTGATCTCGGGGTTTCCTTCCATACAAAGGGAGAACGCCCCCTTCAGGTTATCGATGTCATTCAGCTTGAAGAATCAAGACGAATAGAAATCAAGGAAGATGGTCTGCATATTGGCGCAGCCTTACCGCTTGAGAGCATTGTGCTTGACAGGACGGTACTCAATTGGCTTCCGACCCTAGGCCAACTACAGCTGCAAATGGCATCGAAACAGATTCGTAATGTTGCTACACTTGGGGGAAACCTTTGCAATGCCTCTCCCATAGGCGATGCAACGGTAATTCTTTCGTCTGCCAATGCCACAGTGTTGGTCGTGAATGCAAAGGGGAAACTAAGGGAACTGAACCTAACCTCGTTCTACACGGGGTATAAGCAAATGCAACTGGAAAAAGGGGAAATCGTACTCGAAGTAATCATACCTCCGTTGCAAGCTGGACAGACTATCTCGTTCCTCAAGACAGGAAAACGATCGAGTGTAGACATTGCTTCGATTAACAGTGCTTCGAATATGGTCGTGCAGGGAAAAGATATTGTGCACTGGACCATTTCTATCGGGGGTGTAGCCCCTACGGTGGTTACCTTCGACCTGAAGGACAAAGACCTTTCCCTTGAGATTCCGGTTGAGGAAATTGAAGCAATCGGTACTTCGCTTAGTGAGAAGGTTGTTCCCCTTTCTGATATCAGGGGTTCAGCCTCCTATCGGAAAGCGCTTGTCGCAAACCATGTAGTATCCCATTTCCTGAAACAGAGTGGAAGGGAGGAAACCCTATGAGCAATAAACGTGCACAAAACCTCCAACCCCTAGTTACCGGGGAAGCAAAGTTCTCAGGGGAGTCTGAAAACCTTTCTACCTTCCTGTATGCCTATCCTGTCGTTTCCCCTGAAGCCAAGGGAAAACTCATTACCGTTGATTTTTCACCAATCTTAGCCCTCCCAGGAGTAGTCGGGCACTTTGTTGCCTCAGATATTCCCGGACAGAATGCAATTGGAGCTATCAGGAGGGTGGAAGAACCCCTGCTTGCCTTTGATACCGTAGAATATATAGGTCAACCGGTCGGTGTGGTACTTGCAACCGATGCCGAGACAGCACGCAAGGCAGCCCGACTTGTACATGTACTCGTCGCAGTACAGGAACCGATTCTCTCCCTGGACCAAGCCATAGACAAAAAATGCTTTTATGAGGCCCCGTTGACAGTGACCTCCGGTAATCTTGAGGAAGGTTTTATTAATGCCTATGGCGTACTCGAGGGTACGTTTGAGTCCCATGCCCAGGAACACGCCTATATAGAAACCCAAAGGGCTTTTGCCATGAAGGGTGAACATGGGGTGGGAGTGAAGATTCACTGTGGGACCCAAGCGGTAACCGATATACAGGAGGTGGTGGCCCTTCTGCTGGGACTTCCCGTCAATAAAGTTGAAGTTGATGTAGACCGAGTCGGTGGAGCCTTCGGAGGCAAGGAACGCGGTGGAACCATGTGGGCTGGAATTGCAGCCCTCGGTCTATATATGAGTGGGAAAAGCTGTGCTGTTATTCTTGACAGGAGCGATGATTTTGCCTGGACAGGCAAACGCCATCCTTATAAAAGCAATTACCGTGTAGGGTATAATGCCAAAGGGGTAATTACCGCCTTTGAAGTGGATATGTATGCCAATGGGGGATTCTATGAGGATTTTACAGTAGCCATCATGGAAAGGGCCGTTTTAGGTATCTGTGGGCCCTATTTCCTCGCCAATGCAAGGATTACAGGCTATTGTTGCCAGACAAATCTGCCGGCGAATACTGCCTTTAGGGGATTCGGGGCTCCCCAGGCAACTTTGGTTATGGAAGCGATCATTGCTGGAATTGCCCAGAACCTAGGTTTGCCGGTTATGGAAATTCAACAGAGGAATTTTATCCATGATGGGCAGAAAACCCCCTATGACATGGTCCTCGAGGAAGTCGCCATTCCTCAGATTTATGAGACTTTAATGACCGACTGTGATTACCCTTCGCTTCGTTCAGCCTGCGATGCTTTCAATAGATCCCATCGGTATACCAAACGGGGTATCGGGATTGTGCCCGTCAAATACGGGATAGGGTTTACTGCAACGTTTCTCAACCAAGGGAACGCATTGGTATATGTCTATAGCGACGGGTCAATTAGCGTGAGCCATGGCGGTATCGACATGGGACAGGGTCTCTATACGAAAGTAGAGATGATAGTTGCCGAAACCTTGGGAGTCAGCGAAGACAGTGTCCATTGCGAAAGCACCAATACCAAAAGAATTGGGTGCGTAGCTTCGACTGCAGCCTCTACCGGTACCGACCTCAATGGAGAAGCTGCTAGAATGGCTTGCTTGCAGATTCGCACTGAATTGGAAAAAGCCGCTGCCAAATTCCTTAGCGAGAAATTCCATCTGGCAGAAGCCCCCAATTACATCGAGTTCAAGGATGGAATGTGGTGGGACGTGCGTATGGCCAGTGAGAAACAAACATTTGCCTCCCTAGCGTCCTATTGTTATTTCAACCGTTGCAATCTTGGTGCCCAGGCTCACTATGCGACGCCGGGACTAAGCTATGACATCTTGAAAGGCAAAGGGACCCCATTCTCCTATTTTACCAATGGGGTTTGCCTGGCTGAGGTGGAAGTAAACACCTTGACAGGTACCTATGCCCTTACCCAGGTTCATCTCCGCCATGAGGGAGGGAACATCCTTGACTACGAAATCGACCGGGGCCAGGTGGTAGGTGGCTTTATGCAGGGCCTTGGGTTTGTGACTACCGAAGATATTCAGTATTCACCACAGGGAAAGTCGCTTGCAACTTCTTTCTCGACTTACAAAGTTCCCCTCATCTCTGATTTTCCCCCTGTCATGGATGTCAATCTTGTTCCATCCAAAGACAAAGTTGCCGGGGTTTTGGGGTCCAAAGGCGTCGGGGAACCTCCTTTGATTTATGGGGTTTCGGTATTCAACGCACTGAGGGATGCCGTGGAAGCGGTAAGCGACCATACAAAGAGTGCCGGCCTGCTGCATCCTGCCACTGCCCAACGGGTTCTGGAAGCGATTGAGGGGCAGAAAGCATAAGTACGCGCGAACCATACCTGTCAGGTATGTCAATTGATAAACAGTTTCGTACAACGTGGAGAGGTGTTTCAATGAAAAAATGGTTTCTCATTGCTCTGTTGGGTGTTGTTGCGTGTGGCATTACATTTGCCGGTGGGTCAAAAGAAGTTACGGAAAAAACCGGTGATTCGGGTACCAAGCCTTTGAAAATTGCTGTTATCCTCCCGGGGAAAATTGATGATGTTTCTTTCAACCAGGCTTTTTATGAAGGGATGAAGCAGATCGAGAGCGAGCAGGGAAGTGCAATTAGTGTTACCTATGTCGAAGATGTCTATGAAGTTGCAGATATCGAACCAGCCCTCATGGACTTTGCTTCCCGTGGATATGATTTGATTTTCGGCCATGGTTTCCAGTTCATGGAACCAATCATCAAGGTTGCCGAACAGTTTCCTGATACCTGCTTTGCCTTGGGTACCGGATACAAATCGGTTATCAACTCCTGTGTATATGACGTCAAACTCGGTCAGGGTGGCTATTTGATGGGAGCCTTGGCTGCCCTGATTACCGAGACAGGTAAAATCGGTGTCATCGGTGGTGGGGATGCTTCGGAGATCTATCGTGGCCATGAAGGCTTCAAGATGGGTGCCCGTTCGATTAATCCCAATATCGTAATCCAAGAGTTCTATACTGGCGACTGGCGTGACGCTGCCAAAGCAAAGGAAGGGGCCCTGGGAATGTATGACAGTGGAGTCGATGTAATCTGGCACAGTGGCGACGGTATCGGTTTGGGTGTTGTCAATGCAGGGCTTCAATCAGATAAGTTGGTTCTTTCCAACATCATCAACCAGAATGTCCTTGCTCCAAACAACGTGGTAAGCGGTATCGATTATCGTTGGGACCTTGTTATTCGTGAAATTGTCCAAGACGTACTTGATGGCAATTTCCTCAACAGGGAAAACAAGTTCTACTGGATTGATGTTGCCAACAAAGGCTTGCAGGTTTCTTCCTTCAACCAGTTCAAAGACAAGTACCCTGCGTCCGTATTCGAGAAGATGGACGAAATCGAAAAGGGAATCCTTGATGGAACAATTGTGATTCCTGAATTTGAAAAATAAGAGAAAACAAGATGGGGAGGACTGCAATTGTAGTCCTCCCTGTGCAACAGGGGAGAGCTCCGATGAGTGAATATGCAGTCCAAATGATGAATATTTCAAAATATTTTGGCAGTCAGGCAGCAAACGACCATGTTGATTTTACGCTTCGCAGTGGCACGATACATGGTTTGTTAGGTGAGAATGGGGCTGGGAAAACTACCCTGATGAATGTATTGTTTGGTTTGCAGAATGCAGACGAGGGTAAGATTCTTGTATTTGGGGAAGAGCTTGCCCTTGAGCATAGCCCAAAAGAGGGAATGAGACGGGGGATCGGAATGGTACACCAGCATTTCAAGCTGGTGCGAACCATGACGGTAACCGAGAATTTCCTCCTGGGACTTAAGATCAGCAGGTATCCCCTGCTCAACCCTAGAGTCGTCAAAAAGAGAATACTTCAGTTATCTGGGGATTTTACCCTAAATATCGACCCAGATGCCAAAATCGGCAATCTGAGTGTCGGGGAACAACAGCGGGTGGAAATCCTTTCCGCTCTCTACCGCGATGCCTCTGTCTTGATTCTTGATGAACCTACAGCGGTATTGACACCCGAAGAGGCCCAGGAGTTCTTTGTAATCCTCAAAGCCCTTCGTAAAGCAGGAAAATCTATCATCTTGATCAGCCATCACTTGGACGAAATTATTCAGATTGCCGATGAAGTGACCGTATTGAAAAACGGTAAGGTCGCCGGTACTGCCAAGATTGATGCATCAGTGCGAAAGGAAGATCTTTCCCGAATGATGGTTGGTCGAGATGTTTTGTTTGATTTCGATACCCAGCGCAAACTCTGCGGGGAAGACAAGCTGGTCGTGCAGAACCTTTGTGCAAAGAACGAACGTGGCCTTGTGGCCTTGAAAGACCTGTCTTTTGCTGTCAGGCGAGGAGAAATCCTCGCAATTGCCGGTGTTGACGGGAATGGACAGAAGGAGTTGTGCGAGGTTCTTGTGGGACTGCGAAAGAGTACGCAAGGGTCCTTCCAGCTCGAGGGAAAAGACCTGACGGGAAAATCCCCGGCATGTATCATCGCAAACCATGTCTCCTATATCCCCGAGGACAGGCAGACTGCCGGATTGGTCATGTCTTGGTCTATCAGGGACAACCTGATTTTGAAAATGTTTCGAAGTAAGGCCGTTAGCGGAGCCCTTTTCTTGCACAAAAAGAAAATTGATACAGTTGCCGAAGATTTGTCCAAAGCCTATGCAATCAAAAGCCAAGGGTTGGACACCGAGGTAAAGAATTTGAGCGGAGGCAACCAGCAGAAGGTTATTCTTGCCAGGGAGCTGTCCCAAGGCCCTTCCCTACTGGTAGCAAGCAACCCAACCAGGGGGCTGGATATAGGCGCTATGGAATATGTACGGCAGCAAATGCTTGATGTCCGTAATGCAGGCGGGGCTGTTTTGCTCGTGTCCGCAGACCTTGAGGAGATTTTTCAGATTGCCGATCGGATTCTGGTGATGTATGGGGGTAGGTCCATGGGAATCGTAATGCCTCAGGAGGGCGTTGAGATAGTAGGTCAGATGATGGCCGGTATTTGCAATAAGGAACTATACGTATGAAGCCTACCTACAATAAAATTTCAAATATCGGAAGGCAGATGCTTCCTTCTGTAATCTCTGTATTGTGTGCATTGCTCATTGGAGCAGGGGTTCTTGCCCTCAGTGGTTTCGATCCCTTTGAGAGTTATAAAACATTGTTTTCCGGTGCCTTCGGTTCTCGATATAGCTTCTCTGAGACCCTGGTAAAGATGATTCCCATACTGGTTATATCCTTGGGAACAAGTGTAGCTTTCAAAGCCCAGCTTTGGAATATCGGGGGTAACGGGCAATATACGATGGGGGCAATCGTTGCAGTCTGGGTCTGTGTCTATTCCAACCTACCGGTCCCTCTCATGCTTCTTGTGTCGTTTTTGGCCTCTGTTGCGGCAGGTTTTCTCTATGGAGCCTTTATCGGGGTCATGAAAGCCAAGCTGAATGCAAATGAAGTCATAACAACGCTCATGTTCGATTACATCGTAGCATATTTTCTGAGTTTTCTTGTCTATGGCCCGATGATGGATCCCCAGGGTCATGGTTTTCCCCAGTCTTGTCTTGTTTCCTCGCAGGTGCTTTTTACGAAGTTGCTAAAAGGGACAAGACTTCACTCCGGTCTGTTTCTTGCCCTTGCCCTGGTAGTTCTGCTCTATCTGTTCTGGCATACGAAGGAAGGGTTTCAGGTAAAAATGGTTGGTCAGAACCAGAAAGTTGCACGCTTGTGTGGTTTGAACGTCAATCGCCAGATTATCCTTACCTTGGGAATTTCAGCTGCGTTCGCAGCAGTTGCCGGGTGGATAGATGTAATGGGTATCCATGGGCGCCTACAGGACAACCTAGCCGGTTCCTTGGGTTCTGTAGCCACGGTCGTTGCCTTGTTAGGGGGCCTGCACCCTTTCGGTATCCTCCTTTCCTCGCTTCTTTTCAGTGCCTTGGTGGTAGGCGGTGCAAGTATGCAGCGTTTTTGCGGAGTTCCCTTTTCCCTGGTTACGATCATACAGTCTTTGGTAATAGTGTTTGTCATAAGCAGCACTATGTTTGGCCAGCAAAAACAAAAGAGGGTCAAAGAACATGAATAATGATTTTATCATCAGTTTGCTCAGCGGAACTTTACGTACCAGTACACCGATCATCCTTGCTGCATTGGGACAGGTATACACGCAGAAGGCGGGAATCATGGACCTTTCTGTGGAAGGGACCATGATTATTGGATGCCTTGTAGGTTTTATGACAGCCTTTTTCACTCAGAATCTTATTGTAGGTATGCTTTGTGCCGGTATAGCTGGGATGGCTATCGGGGCTTTTATGGCCTACTTGAGCATTACTGTCAAGGCAAACCAGGTAATAGCGGGTACCGCCCTTACCATGTTCGGTACTGGATTTGCTTCCTATCTGTATCGGGTGGTTTTCGGGGTGAGGAAGCTTCCCCCAGTGGTCCAAAACTTTGCACCGGTTAATTTTGGAAAACTCGGGGAGATTCCTTTTGTCGGTCCGGTGTTTTTCAGTCACAACGGGACCTTTTACTTTGCACTAATTTTGGTCCTGGTAACTTGGTTTGTGATGGAAAAGACTGTGTTTGGGTTACAGGTAAAGGCGGTAGGGGAGTACCCCTCCGCAGCTGATGCAAAAGGTATCAAGGTGGGACTGATCAGATATAGCAGTGTCATCCTTGGTGGATTGTACTCTGGCTTGGCAGGGGCAACCATGTCCTTGGGATATATGAATACCTATACTGACCATATGATAGCTGGTCGTGGGTTCATTGCCATTGCCGTTGTGGTTTTTGCACGTTGGTTACCTGTTCGTGTTCTTCTGGCAGCATTGCTTTTCGGCTGTGCCAATACGCTTCAGATGAGACTGCAATCAATTGGGGTGGCTGTGCCTTCCCAGCTTTTACAGGCCTTGCCCTATATTCTGACTGTTTTGGTTTTACTTGGTGTTTCCAAGTATGTCAATTTCCCCGGAGGGTTTGGGATCCCCTATTCGAGGAATGAAAAATGAAGAAGTATATTGTTATAATCTGGTTTATACTCGTCGTCTTATCTGTATCATGTTCGACAAACAGGGATCTGACCTGGCATAATGCCAATTTTACCCATGCCACAGAACGTACCGAAAGCCTGGTCAGGGCTATTAATGAAAACAGACCCCGTGAAATCTATGGCTACCTTACGCAAGACCTGAGAGAGAGAATCGGGGAAGATGCTTTTGTGAGCAACTACCAAGAAGACTGTACCTATCCTTATTTGACCCCGCTCTATCTGTTTTTGGCAGAGCTGACACTACCCCAAAGGAATGATGGTTTGGCTGTCTGTACCGTAGCTTCCAGATTGGAAGGAGAGGAGTATACGATTCCCATTCGTTATGAAAACGGTGACTACTACTTCTTTGTATTCAAAGATATCGTCGATGGGTCCTATAAGGACAAGTTTGCGAACAAAGTCGTAAAGTGGATTTAACAAGCTGGAAAGGCTGGCTTTTCTTGCTGGAATCCCCAACAATACAAAAATGACCATAAACAGGGATGCTCTTGGACCATAAGGGGACAAGAGAAATCTATAGACGCAAAAAGAGATACATGCGCGGTGTCTAGGGTATCATTCCTCGGTTTTCCGCTTTTCGATTGCCTCCAGTCTTCTCTGGTCCCGATAGATAACAGGGGAGGCTCCAAACAGGAAATCATCCTCTACCGCAGTCCTTTCCATCTTCAGCAACTCCTTGGCGATGGTCGTGACATTTCGCTTGAAATCAGGGGAATTGATTTCCTCGACACGCTTGCCTCGGCTCTTTCTATAGTGGGAATAATGTTTCCAAAGGCTGTTTGTAATCTTTGCGGGGGTAGAGGGACGGCGAAGCAGATTTAAAACCTGAAGTCTGAACTCCGGTTCGAATGAAGCAAAGTCCTCCTTACTCAATGTAGCGAGTGTCCTGCCCATTTCCCTTGCCCAGGTATTGTCCAGTTCCTGGCAGAGGAACTTGAGACGGTACCATGCATCATAGAGCTCTTGTAAGCCGGAAAGCTGGAGATTTGCAAACCAGTGGAAGGCCAAAAGCCTTCGTCTCCAGTCCCACCATTTCAATGGACTCTGCAGGTCACTGGAAGGAATGAGAAAATACCCCTCCTTGAGGAGCAGGGATCCGAATACTCCAGGGGGATTCCCCCTGCGTGTATTTTTCAAGGTGGTTCGATATACCCCACAGGAAGGACTGCCATCCATGTAGACAAAGGCTTTTGTATTACACCGTTGGAGTGCTTTGAGACTGTCCTTGCAACCTTCGATCACAGCCTCTGTTACTACCTTTCCGCCTCGGTTCCTTATCCCGGCTTCCCCAGTCCATACGTCATCACCACAACCACTGGTGAGGTGTATGGGGTCACGGGTAACCCCCAACCCGGCCAGGCATTCCGGGCATACCGGACACCAGATGAAGTCCTGTCTTTCCCGTCCTAGTACGGTCAATACGTCAATGGCTTTGCCATTATACCGTACCGGACAACCCATGGCGCACATGCTGATGCCAATGGCAATCTTCTCTGTGAGTACGACTGGATGGTGTTCCATACATGTATCCTCTCTTTCCCTTATATTATCATTGAAGGAAGCGTTCAGGGAAAAAAGAGATGGTATCTTTATATTCAGTATGAAGATTGGATTTCTGCTCTGTTTTTATGGCTGGAAAAAAGGCCCAGTGCAGAAATACATTCTGGCAGTGGGCCTTTTTAAAAGCAATAGGAAAACAGGCTGGTTTACCCGATGGTATTTTTCAGTGTCCCTAAACCCTCAATGATAATCTCCACGGTATCGCCTTTGTGCATACCACTAATCCCGCCTGGGGTGCCGGTGAGAATGATGTCCCCGGGAAGCAATGTCATTACCTTGGAAAGATAACTGACCAGGAAGGGAACGCTGAAGATCAGGTGTTTCGAGTTTGACTTCTGCATCGTCTTGCCATTTACCCTGCTTTCGATAACCAGGTTGGAAGGGTTGACCTCATCACTGATAAACGGACCGAAGGGACAGAAGGTATCGAAACTTTTTGCCACGGTCCACTGCCCCTGTTTGGGTTGCAGGTCACGTGCGGTGATATCATTGGCACAGGTGTAGCCGAGGATGTATTCTTTGACATCCTGTTCCTCAATATTCTTTGCTTTTTTCCCGATAACGATGGCAAGTTCCGCCTCATAGTCCAGACGATGGCACTGAGGTGGATAGACAATGGTCCCCAGAGGATCGAGACTGGCAGTCGAGGGTTTGATAAAGACCACCGGCTCAGTCGGGATGGGAAGCTGGAATTCCTCTGCATGGTCGCGATAATTCAATCCGATGCATACAGCCTTGGTATAATTACAAGGGGTAAGGATTTTTACCTTATCCAATGCAAGTTTTTTGTCAGTGACGGTATAGGAGCCGAATGGGCTGCCGTCAAGGACCTGGACGGTATTGTCTTGCAGGATACCGTAGTGCACTGAGTCCTGGTAGGAAAAGCGTAGGTATTTCATGGCATAATCATACCAAAGGAGCACAGGAAAGACAATTGACAAAGAACTCTTTTGTCGGCACCGTAACAGTATGAAAAATTACAAACAATGTCCCCTTGCGCGGGAGTGTGGCGGTTGCCAGTTGATGGAGTATCCCTATCCCGAACAGTTGGAATATAAGATGGAATACGTTGAAGAGATGCTTGATAAGTTTGGAACGGTTGCTCCTATCATCGGAATGGAAGATCCTACCCGGTATCGCACCAAAGTCCAGGCAGTTTTCGGCAGGGATCTCCGTGGTAAAGTAATCAGCGGAATCTACCGCGAAGGAACCCACCATATCGTTGCCATCCGTGACTGTCTGGTCGAAGACCCTACCGCCGATGCTATTCTTGGTACGATTCGTTCCCTCATGACACGGTTCGGTATCGAACCGTATGATGAAGACGAACAGATGGGTTATATCCGTCATGTCCTTATCAAAACCTCCCGCTATAGCGGCCATGTCATGGTTGTTTTGGTCTGCGGGCAGTGGCCCATTCCCTCAAAGGATGATTTCCTCAGTGCCTTGAAGCAGCAGCATCCCGAGATTGCCACCATCTCGTTGAACATGAACTATGACCAGACGAGTATGGTGCTCAGTGAAATTCCTGAGAAAATCCTCTTCGGCAAAGGCTTCATCGAGGAAAAACTCTGTGGTCTGATGTTCCGTATCTCTGCAAAGTCTTTCTTTCAGGTCAACCCTGTACAAACAGAAGTGCTGTTCAACATCGCAATGAAAATGGCCCAGTTGAAGGATACTGATGAAGTAATTGATGCCTATTGCGGAACCGGGACCATCGCTCTTATTGCCGCAAGCAAAGGGGTCAAGCATGTGCTCGGTATTGAGGTAAGCCCCGATGCTATTGAAGATGCCATGGTGAATGCAAGGAACAACAACCTGTCGAACGTTGATTTTGTCTGTGACGATGCCTCTGCCTATCTTAAGCAAATGGCCAAAGACAAGAAAAGCTGCGATGTTCTGTTCCTTGATCCGCCTCGGGCCGGAAGCGACGAACGATTCCTTGCCGCCGCGCTCAAAATGGCTCCAAGGAAAATCATATATATCTCCTGCAATGCCATCACCCTTGAACGTGACCTACGCTATATGCTCAAGTTCAGCCCCTATGAAGTGAGGGGAATACAACCTGTGGACATGTTCCCCCATACTACCCATGTGGAGACCATTGTACTTTTGGAACGGGTTTAACAGTACTATGCTTGGAGCCATTGACGCGTCCCTTGCCTTGAAATACAAAAAGGGAAACCAATTGTTATTCTCAAGGGACAGTGAATGTCTCCAGGATCTTATGCATCTGATTGGAGAACAGAAGCACCGTACCTTGGTCCTCTGGGCTTTCGATTGTGCACAGGCGCCTTTAACCCTGTTTGAAATTGGCCATCCTTTGGAAACCAGGCCCCGTACGGCTTTGCAGACCTGCCAAGCCTGGGCAAGGGGTGATGTCAAAATGCCTGTAGCCAGGAAAGCAATCCTGGCCTGCCATGCAGTTGCAAAAGAACATACAGATACCGTGACAGGATTGCTTGCCCATGCAATAGGGCAGGCTTGTTCTACCGTACATGTAGAAACCCATGCTTTGGGGCTGGTTTTCTATGAGCTATCGGCAATTGTCTACACACAAGGTCTGGACGGCTGCCAGATGGCGGTCGAAGAGAAAATCAAGTCCTATTACGACCGCCTGCTCTATTGGCAGGGGGAAATCGAGCACTTTGAAGGGAGTTGGGCACCATTTCTCCTGGATGAACATACAGAGAATAAAGAAAAAGTGCTGCAGGGAACCAGAAGGAAATCCCAGACAACGTAATCGAACCTAGCGGTTGCCTTGAAAAGGTTCCTTCTCAATTTCTCCTTCAGAGGTCAGCTAATGTATCTGCCCCCATTAACAGGGCAAATGTATGATAGCCATAAGCGAAAATCCTTTTTCGGCAAGCGATATTCAACCTTGGGGGAAACCTGGAAATATTCTTTGCGCACAACGAAATTGTCTCTTTCCAGTTCTTTCAGTTGCCAGTAACGCATGACTTAAGTTTTCTATAGCCAAAACAAGATAGGTATTTCCCTTTTTCCTCCAACTCGATACGGTTGATATCGAATAGTTTGCCTTGGGAAGACCTTTGATTGCTGAACCAGAATCGATTGCCAGTGGGAAAGCGGGAGGGATAATTAAGCACCAGAGTGTATCTCCTGCAACCAGTACTTCAAAATGCATGGCAAGCGATATATTTTCAATGGGAAGAAATTGGATTGACCTCTCATAGGTATCGGTTTGGGCATGGTCTTCATTATCTTCTATCTAAGGAAAAGGAACTTCTCCAAGCAAATGATCTTTCCTTCCTATCGGTTCAGCCTTCTTGTGGGGGCTCTCCCCCCCCCAGTACGGTAGTATTGCAGTTTTAAACTTTTCAGACTCTCTGCGGAAATATTTGTTGACAAAACGGGGCTTTCAAAGATACTTGATAGTAGTATCTTTGCACTGCAGATCATTCTTAAAAGAATGCACGCTCAACAGTACAAACTGAACAGGCATTATCTTTGGGTATAATGCCGGGCTACAGTATTTGTAGCAACAGATGGAGCTTTATACATCTGTGGGACAGTAGCTGTTCCATGGGTGATTTTTTATATATTACCGGAACATTTACTTTTGAAATTGCAGTGTCATAAGAGAAATGGAAACAACCCCCAACGGTGAGAAATGGAGGATTCCTTTCTGACTGAAAGCAGGCAACCAATGGCAGATGTTAACGGCGACTACCAAAAATGTTTTCCAAAGGATTTACGAACGTTTTGCGAGAACGAGTATACCGATACTCGTAATTTGCTCCGTCCATTGGATGGAAAATAATTACCGCAAGTGAATCTTGAATATGGTATGTAATCTTGGCAGAGAGGACAAAGGAAGAGAGATCGCTGCAAGCGCAAATACAAAAACCTGTCAAACCCTATGCTGAGTGTAGTAGATTACTTTCTGTCTCGACCAATCTGACTGGAATGAGGTAAGCTCCGTGGAAAAAACAATTTACGTAGTGACAATGCTTCGAAGCCGCAACCTATTGACGAGAAAATATGGTAAAGGATTCTTCAATGATTTCAAAACAATCTCCAAAGAAAAACTGTATGAGATTCTGCCTCAGGTACCTGACATAGGCAAAAGTATTTTCTCTTTCAATTATCAATTTGGCCCGGCGTATATAGCATGGTATAAGGCTTTTATGGAATTGAAGCTAGAACAGCAGGAAATATGGGAAAATATTTGGCTGATGAACGAAAGAATGATAACGATCATACCCAGGGGTCTGTTGCATCTGGCAGGTAAATCCTATATCAACGGCTTCAAAAAAAAGGCAGCCATGCATGCTGAACGTCAACTGAAAAAGGAATTGCACCCTTATGACTGGCAGATTGCCTATCGCGAGGTCAGTGATAACACCTTTGAAATAGATATTACAGAATGTGGACTTAAAAAGCTTGCCCATGATTTTGATGCGGATGGTTTATTGCCTGGTATATGCCGCATGGATTATATGGTTTCGTATCTGATGGGTAATGGATTTGAGCGTACAAAAACCCTGGGAGACGGAGATGATTGTTGTAACTGCCGGTATCATAGAGAAGGGCTCTGTGCATGGTCTCCTGAAAAAGGTTTTGAAGGCAGGAGGTGAACATGCGCGTTTTGATTTACGGAGCAGGGGTTATCGGTAGCATTTTTGCAGGTAGGCTTGCTGCATCGGGAAAGGATGTGACGGTACTGGCACGAGGTAGGCGGCTTGAGGAGCTTCGGCACAATGGTGTGGTGCTTTCCAAGCCTGGTGCACACTCGGATGAGATCATTCCCGTTAATATAATTGAACAGCTAGCACCAGATGATTCGTTCGACTACATCCTTGTAGTGATGCAACGGACGCAAGTGGACAGTATATTACCCATTCTTGCGCGAAATTGTTCAAAGAATATTGTATTCGTCGTCAATACTGCCGGAGGGTACGAGAAATGGGCAAAAGCCATAGGCAGCGAGAGACTGATGATTGCTTTTCCTTCCGCAGGTGGTGAGCGCATTGGGAGTAATGTCGTTTATTTCATTGGAAAAGGGATACTGCGAGCATTTCAGACTACGACATTTGGGGAATATAATGGCAGGAAGACGGAGCGTGTGCGTCAATTGATTACCGCTTTCAATCTTGCGGGCATTCCCTCCGTTTTTTGCGATGATATGGATAGTTGGCAAAAAACCCATGTTGCGATGGTGACGAGTATCGCAAATGCATTATACCAATTCGATTGTGATAATTATCGCCTTGCCAAGTCTTATGAAAGCGTATGCCTCATGTTGCATGGTATCAAGGAAGGTTTTGCTGTACTGCATGCGCTGGGGATAAAAACTAGACCCTCGAAACTATGGTATATGAAATTACCGGTAGGGATAACAGCCAGGGTATTTAGGGTTGTTTTGAAAACCAAGCTTGCCGAGACAACTATGGCAAAGCATTGCATCGTGGCAACAGCAGAGATGTCTTGCCTGCAAGCCGAGTTCGATACCTTGATTATGCAAAGCCATATGCAGACACCCTCAATTGACAGGCTACGAGAAAATCTCTCCTCTTTTGAAAACAAAAAGAACCTATAGAAAAGGAATCCTATGATACACCCAAGAATATATACTTGGCAGTATAGTTCAATATCCTGAAGCAACCCTTGCTAGTATTCCTTCACGCTCCTTTTCCTGTATTGGGGTTGTTAGTCATCCTATGAGATGATGCACGGTATAAGAAAGAAGGAGTACAGAATGTAGATAGTTAGAAAGCAAACTACTTTACAAAAGAATGGAAAGTCAGTATGTTCTTCAACAGTTAGAAAACAAACCAAACAAAAGAGAAAGAATAAAGCATTTGGTCAGCCTTCCGGCGATACCAGGCACTTCTCTACAAGGACACATACAAAGTATGGATAAAACAGCAGAACTGGGTACAAAACCCATAGGCAAACTCTTGGCACAATATTCGATACCGGCAGTCATTGCCATGGTGGTAAATGCAATCTACAACGTGGTTGACCGGGTATTTATAGGTCAGTTTGCAGGCGAAGAAGCCCTGGCAGGCCTTACCATCGCATTCCCTGTCATGATGATCATCTTTGCCTTCGCAAATCTCATAGGAATAGGTGGGGCTTCCCTGCTTTCTATCAAACTTGGTCAAAAGGACGAGAAAGCAGCAAGTCAGGTCTTTGGAAACACCCTTGGGTTCGGTCTTTTGGTAACCGCAGTAATCCTTGTAACGATATTTACAAACCTCCAGTCGATCCTGAATCTTTTTGGAGCAACAGCCGAGGTCATGAACTATGCAACGACCTATCTGAGAATTATCATAGCAGGTTTTATTTTCCAGATGCTCTCGTTCATTCTGAATAGCTCAGTCAGGACAGAGGGGAGGCCCCTCTTGTCCATGGTGGCCATGATCAGCTCTGCCTTGACCAACATCGTTCTCGATTTCGTTTTCATACGTATATTTGGCTGGGGCGTCGCAGGGGCGGCCATCGCTACTGTTGCGGGACAGCTGGTTGGACTTGCTATTCTTGTGAGTTTCTATCTCAGGGGAAAAAGCCATCTGCATCTTAGTATCAAGGATTTTGCCCTGAAGAGGGTGATCCTTGTCCAGATTGTTACCATCGGTTTTGCAACCTTTCTCTCAACGGTTGGAACCAGCATTGCCATGTTGTTTATCAACAGGGGGCTTTCCTATTATGGCGGGGTTGCCGCAGTTACCGCGATGGGGGTGATAAACAGTCTCTATACCTTCTTTATTATGCCAATCATCGGTATCACCCAAGGCATTATGCCTATCATTGGGTATAACCATGGGGCAAAACAGAAGGATAGGGTCAGTAAAACGTTGCGCCTGGGGATTTTTATCGGTATCGCTTTTTCCACCATCGTGTTTTTACTCATGCAGCTCTTTCCCACTACCTTTATCAGCATGTTCCTTGAAAGCGGATCGTCTACCGTCGCTGTCACGAAAAACGGGCTCAGGATTTTCCTTTTGATGCTCCCTCTGTTGAGTATTAACTTAATCGGTGTAGCTTATTTCCAGGCAGTTGGAAAAGGTACGGTTTCGATGATATTGGGAATGCTCAGGCAGTTTTTGTTCTTGCTCCCCCTTCTTTTCATCCTTCCTTCGATGTGGGGATTGGACGGAGTCTGGGCTGCCACTCCTATTGCCGATGGCTTTGCCATACTGGTAACCTTTGTGGTCTTGATTCTTGCCCGCAAGAAGGATGCTGCAAGGGAGGTCTGTTAGTATGGAAGACCTGCGTTTGAAGAGTATAATCGACGTTAAAATGAAACTTGAGCGGTTGTTTTTCAAACAACACCTTTACAAGTATACGATGCCCGATGGGCTTAACCAGACGCATATGTTGACCTTATTGCACTTGCACTTTTGTAAGTCTTCCTCAATGGCAGAGCTGAGCAGGCATTTGAACCTTGAAAAAGGTTCCTTCACGCCTGTTTCCAACAAGCTATTACAGTTTGGCTATATTGAAAAGGAACAGGACCCACAGGACAAACGGGTGTTCCGTTTGAGCTTGACAGAAAAAGGCGAAACCCTTGCATCTGACTTTAAAAAGAGCCATTTGGTGTATATCCAAAGCTTACTCGATACCCTTGCAGAAGAGGAAAAAGAGAAGTTTTTCCAGGCAGTAGGCTTTCTCAACGATTCTCTGCAAACCTTTTTTCCCCTGCAGTAAAGTCATCCTTTCACCGAACCGGACAACAGTCCCTTGATGAAATATTTACCCAGCAAGACATACATGACGAGGATGGGGAGAGCGGTTATCAAAGCACCTGCCATCGGCAGGTTCCAACTGACCGCTTGTCCCCCTGCAAGTTTTGAAAGCCCGACAGTAATCGGGTTCGATTCTTGCCTGGTCAAGGTGATTCCCCAGAGGAATTCATTCCAGATCTGGGTAATCTGCCAGATGCCGACTGTTACGAACCCAGGCATGGAGAGCGGAAGCATAATACGCCCAAATATGCCAAAGAAACCTGCCCCGTCGAGTCTTGCAGACTCAAGTATGTCAGAGGGGATCTGGTCATAGAAATTGCGGAACAAGAGTGTGACAATGGGGATACCATAGATGATATGGGCAAGGATGAGGCCCGAGAGCGAACCATAGAGGCCAAGGTTGCGCAATACCTGAAACAATGGAATGAGGATTATCTGATACGGGATAAACATACCGAACAATAACAGGGTGAAGATAAGTTCACTGGAACGGAACCTGTTCTTTGAGAAAATATAGCCATTCAACGATCCTAAAAATGCCGAGATTACCGTTGCTGTAATAGTGAGGACCAAGCTGTTTCTCATGTTTGGGCCCAATAGCTTCCAGGCATTCCGGTAACTGGTGAAAAAAGCTTTCTCCGGCCATTTCCAGGCTGTAAGCAGGTTAATCTCGGCAGGCTTTTTCAATGAGGTGACGATTGTCATATACATTGGGACCAAGAATAGAATCACAAAGATGATAAGAACCACATAGAGAAATACTCGTTTTGGATTGACTGATCTCTTTTTCCCCATGATCTATACTCTCCTTCCCCGGTGGGAACTCACCAGATAGGGTATGATAAAGAGAGCGGAAAGCAGAAACAGGACAACTGCCATCGAAGCGCCAACGGAGAAATTGTTTGCCCGGAAGGTCGTAAGATACATGTTGATGGAAGGGTGCCCGGTGTTTGCATTGTCTGATCCTGCCATCGCATAAATCAAATCAAAGAGCTTGAGCGAGATATGGGCAATGATAATGACGGCACTGAGGGTGATAGGCCGTACATTGGGGATGGCGATTTTCCAGTAATAGGTGAATTCGCTTGCCCCGTCGAGTTGTGCCGATTCCCTGATCGTCTCAGGCAATCCCCTGAGCCCTGCAAGGTAGAGAGCCATGGTGTACCCGCTGTATTGCCACACAGAGGCTATGGAAATCCCTAACGTGGCAAGGTTGTACCCGTGATCTTCTGCAAAGGGAAGAATAGGGGGAAGGAGGGGATGGAGAATGAACACATACAAAAAAGAAAAGGCACAGACAAGGGCTGCCTTCCAGATTTTCCTTTTGCTCCTGACTCTTTCGGTCAAAGCCCTTCCCAGTACTATCGCTGCCAGGATTCCGATGAAAACAAAGAGCAACAGCAAGACATTCTGCCAATTGAAATGAAAGATACTTATCTTGCTGCTGGTCCACAGGAACTTTACTGGTGGCAACCCAATGAAGGTGGGCAGAATATTCAACCCTCCGCTCGGGGCAAGCAACCATCGCCATATAGTACCCGAGACAATGAAGGCCAAGGCCATCGGGTACAGGAAGATGGTTCGGAAAAATCCTTCGCTTTTTAGCTTCCGGTCGAGCAAGACTGCGAACAGGAAGCCAAAGAACAAAGCCCCGATTATCAAAAAGAAAGAATAGAAAACGGTATTTACCAGGTCTTGGCGGAACCTGGAATAGATGAAACCCGAAAAGAGCTGGCGATAATTTTCCAAACCGATGAAATTCTTGACAGGGTCGAAGGAAAGGCTGCCCGCCCCGTGTCCCCAGTCGGTGAGCGAGATGTAGATAGTATTACCGATGAAACCATAGACAAAAACCCCGACAAGGATTATGGAGGGCAGGAGCAAAAGAACTGATAAAAAGGTGTTTTTCTTTTGTTCTTTCATATACATCCCATCGCTTTAAAAAGGGAGAGGGCAAGAGCCCTCTCCCCCGGTCTGGAGTTACTTACTTGCCCATTCTATTCTGAATTGCAATGGCTTGGCATGCGTTGGCAGCCTGTTTGGCATCCTTACTATTCAGATACATCTCCATGACCGTAGAAAAGTCGTTCATAAAGCCCTCATTGGCAACGACTCCATGGGCTAGAGAACCGACTATCCTATTCGTTTGGTAATCCTTTGCAGCAGACTTTGAATAGGTATTATACAGATTCAAATCACTGTCCTTACGTGCCGATATCGATCCTTTCAAGGGGTTGAACGCGTCAGAACCTTCCTTTGACCCACAGACTTTCAACCAGGCAAGGGTTGCATCGGGATTCTTTGTCCCCTTCGGGCTGCCAAAACTGTCAGCCAGGAACATGAACACTCCGTTGGTCCCCGGGGAAGCTACCCAGCCATAGTCAATCATTGGTTTGAGACTAAGGGTGGTAGACATATAGCCTGCAGCCCAGTCGCCCATCAGATTGAAGGCTGCCTGGCCTTTGACCACCATATCGGTAGCCTGTTGCCAGGAAAGGGAGGCTGCATCGGTATTGGTATATTGGAGGATCATACCGAAAACTTCCCAGACGTGTACGATTTTTGGGTCGACCCAGGAGATTTCACCTCTCCAGAGGGCATCATAGTCGTCAGCGCCCAGGACTCCCAGGGCAACACATTCCCACAGCTGGTTGGCAGTCCAGGTCTGTGCGAGGGAAAGTGGAACGACTCCCTTTGCTTTGATAGCCGGGGCAATCTTCAAAAACTCATCCCAGGTCTTCGGGGCCTCGATTCCCCAGGCTTTCAGCCTCCCTGGCATAAACCAGAGGACATTCGACCGGTGGATGTTGACAGGAACAGACCAGATACCATCTTCGGTACTCAAAAATTTCAAAAGGTCTTTTGGGAATACTTCCATCCACCCTTCCTGCTCGAAGAGCGGGGTGAGGTCGAGAATCCTGTTTGCACTAACCCAGGTCCCGATCAATTCCTGACCTGCATGTACCTGGAAGCTTCCGGGAGGATCGCCTCCGAGCATCCTGGTTTTCAGCACCGCTTTTGCATTTACCCCTGAACCTCCGGTAACCGTGGCATTGGTCAGCTTGATATTAGGGTATTTCCTTTCGAAGACCTTGATAAGCGCTTCCAAAGCTGGTCCTTCATCCCCTGCCCACCAGGAAAAAATCTCCAAATCACCTTTGGGCACATTTTGGTTGAGGACAACTTGCTCTACCATTGGCTTGGCAGCCATGGCTTGTTCCGTTTGGGCCTGGGCCGTTAGAGGAACCATGCACAGCGATAGGATCACCGAAAGACAGAGCCAAACATGTAGCTTTTTCATAACACCTCCTCTGGTAACAAAACAATTCCAGATGAACAAACCCAAGGAAAAAGAGGAAGTTATGCACGTGATTTCTTAACCTTTTACTGCAAAAAATAACATAATTCTTTTTCCTATAACTAATTATAGAATATAGAAACCAGAAGTCAAGCATGGCTCAGTACCTGTATAGGTTTCCCCTATCTTCTTTATGCAATTCTTTATACCGATGGGGGGACATTCCCATTTCCCGATGAAATGCTTTGCTGAATTGGTCATAGGATGTAAACCCTACCTGGAGGGCGATTTCTTTGTTCGATTCTTTTCCGATAAAAAGCAGGGGAATGGATTTTCGTAAACGCAGTTTCTGCAAGTATTCGTGGCAAGGCATTCCCACATCCCTCGAAAAGACCCTGCACAGATATACTTTATGCACTTTGCATTCTGAGGCCAAGGTGTCGAGTGTCAGCGGCGAGGAGTAATGGCGATGCATGATGCGTAGGGCATGCTGGACCTTTTCATTCTGGACAACCGGATATTCGTTTTCCCGTAAGAGAATCTGGGCTTTTCTAAACGCCCGTTCAAACCAATGGCACATTTCAAACGTAGAGGATAAGTTGAAAACTTCTTCAACAGGCACATAGGGTGTACCGAACAGTTCCAAAGGATTCAGGTTTCCTTCAGATACAACTTGCAAAAACAATCCCATAATCTGGCTATTGATATGAAATAAGGGGTTTTGATCGCATATCTGGGGGAGGTTGCAACTATAGAGGTCCTTCAGATGTGCAATAAAGGTGGTGAGGTTGCCTCCTTTTGCCAGGGTACGCATGGTTTCCAGCTCCGTTGAGAATTGGAACAGATCCATTGCAGGGAGTTGGTTGATGTCTGCCCCGGTGATAAGGCAACCTTCACAAAAGAATGGCTGGTACTGTGAAAGTTTTAGTAGGCGGTGATACTTTTCCTGCAGGTCGAAAGGCTCTCGAAGGTATCCGTCCCATACTACTGTGGCGTTTGTCCCAACCTTTGCAAGTAAATAGCGAAGATAGCCGGTAGGGTTGTCTTTCCACTCGAAATTCTCACTAAACAATACAAGAAGGTCCTTCGGTCCCGTTTCGATAAGTATAGATTCTTTACAAAGGTTCGACAGTATTTCCTTGCAATTTGAAGCAGCGTGGAACAAGGCCATTCCAATTTGTTTGTTTTCAGAACTGAACATTCGGGTTTGTTCTGTACGTGAGATGCCTCCGTCTTTGATGCATCGGTACAGTTTTTCCTCTTCTAGGGCTTTCAAGCCTTTTTCAAGGACAAATCTCCTTCTTGCTTCAAATAAAGCCATAGCAAGGCGTTCCTGTTCGAGAATACCTTCAGAAGTATCCAATGTAAGGATAGCAAGGGGGTGTCCGCTTTCCCTGATTCCCTGGGAAAGGGAAACGACCAAGCGGCTGTCTGAGAGCAGAATGTCGAGAGTATGTGAATGCAAAAAAGATAAGGCTTCCTGTTCGTCATTGATGGTTGCAACCAATGTAAAGTCAGAACCTTGCCAGATCGGCAGGTTCCTGATTGTTTCCAAAACAGGCAAATCCTTGTGTACAAGCAGGACTTGAAGCATGCAAACCTCCCTTTTTTCTGTTTTTCAGAGGTTGCATTCCTAGCTTACATCACATCCAAGTGCCTATAAGTATATGTTGGAGAATCTTTTAATGCAATCCTTCATTTCAAGTTCCAGATACTCAGTCTCATAGTAGGGAATTGGTATCCACTTGCTTGGAAAAAGACAATGCCGACCCTTTGGACGGATCGGCATTGTTCCCTTTTCAGAATTGGAGTGCATGAAAGGGTCTTAATCTACTAAGGCAACGACCAACTTCTCGCTGATTTCCCTCGTCTGAAGGATGTATTTCTCATTATAGTCATCAAAGACTTTCATGAATACCTTCGCCAGGAGGATGAGGGCGATTGAATTGGGAATGCACCACAGACCTGAGGCAATGTCAACGACAAGCCAAACGACTTCCGGGGCTTTGCCAAGGGAAAGGAAACCGGGAACCAGCCAGATCAATCGAAGGATCAATTTGGCAGCGTTGGTCTTTTTGGGGAAGATGTAGAAGAAAGCAGACTCGTAGTTCAATTCCCATCCGACCATCGTAGAGAAGGCAAACAACATAATGGCAACTGTTATCAGGATATTCCCTGCATTTCCGTATACACTGGAGAAAGCACCCATGGTCAAGGCAACATCCTTTGCCCCGCTCTGCCAGACGTCGGGACTGCTGGAGAGAATGGCCAGGGCTGTCATGGAACAGACAACCAGGGTGTCGATGAATACTTCAAAGGAACCGTACATTCCTTCTTTGAAGGGATGAGGGGTCATGGCTGTTGCATGGGTGATGGGCGATGATCCGCAACCTGCCTCATTGGAGAAGGTGCCTCGGGCTGAACCTTGGCGAAGTGCAAGGGCAAATGTGCTTCCTGCAATTCCGCCTACTGCTGCAAAGGGCTTGAAGGCATAGATGAAGATGGATGCCAAAGCCTGTGGTACATTTGCAATATTGACGATCAAGACTCCAAGGGCAGCGACAACATACAGTACACACATGAACGGGGTGACTTTTTCACAGAACTTACCAATGCTTTTTACTCCACCGATGAGAACAATCCCGCAGATAGTTGCAGCAATGGTGACAGGGATCCACTGGGGAATGTTAAAGGTGTTATGTATGGCACTCGATAATGCATAGGGCTGGACAAAGGCAGCTGTCCCGAGACCTCCGATGATGATGGTAGCTGAGAAGAATATAGCCAAGGGACGCCACTTTTTGCCCAGACCGCGTTCGATATAGTACATCGGGCCACCATAGTAAATGCCATCTTCCCCCTTGATACGGTATTGCTGGGCAAGGGTTACCTCGACGCACTTGGTGAGCATACCCAACAGGGATATCATCCACATCCAGAAGACGGCACCGGGTCCGCCGATGAAAATTGCGGTGGCAACACCGGCAATATTGCCGGTACCAACGCATCCGGCAAGGGCTGTGGAAACAGCCTGCAACGGGGTCAAGGTTCCTTCCCCGTTGTTCTTGCTTTTGCTGAAGATTTCCCCTGCGGTATTCTTCATGATGTGCCCGAATTTCCTGAACTGGAAAAATCGGGTTTTTGTTGCGTAAATCAAACCGACCGCGGTCAAGAGAAACAAAACCGGAGCACCCCATAACATATTCGCGATCGTAGATAATACTTGTTCCATGATTTCCTCCTTTTAGATATCACAAACAACAGTAGGTACCTGCTATTGGAAACGATTTCTGAGATGGGCCTTATGCCAGGACTTTGGCAATAATCCCTCCAAATCCCTTACAGGATTTGGTAAGCTGGTCAATTTCGATATATTCATCGATGACATGGGCAAGGTCTTCCCGTGAAGGTCCGAACCCGATGGTAGGTATTCCCTGTTCACCACAGAAGTGGCTTCCATTGGTACAGAAGGAAAAGTGGGAGAGCGGGGCTTTGATACCGGCTTCTTTCAGGCCAGCAAGGGCTTTCTGTACCAAAGGCTCCTCGCTGTCTAGCATCCAGGCGGGGAAGAAACGCTTGGCATGTATGGTTTCCCCTGTCCAGCAGGCCTCAGATCCTTCTGCGATGTATGCCTTTGCTTTCAGATTGGGAATGGTTTGCCTGACTTTCTCGATTGCTTCCTCGATTGGTTGCAATACGCTCTCTGCGGTTTCGCCCACCAAGGTACGTCGGTCGTAGGTTACACGGCACTGGCCAGGTACTACAGAGGCTCCTGGGTAGGGGCTTGAAACAATGTCGGTAAGTTCAAGTATGCCTTTGCCTAGTACCGGATGGACATTGGGTTCCAGTTTCTTGATTTCTTCAATCAAGGCCATCATGTGATAGACCGCGTTGACCCCTTTGTCTGGGTTGGAAGAATGACAGGTTTTCCCTTCTGTTTCGACTACGATCTCGGCACGTCCGCGTTGTCCGATTTTTAAAGTGGTGGTCGTAGCTTCCCCTATTACTACGAAATCGGGATGGGCCAAACTGGTAATCTCCCTTGCCGAGATTCCTTCAAAGCATTCCTCATGGACGGTACACGAGACATAGATGGTTCCTGCAAAGTCTTTCTTTGTGTCTTCTGCAAAGAAAGCGGCAGCTAAGATCATGGCAGCGACACTCCCTTTCATGTCAGAGGTGCCTCTTCCATATATTTTGCCATCGACAATCTCTGCTGCATAAGGAGCGTGCGCCCATTGGGAAGGGTCACTGATATCTACTGTGTCGATATGCCCGTCAAGGAGTATCGACTTTCCTTTTCTTTTTCCTTCTATTGTTCCCAGCACACTTCCGTAGCGGTCGATTGTTGCGGAATCAAAACCTTTTTCCAGCATAGTCTGCTTTATGAAAGTGGCTACTTGCTGTTCCTGTCCTGAGAGACTTGGTCTTTGTATCAATTCCTGGCATAGCGTTATAACTTGTTCAGATCTGGTCATTGGATTACTCCTTTGTTGGTATATGCAATATGCGATATATTGCATATACCCGATATCTTGTGTCCGTTTTTTCTATCTGTCAAGAAAAACCGATTAGATTTCCCGATAAAAAAACCGAAAAGGAATTTCCTTCTCGGTTCTGGCGGCTATGGGTACTGATTAGGGACGGTTCAAGTTTTCTGCTGGATTTGCTTCGTCGTTTTTGTCCAGTACGTCGTTTAGGCATCGTTGCATGACATAGAGCCAATGGCTCTTCATGAGCGATCCTGCAAGTTCTGCATCCCTTGCCTTGATAGCTTTCAGTATTCCCTCATGATGACCAACAGAAGTTTTTCTTAGCCTGTCGGAGTGGAAGTAATGATATTTTATCCGCTGGATATGCAATATCATTGTCTGTGAGAATTCTTCCATGTACTGGTTGTCTGCGCAATCCATGATGATACTATGAAATTCGCTATCACAGAGTATGGCTTTCTCAGGGTCATTGTTTTTACAGGCGTCCGAAAACTGGATGTGAATCTGTTCCAGCCTTTCCATCTGCTCTTCTGAGATGTTGGAGCAAGCAAGTTCTGCAGCGAGACCCTGGATACAGGCCAAAGGCCGGTAGCAATCACCGATGTCCTTTTTATCGACTTCGGTCACAATCGTGGCCTTTCCTGGGATTACTTTCACCAGTTTCTGGATTTCCAACATCTGGATAGCTTCCCTTACGGGTGTTCTGCTGACATTGAAATGTTTGGCGAGTTCCATGTCGTTAATTTTTTCCCCACTGGTGAGGTCGCCGCAGATAATCCAGTTGCATACTGCCTGATAGATTAGGTCCTTGGTCGATTGTCGTTTCATCTGGTCATTGGTGCTGGGGATTGGCATTATTTCTTTAAACCTGCTTAAAATGTGTTCTTTCAGAATGTATTTTCGTTAAAAAACGTGAATATGGCAAGGGGGTAGGTCACTTTGATCATATGTCCACTGTTCAAATTTATTTTATTTTGTTTTGCGTATCCACCATATTTTATTATTGTATATGTACGGTAATAACCAGCGATAGGGGGAGAGTAATGGATTTAGGAACCGACGATGTACCTATAAGCAGTATTTTGAAAAGCCAGTTGGCCATACTCGACCACAAGACTGCAGCAATCTGGGCCACAGCGTGTGCAGAACATGTCCTGCCTTTGTTCGAGGCTGTCTATCCCCAGGATATGAGGCCTCGTACTGCTTTGGAAGCCGGCAGGGCCTGGGCAAAGGGTAACATGTCGATGTTTGAGGCCCGAAAAGCTGCCTTTGCCTCACATGATGCTGCTAGAAAAGCCAAGGAAGAGGGAAACCTTGAAGCCAGCGAAGCCGCAAAATCTTGCAGCCATGCTTGTTCGACAGCCCATGTAAAGGACCATGCGCTTCCTGCCGCGGCCTATGCCATCAAAGCAGCCAAGGATAAAGAAACGGAAAGTAAGTGGCAGATGGAATTCCTGCAGAAACTCAACGACCCTTCTTGAAACCGATTGCATCCTGTTTACAGATGCGTTCGCATTGCATGCAGGTAAGGCAACCCTGTTCAAGACCCTCAGAATGTGTCTCTTTGATTAGCTTCGCTATGAATACCACAGGCTGAAGCGTTTTGCCCTTGTACTCGGGATTCTAGCTGACTTCCGTGAGCAGGGAACCGGGAAAATGTGCAGTGAGGGCCTTGTGGCGTTTGAAAGAAAAATCATTACCATGAGGAAAAAAGAATTGGTTTTCTCACAATGTACCGAGCGACACAGAAATTACAAAAATGAAAAACAATGATCACAAAGTCTCCAAATAAGCAACTATATTTGCGTGGAAGCATGGAGTTGCCTTTTATGATATTGCCTTTGCGTTTCTCCTTTGCTATATCGAAAAATGTAAGGAGAATGCAATATGAAGCGAAGATCAACAGTGTTTTTGGTCAGTTTCTTGTTTCTTATGAGTGCCTCAGCCCTTTTTGCTGCTTCCAATGCGGAGAAGTTGTATGCAACCTCAAGGGATTTGGATTTGAATGTGGCCTCGATCGATTCTATAATCAAATCCTATGACGCGCTCAATGACAGAATTGCCAAAGAGGCTACCGATGCCCAGAAAGATATGCAAAAAGCAGCCTCAAAGGGAGATGCCGACAAGTATTATGCGGCCTATTCCCGTTTGGCAACCCTCAGTTCCTATGGTATCGACGAGGATGCCACAAAAGCCTTGCTTGCCAGGATTGTGGCAGAGGACGAACCTGCCAAAAAAGAGCATGCAACCTGGTTGTATGAGAACAGCAGGTACTATAGTCCCTCGTTGAGCCTTGACTTTTCCTCCAGCGGGGAAGGGTTCAGTTATAGGTATCGCCAACAAGTCACCCAAACCCCAGGGACCGATATAACGCTTCCTGATGGTTCCCAGCTCCAGGTAAACAGTCAGAAACTGGGAATCCTTGCTGGCTGGGGCATTACCAAGGATAGTGTGACCTATAAAGGCGGTGATACTATTTCAATGCCGTATACCAACCAGACGCTCTATGCGATTTGGCATAACGGGGTGCAATTTACCGATTCCATAAGCAAGACCAATGACTTTATCTCTGAAGTGAAAGAAGGTGAGGAGGTACAGGTTCCCACCCCAGTTGCCCCCGATAGCTCTTATCTGTTCGCAGGTTGGTATGATAGGACAACAGGGACCTTACTAACCGATGAAGCAACGTATTCTCTTAAAGGGAAGGCAGCTTCTTTCGAGGCACTGTGGAGAGAGCTTTCTGTGGAAGCGGTACAGCCTCTCTACTATGCAGCTGACAAACTCCCCACCCAGACGCAGTTGAGTGTCGGTTTCTCCTTGAAGAATGGCGGTACTGTTGCTTTACAGGGTTTGCAGGCAACGATGAAGACAGATTCTGCCTATGTGACAATGATTAAAGACAATCTAGCCGTACGTTCAATCCCTGCAGGGCTGCAGGTTACCAACAACAGCTGGTATCCTACGGTGGAACAGGGGACAATTGAAGGAGAGGAGAATACCTTCAGGTTTGTCCTCGCAAAGGACACTCCCAGTGGTACGGTAATTCCCTTCATGCTGGAGTTCTCAGACAACAAAGGCAACACGTGGAGCAGCAGTGTTTCGTTTACGGTAAAATAAGACAAAGCTGATGCCCTAAAATAGGAAGGAAGCAGGATTCTGTGAGGAACCTGAACGATAAGAAAAGGAAATTGCAAGGGCCATTGCATGTAGCAGTGGCCCTTCTTCTTAATATTGTTCTGCTATGTAGCACCCCTGCATGAAGGGGGCTGTACTCATGCCCATGGGGATGACAGTGCCTTTTATTCCAGGTATGAGCGGGCAGAAGGGGGAATCATGGAGTACGGCGCAAGTGTCTAGCTTTTTCTGTTTCATGAGGCCGAGCAATGCTACTGCACTCGATGTATCGATTGCCATGGCTTCTACAACAGCATTATCTTTGATAAGTGCATAGGCGTCTTGTACTGCAAGCAGTTGATATCCGTCAAGCAGAAATTGCCAGGCGATGTTGTCTCGCAAAAGTGAGCCAGAGGCTATTGTTGCCTGCATATAAATGGTATCGAGTTCATCTTGGGATAGCGAAACCTCGGTTCCTGGTTCATACTCTGTTACTGCTTCCAGGTTGTAGCGAAGCAATTCCCCTGTCGTAATATAGCCGTTTTTTTCATAGAACGGGCGAACTGCAGGGAAGAGGGTGATCGGGCAGTCGAGGTTCTGTTTACAATACGAGAGCAAATGGGACATGATGCCTTTTTTGCGATAGTCGGCATAGGTTGCCGCCCCTACGATAAAAGCACATCGGTGCACTACTTTATTCTGGTGATAGAAAGAAGGAAGGGCATGCAGGGCACTGACAATCTTGCCTTGCTCCCGGGCAACAAAGATGCTGTCCGGGAAGAACCGCAGGGCAAAGAATTTTTCAAGGAATGCTGCTTCCTCGTTGAACACAATCGACCAGAGTGTTTTCAATTCCTCGAAATCAGTATCCTTTGCCCGTTCTAGTGTCATGGCTTCCTCACTCGGTATTTTTCCACCATCATCGTTGGTTGATAGGAGAGCTTTGCTTTACGTAGGCCTTCTACCCCGACATCCTCCTGGCGGTTTATATATTTTGCATCAGAGAGGTACATGGAACAGAATAATTGGTTTATAACGGCATAAATCCCGGTATAGGAGGTGTCACCCTTCTCAAAATGCACAATAGCCAGCTGGTCATCGATGACTTCCCCGACAGTAAAGGCTGTGAGATGGTGATCGACACAGATAAGGATACCTACCAGATTCAATAAGTCCCAGTTGTCGAACGCAAACTGAATGGCATGCAGTTCATCTGTAATTTCCTTGTTCATCTCTTTTCCTCCGAGCCAGGTGGTCGAAACCATCTTCATGCATTCGGGGAATACCTCTTTGGTAAGGGGCATGACTGTATAGGTATATTTCCGTTCAAACTGGGATATATGGTTTCTCTTGCTCTGCAGGTGCTTCCCGCCAAGCTTTATCAGCTTTTCACTTTCATAGATATAGTCATCAAGATTACGGATGTGTTCGATACTGTAGCCCATTTCTTGAAGCTGCAAAGCCTGTTCGGTGGGGACACATTCCAGTTGGAAACGGGTTCCGCTCTCTTTGCAGTAGGTTTCAAGCTCCTGCATGGCAGCTGCCAGATTGTCAGTCATGGGTAATAAAAAGACATCGTCTTCCTTGATGTGGATGTATAATGCAGTATCGGTCTTGCAAATAGTGATACCGATTGCATCTTTCCAGAGCATGCAATAGGAGAAGTAATATTCGTAGGCAAGATAGGTGCTTTTCTTGGTGAATAATGGTTTGTCCGCGGCGGACGGGGTATGAAATTCTAACATGGTACCTCTATGATAAGATATATTCGCAAACAGTCATATATTTTTTTTCGCTGAGAGTCAACAATAACCCCTGATAACGAACAGAATAAAAGATAGGAAAGTTTTTCAAGAAAGGCAACTGAACTGATAGGGTATGATGATTTTGTAACAAAAAAACATACGTATGAGTTTATAGGCTGCAATCATGTCTGTTTGCGCATTGACTTTGGAATGAACAGAACTACAGGCAAGGCAGAATTGGTTTGTGCAGCTGAGGAGTCTATTGCCTAGCAGATTGATGCTATCGTGCACTTGATGAAACAGGATATGCAGTGCAAACACTCAAAGTCGATGGAGGTCCCACAAAGGATTCCTTCTTGATGCAGTTTCAGTCCGATATCCTTCAGTCAAAGGTCAGTGTTGCTTCCCTTGAAGAGCTGTCTGGACAAGGTGCGGCTTTTGTTTCAGGGATTGCTTTGGGTCTCTATTCTTAGAAAACTGTGCTTGCCAGGAAGGCTAAAAAAGAATATGAAAGTCCACGGTCTAGGACCGATTGCGAAGCTTTGTACCAAGGTCGGAAAAAAGCTGTGCAATGTACACTCTCCTACAGTTTGTAGTACAAATGCTTTCCAAGTGCTTGCCCTGTAAATTGATAGAATTGTCATAGGACTGGTCCTTATTGACAGAATAGAATTCGAGCCTGTATTCTATACCCATGGAGACACAATTAGAACGTATTGCGAAACTTGTCGCTATGATAAGGGCCGATGAATCGACGATTGGTTCCCTCTTTTTGGATGAAAAACTCAGTTTGGAAGCTTTGGTAGAGAAGCTCAAGACCCATTATTCTGAAGTAATGCAAAAGGAACATCCCAACGCGTGGTCCTATTATACCGGTGAAGTACACGACGAACAAAGTTTTTACAAACTTACGGGGACTTCCCTGGCTTTCTTGCGGATCATGGACTATCTCGACCATGAAGGATGCAGCTTTTCCGATGGGAACCTGCATGGTGAGGGCGTAGTCTCACAGCCGCTTGCAATCCTTCGTTCACTGGTACGGGGAGAGGATATTTCTGTCTCTCCCGATTTTGTAGAAGATATGTATCACCTGCTCAGGCAATTGAAGGGGATAGACCATAAGGAGGTTCCCTCCAGGAGCCAAGTACAAGCTTGGATGGAACGCCATCCTTCCGGCCTGGATAAAGAGGTTATTGCCTGGCGTGCAAAAAACAAGGAATATATTGTTCAACTGTTGATCAAGAGAATCCGTTCAGAGCACAAATCTTCCCAGTTTTACCAGCTCAAGGGCTCGATGGATGCCGCGCAGGCAAGGAAACAGGTCCTTACCTGGTGGCGCGACGACCGTTTCCAGCTTAAGTATGCAATTCGCAGTTCCTCTGAGTTGAATAGGTATCTGCAAAATTCCCTCGATAAGGAAACCCTGGAACAGATGGAGACAGCGGAGAAAAAGGGTATTCCTATCTTTGCGACCCCTTATTTCCTTTCCCTCATCGATGTCCGCCCGCTTAGTGAGCAAGAACATCCCCATAGCGATGCGGTACTTCGCGACTACCTGTTCTACAGCAAGGACTTGGTCGAGGAGTTTGGTTCTATCGTTGCCTGGGAAAAAGAAGATATCGTTGAGGAAGGAAAACCCAATGCTGCTGGCTGGATCCTTCCTTCGCACAATATCCATCGACGCTATCCGAATGTGGCCATCTTCATTCCTGACACCATGGGACGCGCCTGCGGAGGCCTGTGTGCCTACTGTCAACGGATGTATGACTTCCAGAGGGGCCGTTTCAACTTCGAGTTGGAAAAGCTTAGGCCAAAACGCAACTGGTCGACTATGCTCGCACTGAATATGGATTATTTTAGAAAAGACCCCTACCTGAGCGATATTCTCATAACCGGCGGCGATGCCTTTATGAGCTCTGTCTCTTCCCTCAGAAATATTCTCGACGCAGTGTTGAAAATGGCCCAGGAAAAACTGCTGGACAATGAGGAAAGAGCGGAAGGGGAGAAGTATGCAACCATGAAACGGGTCAGGCTTGGCACCAAACTGCCTGTCTATCTTCCCCAGCGTATTACCAAAGAATTGGTGTCGGTGCTTGCCCAGTTCAAAGAGAAGGCTTCTCTGGTAGGTATAAGCCAGTGTATCGTACAGATACATATCTCTTCTTCCATGGAAGTGACCCCAGATACCAAAAAGGCCATTGCAGCCATTCTTTCTGCCGGATGGGCTGTGACCAACCAGGAAGTGTTCACCATCTCCGCCTCCAGGCGGGGACATTCTGCAAAGCTTAGAAAGACGCTGAACGAAATCGGGGTGCTTCCCTACTATACCTTTACGGTCAAAGGGTTCAAGGAAAACCGACATGTCTTTGCAAACAATTGCCGGTCAACCCAGGAACAGATTGAGGAAAGCTCAATTGGTCGTGTTGCCCTGCGATACCATAGCATTATCAGGCCATTCATTTCCGATGCCCCCCATATGTTGGAGAATATCGATAGTATTAGGAAATCAGATGAGATACCATTCCTTTCCACCGACCGCAATACCCTAAACCTTCCGGGAGTGGGCAAGAGCAATACCTATCGTACCATTGGCATAACCTCTGATGGCAGACGTATATTGGAATTTGAATTCGACCATACCCGGCCCCACAGCCCTGTTATTGAGGAAATGGGTTCTGTTATCGTCATTGAATCGAAATCGATTGCAGAGTATCTGAGACAACTAGGGCAGATGGGTGAAGACGTGAGCGAATACGAAACCATCTGGGGTTATTCTGCTGGGAGCCTGGAGCCCAGGAGTTCTGTATTCGAGGGGATGATGAAGTAGGGATCTGCTACATTGCTAAAATTGATTGGAGTTTTGATGCAAAATCACAGTAAATAGGGATTCTTGCATCATTATTTGCCTTGAACCATCTATCCAGATGTCCTTGGGTAATAAAAAAAAGGCATATCCCCTTTATTGTAATGCTTAAACAGTGATTCTCTGATTAAATCTTCGTACACATCTGCATGCATAGGTGCAAGGAAGTGTTTGTGGTTTATGCATGTAGAAATCTAATTCTCTACTTGTTCAACTTCCCTAAGAAGTGCTGGTCAGTAAAGGCTAGTTGTTCAATTAGATTATTGGAAAGGGTGTTTTCTGTTTGACCTTTTTGCTAGTGGCAATATCGCCATCTCAGTTAATTGGTTGTCAATAGTATTAATTCTAAAAAATGCTTTTTAGATGTAAGACATTAAAATCAAATGCCATCAGTGAAAAACTTCCTTGACATTCACAAGAGTTCTGGAGCTAGTGTTTTTACGGCAGATCTGAAATGTGACGGGCTGGGCTTGTAGCTTTCACACAATGAAAAACTGACTGACAAGAGATAGGATGCGGTGCTCAACATCAACGTTGTAGCAGAAAAGAAAACAATTCCATATGCGAATATTTTTACCCCCGATTTCCTGGTCAAGAATGCTATGTGTTTTGGAAGCCTAGAGATTTCCAAAGCGGATTGGAACCAATCAGGCCTTGGAATGTAAAGGAATCTGAACTGAATATTGCTTTAGTTGAGATTGATTCTTTTATACTCAAATAAAAAGCTGACTTTCGACGAATGAATAAAAACCTGATCAAAAGATATGAACATCTATATGTTCAAGCAATTAATATTGGACTCTGTAACTGACTATAGCAATATTAAATTTTGGGTTTCTGGTCTTGAATGATTGCATTTGAAATAGCACCAATCAGAGATGCATAATACCCCATTTCTGTGATTTTTATTTGAAGATTTTGATTAGCCGTTCGGTAAATATGGGAATCCACGGATGAAATGAGACTATCCATGAATAATTCACTGTCTAGCGTAATACCTCCACCAATTACAACTAAAGGAACATTCAACACATTTACAGAAGCAGCTATAGCTCGGCCCAGATAATCACCTGTTTGCTGATAGACTTGGATAGCGTTTTTATCGCCTGCTTTAGCAAAATCTGCAACATCTTTTGCTGTAATACTCCTGCTAATGACTTTTTCTGAACTTTCAATATATCGTCTAACAATACCAGGGCCAGCTGCAACAGATTCGAGACAACCAAAATTTCCGCAGGGACATTTGTATTTCTTATTCGTAACAAAAATATGCCCTAACTCTCCAGCATTTGAACCTGCGCCAGTAAACAATTTTCCATTAAGAAATATACCAGAACCACAGCCATTACTTACTGTCAACCAAATGAAATCATTGACCAATTTTGCACAACCAAAAAGCTTTTCTCCATAGGCACAATTGTTCGCATCATTTTCAATAAATACTTCAATTTTATAACGGTCTGATAACAATTTCCCTAAAGGAAAATTTTTGACTTTTGAAAACACTGCTTCGAGCCACACCCCAGTAACAGGATCCGCTAAACCAGGAATACTTACGCCAATACAATCAATATGATATCGAGAAAAAAACATATCACATAAAGAATATACAGAATGTAGGATACTGTCTTGATTTGGGTTTACCAATAATAGTTTTTTAACTTCAAGAATTTCACCTTTATCGTTAACTATTCCTACTAATAGTTTTGAACCACCGATATCAATTGATAAGTAATTTTTCATGAATAGATTTTTCCTTAGCGATAAAAATTACGCAGCCAGATTTTTTTCTAGCTGCGTATCGGAAGCATACATTATATGCTATATATTACCCAACATTTTATGCAACTCAATATATTTATTGACATTTTCTGGAGTAACAAGCTCACTGTCAAGAGTAATGCTCTCGATTGCTTCACCCTTGAGTGTCTTTGACGCATATTCTAGGGCTTTCACTGCATATCCGATAGCATTTTGGAAAACGGTTGCTTCCATTCTGCCATCCTGAACTGCGAGGCATGCTGAGGCAAGAGCATCAACGCCATATATCTGGATCTGACCCTGTTTCTTTGCCATTTTGATAGCTTCATAGGCACCTAAAGCCATATCATCATTATGAGCCATGATACATGTCAAATCAGGGATACTTGAAAGCCAGTTTTGGGTGATGGTAACAGCTTTGTCTTTTCCCCATTCGCCAATTTGGGCATCAACAATTTGGATGTCAGATCTTTTTCCCAACGTGTCTACAAACCCTTTCTGACGACCATTTGCATGGAAATTACCTGCAGGTCCCTGGAGTATACAAATTTTTGAATTTGTAGGAAGTTTTGTTAATGCATATTCCGCAACTACAGTTCCCTGCTGAACTGGATTAGCATCAATATAGGTCGATAGACCACCATCTTCTATGTGCCCGGTAGTTACGATTACAGGTATTCCTGCCGCAACAGCTTTCTTTACGGCTGGCACCGTTGCTTGAGCATCAACCTGCTGGAAAATAATCACATCAAATTTACTAGCAACACAATTTTCAATTTGATTTATCTGGGTTGTTGAGTTGCCAGCTGAATCAAAGCAAATTACATCAAACTGATTGGAATAATTCTCTTTTGCATTTTTTTCAATCTCATCTTTAACCCACACACAGAACGCATCGGAATACGATTTGCATATAAATGCAACTTTTGGTTTTCCTGTTACAGTTTCGGAATTACCATTCGCAAAGAGAGAACTACAAACCATGGTTACCAATAACAAGGCTACGATTAAACTTTTTTTCATTATTTTGATCCTTTTGTATTTTTTTTTATATTCGATAACATTAAAGAAATCGAATACCCGACACTCCCTCCCCGTTCCTCCTTAATTCTTTTTGACTTTTGTTTTTATATCAAGAATAACGGCCGTTACAATAATCAGGCCTTTTATTACTTGCTGATAATAGGACTGTACAAACATCAGATTCAGGATGTTGTTTAGAATTCCAATAATGACACAGCCGCAAATAGTACCAGTTATCGTTCCAATGCCTCCCGAAAAACTGGTTCCACCGACGATAGCGGCAATAATGGCATCAAATTCCAGACCTACGGCTTCTGCAGGTTGCCCGGAATTTAGTCTAGTCATATACAAGATACCTGCTATTCCGACAAAAACTCCATGAATCAGAAACGATTTGATGATAACGGGACTTGTTCTAATCCCACTTGCAATTGCTGCCTCAATGTTCCCCCCAACTGCATAGAGATAACGACCAAACCTTAATTTATTCAGTATTATCCAAGAAATTATCAATACAGCCAACATTATCAAAACTGAATAGGGAATGAAGCCAATTCTCCCTTGTCCAATGATTGCGACATTTCCAATATCATAAATCTGTTGTCCATTCGTATATATGTATACAAGACCACGAGCTATTTGCATCATCGCCAAGGTAACAATAAAAGGAGGAGCTTCGAATTTTGTGATTATTACAGCAGAGGAAACATTGCACATTGCAGCAATTACCACAGCTACAAGAATCCCGATAAATGCTGCTGGAACAGTACCCATTCCTGATGCAATAAGATTTTTACAGGTACCGACACAGAGACAACCAGCAAGAGCAACAACACTTCCAGCGGACAGATCTGTTGTTCCTGAAATGATCAACATAGTCATTCCTGCAGCTACAATTGTAACTACACTTATCTGAGTAAGGACATTAATAAGGTTCGTTGAAGTTAGGAAAACGGGTGAAATAAAAGAAGCAATAACAAACATAAGGACCATAACACACAAAATGCCATACTTATTATAGAAATTCTTTATATCAAAAGAAATGCCACCAAAAGTGATTTTTTTAATCTTCATCATTATCTTCCACCTGTTGCCTTTTTCATTATTTCTACCTGAGTGGCATTGTCTCTATTGAATTCTCCAGTAATCTTACCTTCTGCCATTACAAGTATCCGATCACTCATACCTAACAATTCTGGCAGTTCCGAGCTAATCATTATTATCGAAACGCCATTTTCACATAATTGGCACATCAGTTTATAAATTTCATATTTTGCACCGACGTCAATGCCTCTCGTTGGTTCATCTAATATTAAGACATTAGGATTAGAGATTAACCATTTTGCAAGAATTGCTTTCTGCTGGTTTCCCCCTGAAAGTGTTGAGATTGCCACTTCCTGGTTTGATGTCTTGATTTCTAGTTTTTTTATATATTCTCCAACTATGGCATTTTCTTTTGCTCTATCAATCCATTGAGTATGAAAATAATGTTTCAAGCCAACCAGAATTATATTTTCGCGAACGCTTCTCATTGGGATTATTCCATAGCAACGACGATCTTCGCTGACCATTGCTATTCCATATTGGATTGAGTCAATTACAGATTTGATTTTCAATTCCCTGTTTTCAAGGAATATTTTTCCTTCGCATTTACTATCTAATCCAATTATTGCTCGCACAACTTCAGTTCTTCCAGCTCCCATTAAGCCAGAAATTCCGAGGATTTCTCCTTCGTTTAGGGTAAAAGAAATATTTTGGAATCGTTTGGCATCGGAAAAATTCTCTACACGAAATCTTTCTTTACCAATATTACATTTTTTTTGGGGGAAACCGGAACTCAATTCCCTTCCGACCATTTTTTCAATTACATTATTGATGTTAAATTCGATTGTAGGTCTGCAATCAATATGAGCGCCATCTCTGAAAATAGAAATAGTATCTGCAATTTTGAAAATTTCATCCATCTTATGGGAGATATAGATGATAGTAACCCCTTTCTCCTTTAACAAAGCAATCTTTTCAAAAAGAAAACTAACCTCTTTTTCCGTAATTGCAGATGTCGGTTCATCCATAATAACCAGTTTTGCATTACAGGAAATCGCCTTGATAATTTCAATTATTTGTGCTTGGGATACGGATAAGGATCCCATTAGGTCTTCTGCATCAAAAGGCAAGTTCTGTTCCTTAATGTAGTTTCTTGCATTTGCATTCAGTTTCTTGTTATCAACAAAAAGACTTTTACCTATCATTGGCTCCCTTCCAAGATAAATATTTTCTGCAACTGTTAATTGTGGAACAAAATTCAATTCCTGAAAAATCATCGAAATACCTAGAGCTCTAGCCTGTGTGGGTGATGTAGCTTTATATGGTTTTCCATCAAATATTATTGAACCGCTATCAGCTGAATAGATACCGTTGATAACCTTCATTAAGGTCGATTTTCCTGCACCATTTTCTCCTACAATTACATGGACCTCACCCTTTTTCACTTTCATATCAACATTATTTAAAGCTAAAACACCAGGAAATCTTTTGGTAATGCCAGAAAGTTCCAGTATGTAATCGTCTGTATGTGTTCCATTATTCATGATTGTTACCTATTATTTTTTCGAATATAGTATAAACATCATCATATGATTGAAAATCATATGAATGTCTTCTACAATCTGCATATTATTTAAAGGAACCTGTAACTTGATATCGCTGAGTTGCATTAATTTTCCACCATCGAAACCTGTCAATCCAATAACGGTAGCTCCCTTTTTATTGGCAAATTCAACAGCCTGAATAATATTAGTTGAATTTCCAGATCCTGAAATTGCGACAACGATATCACCAGGTTCAAGAAAATTCTTCAATTGTTCTACAAAAATAGAATCATAACTCACGTCATTTGCAAGACTCAGTACCGTAGGAGCATTGTCCGTTAGTGAAATGAAACGGAATTTTTTTTCCCTACCAAGACTCAATCCTTTAGTAAAATCTCCAGCAAAATGGGAAGCAGTAGCTGCACTCCCTCCATTGCCTATTGAATAAATGAACCGCTTTTCATCTCGCGCTTTTGTTAGACAATTGAGGGCTTTTTCAATTTCCCAATTATCAATAGATTTAAAGGTCTCAGAAAGCAGCTTCCAGTAATTTTCAATTTCCTCGATATAATCCATTTTTTCTCCTAATTCTTTATTTCATCAATATAATTGGATTCTTTATACATCCTTCGATGACGACTCTAGATATTCCTCTCAGGAAAGGATTGTCTGACACGTTGCTTAGCTGAATTTTGGTATTATCCCTTACGATTGAAGTAACTCTCTTATTGAATGAATTCTTGATTGCATCAAGAAACTTTTGGCCGGATTCTGCCATTTCATCACCGATTATAATCACTGCAGGATTAAGCACGTTTGAAAGACTTGAAAGTGCAAATCCTATGTAATTTGCAGAATTATTAATTTCTTCCACGGCTAATGTGTCATTGATTTTATAAGCTTCTATAACTTCAGCCCAGGTTGAATTTTCGTGTAAAACCGTATTAAATTCATTTGCTTTCAATTGTATCTTTTCCAGTACAGCTGAAGTGGAAGCATATCTTTCAAGACACCCAACATTTCCACATTCACAGGGAATACCTTTATAATCTATGCTCATGTGTCCAATTTCTCCGGCAATCCCAAGATTTCCCCGAAGAATTTCACCATCGGTAAATATGCCAGCACCAATACCCTGTCCAACCATTACTAGTAATATCAGTTGATTAGTCAGAGTCCATTGTTGAAATTCTGGTTCTGCCATCAAAGCAGCATTTGCATCCTGTTCTACAAAAACTGTCATTTTGAGTGCTTCTTCAATGGTTTTTCCAATATCTATATCTTGCCATTTATAGAATCCCGTAAAATATGCCAGCTTCTGTTGCTGTTTCATCCAAGGGCCAGGCATTGCAATTCCTATGCCCACAAATTTCTTTTCTGGGTTTTTTTCAACTACATTTCTGATGTGGCTGATGATGGCTTCAATGGTTATGCACATTTCAGTTTTGCTTTTGATATCAAAACTATCAATGCTTTCAATCTTTCCATTAAAATCAATAATTGCTATCTTTACATATTTTCTGGAAAGACGAACGCTTATTGTCCAGTATTTTTCATTGCAAAGGCGAATTCCTTTCACAGGTCTTCCAACTCCTTTGCTAATGCTTCCTGTTTCTTCTACTAACCCCCAGCCTATAAAATCATTTATAATATTCGTGATTGTTGCTTGGTTTAGGTTACATTTTTGAGCTAGCTCAATTCTTGAGGAAATCTTGCCATCTAATAGATGTTTTATAACAAGATATCGGTTTATTGCTTGAATATCTTCTAGATTTTTGCCTTTGTTTGCATACATACATTTAAGCCTTAATTAATTTATCAATTTGATTAAATAAATGTTAAGTTTGTTTTTCCATTCTGTCAAGAATTATTTTAAAGTTTTATAATTGCATTAGCGACTTTAAGAAAACGTATAGATTCCTGCTAATAGGAACACAGATACAGTAATTGGACACCTAAAGGCAAAAGTGTTGGAATGGGCTAATTTATGGAGAATTGATTAATGCATTTTATCTGAAGGGTAGAAGGACTTCCTTTTTTTACATAGGAAGCAAAAGCTGTTTTTTCTGTATAATGGCAGACCGATGGTTGTTTTTTTAAATCATGATGCTGCAATATCCGAACAAGTATAATACCTGAAAGTGTATATTCCCATTGTAGAATACGTGAGGGACTTACAGCACAATTGCATGTTCCAGGAGAAACCTGTCGATATCCTGCTTGTTTGGCATTGCATTGCTCGTGCCTGTTTTTGTGATTGAGAGATTAGCAACGACATTTGCATAGTTAAAAGCATTGACTAGGTCCATACCCTTGCTCAAGCCTGATAGCAAGCCACCATTGAAGGCATCTCCGGCCCCTGTCGTATCGACTACAGGAACTTTGTAGTTATCGATGAAGTATTCGTCTTTCCCTGTGTTCAGATAAGCTCCCCTTTTACCAAGCGTAATGACTACGTTTTGTACGCCTTTTGAAAAGAAGAACTCTGCAATCGGGGTACAGTCGGCATCACTTCGGTAGGGAAGGCCTGATAATTGCTGGGCTTCCACTTCATTGGGAGAAATCAGAAACAGGCCTTTATAGAGGGAATCGGGAATTTCTTGGACTGGGGCAGGGTTCAGGATTGTTTTTATACACATTTCCTTTGCCTGTTCAACCAAGTCGAGGGTGGCCTCGATATTTATCTCCAATTGGACAAGGAGATAAGAAAATCCAGCAAGGCAGGCAGCAATCTTTGCAGTATCTTTCTTGGTAAACGTACCGGAAGCACCCGGAACTACGATTATTTCATTCTGTCCTGATTGTTCATCGACAGAGATAAGTGCAATCCCTGTATCTTCAGCCGGGTCTACGATACTATCAGCAGGGTCGATACCATTTTCCTGCAACATCTGCAGAGCCATAGCCCCGAAATGATCATCCCCGATTTTTGTAACGAACAGCGGAATATTGCCGGATTTTGCCGCAGCTATCGCTTGGTTGAATCCCTTGCCTCCTGCACCTATGCGGAAAAATGAACCCTTTACGGTTTCACCCAAGGCAGGGATATGGGGTGTGCGTGCCATGATATCGGCAACATAACTTCCAATGACAGCTATTTTCTCCATGGAATTTCCTTATTAATTGTTTTGGTTTTCAATTTTGGAAAAGTTTTCGATATCCTGGTGCAGACATTCTAAGGCTTCTTTCTTATTGTTTGTCTCCAATAGATGGATGAAGCGTTTATGGCATTCGCATTCACTGACAATATTTTCCGTATGGAGGTTAATCCAATAGGCTTGGGCATATGCCACTCCCAGGTATTGCATGGCACTTTTCAATTGTTTGTAAATAAAAGCATTGCCGGAAAAAGAAATCAATGTCAGGTGGAATTCCGAATTATGTTCCCAGTGTTCAAGTGCTGCTTTCTTATCCCGTTCGGCGTAATTTGCCTGGAGAATATTCTTGAGTGTCTGGATATTCTCAGCTGTGATGCTATCCCAATGGGTTTCCAGGTATCCGCATTCGAGAATGGTTCTATATTCAGTGAGCTGAAAAATGTTTTCTTCACTGAAGGAAACTACTTCATACCCGAATCGAGGGATGCTTTTAAGGAATCCTTCGTTGCACAGTTCAATCAAAGCTTCCCTGATCGGTGATTTGCTAATCAGAAATTCATCTACAAGGGATTTTTCTGTAATAATATCCCCTGAGTTATAATTGCATAGGATTATCCGTGAGAGAATCGTATCATAAAAATATTTCTTTTTTGAGGAAACGGTATATTTGCTTTTTACAGTATTCAATCTATTTTATCCTTTTTCTATTTGTACTTATAGCATATCAAGTACGGTGAATGTTGTTAAATATTCAATTTGTCACTATTCACGCTCATCCAACCCATATTGTAAGGGAATGTTCCCGATTTGTCTTTTAGCTAAACAAAAAACAGTAAGAAAACTCTTGATTTATCCTGAATTGATGATAGTCTGTTATTAACATATTACTAATGTATCACTAATATCTTACAAAATCAATAAAACTTTATTATTTGTAAGGAAGGTGATATGAAGGAGCAGATTGTGATTGAGAACATTGAAAATGTAGTGAATGAGGTAGCTTCGACCAACAGATCCCAGGTTGAACATCGTGCTACGTGGATGGCACTGTTTTTTGACGAAATGAAAAATGCAGGCATCGATCCAGAACCCATCATGCGAAAAGCAGTATATAGATGTGGGGAGATACACGGGGCAAAAATCAGGGAGAACTGTGCAGATCCTTCCGATGTACGCGAATTCGAGAAGACCTTTCTCAATAAATGTGGCCAAGACACATTCCATATGGACAACATCGAAGCAAAGCAGGATTGTCTCCATATTTCTTTCAATTATTGCGCTTTGCTCTCTGCTTGGAAGAAACTCGGGATGGATGATGCAACCTGTGCCCTGCTTTGTGACATTGCAATGGACGGGGACAGAGGTATTGCCAAGGCAATGGGCTTGACCCTTGATTTGTCCGATACCCTAGCTAAGGGATGTAAGACCTGTGAACTGAATTTCCACAAATAAAAACAGCTTTCAAATAAAAACCAAAAAGGAGAAGATTTTTATGAAAAAACTATGTGCGTTGCTTTGTGTCCTTATGATGCTTTCGATGGCTCTTTTTGCCAATGGTAACAAAGAAGAAGAGGCTGCCAAAGCCGAGGGATTCAAAGGAATCATCAAAATCGGCGTGTTGGGTCCTTTAACCGGTACCAATGCCGAATATGGTGTAGGTTTCAAGATTGGAACCCAGATGGCTGCAGACAGAATCAACGCAGCAGGTGGGGCTAACGGGTATAAACTGATACTTGTTCCCAAAGATTCCAAGGGGGATCCGAAAGAGAGTTCTGACTTGACCAGGCAATTCTGTGATGATTCCGACATTATGGCAATTATTGGTGATTTTACCAGCGGTTGCAGTATGGCCAATGCACCGATCGTGGATGATGCCAAAATTGTACAACTGTCTCCGACTGCTTCCAATCCTAAATATGCAGGCATGAGTGATTACTGTTTCAGTATCATGGGCCGGCAGGATGGAGAAGCTCCTTTCTTTGCCAAATACATCATCAGCAAGTACATGGGTGTGAAAAAAATCGGATTAATCTACATCAATAGCGATTGGGGTGTATCAGCTGCAGACAATTTCCGTAAGGCTGCGAATGAAGCAGGTGTTGAAATTGTAACAGAGGTCAACTATGTCCAAGATGAGAAGGACTTCTCTTCTTTGATTACCAAACTCAAGGCAGCAAATCCCGAGGCCCTCATTATCATGGACCAAGGTGCTGTTGCACAGGTCATTAACCAAGTGAGAGCCATGGGTTGGGATGTTCCCTTGACTACCCTCGGACCAGGAACCTCTGAACAGTTGATCGGTCTGACCGGAGCAAATTCAGAAGGTCTTATCCTGTCGACTCCTTTCTTCTTTGACCCCCAGGTTCCTGAGTTGATGGCTTGGAAGACTGAATTCAATGACAAAGCCAAATTCAATCCTACCGTACACCCTGCCTGTGCTTTTGACTGTGTAAACCTGATTGCCCAGGCTATCAATTCCTGTGGAGATACTGTTACACGCCAGGGAATCAGGGACAATCTTGCACGTAATGAATATACCGGGATTACGGGACCAATCAAATTCAATAAGGATGGGGATATCACCCGTGCCTATTTGATCTGTCAGGTTGAGAATGGCCAGTATGTAGTGAAAAAGGGTTTTGACTATTCAGCAGAATAAGCATGATCTCTTCGGCGTCGATATACATATATCGGCGCCGAATCTTACTGAACTTCTGGTGAAGGGGTGTTGCAATGGAATATTTCCTCAATCAAATAATCAATGGGTTATGTCAGGGTGCAATCTATGCCTTGATGGCTATTGGTTATTCTGTTGTTGTCGGCGTTGTCGGAATGGTCACGTTCACCCATGGTGAAGTGATGATAATGGGAGCGTTTGCTGCCTACTATGTGTTCCAGTATTGTGGTACCAACCTTATATTGGGCTTTACTGTCGCCTTCCTTGCCTCTTGGGTAATGGGCATTTTTGTTTACAAGGTTTGTTACGAGCGATTTTTCAACTCTCCGCGCCATATCTCGTTGTTGTGTACAATTGGGTTTTCCATGTTGGTAAAGAACCTGGCTCAAATCTTTTTTGGTCCAAACCAGATACCGATGCTGAATATCGTACATATTAAATTCTACCATATTGGGGCAATGCAGATCAGTTCGTTGCAGATTATGATTATCTCTCTTGTCGTGTGTCTTGCCGTAGCCCTTAATTATATTTTCTACCATACAAAATTCGGGGTCATGCTTAGAGCTGTCAGTCAGGACAAGAGTGCAGCCTATATGGTTGGGATAAATGTAAAAAGGATTGCCATGCTTGGCAATTGTGTCGGTTGCGGTCTGGGTGGCATTGCCGGTCTGCTTATCTGTATTTACTACCAGGTTGTACAGGCAACGATGGGTGGGGCCTTGGGAATGAAGGCCTTCTCTGCATCCGTATTGGGCGGGTTGACTGATGTAAGGTTCTCAGCCTTGGGTGGCTTGTGCATTGGACTTGTTGAGAACCTTGGAATTACTGTCACTTCTGCTAGCTATCGTGATGTATTTGCCTTTGGGTTCCTCATTCTAGTCTTGATTTTCAAACCGACCGGGTTCGTGAAGAAGAGGGGGACGAAAGTATGAACATGCTCGCAGATACAAAAAAACGGGCTAAATTGATTTTTGACAAACATAAAGTATTGTATTCCCTTCTCTTGTTGGCTTTTCTGTTTGTCTTACCGCTTGTCAATAATAAAAGCTATGTTATGGGCGTTATGTGCAGGATATTGATGTATGCAACCCTTGCAGGGGCTTTGAATATTATCAATGGATACAGTGGACAAACTTGTCTGGGGGTTGCCGGATTCTTCTGTTTCGGTGCCTATACCGAGGCTATCCTGGCGACGAAAGTCGGACTGAGTTTCTGGCTGTGTATACCTCTTGCAGGAATCGTAACAGCTATCGTCGGTCTGGTTGTGGCATGGCCGACCTTGAAGATGAGTGGTATCTATCTCGCCATCGTCACTTTGGGGTTTTCGGAGATTGCCCGCTTGTTGGCTTTGAATGCAACCCCATTGACCGGGGGTGCCTTGGGTATCAAGAATATTCCGGTACCTGAGCTGTTTGGAATCGTATTCAAAAATTCACGTTCCTATTACTACCTCTTTTTGGCTCTGGCGATAGTCTTTATTTTCGTATCGAACAGAGTTATCAAGAGCAAAATCGGACGCGCCTGGATGTCTATCCGTGAAGATGAACTGGCTTCGAAAAGTCTTGGGGTAAATGCTTCGGTTTACAAAGCTTTCAACTTTATGTATGGGGCTTTTTGGATTGGGGTTGTGGGTTGCGTATATGCCCCCTATGTCAGGTTTATCGACTCGACCTATTTTACGTTGGACGAAGGATGGAACATTCTCTCCATGGTAATTTTGGGTGGGCAAGGAACTTTTATTGGTCCGGTAATCGGCTCTATTATCGTAAATTTCCTCACAGAAGTACTCCGTCCTATTGGACAATGGCGTTTGGTGGCCTTTGCCTTGTTGATCATTATTATGATGTGGTATCGCCCCCAAGGGCTTGCTGGGGCTACTGACAGCAAACTTGCTGGTAACAAAATGGTGGGAAAATTGCAGGATCGGGGGAAAAAACATGCTTGAGATACAGAGACAACCGGTACTGAGTACTGAACATATTTGTATGTATTTTGGTGGATTGCACGCAGTGGAGGATATAAATCTGGAAATTCACCAAGGGGATATCTATGGCATCATTGGTCCGAACGGTGCCGGAAAGACAACCCTGTTCAACTCCTGCACTGGGTTTAACCTCCCTACAAAGGGAAAAGTATTTCTCTGCGGCGAGGATATCACCAACTTAAAACCTGAACAGATTGCAAAGAAAGGAATGGCACGAACATTCCAGAACATCAAACTGTTCAAGTATATGAGTGTTTTGGACAATATCAAGATTGGTTTCCATCTCAATTTGAAATCGAATCTGATTGACACTGTGTTTCATACCAAGCAGTTCAATGCCGATGAAGCCTACGCAATTGAAAAGGGCAAGGAAATTCTTGATCTGGTTGGGCTTTCCAAATATACGGAGACCAAGGCGGGGAATCTTCCCTATGGTGTCCAACGGAAAGTTGAAATAGCCAGGGCTTTGGCAATCAACCCCAAAATCCTCTTGCTTGATGAACCGGCTGCGGGAATGAACCCGAATGAGACCAAAGAGCTTTCTGACTATATTCTGAAGATCAATGCCTTGGGATATACAATTGGGGTAATTGAGCACGACATGAAGTTTGTGATGAACACCTGCAATAGGATTATTGTATTGAATTTTGGGCAACAAATCTGTGAAGGCACTCCTGATGTCATCAAGACGAATCAGAATGTACGTGAAGCGTACTTTGGAAAAGGGCTTGTAGCCGGGGAGGCAATCAATGTCGCTGCTGAAAATTGAAGATTTGAGCATTAACTATGGTTATATTTCAGCCTTGCGAAATGCTGACATCGTAGTGAATGAAGGTGAATTGGTGACCCTGATCGGAGGCAATGGTGCCGGTAAGACCAGCACTTTGATGGGAATTTCCAATCTGATTCCCAAGGCAGGGGGGAACGTATTCTTCAAAGGTCAGGATATTTCGAGACTCTCGCCTGAGAAAATTGTAAAAATGGGCATAGCCCATGTTCCGGAAGGACGTAAAATATTCCCCGATATGACTGTCTACGAGAACCTTGTCTCGGGGAGTATGGGGCAGCCGAAACAGACCAAGGAGAAATTCCAGGAATTGCTGGAGATGAATTACCTGATGTTCCCTCGCTTGAAGGAACGCCTCACCCAGGCAGGGGGCTCTTTGTCCGGCGGTGAGCAGCAAATGCTTGCAATTGCCAGAGGCCTGATGATGGATCCCGACCTTATCATGTTGGATGAGCCGTCATTGGGGTTGGCTCCCATCATTGTCGAGGAGATTTTTGAATTGTTGGTACGCATCCGGCAAAAAGGAAAGACCATTCTTTTGATCGAGCAGAATGCCTCCATGGCCTTGTCGATCGCAGATCGGGGGTATGTCCTTGAAACCGGTACTATCACATTGGAAGGAAGCGGGGAAGAATTATTGCACAACCCTGCGATTATCAAAGCCTATTTGGGCGGTTAATAAGGAAAAACAAATGAAAAAAATTATGAATGAACCCCAGAATTTCGTCGATGAAGTAATGGTTGGAATTGAATTGGCCTATGGTGACAGGGTTCGTCTCCTTGATGGAGACAAGCGAATCCTTGTATCAGCCTATCCTAGAAAAAAAGGAAAGGTAGGAATTGTCACAGCCGGAGGCAGTGGACATCTTCCGGTGTTTCTTGGGTATGTTGGTTCCGGTTTGCTAGATGGCTGTGCAGTAGGAAATGTGTTTGCTTCTCCCTCTGCCAAGAAAATGGCTGCCATGATCACCGCTTGTGACGATGGCAATGGCGTTCTGTGTCTCTATGGGAATTACGGTGGGGACAAGATGAATTTTGCTATGGCATGTGAGATGGTAGAAATGGACGACATCGAGACCATGAGCGTGCTTGTTACCGACGACGTGGCTTCCAGTCCAAGGGAAACTGCAGAGAAAAGGCGTGGCGTTGCCGGCATGGTTTTCGCATTCAAGGTTGCCGGTGCCGCGGCCGATGAAATGATGAGTTTGGAAGAAGTTGTGGCTGTCACAAAGAAGGCAGTTTCCAACATACGGACCATGGGCGTCGCTCTTTCTCCCTGTATCGTCCCTGAGGTGGGCAAACCGACCTTCACCATCGAAGACGATGAGCTGGAGTTGGGAATGGGTATTCATGGGGAACGGGGGATCGAAGTCTGCAAGATGTTGACGGCCAATGAAATTGCCGATTTCATCTTTGAAAAGATTGTCAACGACATGCCCCTGGCAAAAGGCTCGGAGGTGGCAGTTATGGTGAACGGACTTGGCGCCACTCCGCTTGAGGAACAGATTCTTGTCTACAGTCGTGTAGCTTCCAGGCTCAAGGAACAGGGAGTGTCAGTGTTTATGCCCCATATCGGTGAATTTGCCACTTCGATGGAGATGGCCGGGCTATCGATTACAATCATGAAACTTGACGAGCAATTGAAAGCTCTGTTGAGAAAACCTGCATCTTCTCCGTTCTATACTTCCGAAAACAAATAGGGGAAACCAATGAATAGTGTGAATCTTTGTGAAGCAATGAACTATATTAGCGAAACCATGACAAGTGAAAAAGAGTACCTTATCGCGCTCGACCAGCAAAATGGTGATGGGGATCTTGGTATTTCTATGAGCGACGGGTATAAAAGCGTCTTGCATTATTTGCTTGAAAACACTGAAGAGGACCTGGGAAAGGTGTTCATGAACATGGCGGGGACCTTCAATGAGTCAGCACCCTCTTCTTTGGGTACCATCACTTCCTTTGGCATGATGGGCATGGCGAAAAAATTGAAAGGGAAGACAGACGCAAGCCTGGAAGACCTGGTCGCGGCTCTGTATTCAGGGATTGAAAATATCATGAAGAAGGCAGGGAGCAAAGCTGGGGAAAAGACAATTCTCGATTCCCTTATTCCCGGTATCGATGCCTTGCAAGCTTATCAGGGTGAAGGGGCTGTGGTCGCTTTTGAAAAAGCCGCCGAAGCCGCACGTATAGGATCGGAAAACACCAGGTCTATGAAGTCTGTCCATGGTAGAGCTGCCTACTACGGGGAAAAAAGTATCGGGATCATTGACGGTGGTTCTGTTGTCGGGAGTTTGATTTTCAAATCCTTGGCAGCATACGTACAGAGAGCCTAATGATGGATACAGATATCTATGAAGCATATGTTGCGTTACTGAAAATGGAATTGCAACCGGCTTTGGGTTGCACTGAGCCCATTGCCATCGCATACGCCGCAGCGAAAGCACGGGAAACCCTTGGTGCCATGCCTGATAAAATCAGCGTCGCTTGCAGTGGGAATATTGTAAAGAATGTGCAGGGGGTCGTGGTGCCTAATTGTGAGGGTTTGCGAGGCATTGATGTTGCGGCAACCCTTGGCGTGGTTGGGGGAAATCCTGAAAGTGGACTGGAAGTGCTCAAAGAGGTTTCCAGTGAGGATGTCAAAAAGACGAGAAGTTTGCTACGTGAAGGTTTCTGTACCTGTTTGTTGTCATCGAATGAAAACAATCTGTTCATTCGCGTATATGCCTGCAATGCTTCAGATTCTGCAGCAGTGGAAATTACCACCCATCATACGAATATTACGTTGATCGAGAAAAATGATACGATTCTTTTTTCAAAAGAGATCAAAGAAGATGATGACAATGTCTTCGAAAAGTATGCTGCCTTTCTGAATGTAAAAGATATTGTAGAGTTTGCTGACACGGTAAAAGTAGATGACATCAAATCAGTCCTTGAACGGGAGATTGAGTATAATGCTGCAATATCGAAAGAAGGTTTGACAGGCAAATGGGGGCTCGGGGTAGGGAAATCACTGCTGAAATTCTATGATAAGAATGATGTCCGAACACGCGCCTGTGCCGCCGCGGCTGCCGGTTCAGATGCCAGGATGGGCGGTTGTTCGATGCCTGTTATCATCAATAGCGGCAGCGGGAACCAAGGAATGACGGTATCTCTTCCGGTTATGGAGTATGCAAAAGAGCTCAAATCATCTCACGAAGAGTTATTGAGGGCCTTGGCTTTGAGCAATCTCATCTCCATGCAGGAGAAAAACCAATTGGGAAGCCTGAGTGCTTTCTGTGGGGCCGTATGTGCAGGGACTGCTGCCGGATGTGGCATTGCGTATCTGCATGGTGGAAGGCAACAGGAAATTTCCAACGTCATTACAAATTGTCTTGCCGATATCGGTGGGGTAGTCTGCGATGGGGCAAAGGCCTCCTGTGCCTCAAAGATTGCAACTGCAGTCAAATCGGGAATCTTTGCCTTTGAAATGGGAATGAAGGAAAACAAGAGCTTCATTAATGGAGATGGACTGGTCAAGTCGAATGCTGACAATACCATCAAGAGTTTTGGAAGGATGGGTAGGATTGGTATGAAATCTACAGACCGGGAAATCCTGAACATCATGATGGAGAAAGAAAACTAACTGATCATTTTCATCTAATAAGAGTCCATTCGGCAGTCCCAAGAGAATTCCTTGGGACTGTTGTTCGTGAGTAGGGGTATACGAAAGGGATGGAAGCCCTTATCGTTTGTTTAAACAAATCTTCCTGTAGTTTTCCATGTCTTTTTTCAAGGCCAAAAGGGCATTCTTTTTGTTGTTGTTTTCGATTTCTTTAATGATGACCCGGTGGCATTCCTCGCCAAAATACTTGTCAATGGGATTGAGGGAGATCCAGATGGAACGGGCATAATCGATGCCTAAAAACCTGATGGCCTTCTTCAATTGGGCACTCAGGTACTCATTTTTGTATAATGAGGCTAGCTTGATATGGAACTGTGCGGTATGTTCCCAGCGTTCCAAGGGACTTGCCTCCTCGCGAAGGGATTCGCTGATGTCAACGATTGCAGTCAGTTCCTCTATGGTTTCTTTGTTTGAGAGCATTTCCCAATAGGCATCCATGGCACTGGTCTCGATCAGATACCTGAAATTTAAAACCTGTCTGATTTGGTCTTCCTCGAACGGGGTGACTTCATACCCAAATTTGGGAATGCTTTTCAAAAGACCCTCGTCGCAGAGTTCAAGAAGGGCTTCCCTGATTGGGGTTTTGCTGACATTGAACTCAGATACAAGTGACTGGATATTGATAATGTCATTGCTTTTATACGTGCAGTGTATGATTCTGTCTAGAATAATTTTATGATATTGGTTTTTTAATGGATCGCCACCATACTTATTCTTTGTTTCGGCCATTTCAGATGCTCCATATAATTTGATTTTTATCAATGTTTTTTGATGATAAAGAATTTATAGAGCATTTACAAGAGACGAAATAATTTATATGCGATAGATTTTCAGTACCTTGTTTGTTCTCAAAAAGGTAATCGGCGGCGAAAAAAAATTCCTGAGATTTTTCCTTGCGTAATCTGAATTCTATGGTACTCTTTCTAGTATGTTACTGGAATTCCAGTGATATACCAAAAGAGAAGGCTCGGAAAATTCACTCGAATCACACAGAAAACCTTTTGTAGTTTCTACGAAAGAGTAAAGAAAGGATGGAGGATCGTTCAATGAAAAAGCGTATTATGTTGGTAGCTCTCCTGTCTCTGCTTGTATTAGGTTTTGCTTTCGCTAACGGAAGCAAAGAAACCCAGAAACCTATTAAGATTGCAGTTGTAGGCCCCCTTACCGGCGACTTTGCCGAATATGGCCAAGGATTTAAGAACGCGGTTGAATTGCATGCAAAGCAGATCAATGCAGCTGGCGGGATTTTTGACGGTCGTCAGATTGAAATCGTTGATTTCGATGACAAGAACAGTGGCGAGGAAGCAGCTTCGATTGCCGAACGAATTGCAGGGAACAAGGACATTGTCGGTGTCGTCGGTCACTTTGCAAGCGGTGTTTCCATGGCTGCCGCCCCTACTTATGAGGAAGTCGGTGTCCCCGAGATTTCCCCCAGTGCTTCCCATCCGGACTATTCGGGCATGGGCGAGTATATCTTCAGGAATAACTCATTGATCAACGTCGAGGCTAACGAAACACTGAACATTGCCTCTGACGTATTCAAGGCCAAAAGGGTTGCCGTCCTTGCAGTCAAAACCGACTGGGGCGTAAAGACTGCAGATATCCTTATCAATACCCTTGCCAAGGATCATCCGGAGCTCGAGATTGTCGGATACGAGGAAATCCTTGATGGTTTGACCGATTTCTCCTCAACCATCACCAAGCTTCGTTCCTACAAGCCCGATACGATCATCGTTTGTGCCATGTACAACATCCTTGGACCTTTTGCCAACCAGTACAGGGACATTGATTCCAAGATCAACCTCATTGGTTTCTCTAATGCCTACAGCGAACAGCTGATCAAGCTTGCTCAGGAAGACGGGAACGGTATTGCCCTTCCTGCAATATTCTTCCATGAGAGCCCTGAAGCGAAGGTCAGGAGTTTTGTTGACGATTACATGAAAGATTACGCTGGCAAGATTCCCAGTTCCCTCACTGCCCAGGCGTATGATTCACTTGGTATGTTTGTCCAGGCTATCAACGAAGCCAAATCTGCAGACAGGAAAGCCATCAAGGATCAGCTCTACAAGATCAACTATGATGGCGTTGCAGGGGTAACGTACTTTGATGCAACTGGTGATGCCTTCAAGACATTCAACTGGTTGATGATCAAGGATGGCAAATTCACCATGATCGACAAGAGCAAGTTATAGGTTGTAAAGACTATTGAAGGGTGGGGGGGCGCCCCCACCTTTCAAGTAAGTACGTAGGGAGCTAGTATGATTCTACAACAAGTATTTGATGGATTAACCCTAGGCATTGTCTATGCCTTGATTGCCGTTGGGTATTCTCTGGTATTCGGCGTTCTTCGCCTGGTTAACTTTGCCCATGGAGCTACCTACGCTTTCGGCGCTCATATCGCTATGGTCGTAGTCGTATCGACAAGCTTCGGACTGTTCTGGGGTGTGGTTGTTAGTGTCTTGGTAACTGGCGGTATGACCATGCTGATGGATCGAATTGCCCTGAGACCACTACGAGTAAAGAAGTCAAAGGGAATTTCTGCCCTTATCACCACTATTGGGTGTTCTTATATTATCCAGAATTTCCTGATGATCGTGTTTGGCAGCAGGTCGAAGTGGTTTCCCAAGATTTTTGACTATGGGAATTTTACCGTTGGAAACATTTTGATTAAATCGACTCAGGTTGGAATAATTGCTGTCTCCGTTGCCCTTTTGCTCCTTTTAACGTTCATTGTCCAAAAAACAAAGATTGGATTGGCTATGCGGGCCGTGCAACAGAATGCAAAGGCTGCATCACTGATGGGCATTGATGTTAATAAAGTTATTTCGTTTACGTTCTTTTTGGGTGGGGCTTCCGCTGCAGTTGCAGGCTCACTGATCAGCGGCTATTACCAGATTGTCAATCCGCAAATGGGATTTATAGCCGGTCTCAAGGCTTTTTCCGCTGCAGTTCTGGGAGGGATCGGAATCCTCCATGGTGCTGTGTTCGGAGGCCTGGTCGTTGGACTTGCAGAGAGTTTTGCTGCCTACTATCTCGGTGGTGGGTATCGTGATGCCGTTGCATTCATCATTCTGATTATTGTGCTCATTTTCCGTCCGAATGGATTATTTGGCAAAAAGGTGATTGAAAAGGTATAAATCATGAAACATAACAAAACAAGCAAAAAACTATTGGATTCAAAACCGAAGAAGATAGCAGCCCTGGCTGTGCTGGTTATACTGGTTCTCTATCTTCCCAAAAGTGGCCTTTTATCACCCTACATCGTGCGTATCCTTACCATGATTTCCCTGTATTCGATGCTTTCCCTGTCTTTGAACCTTTTAACTGGGTTTACGGGACTTGTATCGATCGGGCATGCGGGCTTCTGCGCCGTAGGTGGGTATACTTCGGCTCTGATGTGGCAATACCTGGGGCTTCCCTGGTTGGTAACGGCGCTTTGCGGCATGGTCATGGCAGGTATTGTCGGTCTGATGCTTGCAGCCCCTACCAGTAGATTGTCCGGCAGTTACCTTACTATCGCGACATTGGGTTTCGGGGAAATCGTCAAGATGGTTGCACTTAACTGGCAATCCTTTACAGGTGGCCCATTAGGGGTGAACCACATTGAAAGGCCTGAGTTTTTCGGTATTACCCTCACTACCTTCAATGGCGGGTTTTTCTACCTTTCAATCATCATGACAGCTTTGGTAACGCTGGTTGTCTATCGAATCGTCAATTCGAAAATGGGAAGGGCTTTCATGGCGATCAGGGATGATTCTTTGGCTGCTACCATGATGGGTGTGGATGTAACTGCCTACAAGATGAAAAGTTTTGTCATCTCTGCGGCAATCGCAGGTCTTGGAGGAGCGTTCTATGTTCACTTTGTCAGGTTCCTTGACCCCAATACCTTCAATTTCGACATCTCCATTATCATTATCAGTATTGTCATTCTCGGGGGAACAGGATCCATTGCCGGTTCGTTCCTTGGTGCAGCACTGCTGATTTCCTTCCCGGAAATTTTGAGGTTTGCCAGCGAGTATCGGTTCATCATCTATGGCTTGATTCTTGTCTTGATGATGAGATTCAAACCTGAGGGAATTCTCGGGGGGCATAGCAACAAGCCCTTCAAACTGATGAAAGGGGTGCAATCCTATGGAAACTAAACAGGATCCTATTCTGCTGGTTAAAAACCTATCCATACAGTTCGGAGGCCTCAAAGCCGTAGATGATGTTGATTTCCAGGTAAACAGAGGGGAGATTGTAAGCATCATTGGGCCGAACGGTGCCGGTAAGACCACGGTATTCAATATGCTCACCGGGGTCTATCAACCTACCCGTGGACAAATCTTCTTCAATGGAGAGGAAATCCAAGGGAAGACTCCCCAGGCTATCGTAAAAGCGGGAATGGCCCGGACATTCCAAAATATCCGGCTTTTTTCTGACATGAGGGTAATCCAGAATGTCCTGTTGGGCATGCATACCAATACTGACTATAATTTTTTTGATCTGGTTTTCCATACTAAAAAGTACCGGACACTGGAAAAAGAAAAACAACAGAAAGCCGTCGATATCCTTAAGTTCCTTGAACTTGATAAATATATCCACGATTATCCCTCGAATCTTCCTTATGGAGACCAGCGAAAGGTAGAGATAGCACGTGCTATTGCTACCGAGGCCCAATTGATTTTGCTTGATGAACCTGCTGCGGGCATGAATCCCGAAGAATCCGAAGAGTTGCTAGCCTTTATCCGTAGCTTGGTCTCCAAAGGTTTTACCATCGTTTTGATTGAACATGACATGAACCTGGTCATGAATATCTCAGACAGGATCTACGTCATTGACCACGGCCGGAAAATTGCAGAGGGCCTTCCCCAGGAAATTGCCACCAACAAGGATGTAATCGTAGCGTACCTTGGCGAAGAAGATGAAGATGAAGAGGAGGAAGAGCAACATGCCTAAACCAATTCTCGAACTCAAAGATGTCAATACCTACTACGGAATGATCCATGCTGTAAAAGGCATCAATATGGAAATCGGGAAAGGTGAAATCGTAGCCTTGATTGGTAGTAACGGGGCAGGGAAATCAACAACTCTAAACACCATCGTAGGTCTTTTGAAGCCTAAGAAAGGACAGATTATCTATGATGGTAATGACCTAGCCCATTGCAGCGCAGCGGAAATTGTGAAAATGGGCATCTGTCTTTCCCCTGAGGGAAGAGAAGTGTTCCCTGACCTTTCTGTGCAGGACAATCTGAAACTGGGGGCTTTCACCAGGAAAGACAAGGTGAAGATTGCCCAGGACTATGAAAAGGTCTACAGCCTTTTTCCCCGGCTGTTTGAAAGGAAGACCCAGGTTGCAAAGACGCTAAGCGGGGGTGAGCAGCAGATGCTTGCCATCGGAAGGGCTTTGATGAGTGATCCCAAGGTCCTGTTATTGGATGAGCCGTCTCTCGGGCTTTCTCCGAACTTGGTAATGCTGATATTCGATCTGATCAAGGACATCAAGAAACTCGGGGTCACCATTCTGCTGGTAGAACAGAATGCAAAAATGGCCCTCAAGACTGCCGATAGGGCCTATGTACTGGAAACAGGGAGGATAACCCTGGAAGGTACAGGAAAACAATTGTTAACAGATGATAATGTCAGAAAGGCATATCTCGGAAATATTTAACCAATAGAATAAGGAAAAAGAAAAATGGAAATCAAGAATGAACCCACACTGGTAGACAATGAAATAGTAAATGTATTGAGAGGTGCTATCGAGCACAGGGCAACCTGGATGTGCTTGATGATGGAAGCTGCCAAGAAAGCAGGTTTGGATCCTGAGGCTTTCACCCGTGAGGCAATCACCAAATGTGGTCATTTCCATGGTGCAAATATGCAGAGGGCCCAGAAAGAAGAGGGTATTCCTGCTTTCAAAGAAGTCTTTATCTCCGACAACGTCCAGAAAGTGTTCGAAATGGATGTAAAACGTTGTGATGAGGACGAACTTTATATTGAGTTCCATTACTGCCCGCTTGTTACTGCTTGGAAAAAGCTTGGTGCGACAGATGAAGAGATTAAGCTCATGTGTGACGCTGCCATGGATGGGGACAGAGGTATTGCAGCTGAATGTAACTATGGCTATGAACTTGGTAAAACCATCGCCAATGGTCACGATATCTGTGAAGTAACATTCAGAAAAAACAAATAATTGTAATTGTATAAGGGGGAAGCAGTCAGCTCCCCCTTGCTGATTTTGATCCGGAGATGAGCCCTCTTTGTGAGGGAGGGCTTTTTTTCGCCTGAATCATGGTTTGATGTGATGTATCGCACGAAAAGACGATAGGTCCGTTCATGTTTTGCAGAGGAATCACAGGAGGATAGTATGAAAAAATTAATCAATAGTCCCGAGACTTTGGTAAATGAGATGTGCAATGGATTGGTTGCTGCCTATCCCGAACTTGCATTCGATAGCAAAAGTAAACTCATCATGAAAAAAGAAATCGATACTGAGAAAGTCTCGCTCATCTCGGGTGGTGGTACCGGGCATGAACCCGCCCATGCGGGATATGTTGGAAAAGGTATGCTTGATGTAGCAGTCTGTGGTGATGTATTCGCTTCACCTTCCCAGATACAGGTCTATAAAGCTATCAAAGCAAGCCAGAGCAAGAAAGGCACTCTTTTGATTATCAAGAACTACAGCGGTGACAATATGAACTTCAAGAATGCCAGGCAATTGGCTCTTGAAGATGGGATCGATGTTGCATATGTCATTGTCAATGATGATATCGCAGTTGAAGACAGTCTCTACACCGTGGGAAGAAGAGGTGTAGCAGGAACGGTATTTGTGCATAAAATTGCAGGGGCTGCAGCCGAGGCCGGCCTTTCCCTTGCTGAAGTAAAAAGGATTGCGGAGAAAACGATTGCCAATACCAAGAGTCTGGGTTTTGCCCTTTCTTCCTGCACGGTTCCCGCCAAGGGTTCCCCGACTTTTGCCCTGGCAGAGGATGAAATGGAATTCGGGGTTGGTATACACGGGGAGCCGGGTATTTGCCGGCAGAAAGTCAAGAGCATCGATGAGTTGGTGTCTCAAATGGTCGACCCCCTGCTCAAGGAATTAAAAGCGGGGAATGCTGAAGTAGCAATCATGGTGAACGGGTTCGGATCGACCCCGCTTCAAGAGCTGTATGCCTTCAATAATTCCGTGCTCAATACCCTGCAGGAAAAAAATGTGAATGTTGTCAGGGTGTTTGTCGGTGATTTTATGACAAGCCTCGATATGGCTGGCGCTTCTTTGACTATGGTGAAACTCGATGATGAACTGAAGACCTATCTGGTAGCTGCTGCAAACACTCCTGCTCTTACCTTAAGTGGAAAGGAACAGGATATTACCTACATACCTCTGGCAAAGTCAGAAGTGAAAGAGGCTATTTTCACCGTCGAGGTTCCTGCCTCCTGCGCAAGTATCCAGGATGAGAAACTTACCTTGGAGAATTTTACCTATTTGGTGGATAAGCTTTCAGCCGTTGCAATAGAGAATGAGATTCCGTTCTGTGAATTGGATTCCCATGCCGGAGACGGTGATTTCGGGATGAGTATTGCCAAGGGTTTCAAACAGCTCAAGCGTGAGTGGAAAACCATTCTGGAAAAGAGTGGCACTATAAGCGAATTCCTTGATGAATGCTCGATTGTCATTATGGAATATTGCGGTGGGGCAAGTGGCCCTATCTGGGGTTCTGCCTTCCGCAGTGCCGGCAAATATACTGCAGGAAAGGAATTTGTTACTTCGCTTGAGATGGCTGAATTGCTGCAAGGCTGTGTAAAGGCCATCCAAATGACAGGGGAGAGGTCCTTTGGCCGTGGAGCCGTTGTCGGGGATAAAACCTTGATCGATGCGCTTGCTCCCTGTGCAGACAGTTGGAGTGAGAATGCAAGCAAAGGACTTTCCCTGAAAGAATGTTTTGGTAAAGGGGCTGAAGCTGCGATGGCAGGAGCCAAAGCCACAGAGAGCATTGTTGCCAGAATGGGACGTGCAGGGACTGTGGGGACGAGGAGTATCGGCTATCCTGATGCAGGGGCCTATGGGCTTGGGGTGTTGTTCACTGAAATTGCGAAAGCCCTACAATAGGGAAGGTTTAACATGGATGAAAGGAAATATGCTGCGTATGTGGCGATACTGAAGCATGAGTTGGTTCCAGCCCTTGGATGTACCGAACCAATAGCGATAGCCTACTGTTCTGCCAAGGCCCGAGAGGTCCTTGGCTGCCTTCCCGAAAAGATTACGATTGGCTGTAGCGGGAATATCATTAAGAATGTAATGGGTGTTACGGTTCCAAATTCCGGCGGCCTCAAGGGCATCGATGTCGCTACGGTTCTCGGTATTGTCGGGGGAAAGCCGGAAATGCTTTTGGAAGTACTCAGTGCAGTTACATCTGAGGACATCGAAAAGACAAAAGAGTTACTCAAGGACCCTCTCTATTGCTCCTGCACTTTGGTACAGGGGGATGATAATCTGATTATTGTCTGTGAGGTGGAAGCCCAAGGCCATAAGGTTCTGGTGGAAATCAAGAATAGGCATACCCATATCACTCGGATCGAGAAAGATGGAAAACTCATTTTTTCACAAGCTTTGGAAGAGAACGTCGGAGAAGTGGATTTGGATTACAGTCTTTTGAATATTCAGGATATCATATCCTTTGCCGATTGCCTGCGATTGGAAGATGTCGAAGAGATCCTTGGAAAACAGATTGCCTTCAATTCAGAAATATCACGCGAAGGATTGTCGAATTCCTGGGGTGCCAATGTCGGAAGGTCCCTTTTAAAGACCAATGGTGAAAACTCGGATGTGAGGACCAAGGCACGGGCGGCGGCAGCCGCAGGCTCTGATGCCCGCATGAGCGGCTGTGCCAAGCCGGTGATTATCAACTCGGGAAGCGGGAACCAGGGGATTACCCTCACGATGCCGATCGTGGAGTATGCAAAGGAACTCAAAGCTCCACGAGAGACTGTGCTGAAGGCCTTGGCAATCGCGAACCTTGTAGCCATCCATCAGAAACAATATATCGGGGACCTTTCGGCCTACTGTGGGGTGGTTTGTGCCGCCACGGGAAGTGCCAGTGGGGTTGCCTATATGCTGGGTGGACGGTATGAGGAGATTTCCAATACCATCACCAATTCCATCTGCACGGTAGGGGGAATGATTTGCGACGGAGCGAAACCCTCCTGCGCGGCAAAGATTTCGATTGCACTGGAAGCAGCTTTGAATGGGTATTGCATCCAGGATAACGGAGGGGTGTTCAAGCATGGTGAAGGCATGGTGAAGCGCGATGTGGAAAGCACGATCCGTAGTGTGGGCAAAATGGCCCAGGTCGGTATGCATTCCACCGATGTGGAAATCCTGAAAATTATGCTGGAGAAATAACGGGTTAGTCCAATAAAACCTACAAATAGTAAAAGGAATCTGGTTTGTGCCGGATTCCTTTTTTAGGTTTTCAAAACAAGTGGATACATAGGTCCTGTTTGTCGATTTTATCTTCCTCTTTCAGATGGGTTATTTCCCAAATTTGCCTAGGGTTAGAAAAATCGACAGCTGGAGATAGAAAGAGCAATGTAAACAGAACCACCCGAATTGGCATCCGGGTGGTTCTGTTTATAGTTAAAAGAGAGCAACCTTCTTAGTTGACGATGCTATTCGAAGGCCTGAAGGAAATCGCAACCGCTGCACTGAGAGCCCGGCCGGAGTCGTCGAAGAGATCCAGGGCCCTGAGGTCTGCCGACACATAGACTGACTTGAGGAACTGTACGGGAACCAATCTGAGACCTACATTGACCATTCCCCTGTTCTCTGCATTGCCGCCGTTTGGCTTGGTGCTATAGGAAACATTGCCGAAGTCGATGAGGAAATTGACCTTTTCCTTGAAGGTGTCCTTAAAGAATGGTGTCTCAAAAGCCATCCCGAAATTAATGTCGGAATTCAGGGAGTTGTCGAACGTGTACCCTGCAAGGATGGTTGTCTTTGAAGGCCAGTCGATAAAGGTGCTGTTGAAGGTGGTTGCAAAGTAGATCTGGTCTGCGAAGGTGGTGTTGCTTCCGACATCCAGGATCTGGGCTACGGTTCCCAATGCCATAGAAGTGTTTCCGCTTTTTGAAAAACGCCATTTTGCGTTTATGAGTATGTCCGTGGTGTCAGCGATGTCTGTTGCGATACCTACTTCGTAGTTGCCACTGAAACCCATCTGGAAATATGGAATATTTGCAAACGTACCGGACGAGACGATTGCAGAGTAGCCTGTGGCCACTGTTGTATCGGTTCCACTGTACACAGGTTCTGCGCTCGGGATTACCAGATAGCCGTTTACGCCGCCAAGGGTTGCATTCCCTGCAGAGGCTGCGAAGGTTGAAACTGGTACGAGTAATGTAAAAATTATTGCCGTAAGAATAAAACCATTGGTTTTCTTCATTGTATACCCCTTTTTTCTCAATGAGAGATAGCTAAAGATTCGCGAAAAGAACGCTGAGAGTCAATATATAAAAGAGTGATACGTGCAAACACGAGGACATTGCACTGCAAAGAGGATGGTCAAAAAAACCTATACCTGTGATCTTTCATTTGGTTAGGTTCTGTGCGGTTTTTTCCATTCCCTCACATATCGAGTCAGCTATATAATTTGGGAATTCGGAGGGAAGATTCTTGTAGACCATGTCGATTACCGTAGGGACCTGGTTGACTATCCCTTCAAGTATTCTTTCCACACGATCTGAGGAAAGTCCTGCCCTGAGACCTGTTTCAAGCCAGTACCTTCTGGTAATGCTATCCCATCTGTAATGGATACTTTTCCCGTATACCCCCATGGCAAGGGTAAGCTTTTTAGGATCCAGGGAAGAAGATGTCTTTTTGAACAACGGATAGGCTGACATAATGTCATAGAAAGGAGTCAAGCGAAAGGACCCTCTCCGCCCTAGAGCGAGACTGAAATTCTTTGCATGGGCATCAGGAGCTGCCATCAGATAAGACAACACCTGCGATTTGAAGAATAAATCCCTGTCTTCTTCTGCCCTATTGGAACCCTGCAATAATTTCATAATTTCCAGAATTCCGGGCCCCCCGTCTGACTGGTATTTTTGGTCCGGGGAGCATCCCAGAGCCTGGCAGAGATCTTCTTGGGGGAGACGTATCAACTGTTTTTGATCTTGACTCCATTCCCGGTCAAAGCGTTCGACTACTAGTACTTTTTGTTCTTCAAAGCTCTGGATAGTCGAATTGCAGACAGGCATTCCGAAATAACCCGCGATATGGTTGGACAGCCATTCGTTTTCGATGGAATCAGAAAAATCGATGAAGTCCTGTATTTTTCCAATAGGCAACTTGAAGATGTGGGTAGTAGGGGTAACTCCTTTTGGTATCATCCATTGCCCTTGGTATCTGAGAAAAGCTGTCTTTTCTTGTGCCCCAGATACAGAGATTCGAAAATCAGTTGCAGAGATAGTTGAATTATTTGATTCCAGACCTTGTATTTTCCTCAGTATGTGAGCTATTTCATGCTCCTTGACAAGAGTTCCCTCTATTTTCTGAGTTAGAGAAGTTTTGTCCATCGGCTTGGGAACAATCTGAAGGGCTCCTACACAATCCCTCCCGATTTCTTCGAGAAGCTCAAAGGCCCTGATGGATGATGTCTTGAATCGGTTTTGGAGTTTTCTCCTCACTGCTTCGGATTCAGGAAGAAGATTTTCAAAAAAAGAAGCAACGACCTTTCCTTTGTAGGTTATCTCAGATAAGGGAAGTGACAAGGAGATTGCCCTTCCCTTAGGATTATGCAACCAAGTCTGGTCATAGGTGAAAGACTGCAATAGGGAAGGAGTCTGCTCCCAGGTTCCTACAAATAAGCCGTTCATGTAGACAAAGAGGTTTTTATGCATACCGCGTTACCAGTCAAAGGCTGAAGGTGAATCTTCAACTTTTTGAGCGAGTTCAATGGTATAGCCATAGGCGCTCAACAACGTGAATAAGCTGTCGAGGGTGCTTCTTGGGGAACCAGATTCCAGGGCCGAGATTGTTTTGGGAAGCAGGCCTACTTTTTCGGCTACTTGTTTTTGTGTCATCCCCGACTTTTTTCGAATTCCTTTCAAGACTGGGCCCAGCTGTTGCACGAGGTGTATGGTATAGTTCATATCCCCTCCAAGGTATATATTTAGAATATACCCTAGAGGGTAGAAATATGCAATATCCCCTCCAGGGTATATCCAATCTTTTTACCAGTGGCTTTTCCCCTTTGCGGGGTATGTTCTTTTCGATAGCCTGTGCAGAAGCGATGAAAAGCAAGGCATTTGCCTTCTTTCCTTGGCCCTTTGTCATAGACCAGGTTTCTTTCTCTTCTTAGATCCCTTCGTTGAATCCCATGGTATAGGAAATCTTCATGGCCGTTTCCCTCAGTTTGGGAATTGAGGCTTCGACCTCTTCTTCTTTCATATAGGGTTCAAGGGCGGAAATGCTGATACCGGCAATAATCTGGCCACCTTTCCCGTACACAGGGACGGCACTGCAGTTGTCTCCGCTGATAAATTCGTTCCGGTCTCTTCCTACCTGTTCCAACCGAACTTTTTTCAACTCTTCCTTGATTCCCTCTACAGTTGTGATGGTACTGAGCGTATACTGTTTCAGGCCACGGTCCTTGATAAGCTGGTCGATTTCCGCTTCTGGCAAGGTGCAGGTAAGGATCTTTCCCAATCCTGTGCAATGGAAGGGAAGAGTCCTTCCCGGGGTGAAATATGTCCTGGGCAAGGACTGGCTGTCAATGCGATCGATTACCAGGACATCTCCTTGGTAATAGACAGCCATGTTGAGGTTTGCCTTCGGGAATACATTCCACAGAAGCTCAAGGTAGGGCATACACACTTTTCTGATTTCCACCGAGTGCAGGGCATTACGGGACAACCTCAGCGATTTAAGTGAGACTGAGTATAAGCCTGTGGAGGCATCCTTGACCATGTACCCGGAATTGACCAAGGAGGCAAGGAGCCTGAAGGTCATGTTTGTGTTAATATCGAGGGCAGCGCCGATGTCCTGAATTGAAACAGGGCAAGATTGCTCACTTGCATAATCAAGAATCTGGAAGGCCCGTTCAACTGTTTTTATATTGTAGCGGTCGGAATCTGAATCCATACGTTTTTCCTTTGGGTGGGCTTTGGCTTACGTTTCAGAGACTTTCCCCAATTCCCTATCTGTGCTTTGTATACTAGCAAGAAATTCATGAGAAATCAAATTAAAGTATCATTAAATCAAATATAATTTGTTTTTATTGAATTCGGATCAAGAGAAAAAACAAATAGTATCGCCTTTAGTAAGGTTTCTGCCTGCTAAAGGCATATCAAAAAGCGATAACTTCTCTGGATTATTGCTTTTATACATTCTTTCAAGAGTGTCTATTAAACAGAGAGGGTTAATATAATTATTTGTATTAAAAACAAATAAATAAAATTTGGAGTAGTAAAACAGACTTTAAACCTAGGTATACTTCAAACACAAAAATATTTATTTGGTAGAAAGTTGATAAATATTAAATAAAATTTGGAAAAATCAATTGATATTTGAATTTTATCAAATATAAGTTGACAACACAAATTCTCGGGTTTACCATACCCTAAACATCAGGATGGGTTTGCTGTTTTAAGTATAGGTGAACAGCGCCCCTCTCAGTTGGGTTTTCTCCTGTACCGGAGACGAGCCCTGAAAGGTAAGGAGAATCATATGAAAGTCGGATTTATCGGATTGGGAATTATGGGAAAGCCAATGGCCAAGAACCTGCTCAAAGCAGGCCACAGCTTGGTCGTGTGCGATTTTAATCAGAATGCAGTAGCAGAATTGATTGCCTTGGGTGCTGAGTCAGCCCCCAACGGAGCAGCTGTTGCCCAATCTTGTAGTTTGATCATAACCATGGTTCCCAATTCTCCCCATGTACGTGCGATTGCATTAGGTAAAGATGGCATATTGGATGGAGCCAAAGAAGGAACCGTCCTTATCGATATGAGTTCAATCGACCCAGTGGAAAGCAGGGCTATCGGTGCTGAGCTTGCCAAAAAGGGAATCGAGATGATCGACGCCCCTGTAAGTGGCGGAGAGCCTAAGGCCATCGACGGGACCATCTCTATCATGTGTGGTGGCAAGAAAGCATTGTTTGACCTGTATAAGCCCTTGCTTGAGGTAATGGGAGGGTCAGTCGTATATGTCGGGGAGCTTGGGGCTGGAAACGTTGCAAAACTCTCCAACCAGATAATCGTTGCCCTTAATATCGCAGCGGTCAGCGAAGCGATGACCTTGGCAAAGAAAGCAGGGGTCGACCCCCAGCTCGTCTTTGAAGCCATCCGCGGAGGCCTTGCCGGATCAACGGTCATGAATGCAAAGGTCCCCATGATCCTGGATAGGAATTTCAAACCGGGCTTCCGTGTCGAACTGCACATCAAAGACTTGAATAATGCGCTCAATGCCGGTCATGCGGTAAGCGCACCCCTTCCTTTGACAAGCCAGGCAATGGAAATCATGCAGGCTTTGAAGAGTGACGGATTGCAGGGTGAGGACCATTGTTCGATGGTCAAATATTACGAGAAGCTTGCGAACGTCGTGGTTGAGTAGGAAAGAAACATGAACAGCATTGAAAAAAAGAACATTCCCTCCATTGTTGCTATGCAGGTGTATCCGGTAGCCGGACGCGACAGCATGCTGCTGAATCTTAGCGGGGCCCATGGACCCTACTTTACCCGTAACATTGTTGTCTTGAC